>NZ_JAAXMS010000002.1:0-600000 GCF_012290005.1 Crateriforma spongiae
TGCCGCTTGGAACAGTCATTGGTGTCTTGACGCTTGTCGTTCTCATGCGCCCATCGGTGACTGACGGTTTTGTGTCAAAGAACGCTGAGCCGACTGCTGGTGACGGATGACCATGCGTCGCACCGGAGACGCGGTGGAAAGCTTCTTCGTGACATCAATATCCTCTCCTGCGTCCCTGTGTACGCGACCGTTGTCCGACTGAAATCAAAATGTCGCCATCTTCATGAAATGCCCACAGTGCGAGACTCCACTAAGATTGGTGGCCGCGACGGAGGTCAACAATCAACCACCACGGGCAACGGTACTCCGCCGCTTCCGGATCATTGACCTGCTCGCTGTGACCGCCTTGGTAGCGTTGCACCTCGCTTCACTCCCCGCCGAAGTATCCAAAGGAGGATCGGAGATTGCCGCCTTGCTTTATCTTTCGCCGACGGCGATCACATGCTTGATTCACCTTCGATTGCGCCTGAACATCTCCGCGGCGATCTTCGTGCATTACGTCCTGACTATCGCATGGACGTTCCTGCACGCCGTGGGCCTTCACTACGCTACCAACGCATACAATCCGATGATGCGTTCTGGTCAACGCGTGGAGATGGCCGTTTACTCGAACGCGTGGAACGACACTCTGGAGATGGCTGGATGGGCCATCGCATTTGCTGCTACCTATGGCGTCGTTTGCTACACTGCAGTATCTGCGGCAATCAATTACGGTCCGTGTCCGGCGGGCGCGGGAACTGATAACAGCGGATAAATATCACATGTACCGGAACTGCGTTAGCACGTTTTCACACATGGATCACCAATCGTCCCGACCCGGTGATGCGGGACGTTGCAGACCGATTCCCGTTACGCATCCACCACAAGCCGTGCCCAAGTTCCACTATTCACACTGAAAGGCAATCGAGATGTCCAGCACAACAACCGAGTCTCGCCCATTCGTACCTGATCGCATTGTTGTTAGCCTTGCTCAACTTCTTGCATTTGTTGCTGCAGTTGCAATTTTTCCCATGTCCTTGCTCGCGACAATAAGATTTGCATCCTCGCCGTTTGAGGTCTTTATTGGCGTCGTTCTCGGTGGCGTACTTGCTTCTGTGATGGTAATCATTGGCATGGTCACGCCTTCGGCGATGGATATTCGACGGCCATGACAAGGCTTGATCGACACGTCGCAGGACGCTTCTGGCTACCGGGAAACATTTAAGGGGACGGGGGTCTTTTCGGTCTACGTGCTGCATTGGTGGTGCAACGGGCGACAACTCTGAGTCGCTTTGGCTCTAGCCGCGGGCCGATCTGTTTCGACGACGCCATCCAAAACTGGCGTCTTGCATTGCGGGTTGAAGCATTCCGTGCAGATCGCCAACGATGGATCGGGTCGCCGCTTACCCAGAGCGACAGGCGACGATGTTGGCCCGTATTGGCAGCAGTCGCAGAACACGGCTTGCCGGATCCCCATGACCCAGGGGCGATGAAAACGGACGTTGTCGCTACGTTCGGTCAATTAACCGGTGCGTTAACGTTTGGCGTCCGCCGAAGTAGCATCCTGCGGATCGCTGCTTGACGGCGCGTCATCGATCAACATCCGAATCGGGGGCGATTCCAAATCATCGAACTGCCCGCCACGGATACAGCGCACACAGGCCCAAAGAGCCGTGGCCCCCATGGCAATCGCGACCGGTAAGGCAATGAACAGGACACTCATTGGGGACAGACCTCGTTGTTCGTTTCGTCGGACTTGCGCTGCGACAAAGTCATTGCGATCACCGAAAGGGAACTGAGCGGCATCAACAATGCGGCCAACAATGGGGTCACAAGACCGGCCATGGACAGAGCCACCGCCAGAAGGTTATAGCCGATCGAAACGGCGAAGTTGCGGCGGATGCTATGACGAGTTTTCTGGGATCCATCCATCAATCGGACCACTCCCATCAACGAACCATCGCCGATCATGACGGGTGCGGCCGTCAGGCTTGCCGAAGCACCACCACGTAAGGCAACGCCGACATCGGCCGCGGCCAAGGCGACCGCATCATTCAACCCATCGCCGACCATGACAACGGGGCCGTATCGCTTGGCCGATTCCACCGCCGCCAACTTGTCTTCGGGCAATAGACCGCCCAAAGCCTTTTCGTTGGCGATGCTGAGCGTGCTGGCAACGCGAGCCACGGTGGCGGCATCATCGCCTGACAGAATCCCGACCTGCCACCCCAAACGCTGCAACTTGGCCAACACGGCGGGCGATTCCTGGCGGATCTGATCGGCAATCCCCATCACGGCAACGATGTCGCCGTCGCGTGCGACAAAGATCGGCGTGCTACCGCTGGATTCAATTTCGTCGACAAAACCTTGCAATGAATGCCCGTTTGGAAACTGCACCAAGCGACGATTTCCAATCATGTAGTCGTGTGATCCATCCCGTGCGGTGACGCCAAGTCCCGGACGATGGTTCACGTGTGCAATGAAACCATCGATGGATTCATCGGTTTCTATCGCCCCCGGTCGCCCACGTTGAACCGCCGCGGCAATCGGATGGTGCACGTGACGCTGAATCGCCCGTACGGCGTTCCAGTCACGATCGCTTCCGTACCAATGAGTCACTTTCATTCGCCCCTCGGTCAGCGTGCCGGTTTTATCGAAGAAGATGGTCCCCGGCTTCGCCAAGCGTTCCAAACAGTCACCCGCACGCACTAAGACCTTCTGCTTTGCCAAGCGGCCGACGGCCACCGCGACGGCCAACGGCGTGGCCAGTGCCAACGCACAAGGGCAGGCTACGATCAATAGTGCAACGACATTCGACACCGCTTGTGTGGAATCATGCATCACCCAGTAAACCCCGGTGATCATCGCCAGCATCAAAACGATGATGACGAACCATCCACCGATACGATTGGCCAACTGGACGATTGGTGTTCGTGCGGCGGCGGCATCGGCGACGGCATCGGTGATGGCCGCCAGTCGCGTGTCGCCGCCCACCGCGGTGGCTTGAATCGTCAACGCCCCTTGGACGTTTTCCGTTCCCGCTTCGACGTGATCGCCTTCATCGACGGGAACCGGGACGGATTCACCGGTCAACAGTGAACGATCCAAGGTCGATGTCCCTTGGACGACCTGACCATCCACGGGAACGCTTTCACCCGCGTCGACACGAACACGATCGCCCACCATCACTTCGCTTAGCGGCACACGTTGCGCGACGCCATCAGGGTCAATGCGATTGACGGCCACCGGGGACATCCGAATCAGGCCGGCGACCTCGTCCCCGGCGCGGCGCTGCTGTCGTGACTGGAGCCACCGGCCCGCCAACAAGAAAAAAACCAAACAGGCAATGCTGTCGAAATAGACATCGCGTTGGGAATCAAAAAGCCCATGCAAGCTTGCCAACAAACCGGCCGCCAAACCGACGGCCACCGGCAAATCCATGTGTGGCGTTCGGGTCCGCAACGAAGCCCAGGCGCTTTGGAAAAACACACGACCGGGAAAAATAACTGCGACCACGCCAAGGCCGACGCCGGCGAATCGCAAGATTTGTTGATGGCTATCGGCGATCCCCGTAAAGCTTCCCGCATACAACGCGATCGCAACCCACATTGCGTTGGCGGCACAAAACCCGGCCACCGCAAGATCGATCAACTGGCCATGACTTTCGCGCAGGTTGCGGTCGTCATCCCCATCGGAAAGCGGGGACAGGTGATACCCCAGTTTGGAAACCCGGTCGGCAATGTGGGACAGTTTCTGGCAACTGGGATCGAAAACTATTTCGATGGTCTGTTGATGATAGTTGACGCCCGAGCGAACCCAGCCGGGCACACGTTCCGGTGCACGTTCCAGCAGCCACACACAGGCGGCACAGTGCAAACCGTCGACCGCCAGTTTGCACTTCAACAGGGGAACTTGGTCATCGGAATCAACCACCAATGGCGCCGATCGTCCCATCAGCCGCGGATCATCCAGATCCGAGTAGTCGACCGATTCCGGTTCCCACGGAGCGTCACCGTCGACATCACGCAGTTCGTAATACTGGTCCAGTCCCCAGCTTTGGATCAGCTCGTACGCCCCCTGACAACCGTGGCAACAAAAGACATTGCCGTTTGCATCAGCCGGCCGTCGCGTCGTAAGGCCACAGTGGATGCATTGACTGTCGGCCGAAGCATCGCGGTCCGCGGCACCGGTCGCATCGCCTGATTGCGAAATGATCGTCGACATTGCGTCGTTGACCTTCAAGGCTCAGGGTGACAACACGGCAGCGGTTCGTCGTTGGTGGCGGACCAGACTTCCTGGGCACTGGGCTGGTCACCCAATCGCGGCGGTTGCATCGACGCCAAGTCCGCCGAAGCGCGACCGGTGGCGGTATACAGACCGGTCAGCACCAACAAGACCGCTGCAAGCATCGGCATGACCACGCGAGACCGATTCATCAGCGTTCCGGCCCCGACAACCACGGCGGTCAGTGCGGGCAAGGTACCGATCCAGAATGCCGTCATCGTCGCCATCGCGCCGGGAACCGTGCCGGCGCCCGCAGCCATCAGCACGAATAAATACAGCCAACCACAAGGCAGCCACGTCGTCAAAAGGCCGCCCAGATACGCTTTGCCGATCGGGCCACGCGATGCCAAAACCGGCTTGGCCTTTGAAAGCAGACCGGCAATTTTCGATGGTTTGATTTCCCGAGTGCCGGTCAATCGGTTGCGAGGAAGCAAACCGAAAATTCGCCACAACCCCATGCCGATCAATAACATCCCGGCCAACTTGGACGCCAGCATTTGGAATCCCGCGACATCACCACCGATCGTGATTGCGGACCCCAAAAGCCCCGCCATCAGTCCGGCGGACAGGTACGTCGTCAAACGTCCCAGATGATAAGCCACCAGTGCCGTACCTCGGCTGCGGCCATCGGTCGCCCAGATCGCCAGTGGGCCACACATCCCGACGCAATGCAAACTGCCCAAGACACTGGCCAAAACGGTTGCCGCCAGGAAAGCCGTCATGACGATTGCTCCGACGATGCCGGCCCTTGCAACAAGACTTGCCGCGATTCGACGTACCGTGCGCCGCTGTCATCGGTGACATCGATTTCGACTTGCCACCAACCGCCACGATCCACGCATTCGGTGAACGCCAACGGGCTGTCTGCCGTCATCGATTCATCCAGGGAAAACTGCAGCACATCCCCGGCGCGGGCGTGATGGTAAATCGACACCGTACCGGTTTGGATGGCCACCGGTTGGTCGTCTGCATCCAACAACTTCAACATCAGCCCGTTTCCGGACTGGCCCGCGGGAATCTCAGCGACCGTGAAGGTCCAGCCCAGTTTTTCCGATGTACGTTTTCGCTCCGCCTGTTTGTCCCAATCCAGCGCTTTTTGATAGTAGTCCGGGACCACCGCCACCGAACGATCGCCGGTGGCCAGAAAGATCGCCACGACCCCCAGGGCGACCTGCAGCGTCAACAAAGCGACGACCATTGATCCCCAACGCCACGCTGCTTTCGAATTGGCGTCATTTTTCACCATTGCAATCCACCTGTTCGCTTTCTCAGCGAGGTCCGAGCAGTTTTGTCGTCACGGTGCGTTGATTGCCCGCACCGTCGGTGATTTCGATTTCACCGTCGCACTGGCCCGCCGGTCCAAACTTGGACGGAGGCACTTGTATCGTCAGCGGGATCAATTCCGTTTGACCGGGGTCCAGGTTGGCGCCGGAATTTTCTTGCTGCACCAACAAGGCTCCTTCGGGCCGAACGATTTGGAACTCATAGTCTTGATTGTCTTCGCTTCGATTCCACAGACGCAAGCGGAAGTTGTTCACGATCTGGCCGTTGGCACCCCTTTGAAAGGGATTGCCCGCCGACCGGATCAATCGCGCGTCGAACGCAAACTTCGTTGACAACACCACGAAGAAGATCGACAGCACGGCGACCAACGCCGCCGGGTACAACACCGTTCGCATCCGCAGAAACCGCAGCGGATTGCCCGCCATGGCGTCCTGGGAACTGTAGCGGATCAACCCCTTGGGCAAACCAACGCGGTCCATCACGTCATCGCAGGCATCAATACACTGGGTGCAATTGATGCATTCCATCTGCAAGCCGTCACGAATATCAATGCCCGTTGGGCACACCACCACACACTGATTGCAATCCACACAATCGCCGGCACTACGTTCGGCGATCGGCAGACTGACATCACGCTTACCCTTCTTTCTCGGTTCGCCACGAGTTTCGTCATACGCGACGATCAAGCTGTGCCGATCCAACATCACCGATTGGAAACGTCCATAGGGACAGGCGATCAGACACATCTGTTCGCGAAAGAACAGAAAGTCGAACAGCATCAACCCCGTGGTCCCGAACATGACAACAAAAGCGATCGGATGCTGAAACGGGCTGCTTTGCATCCACTGTGCCAGACGTTCGGTACCAACAAAGTACGCCAGGAAGGTGTGGGCCAACGCCATACACAAAACAAGGTAAACCAGAAACCGCAGCACCGCCCGGATACCGGTCACCTTTCGCTTGGGCTTTCCGCCACGTCCCAAGGTGCCTTCAAAAAAACGATCAATCGGTCGGAACACATACTCCATGTAGACCGTTTGCGGACATCCCCATCCGCACCAAACGCGTCCTGTCAAAGCGGTCAACAAGACGATCGTGATCAGAATGGACACCAACAGCAACGCCAACAACACCGTGTCGGTTGGCAAAAACGTGTGTCCGGCCAGCACGAACTTACGTGCGGGAATGTCCAACAAGATCAGCGGCCGTCCGTTGATCCGTAAATGCGGCAACGCCACGAAAACGACGATCAAAACATAAGCCAAAATCTGTCGTCGACGCCACCATTGCCCCTTGGCCAACTTGGGACGCAGCCATCGACGTGACCCGTCGCCCTCCAACGTGCTTAGCACATGTTCGGGCGCTTCCAACATTGGGGACGGGGCGTTCATGACTGTGTCTTACGACGAATATCAGATTTTCAAAACTTCGTTGATCGCCAACCGCATGCATTCGGAATCATTGCACGGTCGTTTACCGGCGACCTATCACTTACCGGCGACCTTAAGGTGATTGCTATTGGGCGTCGGGTTCCGCCGGCGGATCTGGCCAGGGCGCGATCACGTTTCCTTCGGGCGCTTTAGGATTCGCCGCTTCGGTCCCACGCATGCTGGCCACATAACTGGCGGCAAGCACCAGTTCGTTTGTACTTAAACGATTTTTCCATGCCGGCATTGCACCAGCGGCGGCACCGTTTTGCAGCACACCAATGATGTCTTCAATCTCACGGACGTTCTTATAATGATCATCCGTCAGATTCGGGCCGACCAAACCGCCACCATCGGCGCCATGGCATGACTGACAATTCGTTTTGAAGACGACCTTACCGACCTGCAGCCAGTTGGGCTTGTACAGGAATTTCACCACGGTCTCACGATCCGCTTTCAATTCACCGATCTCGGCAAACTGAAGCTGCAAGTTCTTTGCGAGATCACGGTCATAGGAGGCCGCACGCGTCCGACTTTCCACACCACTGTGGAAATAGAAAAAGTAGGGCGGCGAAAACAACATCGTTCCGACGAACAACCACTTCCACCAACCCGGCAACGGGTTATCGAATTCCTGGATGCCGTCGTAACTATGACCGGTCAACGGATCGTCCGGCACCGCGCCAGCATCGGGCGTCTCGGGGGTCACACTACTCATCACGAGGATCCTTCACTTGATCGGAAAGTGGAATCGAAGCAAACCGGTCGGCCGACTTGCGTGACAGACGCAGCACGGCGAAGACCATCATTGCGAAGGCGACGACAAACATTGCCAACGCGATCTCGGCGCAGTCGCTGTAGTCGACCGATCGAATCACGTCTTTCAACATGGCGATGAACTGGGGGGATGGGGCTAGGAGATAAAGTGAAAGTGTCAAACCGGCCGCCACCGCCCGAATATCTCGCCCGCCACCGAAAGGACAGGCGGGCATGCAACCCAAGGAAGCATCGCAATGGGGCAGGGCGGCAAGCATCGTTGACAGGATCAGCCGGTGGCATCGGATTGCGGATCCGCTTGGCCGGCGGCGACTTCGGGAATCGCATCGACGTCTTCGGGGACTTCGCCCGGAGCGGGGCCATCGGTCTCCGCCGAATCATCCGCTTCTGGCGTCGCAAAAATGTCGGTGCCGATTCGCTGCAGATAGGCGATCAACGCGACGGCTTGTGTGTCATACGTCATCAATTCGCCGCGTTTGATCGGGCCGCCCTGCGAAACGATGTCCGCGGCCACCAATTCGGCTTGTTTGCGTGCAATCTCCGGAGCGTTGGTCAGCTCTTCATCGTACTGGGCACCCAACATGTGGGCCGCCCAAACACGATCGGTGATCTTGTCGAAATCGATGGCCGTATCCAGCAAGTGCACGTACGACGGCATCACGGACGCCTCGTTGACACTTTGTGGGTCTTCCAAATGCAACCAGTGCCAAAGATTACTTTGCTTGCCGCCTTCGCGTGCCAAGTCGGGTCCGATCCGGCGACTGCCCCATTGGAACGGGTGGTCGTAAACGAATTCGCCCGGCTTGCTGTACTCGCCATAGCGTTTGGTTTCCGCAACCATCGGGCGGATCATTTGCGAATGACAGTTGTAACAGCCTTCGGAAACGAAGATGTCGCGTCCGGCCAACTCCAGCGGCGTGTAAGGCTGAACGGTGGCGATCGTCGGAACGTTGCTGCGGATCAAGAACGTCGGAATGATTTCGAACAAACTGGCGATCACAACGGCCAGGGTGACCAAGATGGTGAACCGAACCGGCAATCGTTCCCAACGGCGGTGCCAACCCATTCGGCTCCATGTGTCCAATTTCTTGGCGGCTTCCAGCATCGGAGCGTCTTTGATCGCTTCGCTGACCTCGGCCGGCTCGCGATAGTCCGCTTGCTTGGCCAAACGCGGTGCCTGATAGACCGGCACCTCATAGGTCGACGGACGGGACAACCAAGTCATGAAGTAGTTGACGACCATTAGCACGACGCCGGCGACGAACAAGGCCCCGCCGACCACACGCAGCCACCACATCGGGGCGATCGATGAAATGGTTTCGACAAAGTCGGGGTAAACCAGTTGGCCGGTTTCGTCCATGGCACGCCACATCAGACCTTGGGTCAGACCGGCAATGTAGATCGGCACGATGTACATCAAGATTCCGATCGTCGAAATCCAGAAGTGCAGCGTGGCCGCTTTGACACTCCACAACTTGGTTTGGAACAACCGCGGGGCCAGCCAGTACAACATACCGAAGGTCATCATGCCGTTCCAACCAAGTGCACCGGAGTGCACGTGGGCGATGGTCCAGTCGGTGTAGTGGCTGAGCGCGTTGACGCTTTTCACGCTTAGCATGGGACCTTCGAAGGTCGACATTCCGTAGAACGTCACTCCGACGACGAAGAACTTCAGCACCGGGTCAACGGCGACCTTCTGCCAAGCACCACGCAGGGTCAGCAGGCCGTTGATCATTCCGCCCCAAGACGGCATCCACAGCATGACGCTGAACAACATCCCCAGGGACGATGCCCATTCGGGCAGTGCGGTGTAGTGCAAGTGGTGCGGGCCTGCCCAAATGTAGATGAACACCAACGACCAAAAGTGAAGGATGGACAGCTTGTAGCTGAACACCGGACGATTGGCCGCCTTGGGCAAGAAGTAATACATCAGGCCCAAAAACGGAGTGGTCAAGAAGAACGCCACCGCGTTGTGCCCGTACCACCACTGCATGAATGCGTCTTGGACGCCCGCGTAAACGCTATAGCTTTTGAAAGCCGCGATCGGCACGACCAAGTTGTTGAAGACGTGCAAAACGGTCACGGTGACGATGGTTGCGATATAAAACCACAACGCCACGTACAAGTGCCGTTCGCGACGTTTGATCAACGTCATGAAAAAGTTGACACCGAAAAAGCCCAGCCACACCACGGCAATCGCCAAGTCGATCGGCCATTCCAATTCGGCGTACTCGCGACTTTGCGTGATGCCCAGTGGCAACGTTACCGCCGCCGCGACGATGATCAGTTGCCAACCCCAAAAATGCAGACGACTGAGCACGTCGCTCCACATGCGTGCCTTGCACAGTCGCTGGGTGCTGTAGTAGATCGCCGCGAAAATCCCGTTGCCCGCAAAGGCAAAGATGGCCGCGTTGGTGTGCAGCGGTCGCAGACGACCAAAGGTCAGCCATTCCAGGCCGACAAAGGCCTTGGGCAAAACCAGCAACAAGGCAACGACCAAACCGGCGATCGTCGCGATCAATCCCCAAACGATGGTCGCGACGGCAAACTTGCGGGAAATATCGTCATCGTACGAAAACGATTCGATGTGCTCCGACGCACGCCCGGCGGATGTCTGGCCAGATTCAAACGGACCGGATGGGTCGCTCGGGTCTAGACTGGTCTCTGCGGTGGCCACCAAGTGATCCTCGACGAAGGGGACAATAGCAAGACAAAGGTTGATATCCAGTGTGGGAAAGCGTCCTTGAGACGACTTGCCCGACGCGCCAAATTGACGCACGCAGTGGGCAATCAGGAAAGAATCCCAACGTCCGTTGCGATGATGGCGATAGTGTAACGATGTGACGTGACGACTTCACCACAGTCTGTACTGTTATCTGCGATAGACGCAGCGGATTCACCCTCAAAACGAAAGTCAAATTGTCGCACCCCGCGGCATTTCGGCGCCTTTCGATGCGACAAATCGAACGTCCTGACTTTACCATCGTGTTGTCAGCCGATTCCTGACAAACCAGACCGACCGAGACAACATGGCGCGCCCGGCCGCAATCTTTCAATCTTCGGTAACGCCACTGGACCGTATTCGCAGCGGCGGCAAAATCCTTGCCGGCGTGGTCTTCATCGGCGTGCTGGGCTATCGGTACCTGGGAGGATACGGATGGTCCGATGCCGTTTGGATGGTCGTGATCACAATCAGCACGGTCGGCTATGGCGAGCACAGTCAATCCGACGCGTTGGTGAAATGGTTCACCGTCTTGGTGATTGTGTTCGGAATGACCGCATCGGTTTACACGTTCGGCGGTCTGTTTTCGATGATACTGGAGGGCGAACTTGATCGCGTGATAGGACGCCAGCGAATGAATCGTGAAATCGCCAAACTGAACGGACATGTCATCGTTTGCGGCTACGGTCGGATGGGCCAACATCTGGTCGACGGTCTACGCCATGCTTCGCGATCGATGGTCATCATTGACATCGACGAAGAAGCCATTGCCGCCGCCAGCGAAGCGGGTCTTTTGACCCTGCACGGCGACGCGACCAACGACGACCTGTTGACGATGGCGGGGATCGCCAAGGCGGAAACACTGGTGATCACATTGCCCGATGACGCGGACAATGTTTTCATCACATTGACCGGCCGCGGTTTGAATTCCAAATTCACCATCATCGCCCGCGCCGAGCAGGTCACCACCGAAAAGAAACTTCGCCAGGCGGGTGCCGATCGCGTGGTCATGCCGACGATCGTCGGCGCCAAACAGATGACGCGTCTGGTCGCCCGGCCGTCGACAGCCGATTTGATCGACGTGGTCACCGAGTCCAGTTTCAAAGACATCGATTTGGACGAAGTCCTGATACCAACGGGCAGCCCCATGTGTGGAAGGACCATTCGATCGATCGTTACGCTTCAGTCCCGCAACCTGTTGATCGTCGGAATCCAACGTGACGGTGCGGCCCTAAAGTTCAATCCCAACGGCGACGACCAGATCCACAGCGGTGAAACGCTTTTGATCCTGGGACACCCCGATAACATCCTGGCGTTTCGCCGGGACATCGCCGATTGACGCGACGCGGGATCGGTCGCGAAGACGCATCGCCGGCGGGCGAACAGGGCAGGGGACCGGCGCGATCGAATCTGGTATCCTTCGCGCAGCCTGGTTGTTCCGCCATCGCCATCCCCACGGCAGCGGACGGATCGAATTCGCGTGCCTCCTGTGCAAAAGCCGATATGGGACTGCTGATCTTTTACCTGTTCTTTGCGATCGGGTGCTCTTTCTATTGTTCGGTGGCCGAAGCCGTACTGCTGTCGATCACCCCGTCGTTCATTGCGACGCTGGGCCAGCAGAAACCAAAGGCCGCCAAACGCCTGGAAGATCTTAAAGACAATATTGATCGCCCGCTGGCGGCCATCCTCAGCCTGAACACCATTGCCCACACCATCGGTGCGGCCGGCGTGGGTGCCGAAGTGGTCCGGCTTTACGGGGACCAGTACCTGGCAGCCGCCAGCGCAGTGATGACGCTGTTGATCCTGGTGTTAAGCGAAATCATTCCCAAGACGATCGGGGCCCTGTACTGGCGGACGCTCGGGCCGATCGTGGCCACCAGCGTCCGCTGGCTGATTTGGATCCTGTATCCGCTGGTTTGGATGAGCGAGCGTTTGACACGGCTGCTTTCCGGCGGCAAGTCCCACCACACGCTGACTCGCGAAGAACTGTCAGCGATGGCCAAAATCGGTGCAAAACAAGGCGTTCTGGAAGCCAACGAACACCGCATTTTTGATTCGATGATTCGGTTTCCCCGCGTGACGGCACAAGAGGTCATGACGCCCCGCGCCGTGGTCCTAGCGGTCAGCGAATCGTCGACCGTGGCCGAAGCACTGGCCCTGGAATCGATCCTGTCGGTCTCTCGAATTCCCGTCTACGAAGGCACATTGGACCACGTGTCCGGATTCGTTTTGAAAGACGACCTGCTGTTGGCCCAGGCACGCGGCCAAGACACCGACCCAATCACCACTTATCGCCGTCCGCTGCTGACGGTTCGTGATGAAGTCCGGTTGCCACGCCTGCTGGACCAGTTGCTGCAGGGACGCCATCACATCGCCATCGTGGTCGATCAGTACGGCAGTGTCGTCGGCCTGGTCACGCTGGAAGACATCGTCGAAACTTTGCTGGACCTGGAAATCATCGACGAGCATGACCGCGAGGTGGACATGCAAAAACTGGCACGCCGTCGCTGGGAAAAACGCTTGAGCCAGAAAGAAAGCCAGGGCACGGCCGTGGTCCAGCCCAACATCGCAGAAACCGATGAAGACGCCGCCGGCCACGAAAACACGCCGGACGCATAGCTCTCCCCAACGGCACCGATCAGGGCCAGCGCTCAGATCGCTTCCGGACCGCGTTCGCCGGTTCGGATCCGGACACAATCGTCCATCGGCAAGACAAAGATTTTGCCGTCACCGATTTCACCGGTTTCGCTGGATCGCCCCCCGGCCAAAATTGCATCGACCGTCGGCTGAACAAAGTCTTCGTTGACGGCGATTTGCAGCTGGACTTTCCGCACCAGACTGACACCACCGGTCGACGGGCGGATCGCTGAGGTTTGACCTTTCTGGCGACCGAACCCCTGACAATCGACCACCGTCAATCGGTGCACTTCCACGTTGGTCAACGCTTCTTTGACGGCATCCAGTTTGGTCGGCTGGATGATGGCAATGATCAGTTTCACGTTCGATCAGGTCGTCGGAGAACAGGTCGTCGGAATGCACACCGGGCCGTTCGGATGCTGCCAATCAATGCCGAGACGGCTCGGACAATCGACCTCGGCTGGGCACAGGCCAGTCAATGGGCACGGGTGAAACAGTGGAAACCAGCGGGCATGGATCGGCAAGGGGACCGGGGGACCAAGCCATTCTTCCGGACCTTGCGATTCAAACTTACAAGCGTTGCTTTGATTCGCCGCAGTGCATGGGCCGTGAACACGCACGTCGGTCCCAACCGCGACGGATTCTCGGCAATGCCACCGGAAAGTTTTGGCCCGCCGACGCGATCGGTCCAGCCAACAGCAACAGTCGCCCCGGAAACGCGGATCATCCGTGCATAAAAAAAGCCCGGCCTAGCGAGCCGAGCATGAAAAAACCCCGACCCGCATCGGATGAGGCGGACATCCGATGCGGGAAACCGGGGCCCTTCTGGCCCAGGCAAGAGCCGAGAAGTTCAAGCGAAACGTGTGGCCAAGGCCGTCACGTCTCGATGTTCAGCAAAACGGTTCGGTCGGAACCCGAACACTTATCAATTCCGTTGCACTTCGCGTGCGATAGAGCCCAACCGGGTGCCCCGCCGCCGTCGAATTCGAATCGACCGGCGACGGGACGCGGTGGGTAGCTCCCATTATTCGCCTAGCCCTAGGCGATCGCCCCGCCGGCGACCGCATCGGACGGATAAGCGTGCATGCCGTGCTCGGAGATATCCAAGCCAGCTTGTTCTTCCTCAGGGCTGACTCGCAGCATCCCGATGGCTTTCAAAACACCGAAGACAACCGACATGGTGACGAAGGCCCAAACACAGATCACGACGGTCGCGATGACTTGAACCGTGATGAATCCGCCGCGGGTCATGTCGTCGGCCGGGATGTCGCCGAAGATGCCGGTGGCGATTCCGCCCCAGACACCGCACAGACCGTGAACCGGCCATGCACCGACGGGATCGTCGATCTTCAGCTTGTCCAGCAGGACGATACCCAAGACGACCAGGGCACCACCGATGCCGCCGATCACCAGAGCTTCGAACTGGCCGACGCGGTCACAGTTGGCCGTGATCGCCACCAAACCACCCAAAACGCCGTTCAACGCCATCGTCAGGTCGGGCTTGCCGAACAATCCCCAGCCCAAGATCATCGCCAACACTGCACCGGCCGAAGCCGCGATCGTGGTGGTCAGAGCGATGTAAGTGGTCGCTTCGGCGTTCATTGCACCGCTGTAGGTCAACTGGCTGCCGGGGTTGAATCCGTACCATCCGATCCACAGGATGAAGACGCCCAAAGCGGCGAACGCGATGTTGTGTCCGGGGATCGGAATACTCTTTCCGTCGGCACTGTAGCGGCCCAAACGCGGCCCCAAGAAAATTGCACCTGCCAGGCCGGCGAAGCCGCCGACCGCGTGCACCACGACGCTTCCGGCAAAGTCTTGGAAGCCCATGGCATCCAGGAAACCACCGCCCCACTTCCAGGCACCACTGATCGGATAGATCAAGCCCGTCAGAATCGCACTGTAAACCAAGTAGGCACCGAACTTCATCCGCCCGGCAACCGAACCCGAAACGATCGTTGCGGCCGTCGCGGCGAAAGCAACCTGGAACAGGAAGTCAGCCGAGTTACTAGCGTAGGCACCATCGCTGTAGGTCGGTGCGGCGGCCCAAACTTCGGCACCGTCGACTTCTTCGACCTGGGCGTCACGGCTGATGAACGCCGACGGCGATCCCAGATAACCGTCCGCGATCCAGCTGCCCGGGTACATCAAGGAGTACCCAATGAACAGGTAAAGAAGAACGCCGACCGAGAGGTCCATAACGTTCTTGGCCAAAATGTTGACCGTGTTCTTGGCACTGTTCATCCCGACTTCGACCATGGCGAAGCCGGCCTGCATGAACAACACCAACACGGCACACACGAACATGATCAACGTATTGATCGTGTAATCGTTCGCATCGTCGTAGCTGAGGGCCGACACCTCATCACCGGCGTTCCAACCCGCCGGCGCTGAATCGGCGTCGCCGCCTGCGTCAGCTGCGTCGGCCTCCATGACCGAAGCGGCATCCTCCTGAGCCGAAGCAACTGTCGCAAGCGGCGCACCGACCCCCAACATCCCCACGAGGAGAGCGATCACGAGCCAATTGGCTCCAAACATGTTTCTCATCAAATCTCGCCTTCAACACATGATGTGAATTGGTTGAAGCGAGCGGCACGAGTGAAGCCTTACGCTCGCTTCGAAAACAAAACGGATGAGCGAATCTCCGTCGATCCACACCGTCGGCCCCTGCCCGGGCCATCCATCGAATCGCTCGAAAGCCGACGACGGAAGTATCTTCTGATCAACGCTCGACGGTTCTGCTTGGCACGTTGCGAGCCACTGGGGTGTGCCAAATCAAAAAACGAATCACAAGTCACTGAAGGCAAAGCACTTAGGTTTTTGAATTTTTTCTAAAGACCGTCCGAACAGCCCTCAGGAGCCTCCCCTCACTGCCCAAGCAACAGGCAGCACCGCCCGCCCCGACGCCTAAAAAGCATGCACACCGGCACCGGCGGCCTGTGACATCTATTTGGACCCGCAAATCGCGGACTTTGCACTAATCGCTCCGAAGGGAAAAACGGACACCACAAACACAGAGCTGCTTAAGAAGTTGGCGGTCGGCCGCATCACCGGCTGGTCCTGACAAGCGGTGACGACGGACTTGATGGGCGCGTCCAGGCTGCCCCCCAACCGCCCGTCGGGCGAGACGATATGGCTCGGGGCCCCTGAACCCCACAAAAAAAGCCACCGTCCAGATCCGGAGATCTGGACGGTGGCCTGATTCATTCGATCGTTGCCGGTTCCAACCGGGCGAACAATTCTCGGGCAAGTCACCCGAGTGTCGGCAGCTTAGAACAAGAAGATCGTGTCGATGCCGAAGGTGAATTGATCGTCATCGCTGTTTTCCAGGATGTCGGTCGGATCGCCATCGACCCAGTCCCAACGAATTTCCGGACGAACCAGAACGTTGGCGTGCGGCTTGTAATTCACACCGCTGGTCAAGGCATAGATGTCGTTGTCGGTGTTGAACACGCCGGCGTCGGCTTGGTACCACTCGAAACGAGTTCCCACGGCCCAGCAGTCGCTGAGGGTGTAGATCAGGTACTGGTTGATGCCGAAGGTGTCACGAACGGTCGCGCCGTCGATGTCTTCGGTGTCCAACAAGTCCGACTGGAAGATGTACTGCAGATTGTCGCTGACCGCGTAGTCGGCGACGATCGAGTGCATGTATCCGTTTTCGCCACGACCGACGACACCATCGACAACGCGGTTGATGTTGCCATCGCCGAAACGTCCGCCAACGGTGGCGTAGGTGACCGTCAGGCTATCGGTCAGCCCGACCGAAACGCCGCCCAAGAAGGCATCACCATTGTCTTCGAAACCACTGTCCCAGCCCAAGACGTATCCGCCCATCACGCTGACGTGATCGCCGACGTTGTAGGTCGCCAGTGCACCGGTGTGGGTGAACGGCTCGCTGTTGTACATCGTGTACGCGTGGCTGTAGAAGAAGTTGTCAGGGGCGGTAACGACTTCCCATCCGATGATGGTGTAGAAGTGACCGGCCTTGACCGACAAATCGCCGTAGCCAGCTTCGACGTACAGCTGGGGCATGGCGTGACCGTAATCGGTCCCGTTGTCCCAGTCGTTGTCCCAGTGATTGTTGGAGATGCCGAACGCTTGGGTGTCTTGCGAGTCGGTACCGTAGACGTAATCGATGCGACCACCGATGTCGAAACCGTCGGAGGTATCGATCGCCTTTTCAGCGTACAACCAAGCTTGGTGCAGCTGATATTCGTCCGGCCGACTGTTGAACAGCGGCAAAGCGGCGGTGTGGTAGCCCATTTGGACCCAACCACCGATGCTGAACCCTTCGTATTCACCGAACAGGGTGAAGGGATCGCCAAGATCGCATTCGCCACCGAGGCATCCACCGCCCAGGCCACAGCCGCTATCGCATCCGCTGTCACAGCCGTATGAAGGCAGTCCATCACAGCCGCCCATGTCGCAAGCCGACATGTCGACGTCACAGCCGGTTTCACAGTGTCCGACTTGTTGAACACCATTGTCTTGGTAGTAACCAGATTGCACTCCGGCGGCCGATGCGGTTGTTCCACAACAAATCGCGGCCAAGAGAGCGAGTTTGCTCAATTTCATCCGTTGGACTCCCCATCCATGTGTTTGGCAGCACGCAAAACAATCCGCATCAGGAAACCGATTCCTGGCCGCGGAATTCATCGCAACAACTGCCGGCCGCATTCCAGGACGTCGTGTCCTGTTTCACGGCGGGCCAGACCGGCGTCTTTCGTGTGGTCTCCACCTGAAAGAATCAACGTGATTCCTCAGCCACCGAATCGACGCCGGCGAATTTCCTAAGGAGCGTATCGACCGGGAAATTCGTCAAAGTTCATCGCAGTGTTGGAACTGGTGCGAACGATTTGTCCTTCACGGCCGGAATTTGGCAAGCTGTGCCGGTTAAGCGAAGTTTCCCTCGGCCCGATCGCGGATGCCGATCGCCCCGATCCATCGGCGCATAAAAAAACCGCGTGTCACCGGAGATGGATGACACGCGGTCGAAGATATCGGTCAGAGCTTTCTGTCGTTCCGGCCCGAGTTGCCTGATGGTCGGATCAGCAGGAATTCGTCGTGTGGAGAAGACGTTGAAGCTTCCTCCAGGCAGTTCAGTTGACAGCGACAAGACGCCGGGGCGGATGGGGAGTTTCACCGGTGGCGTTGCTTGCCACCGAACTCCTCGCGGCCGGACGCCCGGGCCGAAGACACCTGTGAAGGGTGGTTCGCCCGGGCCAAAGCCCACATTCCGTACACCTAGCCTCTGTATCTATGCCACTGGGGCCTAGAACAGGAAGATCGTGTCCATACCGAAGGTGAACTGGTCGTCGTCATCGTTCTCCAGAATTCCGGTCGGATCGCCATCAACCCAGTCCCAGCGGACTTCGGGACGAATGATCACGTTGGCATTCGGCTTGTAGTTGATGCCGCTGGTCCAAGCGTAGACGTCGTTGTCGGTGTTGAACACGCCGGCGTCCGCTTGGTACCACTCGAAACGAGTTCCCAGAGCCCAGCAGTCGTTGATCGAGTAGATCAGGTACTGGTTGATGCCGAAGGTGTCACGAACGGTCGCGCCGTCGATGTCTTCGGTGTCCAACAGGTCCGACTGGAAGATGTACTGCAGATTGTCGCTGACCGCGTAGTCGGCGACGATCGAGTGCATGTATCCGTTTTCGCCACGACCGACCGTTGCTGGCGGTCCGGGATCGACGCGGTTGATGTTGCCATCACCGAAACGTCCGCCAACGGTCGCGTAGGTGACCGTCAGGTTGTCGGTCAGACCGGCCGAAATCCCGCCCAAGAAGGCATCGCCGTTGTCTTCGAAACCGCTGTCCCAGCCCAAGACGTATCCGCCGTAGAAGGTCAGGTCATCGGTCGCGTTGTACGTCGCCAGTGCACCGGTGTGGGTGAACGGCTCGCTGTTGTACATCGTGTACGCGTGGCTGTAGAAGAAGTTGTCAGGGGCGGTAACGACTTCCCATCCGATGATGGTGTAGAAGTGACCGGCCTTGACCGACAAATCGCCGTAGCCAGCTTCAACGTACAACTGGGGCAGGGCGTGCCCGTAATCGGCACCGTTGTCCCAGCCGTTATCCCAGTGATCGTTGGCGATACCAAACGCTTGGGTGTCTTGCGAATCGGTACCGTAGATGTAATCGATGCGACCACCGATATCGAAACCACACGAGGTGTCGATCGCCTTTTCGGCGTACAACCAAGCTTGGTGCAGCTGAACTTCATCGGGACGGCTGTTGAACAGCGGCAGGGCAGCCGTGTGGTAGCCCATTTGCAACCATCCGCCGACCGAAATTCCGCCGTACTCGCCGAACAGCGTGAACGGATCGTCGTGGCAGCAGTCGCCACAAAGTCCCAGTCCGCCCAGGTTGCAGCCCAGCGAATCGCAGCCGCTGTCACATCCGCTGTCGCAACCCAGGTCGCATCCGACCGGTTCGCAACCACAGGTGATTTCGCCGCAAGGATCACAGCTGTCGCAGCTGTCGCTGAAGCAACCGACTTGAGCAATCGTGCCGTTGCCGGCCATAGCTTGCCCGGCAGTCAGGCCACAGGCCAACGCCGCCAGCATTGCAAGTTTAGAAAGTTTCATTAGTTCCGAACTCCCCATTCGTGAAACGTAGTGGTCGCAGGGCACCTTCCGTGGCACCGGGTTCTGATCGCTCGATCGATCCCCGTTGGACCCTTCACGCCCAGCTTTACGGGAAAGCCGTCGCGTCGGTCCGCGAGACAGTTGTCTCTTCGGCCAGCGGCCTGAATCACAAAGGCTGTCGGATGTGGTCCGTGACCTCGTTCGTCCGACATCGATGCAATTCTTTCCGCACCCTAACGTCAGGAATCCGTATCGACCTCCGACCGGACGCTTCAGGGATTTGTTCGAAAACTGAGCGATGATTTGGCACCGGGCGGTTCGTTCAGTACGAGCTCCGTTGACCTTGCCGATTGATCCGATTTCATCGGTTTTTCCGAGCAGCCCCAGTCTGTTTCGGGGATCGATCGACCACACCACTCCCCCTTCCTGTCGCTCCGCCTTTCGGTGATTTCGTCGTTCGGGCAAACTGTTTGCCCTAGTATGCCGTTTGATCCCCAATTTGATGCCCGAGTGATCGACCATGGCCTTTTGGCGTTCCGAAAAGAAATCCGACAAGGAATCTTCCCAGCCGACCTCGTCCACCGACGACGGTGGATCGGGAGGATTGCTGTCTCGAATGCGGGGCGGGCTGCAAAAAACACGTCGCGTCCTGAACACGGACATCCGCGACCTGTTCAAAAGCGAAGGCAGCCTGGTCGACGACGCCTTGCTGGAACAGCTTTTCGCCCGACTGGTCCGCACCGACATGGGCGGAGGCCCGGCGGCCAAGATCCGCGATGAAATCGCCAAACAGTACCGCGGACGTGTCGTTCAACTGGACGAAATCCTGCAGACCATTGCCGACCAGACTCGGCAGATGCTGGAACAAGAACACACCGACATTCAAACCGCCGACCAACCGCCCACCGTGATCCTGGTCGTCGGCGTCAACGGAAGCGGAAAAACCACTTCCATCGGTAAACTTGCCAATCACTTTCACCAATCGGGCAAGAAGGTCGTCTTGGGAGCCGGCGATACATTCCGCGCCGCAGCGGTCGAGCAATTGGTGATCTGGTCCCAGCGAATCGGATGCGACATCGTTACCGGCAAACCCCAAGCCGATCCGGCCAGTGTCGCCTATCAAACCGTCCAGCAGGCCGTCGAAACCAACGCCGACATCGCCATCATCGATACGGCCGGTCGCCTGCAGACCCAAAGCAATCTGATGCAGGAACTGCAGAAGATTCGTACCGTGATCGGAAAGAAACTGGAAACCGCACCGCACGAGGTCTTGTTGGTGCTTGATGCGACCGCCGGTCAAAACGCGATCAGCCAAGCCAAAGGCTTCAGCGAAGCGGCCGGATGCACTGGCATCGTCCTGGCAAAGTTGGATGGTTCCGCCAAAGGCGGCGTGGTCCTGCCGATCCGCGAACAGTTCGGATTGCCGGTAAAGTTCGTCGGACTTGGGGAAGGCATCGACGATTTGGTGAAGTTCGACCCGGCGGCGTTCGCCGAAGGCTTGTTCAGCTGATCCGTTCAATGGCGGGCGAAGGGACGCCTGAAAACACGATCTTGATTTCTTTGACGCTTATCCATCGGCGACTCTTTCATCATGCTTCACCTGCAATCCGAATCGGCAAAGCGTTGGTTGGCCCAAGTCGACCAATCGCTAGACGAGATTTTGATCGATCATGCCCACTGTGAACGCAAAGCCGCCTCGACGGCGATGAACTTGATGAACGCGTACACGGACAATCGGCCGCTGTGCGTGGAGATGACTCGCATCGTCGAAGAAGAACTCGAACACTTTCATATGGTGTTGGACGTCCTGGATGCTCGAGGCATCCCGTTTCGCCGACTGGCGTCGGGCCCTTACGGCCGCAAGCTGAACCAATTGGTCCGTCCCAGTGAACCGCTGCGTGCGGTCGATCGTTTGCTGGTCGCTTCGCTAATCGAGGCGCGTAGTTGCGAACGGTTCCGCTTGCTGGCTGACCATGTTCGGCAGCGTGACAGCGAATTGGCCGACTTTTACGCCGGCCTGTTTGAAAGCGAAGCCCGGCATCACACCACCTACGTGCAAATCGCCGAGCATTTCCAACCTCGCGACGATGTCCGCCAGCGGTTGGACGAATTATCGGCCCAAGAAGCCGAGATCATCGCCGGCGGCTGCGACCTGCCACGAATGCACAGCTGACGCGCGCGACCCCATTGCTGAATCCAGCGGACTGACACATCGCCAGCACAACGGATCCATCACCGATGTCCGATGGACGTCCGACCAAATGTCCATCCCATAGCCGGACACCCTTTGTTGGGTAGTGCGGAATGTCCACGCAAGCGATGTGTGGTGTTTCACATGATATCGCTTGAGATCCATCGACCCGCCAGCACGGATCGCCGGACGCATGCCCGGACTACGTTTCACGATCCAACCTCAGCTTTGATGAATCCGTGAAAAGGATCCGTTGAACCGACACGCCAATGACTTTGGCGGCGCGACGCCGTACCGTTGATGTGCCGGACGATCCGACGCGAATCGGTATCGTCTTTTTGTCGAACAACATCAACCAACGCTTCAGGGACACCGAAGCGTTTTCGTCGATGGAAGTTGACCAAGCATTCGCTGCGTATCCAAGGCAAATCATCGCCGCGTCCCGTGCCGCGGTGGTGTTTGATCAGTGAATCGCATCGTCGACATCCATGACCAACCGGAGGATCCGGTTTCCTATTTTTCAGACCACCCGGTCCGTGCGAAAAATGGAGTACCGCATCATGCCATCGGTTTCCCCGTCCACTTTGCCGCCATCGTTTGGATCATTGTCCGCGATCGCATTGGTCACCTTGCTTTCACCAGGCTGGCTTCCGATCGACGTCGTCGACGCATCGGACACCCGCCCCGTCCAGTTTGACCTGCACCCGGTCGTCGCCGCGCACACCGTCGACCCAAACGATGCATCGGTCGTACAGATTCAGCTGAAAGTATCGTCGATCGTCCCGTCGATTCATGATCGCCCGATGGACCAATGGACGCTGCGGTTGATCCCACGAAACGACCGGTTGGTCGTCCGAGACTATTCACCGCAAACATCCGGTGCCAGTCATCTGGATGGATCGATCGACGTCAAAGTGACCGAGGAAGACAGCGAATCATTCGGTCTTGCCAGCGTGGTCAGCTATGGCCCGGCCAGCGCTGATGCGGGCGTGGACAACATCAACAAGACGATCGAATCACGATCGTTTCGGGAACTTCCTCAACTGCGTGCGATCACCGCGGCGGGAACCATTCGACACGGGCGCGGCGTTTACTACCAGTTGCGTCATGACCGCCAACAGATCTTGGAAGGTGAAAAGTGCTTCACCGTGACGTACCAGGTACCGAACGATTGGCAGGCCGGACTATTCGACGTCTTCATCGAAGCCAAACGTCAAACGCGTCCGTTTGGTCGATTCGAAACGGTCGAAAGAACCGTTGCGGCGCAGCACTTTACCGTCGCCGCATATCGGCCCGACAATCAAGTTGCAAAGGAATGGGCATACGATTTGTTCCATGCCGAAGCTGAACTTCGCAATGCCACCACGCAATGGCAACAGATGCGTAATCAAAGCGGCGGCTTCCCCGCGATGCTGCAAAGCCTGGCATCCACCATGGATCATCTAGCCAACGCGTCCGATGGTGCACGTCATCACGATCGCGACCAGTGGCTGGAGGGACTATTGCAAGCCGACGTCGACCCCTACACCAATCCCGCCGTGCGTCGATTGCCCGTCGATTTGCGTGTGTTGGCAATCGCCTACTGCGACAAACGCGACGAACTGTCGGCCATTGAAACGCAGCCCGTCGACACCCCTTCGTCACAAGCTGAGCGTCTGGTGTCCAATCGAACCGACGGGGCATCCGACCGAGGGAACTGATACCGGTGTCGTCGATTCAGTTGTTGCTGAAACCGAGCGCAAAGCTCAATTCACGTCCCAGCGGGTTTCGACGGAATTGCTCGTAACAATCGCCGCACAGATCAAAGCTCTCGCGATGGCCGGTGGCGTTGTCATCACCGCAATCACACGGAGGTGCCGTTTCCAAGATCTCGTTCAATTCCGAAAGATGGTCGACTTCGTCGCACAGCGGTGCGAACGACTCTTCACGAACAGGTTTGATCTCCAGCTGGACCACAAACCGAACGTCGTCAATGGAATCAATTTCTCGTTTGCATCGATCGCACGTGTAATGAATCATCGATGGCAGGTCCAACCGTGGGAATGAAAAGTTGGCGTCTGGGGCACGCCGGAAATGAAATCTCGGTGAATCCTATGATTTCATATTAGTAGCAGCACAACGGCGATCGCAAGTCAGTTCGTGTGTTTCTGGAAGTAGCATTTTTGTGTCTTGACACCACCTTAGCGATTCGTTTTAGCGTCGAGAGGTTGGGGCGTCAGTTCGATCAACATGCCCGGCAGGAAGTTCTCCTCCAGATCGTCCAGACTTCGTTCATCCAAAATCTTGAAGTCGATCCCGCGATCCGTCGACTGTTCGCGCAACCGTTTTATGGCTGACACGTTTCCATAGACGACAAGGCAACGTCCGCCAGGGCGCAATCGCTTGGGCAAACCTTGCAACAGAGAATCCATCAGTGCGAACCCCGGATCATAAAACGCATGATCCAGATCTTCATGAATGGTTCCGTCTTCCCAAGGCGGGTTCGACAAAATCACATCGAATGCTTCGTCATCACGAAGGACGTCAAAAGCCCCTTGCGACGATTTGGGCACCAATCGCAGTTGCAAATTTTTTTCCGTCTCCAGCATGGCCGCGTTGTATCTCGCATTGGCGATGGCCGCCGGATTGACGTCGGTCGCCAGCACAGAATCAGCGCCATTTTGCAAACAGACGATCGCCAACAACCCGGTGCCGGTGCCGATTTCCAGCACGTCGCGACCGTTGACCAAGTTGTCGTCGATGATCATTCGCCGCAGCGAAATCGTGTCATCGGGTTCCCAAAACACGTTTTCAAATTGGACGATATCGCCGAACGCGACGTCGTCGATTTCCCAAACTTGGCGGACGACGTGATCGGTATCCAAATCCTTTCGATTCGGCCGACATCCCGTCGCAATCAGAACGAACGCGATGAAGACGGGTGCGATCCAATTGGTCGCGACGGCAAACCGAAAAAACGAACAAGCGAGGCGTGGCATACGGTGCAATCGGACGGGTCACGATCTATCGGTCACACGGGTCGCAGCCATCCGACGCAGGGATGATGCGACCGCTGAAACGTTCCCGATAGTTTATCGGACCCGGAAGGCGAGCGTATGCCGGCGGGATTCCTAGCGAACGCGACACTTGAATCGCAGGATTGCGGATTCGCCGACGGCAAGTTCGTCGCGAATGGTCCAAATCAGTTGTGCCGATTCGACATCGTTTTGCACGACTTCGAAGTCCGCTTCACAACTGGCCGATTGGCTGCCGTCGATGTAGGCCAAGCGAGTCGTCAAATTGTCGGTCACCGTCACATGGCTGACCGGACCGTCACCGACGTTGTCGACACGAAGTGCGAATTCAACGATGTCGCCGGGTTGGGCGTGATGCTTGTCGGCAAACTTGCCGATCACCAAACGGCCATCGCCAAAGTCGTACTCGGTGAAGCCACGCGGCGTTTGCGAACGGTTCAGCACCGGGGGCTTCAAGTCCTGGACAGCGACTTCCACCGATTCTTCGATGGACCAAGCGATCGCGGCTGTCGCGGCTTGTTCCAGCAAAGCCAAATCTGCGTCACGCAGTTCGGTCAGATCCAACACACGAATGTTGGCCAAGACGGCAAACACGTCGGCGGTCAAGATCGGTTGCAACACCGCATCGACAGGAACACCACGGTTGCGGTCACGCATTGCGTCGATCCGCCGAGCCGTGTCGGCCATGCCGATTTCCGTGGTATCGGTAACGACCAAACCGGGTTGATCCAAGTTCATCCGTTCCGGCCCCACGGGTTGGGCGACGCCTACCGCGCCGGTAACCCGTCCACCTGCCGATGCACCGGTCACCCGCCGCACCGAGGCGAAACGTGGTGCGTACAAACAAACACGATTGCTTTCGGCGAATTCAATTTGTCCGTGACGGTTCGTGAAGTGCACGACCGTGTCTTCGGGGTCCAAGGCCGCAATCGTGTCGTCTTGACGAAGGAACGCTTTGGCGTTGGCGTCACCGCCATCGCATAAGAATTCTTGAGGATCGATTCCATAGGCGTTGTACATCGCCGGCGGCGCGGTATATCCGTGCGGCTGGCAAACGGTGCATGCGTTGTTTCCACACTCGGTGCAGGCTTGGCCTGTCGCACAAGCGTTGCATTGTCCGCAGGGCTGCCCCAGTGTCGACTGGCATTCATCCATTGGCAAATCGGTCAGCGAAGCCGTGTATCCGACCTGTCGCACGTCGGCCGCCGTTTGACGTTGATTCGTGGGCGCCGAAGCAGCCATTCCGGTGGTAGCCGTCGCCATCGTGTTCGTTGCCGGCGTGTTCGTTTCCGGCGCATTTGCAACGGGTGTACCGGGCTGACCCGATGATTGAGCTTCCGTTTCAGTTGCCGGCGAAAACACCCGCATGTTTTGGGGCAGGGCACAGCCGGTGGTCGCACAAGCAACAGCGCCACAGGCAATCCAACGCATCCATCGCCGCATCGTGATGGCGTGGGACGTCAATCGGCCGGGGACGCTAAACCGTTCGTTGGCAGAATCGTTCATCGTCGGAAGCTTCATCATGGAACGGGTTCGACTTCGGGCTGATAGATCGGCGCCCAGGTCGGATCACCGAAAAAGAACTGAGGCACCAGGACGGGCGACGACGGCGGTGCCAGCGTGCCGATGCGAACGATGGCGACCGGGCGTCCGAATCGGTCGGCGACTTCCAAAGGGTCATGCGGCAGACCGACATCAATGACGCGTCCGGTGTCCGGCTTTTCTTGTTCGGCGAACGCGGTTTGCGGGTCTTCCAGATAGATCACTTTGGTCACCATCCGGCCGGCCATGGCCTCGTCGATATCGGCTCGGTCCAAGACGATCTGGATCGGATAGGTCGTTTCTAATCCCGGCGGCGGATAGGTCCGATCGATCACTTCGACGCTGGGGTACAGTTCGGCGCCCTCGGCATCGGGCAATCCCGTCATTCGCATCCGATAGACCCGGCCGATTTGCAATCCCGCCATCAGATGGTCTTCGGGCGAAACAAAGGTGCCGCCTTGGCTTAGTGCGAACTGGACTCCGTCGGGTCCGGTAAACGCGACCGGTTGAAAGTAGCCGGCGATCGGTCCGTGGCCCAAACTGCGGCCGTAACCGATCATGCCAGGTTGGGCGTCGGCGCTGAACACACGATGCTGGCCGGCCGACGACAAGTATTGCGACGGATCGGTGGCGTTTGCGTTCAAGCCAATCGCCACCAAGCTGAACAAGCAAACGATCCCTGCCGCCCAACAGCGGATGCCGCCGCGGCGACGATCCGAGTCGCGATGCAGACTGATGTCGTGGTGCATCCCAGTCCCTTGTGTCTCGTGGCCGGAGCGAATCATTCGGCCGGGCCGATCAAGCATCAATTGGTTTCGATAAAAAAACGCGGCGTAGCGGTCGATCGCCACACCGCGTTGATTCGGTTGTCACGTTGAACTGTCTGACCAGAATTACTGGTTACAGTTCGGATCTACTTCTTGGCTGGCTTTGTAGTGCAGCGGTCGACCGGCAGGCATACCGGGGTGGATGTTCTGTTCGGTGATCCGCACGCGGCTGACCGGGTTCGGATAACTCATACCGGGTTGCTGACGCACGTTCATCTTCAGGTGTTCCACCGGTCGCGGAATGTGCATCGGCGTGTGGTTCTTGATGGTGTGCTTCTTCAAGCCGGCCGGTGCACCCAACGGAATGTGGGGCGGTCCGGGCAATCCGATCGGGGTCCCGGTCATCGGCATGCCGTATTGCGGAGCGTTGTAGCCGGCGACCATCCCGGGCAGCGAAGGTGCGGTCGGGGCACAGGTGCCGTCGGCCGAACATCCACAGCCATCGGTCATGGCCGGTGCAAACGGAGCGGGCAATCCGGCAATCGGGGCACCCAAGCCGGGTCCGCCAAATCCGCCGGCCGATCCGCCAGCCATTTCGATGTCTTTGTCACCCAAGCGGATGATGGCAAGGATCGAACCGCGGTTGTCCGCTTCGACGATCGGGTCGATGCCAGGATCCAATCGGGTGCTGACCAGCGTGTCGATGCCGGCCAGGGCGGGTCCTTGGAACTCCGGATCCGGCAGGTAGATGACTTTGGTCACAAAGTTGCCGGTCAAGACTTGGTCAAAGTCTTCATCGGTGAACTGCAGCGGGATCGAATTGTGCGCCAGGTAGGCACCGGTTCGGGGATTACCGTACGCCAATTCAACGGTCGGATACAGTTCAACGCCTTCACGTCCGGGGATGTTCGTCAGCTTCAGACGATACAGTCCGCCTTGCGGAAAGTTCTGGCGTGCCGGAACGATCAGCGGTTCGCTGTCGAACATGCCGGCACCGCTGGCGTCATATCGGACTTGCATCCCGTCGGGACGTCCGAAAGTAACTTGAACGGTCGCGGGCACGGGCATCGGCATCGCCGGGCCGCCGCCCATCATGACGCCGCCGCCTTGTGGGATGTTGGTGCCGCCGATGCCGCACAGGCCGGGGCCCGGTGCGGGACCGCAGCCGGCCGGACCGCATTCGGATCCGACGTTGTAGCTGGCTTGGGCAATCGTGCCGTTGCCGCTGTCTTCAATCTTGGCCAAGTTCGCGGCAGCATCGTTTTCACTGGCTGCCAATGCGGGTCCCGGTGCCGGTGCGGTGGCACCATACATCGGTGGTGCCAACACGCCGGGGCCTGGGCCGCCGACGCCCGGACCGGGCTGCATCAACCGCTGCTCGGGCGGCAGGTTGTGGCGAACCGGCACGCATCCGGTGGCGAGCACCGCCGCGGCCGCCAGCAGCGACAAATGGGTGACGGATCGTTTCATCATTTCCCCCCGATAAATCGGTTTCAGTTCCTTGGGTCGCAGCCGAAGCCGCTCGCGTTGACGCACACGTCCATCCATGAATCGCGAGCCACGTCGGTGGTGACAATGGTGTGAATCTGATCCGGCTGGACTTGAGGGCGAAGGAATCACTAACCTCCACCGACGCATCACAGACCGGCTGCTTGGGACAGCATCGGCATCAAGCCCGCGGTTTCTTTGATAAAACCGGCACAACCGCCCCATGAAGATCCATCCGCACAGAAGTCATGACGCCGATGACCCGTCCATGAAACACGGATCTGTTTCACCGGCACGCATCGCATCCCTGTCTTGGCTCGTTTTCGCCGCCCTTGGTTTCGTTTGGGTGACGCCGGCTTCTTCGCGTGCCGCCGAAAGCGCATCGGCCACGTCGCTGTCGCATCCGGTCGCACACGCCGGCACCGAAAATGCGTCGGCGGGCATCCCAAACCGCTCCGATCCCGGTGCGACCAAGGTCATCGACCAAGTGCTGAAACGCTTGATGTACGGCCCGGCCTTTAACGCGCAAATCCGCAAACGCGTCTGGACCTCCGGACGCGAAGTCATTGGCGTCGGTCTGTACGAACAAGCGGGGCAGGGCACCGGTCACTACAACCTGCAAGTCACCATGCACGACGGGGCGGGCAAACACACGTTGCAACAAATCAGCGACGGCCGCCTGGCGTGGACCCGAACCGAGATCGCCGGCAGTGTGGTTCTAAAGCGGGTCGACGTACGCATCCTGCAACAACGCATCCGCGACGCCGGTATCCAAGTCGATCCGGCACCCCATTTGGTCGTCGGCGGCTTGGTCGAATTGGTCGAATCGATTCAACGCGACTACGACCTGACGCTGCAATCCGGCAAATTCAAACTGAAATCCAGCCAGGACGATGGCGACGACGAACAAACGTTCCTGGTGCTTAGCGGTGAACTGAAAAGTGACGTCCGAGAAACGATTTTGAAATCCAGCGGCCGCGACCAATGGCCATCCTTGTGCCCGACATCGATGCGGATGCTGATTGCCACCCAAGGCGACACAGAAACGGACTTCGGGCGCGGTCTGCCTCGACGCATCTATTTCTTCAGCGATCCGCCACCGGCGGAAACGAAAGAGGGTGAAGCCGCACCCACCACGGCACCGGACGCCAACGTCGTCGCACCGGGTCATTTGATCAGCCTGATCGAACTGTACGCCCTCAAGCCGATCACGGCGCCGTCGCCGGACCGTTTCAGTTTTGAAAGCCAAGACCAAAACAATCACTACGTCAACGAAACGCAGCGTTACTTAAAACGTTACGGGCTGTGAACGTCGATTGAGATAACGCCGTCACGCGATAATTCCGCAAAAAAACGGCGAAGCATCGCGATGGTGCGATGCCCCGCCGTCGGGAACTGATTCAAGTTTTTGATTCGTTGTTCGTCCCGGATCAGGGACCAAAGTGGTACGCGTTGCTGATGCTTTGGCCGCCGAAGATGGCTCCCGCGTTCGCCGATGCGCCGGAGGATCGGAAGCCGCCGACGCCCACGCTGTAGGCACCGCTGTTGCTGATCGCACGGCCGCCGAACATCGCATTGGATCGTGCCGATCCGTTGGCCACCCCAACGCCGTAGTCGACGGCACTGATGGCGGTGTTGTTGGCCACCGCACGTCCGCCCCAGCGTCCGCGAGCGACCGCACTACCATTGGCGATCGAAACGCCGCCGGTTGTGAACGCACCGCTCATGCTGTTGGCACTAGCATTACCGTACGCCCGAGCCGAATCGTTGGCGATCGCGGTGCCGTAGTTCGACGCGGCAATCGCGTTGCTGTTGGACCGTGCGTTCCAGCCGTTGGCGACGCTGCGACCGTTGGCAATCGCCACACCACCGTTGCTGGCGGCGATCGCGTTGCCCGTCGCACGTCCGCCGTTGTATCCCGATCCGGTCATCCGTGCGTTGGCGTACCCGCCGTTGGATGCCGCGGCAGATGCGTTCAGTCGAACGTTTCCGCTGCCCGATGCCGACGACCGGGCGACACCGCCGGTGGAGTAAGCACTGGATGTAACTTGAGCCGATGCGTCGTCGGCGACGATCGAGACGGTGGTGGCGGCGGCAAGGATCGCGAAGGTTTTGAAGAAGCGTTTCATCGGTCGGTGACTCCTGATGGTTCTGTCCGACACTGCGGACAAATCTGAAATGGTGAAGTTGCGGCCGCGACTATCGTTTGTCGCCGGCCCACGTTTCACACAGCGGGCGCGAAACTCCCAAGGGGACAAACCTTTTTGATTTTTTGTGCCATGCTGATCTGCATGGCGTTTGACCATCACATCCGGCACGCGAAGCCCCGAGCAAGACGCTGACCCAACGAAAAAAGGCCGATGCCGTGTCCTTCCCTTATTTGGGCAAGACACGACACCGGCCGATGAACGTCCGACCGTGATGGCGGACGGTGATTGGTCGATTGAGGTGTGCGTTCGTTGATATCGAATCAGTAGCTGACGCTGTTTCTAAGCTGCCGCGCCACGTCGGCGGGCAAAGCTTCGATCTTGCGATCGACTTCACCAGCGGTACCGCTAAGCCGGATTTGTTTCGGCCCCTCATCGGTCGATACAGTCGCGTCGATGCGGATGTGTCCGTTCATATTACTGACCGACACGCTGTGGACTGACGACTGGGTGTCTTCGATCAAAGGACGATGGCGGATCGTTGTCGATCGTACGCCGTCCTCGGTCAAAACGGTCAATCGCATGCCGGGGGTGACCGGCGGCATTTCGCAAACGTCACGCAGCACGTGTCCGTCCAACGTCAACAGAACCATGTGCGGCTGAATTCCGGCCTGATAGGCGGGTGACCCGGCAACCACATCGACCACCAGCAATCCGCCGCCAGAGGTCAATGACTCGTGACAACCGCGGAATAAATTGGGAACGGTCGTCAGTTGCAGCCCCCACGATTCGGCGGCCGCGTCGTGAGGACGATGATCAGTTGGGTCATCGTCCTCGGCCATCGCAGCGGCGGGAACTTGCGACATCACTTGCCGACGGATGCCATCGACGTTCACGTTGCCTTGGGAATCGAACAACGGCGTTTGGCCACAGCACATCGACACCAACGAAAGGGCAGCGACGGAAAGCAGAGTCAGGCGAATCATGATTGGTTTCCTTAATTGAGTGTTTTTGGGTCAGATGTATTCGGATCGGGGTCGGCTGGCCGGATTACCAGCGACGGAAGAAATTGCGAGTCTTGGAATGGCTGAATGCGCGGGTTCGGTTCCCGAAACCGGTCGCCGTGCTGCCGCCGCCCATGTTGCCGAATCCATGATTCGTTTGGCCGCCGACGATGACGCGAGAATTTCCGCCGGTCGATTGCACGCCGCCGTGGCTGACGTGCGTTCCTCCGCGACCGATCGACAGGTTGAAGTTGTGCCCAAGACCGACTCCGCCACTGTTAACCCCAATCGAATGGGACAATGACAAACCGTTGGGGCCCGCACCGATCGCCAAGCCGCGTCCCATGCTGCCGCCGGGTCCGACGCGAGATTCCGTGTCGGTATGGGTCCACTGGCCGCTGGCGGACGCATCCGCCCCGGCGAATCCCGGACCGACATCAACGATCGTTCCGGCACTTTGTGCTGATGCGGCGGTGGCGATCACCGCGACGGCGGCAATCGAAAGGGTCAAACGACAAACAGTGGCGAAAACATTGGAAGCACGCATGGGATAGTCTCCGGGTGACAGAGTGTTTGGTGGTGGTGAACACTCCTCCTGGCGAGACCCGGTCCGCCAAGGGGACAAGACCGGCGGAAAAATCGTGAAACTTCTTCAAGAAACACGTGTGCTCCCCCCCCCCTGCCAAAGAACGCCCAGCAGGCCAGATTCGCCCGTATTTCGGCCGTTTTCTGATCCTTGAAACGGTATTCGTGCTCAGCGGGCGCGAAATCACCCCTGGTCGCTGACCACCACAATCCAGCCGGTGTCGGCCACGTCATCGGGTCGGCCGTGAATGATCACCGGTTCGGTCGCGACCACCCGAGGCCGACCGTCGATGGGATCAGCCACCTCGGTCACCATCACTTCCTGATCATGCGAATTCCCGCGATTCAGGTCCCGCATTCTGATCCGGCGTCCACGCAAAGCTTGCTGGACCCATGCGTCTTCCATATATCGTGGCGGATCGTCTTCGTTTTGCAGTCCCAATTCGGGATGCTGTAACAGCAACCCGCGACGTTTCTGGTACTGATCCACCCGTGTGTCGACCAACCACGTGTTGTCTCGCATGGCAAAATCGCCCAGTTCAACCGCCATCCCGATGACGCCGATTCGCCGACGATCGGTCTGCTCGGCAGGCCCGTCATAGATGGGGACGGCAAAGGCCACCTTCAAGGTGTGCGAATTGGTGCTTTTGTAGGCGGCACACATGTGAACGATGCGTCCGGCCAGCGGACCGACGTCCCGAGCCTCCTCCGGTGTCAGGTCGTACCCCAGCCCGTGAAAGTAATCACGATGTCGATAGCTGCGACCAATACTGGGCTCTCGTTTGACCCGAGCGATCTGAATCCCCTGAACACTTTGCACGTACCAGGACTCTGTCTTCACCGCGTTCTGATGTTCGATGAATCGATCCTGCAACCAGTTCTGAAGCTCCGGCTGCTCCGGTGCAAGTTCCTGTAGCACCACGGCACCAGCCCCACGTTCGGGATCAGGCGAAGCGGTTTTGATTTTGCGATTCAGTTCGACGACCAAGTCTCGCAAGACGCCCGATGACGCCTCGGATTCCAAAATCCGCCAACGCAAATCGATTTGATTGCCGATCGATTGCGCCAAGAACTGTGCACTCGCCCCGAGAGATGCCCGCCGTGATTGTTCGGCATTGTTCCGTGATTGTTCGGCATTGTTCCTTGCTTCATCCGCCAAACGTTCCGCGGCTTCGGCAGCTTTACGCGCGAAAGTCTCCCGTGTCGCATAAGCCCCCAAGGTCAAGAACGCGAAGGCCGAAAACACCCCAAACAGCACCAATGCGATCAATGCAATCTGGGTCGCCACCCGATGCCGCCGGGCCAAACGAAACAATCGTCCGAACCAAGTTTCGCGATGAGCCGATACGGGGTCGTCGGCTAAAAACGCCTCCACGTCCTCGGCCATCTTCAGCGCGGTGGGATAACGATCGGCGGGCTGCAGAGACATCGCTTTGTGGGCGATCGCGGCCAGGGCCGCCGGCACGGCACCGCGAACGTCTTTGACCGGTCGAATCCGTCCGTCGATCACTTTTTCTTTGATCTCGACCACCGATTCGCCATCCACCGGCGTCGTCCCACACAGAATTTTGTATAGCGTGGCTCCCAGGCTATAGATGTCGCTGGCCGGGGTCGGGGCCAGCTTCGACGCCTGTTCGGGGCTCATATACGCCGGCGTTCCCGCACCGAGCCCGGACGTGCTGCTGTCACCCGATTGCACGGGCATCAGTGTGTTTTCCCCACTTTGACGAAACGGTTCATCGCGGACGACGGGAATCGCCAAGCCCCAGTCGACGACGATCGTTTCCCCGTATTTGCCCAACATCACATTGGCGGGTTTGATATCGCGGTGGACGATGCCACGGTTGTGGGCATAGGCAACCGTCTTGCAGACCGAAACAAAATGATTCAACAACAATCGATAGCGCCGGTCGGTTTCCAGCGGGTTGGTTTTCGATTCATCGTCACGGCTGTGCAACGAAGCGATCAAGTCGTCCATCGATTGGCCGTCGATAAAACGCATCGCATAGAAAGGGTCACCATCGGTCGTCCGCCCCACGCCGTACAACGGAATCACACCGGGGTGTTCCAGCCGCGCGGTCACCTCGGCTTCTAACAGAAACCGTTCACGACAAACCTCATCGGCAACCAAGTGCTTGTGCAAAAACTTCACAGCCACACGCCGGTGTGCCGTCATGTCTTCGCCGACATAAACCGCGCCCAAGCCGCCGCGTTGTAAGAACTCCAGTTCCTCGATCGTCGTCCGCACCGGCAACGTCGCATCAGACCAATCCGACATCGGCATGCCTTGACCGATGCGTCCATCGATCTCCGCCAACCGCGCGATCTTGTCACGAACCTCGGCGATCAAATCCGGATGTGATCGACACAGTTCCTCGACACTCAAATCGGTGCCGTTCTCCTGAGCTTCCTCCCACACGTCCAACAGCTCATCGATCACCTGCTGTCGTGATTCGTCGTCGTTTTCGGAGGGCACGTTCATCACAACGCGATGCTTTGGCGTGTCGAATCGCTCAGCTTTTCATGCAACATCAGCCTTGCCGAACGCCACAGCCGCTTGATGGTTCGCGTCGATGTTCCCAGCAGCTCGGCCGCCTCGTCCTGTTTCAGCTCGTGGTACCACAACAATTCGAACACCTCGCGTTCCTTGCCCGGCAGTCGATCGACGCATTCGTGAAAATCGCTCCAGGCTTGCAATTCCGCGGGATTGGCGGCGGCGTCACCGGGATCGAACGCCATCGCGCGACCGTCACCGTCGTCCTGGTTGCCGGCCTGGGTCACATGATGGGCGCCCTGACCTTGGGGGCCCCGGTAATGACGGCACAGGTCGATCAATTCGCGGCGGATCTGCAATGCGGCCAATCGAAAGAAATGGCGTGCGTCTTCGATCTTCGTCGACGACATGGCTTGGTAAAGACGCATCGACGCATTTTGAAAGACATCCTCGGTCTGTTCCCACCGTCCGACGCCACGAAAATCGCGTTTCATTTTGGTGGTCAGACGCATCAGACGTTCCTGCGTCAAATTCAACAGTTCGCCTCGAACGGCGGTGTCACCATCGCGGAGCAATTCAAGACAGCGTTCGACGGCGATCGTTTGTTCACCACGGGCAGAATCATCGGGCATTTCGTCGTGGTCCCTTTGCGTCAGTCATCCGATTCTTTCGGATTTCGGAAACGATTTTTGCCCCTCACAGTCGCACGCGGCTCGCACGGTTGCTCGCATTTCACACGTTTGCGCTCGGCACAATCGTACCACCAAGCCGAACCGTTGATGCCTGGAAACGGGGCGGAGACAGATTCGAGAGATTTTTTTGGCGATCCGGTGTCCCTTTTTTCCGGTCACGTCCGCTGGGTGTAAGTGTTCCGGCAATCAAACACGCCGACTGGACCACTTCACTTCGAAACCATTTGGGAACCGACCGATGAAAACGCTGACCACCTGCACCGCCGTCCTTGCCGCCCTGATCACCTTCACCACCGCCAGTGCCGACCAACGCGTCTTGGTTCAGCCCAATCCGGGCACCGGACCGGCCGCCAGCTATTTCCTGGGCGTGTACACCGAAACCGTCGCGGTCACGCTTCCCGGCGGTCCCGTCGGCCCGGTTGCCGCCGCTCAAGTCGGCGTCCGAGTCGTCCCGTCACCCGGCCCTGGTCCTGTTCACTACGTCCAGCGTGTGACGGGAGTCGTCCCGGGGTCGCCGGCCGCCCACATCGGCTTGGAACCCGGCGATCAGCTGGTCACCGGAAACGGTCGACCGCTGACGTGCCGAAACGCTCTGATCCAAGCCGTGAATCAAAGCGGGGGCCAGTTGAACTTGGTCGTGATCAATGTTCGCACGGGACAGCCGATGAACTTGACCGCTTACCCGCGTTACCAAGGCGGCCCGGTGGCGCTGAACCGTTGAAGCCCAACGCCGTTGAAACCCCGAACCGCTTCAGCACGAACATCACCTGCCTTGACGACTGTGTTTCACCCAGCCAAGACCGCGGATCCCGCGATCTTGGCTTTTTTTGTGTCAAATGCGATTCGACGGCGTGTGTAAGTTGTTGGTCCCCACCGATGTCCACGACGACCACGCCCACGATGAATCTGCCCGAAACCCGCGCCAGCCTGCTGATCCGCCTGCGTGACCGCGACGACGCGGCCGCTTGGCAGGAATTCGTGCAGATCTATCGGCCGGTGATCGTGCGGGTCGCCACCGCCAAAGGCATCCAACGGGCCGACGCCGATGACTTGGCCCAACAAGTCCTGATGTCGGTTTGTGGTGCCATCGATCGGTTCGATCACACTTCGAATCAAGCCAAATTCCGAACCTGGCTGCGTCGGATCGCCGACAACGCCACTTTGAACGCGTTGACACGCGGTCGGCCGGATCGCGGCAGCGGTGACAGTGCGTTGCAACGGTGGCTGGATCAACACCCCGATCCGGACCCCGGTGATTCGCGCATGCTGCAAACCGAACTACATCGCGAACACTTCCAGGCTGCCGCCCGCGCCGTGCGAGGCGAATTCAGCGACGCGACCTGGCAATCGTTCTGGCGAACCGCCGTGCTGGGAGAAAACATCGACGACGTGGCCGACGCTTTGGGACGCACCAAGGGAAGCGTGTACGCATCCCGCAGCCGCGTCATGCGACGCATCCGTGAAAAGGTCGAACCATGGCAGTGAATCCTTCCGTCCCACCACCCGATCCCTCGGTGAACGAATGCAACCGGGAAATGATCGAAGCCTTTCTAAGCGATCAGCTTGGCCAACAAGACGTTCTCCGTTTCGAAGCCCACTTGGAAACGTGTGACCAATGTCGACGTCAATTGGATCAAACCGCCGCGGATGATTCTTATTGGACCGATGCGCGGTCGCTGCTGTCGGATTTGGATTTCCAAGTCGACCCGGCGCCCGACCTTAGCTTTTTGCAACCAACCGACGATCCCGACATGTTGGGCCGATTGGGAACGCTGGAAATCAGCGGTGTGATCGGCACCGGTGGAATGGGCATCGTACTGAAAGCCTTGGATCGATCGCTGAATCGATTCGTCGCGGTCAAAGTCTTGGCCCCACACTTGGCATCCAGCGCCGCGGCTAGAACTCGATTCACACGCGAAGCCCAGGCGGCCGCCGCGGTGGTCCACGACAACGTGATCGCAATCCACGGTGTTGAAACGTCTGGCACGCTGCCCTACCTAACGATGCCGTATGTGAAGGGTGAATCACTGCAACGTCGCATCGATCGGCTGGGTCCACTTCCCATCGAAGAAATCCTGCGAATCGGAATGCAGATCGCTCGCGGTCTTGCCGCCGCCCACCAACAAGGTTTGATCCACCGCGACATCAAGCCATCGAACATCCTGTTACCGCACGACGTTCAACGCGTCGTCATCACGGATTTCGGCCTGGCAAGAACGGTCGACGACGCCACGCTGACACGCAGCGGTGTGATCGCAGGCACCCCACAGTTCATGTCGCCCGAACAAGCCCGTGGTGACACGATCGATCCACGCTCGGACCTTTTTTCACTGGGCAGCGTGGTGTACGCGATGGCCAGCGGTCGGCCACCGTTCCGCGCCGATTCCCCCTACGCGATCATCCGCCGCATCGTTGATGACGGTGCCAAACCGCTGCGCCAAATCGATCCGTCGCTTCCCGCTTGGTTCGAAAACTTGGTCGAACGACTGCACGCCAAGGATCCAGACAGACGGATTTCATCGGCAGAACAAGCCGCGGAACTTTTCAAAGCATGCCTGGCTCACGTTCAAAATGACACCGCACCTTTGCCCCCGGCACTACTGGCGCCATTGCCAAACGCTGGCCAGCGCTGGCGGCCATTCCGCTGGCTTGTGTCAGCGATCGCTGCGGCACTGATTGTGATCACGATTTGGTTTTTCTTTGACCGCACCGGAACACAACTCGATCGCCAAACTGGATCCGCCAGTGATTCATTCGTCGAAAGTGACCGGCTGTTACTGCAAGTTGAATCGGAGATCGATCAAATGCTTGAAGAATTTTGACCGTGAATGATCCACGCTGACTTCGCAATACACTCCATTCCCTCGGCCATCTGTTTGAAAGGCTGTTTTGATGAACCGAATTCCAATACGAATCGCCGTATACCTCTCGTTCTGCATGCTCTTGGCTGCACAGGGGTACGCACAGGAAACGGACTCCGTTCCCATTTACATTGACAGCGTCAAATCCGATTCGAAGACGTCGTTGTCGCAGCAACTGGTTCCCGATCCGCTTGCCAGCGACTTGGATTCCGAGATCAAAAAAGCTGAACTGTTGATGAAACTGAAGCAAGACGAGCTTCAAGCGGCCCAGAGTGCTGCTGAGCTCGTTGATAAGAAGATGCAGAATTTTGAGACCAAACGCAGTGAAGCATTTGCCTCACATGACAAGCGTCGACAGGCTCTGCTCGATCGACTCCGTGACATTGAAGATGAAATAGCCCAAAACGACCCTGTCGGATCCCCGATGGGCAATGTCATTCAATCCGCCAAAAACAACCTGCAATCGCATGACCAGGCAAAGAAAAAGCTGGACGAGTCTTTCGATTCAATGCTATTGGAGTTGCGACAAGATGAAACACAATCGCGATTGGCGTTGCGTCAGGCGGAAACTGAATTGGAATTTGCCAAACTGCAGCTTGCATCGGTGAAGAAGGAAGCCGATCGACGCAAGAAAACGTCTGGCACCGCGGCGAAGAAACCCGAGAAGGACGCACCGCCGGAAGTCTTGTCCGACGTCGACCTGGCTCAAGAAGACTTGGCCGATTGCCGAATGCACATCGTCGGCTTGTACCGCGCCGCCGATGACCGCAGCAGCGATGAAGTTTTCGTCGATGTCAAACCGCTGGATCACCCCAGCGTGATCGTCGTTTCGTCCTATATGGAAGTGCTTTGGCGGATTCGAATCGCCAAAGACTCCGACGTCAAATTGGTCATCGCAACGGGATACTTTGCACAAGATCTGACACTGACCACCGACAGCAAACAGGTTCCGGTGTTGAACCTTTCCTACTTTCGCCAAGACAAACAACCACAACGCCGCGGACTTTGGGCGTATGCGTATTCCTGGACAACCGACGAAGGACGCAAAATGGCCCGGATGCTGTACGACATCACCGGCCTGACTGCCAGCAGTTTCCAAGGCATGGAAAGCGCCCGATTGGTCCAGATCGACGGTGTCCGAGGCAAACTGACCAACCGTCAAGCCAAAGAACCGATCCCCGGCTTGCTGACCGACGCGGAACGCATGGCCGAACCGGTGGAATTTCCCGACGAGGCCGACGCCTCCGATTCGCCACCGGGCAAGGTCGAATCCGACATCGACGAACTGTATGCCGCCGAGGCCAGTGCGAAGATTGCCATTCGCAAGACGCAAGACAAGATTGCCGAGATTCGCGAGCAACTGGAAAACATCGACACAGAAATTGGGGATCTGACCCGTCAACTGACCGGTTCTGGAAAACAAGACCCAGCCACCGTCGACCAACTTCGCCAAGCGGTTCGCAAACAGTTTCAATTGCGTCAGCAAGAACAAGAACAGCGTGTCCAGACAGCCGGCATGAAGTTGCAACTGGTCGAAATTCGTCGCATGCTAAGACAGCGAGACGAGGACACGATTGTTGATCGGACGGTTGAAGCCATCCTTGATCGACGAAAGAAACCATAGTCGTCGGACACAAAAAAAGCCGGGATCACATCGCATTGCGATCCCGGCTGAACAGCCAACATTCCGGCTTGTCGTACCTAATTCTTGATCTTGGCTCTTCGTTTCAGCTGATTCAGCTTCTTTCGGCCGCCCTGGTTCACTTCGGTGACAAAGCGGACCAGATCCAAAAACTCCTGGCGGGTCTTCAGCGTGTTTGCCAACCCAGTCGGCATGGTCGAATTCTTGGACTCGATCACGTCGTCGACATCGTCGATCAAGATCTCACGCGGCTTGCCCTGATCGGCCGCGATACTGATGACGATCTTGTCGTCGGTTTCCTCGATCAGGAATCCGGACAGAATCGCGCCGTCCAGCGTGATGACATTGACGGTTCGATAGCCCTCAAGAATCTTGTCCGACGGCTTCAAGATTGATTCGATGACGTGCTGGGCGGTTACTTCATCGCGGGACACCGTCAATTGCGGTCCCAGTTGATAGCCTTGGCCGACGTCGTGGCAAGTCGCACAGGCGGTCTTTTCCCAGTAGAAAAGTTTCGCCCCTCGAATCGCATCCCCTTCGGCTGCGGCGTCACGCACCAAGTCAGCGATGGGTTCGGCCAACAACGCCTTTTCCAATTCGCTGCCGGCCACCTGATCTTCGATCAGCTCGGGTCGGCTGCCTTCGGGGAACGGATGCATTTCCAGCAATTCTTCGGGGCTATAAAAGCGTTGTCGATCGCTGGTCGCCGCCCGAATCTGTTTCACCTGTTCCGGCGTGATCTCGCTGGCATCGTTCCCCCAACTATTGCGGACGTAGGTCAGCACGCTGGCAATTTCAGCGTCGGTGAACATGTTCCCGATCGCCGTCATTGGCGGCACCCCTTGGGTCGTTTCAAAGATCTTGCCGCGGACACGAATCTTGCCCCAAATGCCGTGCAGCGTCAGCTTGATCAGACGTTCCGGATCACCGTTGATCCACTCACTGCCCGCCAGCGGCGGATAGATGCGAACGACGCCTTCGCCGTTGTCACGGTGACATGCATAGCAAGAACCTTCTTCGAAAAAGACTTGTTGGCCCAATTTGTAGGTCCGCGCAAACGCTTTGTCTTTGAACTTTGGCGATTTGGTGCGGTAATCCTTGGGCTTCATCGCACCTTCCAGCTTGCTAGCCAAAAGCTGTTCGAAATCCACCGACAAACTGTCCGGGTCCACCGAACTTGAATCAACGGCCTGTTCGACGAAGGGCTTCAGTGTCCACATCGCACTATTCAGTGCATTACGGATCCAGCGATCGGTCGGTTGCGACGCGACGACCAACAAGATGTCGGCACCGGCTTTTCCGCCCATCCATGTTCCGGCGGACAAAGCTTCCAGGCGAACCCGCGGATGGGTGTCTTTGGCCGCCTGCATCAGATACGTCTCGGGCTGATCCAGCAGATGCAAACAATGCCGAACGACACGAACGGCTGCGGATCGAACGCGATGATCATCGGCATTCAGGCACCGCTGCAACAGCTCGGTCGACGGAGCATGTTGGCCCCAGGTTGCCCACAACGATTCCAAGACCAAACGATCGTCACCGGCGTTGGCGTCGGCGAACTGCATCGCCACGTTCAACACGTCTTGTCGATCACGGCCGCGCAATTCGCGATGGGAACGCTTCCGAGCATTCAGCTCGGGCAGTTTCATGTTTTCGAACAGTTGTTGAATCGTCGCGCCGGCCACCTGCGGCGGATCAACCAACGGACGCTGCTTGTGAGTGATGCGATAGATCCGGCCATATTCGGAATTCCGCAGCGGATCACGCGCGCTGTGTTGCATGTGACCGATCAGCGTGTTGTGCCAATCGATGAAGTACAGACTGCCGTCGGGAGCCACTTCCAGGTCACACGGACGAAAGTTGCCGTCGGTCGATTCGATCAAGTTTTGACGAAACTTGCCTTTGATTTCAGCACCATCTTCGACCGTGTTGTATTGCTTGATTCCCAAGAACCCGATCGTGTTGGCGTACAGATAGTCGCCTTGCACGTCGTCGGGAAAATGTCGGCTGTGCAAGAATTCCGATCCCGAGGTCGGCCGTGTGTGGTGTTCGTAGTTGAACTTCGAAACCTTCGGCACCTCCATCGAATGCGGAATGTTCATCGAATAGCCCAGCATCCAATACTGTGAACCACCCGATGCGTCGTTGACGAACGTTTGCCCATACTCGTCATGGGCGACGCCCCACGGGTTGGAAACGTCGGTTTGCATCACGCGTTCGACTTTCCACGAATTGGGATCGAACCGCCAAACGCCGCCGTCGGTCATCCGTTGGGGGCCCCAAGGCGTTTCGACTTGGCTGTGCAAAAACCGACCTTCGCACATGTAGATGCCGTTGCCGTTGTCCACATCAAAAGCGGAAATCGCGTGGTGCGTGTCGTGAGGATCGAATCCGTCCAGCAACGTCACCATTTCGTCGGCGTGATCATCACCATCGGTGTCCTTCAACAAAACTAGAAACGGTTCCTGCGAAAGGTAGACGCCTTCGGGTGCCAGTTCGAATCCGATCGGCATGTGCAAACCGTCCGCGAAGACGATTTCCTTATCGGCACGCCCGTCGCCATCGGTGTCTTCGTAAATCAGAATTTTGTCGTTGGGTTTGGCGTCGCCCGGTTTGTAGTGCGGATAACTGGGCAGCGTCGAAACCCACAGTCGTCCCTGGTTGTCGAAACGCATTTGGGCTGGATTCCCCAGGTTCGGAAAATCTTGTTCCGACGCGAACAACGAAACGTCGTAACCTTCCGGCAGCGTGAACGTTTTCATCGCTTCGGTTTCGGGATCCAGATAGTCCAGCGTTCCGTTCTTTGCGCTTGCCCGGTAATTGGTTTCCACGGTCGACAAGGGACGTGTGATCGAATCGTCGACTTCGATGGTGGACGATTTTCCTTGTGCAATCGCCCACAAATTGCGATCGCGCAAGACGGTCATCTGGCGGATCTTTTCGATCTCCTCGGGATAGTTGAAATTCCCGTACGGTGCCCAGCGGCGACCGTAGGCGTGAACGCCGTTGAGCATGCGGTAATCATTTCGCCAGAACCATGCCTTGTCTTTGACCGCTTGATACAACAGCGAATCGGTTTCCGGGACTTGTGCATCGGTCCCAAACAACTGTTGCATGATGACCGGTGCCAGTTTTCGATAACCGGCCTCGGACAGATGGACGCCGTTGATCGTCAGCGGTTGGTCGGAGGTGGTGAACCACTGCAGCGTGGGTGAGAACAAATCCAGATACCCGACCTGCATTTCACCGGCAACCTGTGCGACGGCATCGGCATAATTACGCAGCAACAAATTTCTTTCGTCCGCATCGGGCAGGTTGAACTCGCTCAACTGCTGCATCGCAATCGGACTGGCCAAAACCAGACGCGGTGGTTGATCGGCGTTTTGACGATAGGAACGCGATCGCGTGTGCTGGACAAACGCCCGTAATTCGTTCTTGAAGTTTTCGATCCCTTCGGTGCCGTCGAACGACTCGTTGAATCCAAAAAAGGCAACGATGGTGTCGGCTCCGACAATGGTCAGCCATTCGTCGGGACTGGGATAGTGACCTTCGCCTAAGTGAGCTTTGATTTCCGGTCGAAATTGGCTGGCTCCCGGAAACGCCCAAGGATCATCGCGCCCCGCTTCGGGCCGAAACCCGGGCGTGTGCCCCGGATAGCCCATGTTTCGAAACGTCAATTCGGCCTGGGGAAACTTTTGATAAAGCGATGCTTCAAAGGCATTGAACAATTCCATCCGCGCGGCCAATCCGTTGCCCAAAAACACGATCGTTTCGCCGTCACGCGGCTGAAGCGGCAAGGTGACCGCATCGGCGATCTCTTTGACGGGCGACGGTTGCAGGTATTCGGGACGCACACGTTTGGTTTGCTGCGTTTCATTGTCGGTGACGGTCGTGATCACGTCGGGGCCCCAATCACCATCGATCACGCCGTCCTGTGCGGTGGCCGGGTGAACGGATGAAAGGAAAGCCACCACGAACAACAACGTTGGCAGGGCGCAAGAGAGCTTTGGCATGTCGCAGAAAAAGCCGTGCAAGGAGGGATTCGGAATGGGCCGGCCGCCAGGTAGGGCCACGCGGAAGACGCAGCAGCGGCGTTGGGGGAAAGAGAAAGCCCCGTGAACTGAGTATAGTTGACCAACCGGATCCGCGTCATATCACCGCACACGATTCCGGGGCCGACACATGCGGCAACGCTGGGGAGGTTTATCTTGCATCAACTGGCGGACGTGCGGGTCCACCAAACGCTGGATCATCCGTCCCCAGAATCCGGGCCGGGTCGCCTCCTGCCAGCATTGATCATGCGTCCACCGTCGTCACGCAGCAGATCATTCACCGTGATGATGGGAATGGTAGTGCTGGCGCAACAAATCTTTTCCGTAGTCGTTGCCGTTGGGTGTCCGCAGAACGGCGTGAATGTGATCACGCGTGGGGCGGTCGGTGCGGAACGGTGCGACACGACGTTGATGATCAAACTCGATCAGGACAACGGGGCTTTGAATGCGATAGTAGAAAACGCTGTCCGCCTTGGTATCGCCGATCCACGCAAAGTACGTTTGGTCCAGGTGCGACTTGACTTCATCCATTTTAATTTCGGCATGGCCGTCGCGCATGGTCCCAACAAAAGATTGGACGACTTCAATCAACAGGTCGCGTTGTTTTTGATCCAGCTTCGAAGCTTCGATGCCGGCATAATCAATATTCACGTTGTCGCGATACGCTTGGGCCAATGCATTGTTTCCCGGTTTGGCTTCTGACAAGATCGCTTTGGATTGCTGGTCCGCATCCAAGGCTTGAATCAATTGCAATGCCTTGTCTTGCTGTTCTTGCAAGACAACCGTACCCGCAAATTCGCCGCTGACCGCCCGCACCGGTTCGCTGCCGACGAATACAGGCGACATCACGACTTGGTCGCCCAGAACGAAGTAGTTGATGATCAGGTGGTGTCCGTCGATCTGCCATCCCCAGGGCTCGGTTTCCGACGGCGTTCCCATGATCGTGATCCAATACAGCCAGCGACCATATTCGTCATAGTTGTCCGCCAACTCCGCCAGGGTGCCATTCAGCTTCATGATATCCTTGGACAACTCCAGACCTTTGGCACTCAAGCTGGCCTGTAACAATCCGAACGCATGATCGCGTTGATGTTCGTCCATTTCATCAAAGCCGACTCCCTGCCGCTTTGGAAAGTGACGGTTGTCCCATTGCCGCCACTCGGCATCATCCACGGGAAAGGTCGTCTTTTCACGTTGCTCGGCGCTTAGCGATGCCAGAAACGCGTTGGCCGCATCAACCACTGGTTTGGTGCTGACACCGGTGGATTCGATTTTGAACACATCGGGTTGGATCTTTCCGCCTGCGGTGACACCGCGAAACGGTTCATCCACCGCTGCGTTGCCACCGCCGCGCATCGGTCGGCGACGACCTTGTTGGGAATACGCAGTGACAGCGATCCCGACAAGACAGACGACCAACAAACCGAAAGCGATGACATGACGAATTTTCACGGTAAACCTTCTTGATCCAGAACAAACGACCGAGGCAATAAACACACAACGCCCATTGTGGGCTATTGCCAGATTACGGTATGGCCGAGCCGGGCGGGAATTCTGTTTGCGAAAAGACAGGTGCGATGCAACGCAGTTTGTCCATTTCCCGGCCATCGATTGCGTGGGAACCGCGATGGTTCCCGCGCAATCGGATCGAAACATCTCTCAGTGAATCAAGGCTGCTTTGCCGCTGCATCGAAGCGTCTTACGATCACTTCGATTCGGGCGTTGATCAGTTGGGACGTTGTGGTCGACCACCCGCCCGGCCGCCTTGTCCGCGAGGTCCGCCTTCGCCACCAAACCCTGGTCCACCGCGTCCATCGGGCCCACCGGGTCCACGACGCATCAGTTGTTCGGCTGCCTTGGCCAATTCACCGGCGTCCAGTTTTCCGTCGCCATCGGCATCAAACTCCATCGCCTCGCGTACGAACTGATCGGGGCTGGGAGGTCCACCGCGTTCGCCACCACGTTCGCCACCAGGGCCACCCGGTCCTGGGCCACCCGGTCCTGGGCCACGGCCGCCGCGATTTCCGGGACCGGCTCCCGCCGACGCCTTGTCCAACTCATCCTGGTCCAGCACGCCGTCTTTATTGGCGTCATAGCGATCAAGCGCCATTTGCATACGAGCCGGCAATTCGTCTTTGCTAACTTTGCCGTCACCGTTTTCATCGAAACTCATGATGCGGCTGACGAACCCGCCACCATCACCACGCCCATCGGGCCCACGTCCTCCCGGACCGCCGCCGCCGGGACCACGTCCGTCAGGACCACCGAAGGATCGCGGACCCATCGGATCAAATTCGTCATTGGACAGCCGACCGTCCCCATTACGATCCAACTTCTTCAGTGCATCGACGGCCTTTTGAATCTCCGCACCGGAAATGACATGATCGCCATCGGTGTCCAATGCTTCGGCGATCGCATTGGGTGGCGGTCCGCCGGGACCACCAAAGTCGGGTCCGCCACGGCCGGGACCACCAAAACCTTGGCCACCGAAACCAGGGCCACCTTGCCCACGCCCACCGGGCGGCTGTGCTTGGATCGCTGAAGTGACAAGAACCGCCAACACGGATGCCATGACAAGGGGCAGGGTGAATTTCACGACAAGGATCTCCTAGTTTCGAAATGTTGAATCACCGTGGATCGGCGACGGACTGATTCCGCCGGCCGAATCTTCCCCGATAACAAAGATGGGAAAGTCGGATCTTTTCGAGACAACGACCGTCGAAAACGATGATCATCGTCTCGTCATCGATTCATGCGTCGAAAACCGGAAGTTCGGGCCAAGGTTCAGCGACTTTTTCTAATCCTGGCTTTGTCAGACTTCCCAGCCGGGTCGATAGGTCTTGCTGATGTACTGATTCGCCTGGGAATCATTGGTCACCTTCAAATTATCCGCGTCCCACTGGATCGCCCCGCCCGTACGATAAGCAACATTGCCCAACAACACCGTTTCAGTCAGCGGACCGGAATAGTCAAAGTTGCATGTGGTGGGCGTGCCGTCCTTGCATGCCTTGATCCACTCAGCGTGGTGACCAATCGAATCGGGGATCGACGGCTCGGGCGGCTGGAAATCAGCGAACTTGTCTTCCGGTAACAACTGGTACTGACCGTAAGTGGCCACCATTTTTCCTTCGGTACCGACAAACATGATGCCGGAGCCGGGTACCGCATGACCATCGATTTCTTTCGGCGCATGGTTTCCGTCGTACCAGATCAATTCCAACGGACCGTGCTGATCGCTGGCAGCGAATTGATACTTCACCGTCAAACCCAGCGGGCAGGTTTCCGGATGCGGCGGTTCGCCTTCGGCCTGGATGTGTTCGGGATACTTCAGCCCCAATGCCCAAAACGGCAAATCCATGTAGTGACATCCCATGTCACCCAAGGTGCCTTGGCCGAATTCCCACCAACGTCGCCACTGGGCCGGATGATATTGACCTTTGGCATAGGGACGCATCGCAGCGGGGCCGATCCACAGGTCCCAATCCAATTGCGGCGGAACCGGATCGGCGGTCGAGGGTAATTCACCGCCGCCCCAAGCTTTGTTGACCCAAACATGCACTTGGGTAACATCGCCGATCGCGCCACTGCGGATGATCTCCACCACGCGTCGATAGTTTGAACCGGCGTGAATCTGCGTTCCCATTTGCGTCGCAACTCCTTTGCGCCGCGCCGCGTTGGTGATCTTACGTGCTTCGGCCACTGTGTGCGTCAACGGTTTTTCACAGTAGCAGTGCAAACCGGATTCGATCGCGCGGATCGCAGCGGGGGCGTGATGATGGTCACTTGCCCCGATGACGATCGCGTCGGCTTGATCCGCCATTGCGTCAATCATCTCTCGATAATCGCGAAAGGTCGCGGCGTTGGGGAAATCCGCATGCGCTTTGTCCAAGTAGTTTTGGTCGACATCACACAACCCGACGATTTCCTGGTTGCGGACTTCGCGAATGTTGGCTGCGGCCCGGTTCGCGGTCCCCACGCAAAGCAATCGCAAACGTTGACCAGCAGAATTGGATTCTTCGGCGGCAACCTGCCCCCATACCCCACCGGCGATGATCCCTCCGGCCATGGCGGACAACATGTCACGGCGATCAATCGTTGACGTCATTGGATGAATCGGTTTGGTCATCGGTGCGGCTCCAAGGCGTGCAGAAATGGACACCCGCAGTTTATCCCCATCGGCGTGATCGTTGTTCCGCTGTCACGACCTGACAACAGCGATGTGTGATGGATCACCCCAGATGCCGCGTGAATGCCGGCCACAGGGCGCCTTGGTGGCTTTGGTGTAAAACGTCGTTCATGACATCCCGTGATTCGCAAAGTGAACCGACGCCTCCTGCCCCCCGGGCAACACCCCAAACCGGTGGGATAATGGGACCCTGGCGCTCTCGGATTCACGTCGGCGAAGGTGCCAGCGTCGCTTGGGCAACGACATGGTTCTTTTTCATCCTGCTTAGCTATTCCATCGTGCGGCCGCTTCGCGAAACGATGGGCGCGATCGTCGGTCCACAAGGCTTGCAAGGTCTGATGCTGATCACCTTTGGGGTCATGCTGGTGGCTGTTCCCGCTTATGCCGCATTGGTCGCACGGCTTCCCCGACGCTGGGTCGTCCGGATCGTCTTTCACTTCTTTTGTGTTTGTCTGCTTCTTTTCTCCATCGGTTTACAGTCCGGCAGCGAAACGCTTCGATCTTGGACCGCTTGGGTCTTCTTCATTTGGGTGAATGTCTTCGCCTTGGTCGCGACCAGTGTTTTTTGGTCGGTGTTGGCCGACTTGTTTTCAAACCGACAGGGCAAACGTCTGTTTGGCATGATCGCCGCTGGTGGAACCGTCGGTGCGATCACGGGTTCTTTTTTGACCAGTCAACTTGCCGCTTCCACGTCGACCAGCTTGATTCTGTTGTTGCCCTTGGCGGCAATCCAGTGTGGTTTGTGGTGTGCATGGCGACTGGAAAAACAAACGGATTGTTTGCATCGCTCGGATCCCGATCGCGAACAGCATCGCGACGACGGACGTCCCACCGGCGGCGGCCTGCTGACGGGCATTGCGAGGGTGCTATCGTCTGGCTATCTGGCATCGATCTGCGGCTTCTTGGTGTTGATCCAAGCCGGCGGAACGATGCTGTATTTCCAGCAAGCAGAAATCGTGGCGCAACAGGTGGCCGACGACGGCCAGAAAACGCAGCTGTTCGCTTACATCGATTTGGGAACCCAAACGCTGACGCTGCTGTTGCAGATCGTTTTCGCCGGTCCGATCTTACGCCGTCTCGGGGTCAGCGTGGCCCTGGTGTTATTGCCGCTGGTTTACGGGCTCGGTTTTTCCGCCTTGGCAGTGTCGCAAACGCTGCCGATCTTGGTGGTGACGATGATTGCCTGTCGTTCGACCGCCTATGGAATCGCGGTTCCCGCCCGCGAAGTGCTTTTCACCGTGGTCAGCCGCGAAGACAAATACAAATCGAAGAACTTCATCGACACGGTGGTGCTACGAGGAGGCGACGCGCTGACCGGGCAAATCTTCGGTTCGCTTCGAAACTTCGCCGGGTTCGGATTGGCAACGTTAAACATCTGTGCCATTCCGATCGCAATCGGATGGGGCGTGTTGGCGTGGAATTTGGGCCGACAACAACGGCGTCTGGCACAACAGACACATGGCAACCCTAGTGACCATCTAGCCCCGGACGATCAAGGATCGAACAAGCAGTCAGGCCCAGGTCAACGGTGAGCTTCCGACCGGCAGATCCACACAAACGATCAATTTGTCGCGTTCAAGCAAGCACGATCCGGGCTTCAGCGCCCGGCGATCGTTGACACGATTCAGTGGCTGCTTCCGATCACCGAACCAAAACCGATCTGCGGCCACGCCGTCCAACTGAACGGTGAAGTCGCTTGTCGCATGGACGGCGTCGAACTGATAGCCACCTGGAACGGGCCGGATGGTGGTGCATTGTTTGGCCGCCCAGTACGACGCGATCTCGCTGACCTTCATCCAGTGAATCTGATCACCGTAGTGTTCCGCTAGCGAAAGAACGTTTTGCTGAAACGCTTGGAAACCAGACTTCGTCCCGTTGCAGTACATCCCCGGCCAGTGACACAGCATCACGGCGGGCTGCCGCCGCTGAATCAGTTCGGCCATCCGGCCGGATTGTCCATCACGTGTCACGTATCGATCCGGTTCCGATTGACCATCACCCTGCCAACCGCCGTACCAATCCCCCGTCCCCGCGGGAACGTTGACGGTGACGTTCGACATATCTCCATCGGCACCTACAAACTCCAGCTCCGGTTCAGTGCCTTGTTCGCCCTGACGCACATACTTGAAGTAGTGCGGCAAAGATGCACCAAAAACATCTCGCACCGCTTGGTGGGTTGCGATCGGCAACTTTCGCTTCACGTGATTGCCAAAACCGCCCGGCGTTGTGATTCCCTGACAGGGAAGATCGCAGTTTTTCAAGATCCGAAGTGCGTAGGCCAAATACTCGGTCAGGTGATCCACGCTGACATCGTTCTGAGGGAACGAGTTTTCCATCGTCCCGTCATTGATCGCTTCGATCGGACGTCCGGTGCGCAGATCAAGCACGCGTGTGTGCGAGATCATTTCCGGGTGAATGTCCCAATTCGGCAACATCAGCGTACGAACCAAATCCAAGCTGTCGCGCAACTGACGTCTGGACCAACCGGGCAACATTCGATCCATCCAACCGACGCAAGCGGGGTAGGGCACCACGCTGTACTTTCCCTTCACCCCATGTTCGGCACACCAATGACCGAACTCGCGAACAAAGTCGTCGGGAATTTCCGCCGGCCAAGTCCGCCAGGGTTTCCGGTATTCCGCACGCCCCGGCCAGGCGGTTGCAAATTGCGGCGTGCAGAAATAGCCCATGTTCACCAAGCAAGTCGAGTCATCAATGATGAACGACACCGGCACTCGGTCCCGCGGCAGAAGGACCTGCGGGCTGGTCGAACTAGGCGCGTCAGCGGCGGGTGAATCGGCTTGCGTCTGTCCCGATGCGGCCAAACACGTTACCGCGGATGCCGCAATAAAACCGCGACGATCCGTGCGACCGTTCCGAATCAGCGTCAAACGCGAAGCGTCCATCCGAAGTTCTCCTGGTGGGTCAGACGATTTTTTTGCCAGTGGCGCGCCCCGAGGTGCTAGCCTTTCCTGCCCAATGGCAGGGGGCATCCTGTCCAGCGTTTTGCACGTACCGTTCACGCGCCAACCACAGAGCATACCGTGTCCAACAAATTTGATGATTTTGAGGACTCCCAATCCGAACAAGGACTCCGACGTCTGCTGAACCCGGCAAACCTGGGCAGTGCGGCTGTTCTCATCGCCGGTGGACTGATCGGGCTGGCGGCCTGGGTGTTTCTGTTCTGCCGGATCGAAGTCCCCAGTCGACATATCGCCGTCTTGACCAAAAAGACGGGCGACGACCTGACCAATGAAACGGAAATCGTCAGCGCCGCTGACTTCGGGAAGTTCAAAGGCATCCAAGAAAAGGTGCTGACCGAAGGACGCTATTTCTACAACCCATGGAGTTGGGATTGGGATGTCGTTCCGCAGGTGGAGATCCCTGAAAACCGATTGGGCGTTCGCATTCGCTTGTATGGCGACGATCTGGGTTACGGCAACTTGATCGCCGATACGGAATCGAAAAAGGGCATTTCAACCGAAGTCTTGCGACCGGGACGCTATCCGATCAACGGCGTCGTCTACGAAGTCGGAAAAGATCCCAATCCGTTTCGTGACAACTACATCGAACTGATCGAATTGCACGAGCCCGTGGTCATCCCGGCCGGATTCAAAGGCGTGGTCACGCTCCTGTCTGCGCCACTTGCCGATGACCCGAACCAATTGATTGTTGAAGAGGGTCGCCGAGGCGTTCAGCAGAAAACCTTGGATCCCGGTGTCTACTACATCAACCCGTACGTCCAACGTGTTTCTCTGGTCGACTGCCGCAGCCAGCGGTTCAACCTTAGCACCGGCGGCGAAATGGGCTTTCCCAGTCGAGACGGATTCTGGGTCAAACTGGACGGCCGAATCGAGTTCCGCGTCAATCCTGATCGGGCCGCCGAAGTCTTTGTGACCTACAACGATTCGGACAACGATGACGGCCTGGACGCAAGAGTCGAACAGGAAATCATTCAAAAGATCATTCTGCCCAACGCTCGATCTTTCTGCCGACTTCGCGGTAGTGATAACTCCGGCCGCGATTTCATCTTGGGCGAAAAGCGTTTGCAGTTTCAAAAGGATTTCCAAAAAGAACTGGAACAAACCTGTGAGCAACAGGGAATCGAAATCGTTCAAGCGTTGATCACACGTATCAGCCCGCCGCAACAGATCGCATTGCCCGTGCGTGAACGTCAAATCGCCGTTCAGCAGGCCGCACAGTATCAAAAAGAAATCGAGCAACAGGCCAGCGAACAACAGTTGCGAATGGAACAAGAACTGGTCAAACGCAAGGAGGTGTTGGTCGAAGCCGATCGAGAGGTCGTGACGCTGACCACCGAAGCCCAGCGACAGCAGGACGTCGCCGTGATCGAAGCCAACCAACGCAAAAAGGTTGCCGAAACGGAATTGTCGGCTGCCAATGACCAAGCCGAAGCCGTCCGAGCACGCGGGGTCGCCGCGGCCGACGTGATCAAGTTTGGCAACGAAGCGGAAGCAGCCGGATGGGCCAAGGCCGTGGAGGCCTATGGTGGCAGCGGCGACGAGTACGCACGCTGGGTGATGCTTCGCAAGATGGCTCCCGCGTTCCGCAAGATGATGGTCAACACGGCGGACAGTCCGTTGATGAACATCTTTGACGAATTCAACCAGATCCCCGATTCGGCGAATACGGAACCGGACAGTGCCGTCACTCGGGACACTCCATCGAACCAACCGTCCAAACAACGCGACGAAACCCTGACCAAAGCCGGAGAAGACCAGTGAACTTTCGCATGGCAAAATCGTCCATCGGATTGATCTTTAGCAGCTTGTGGGTCGTGCTGGGATTGTTCCTTGCATTCCAGTGGTTCGTCTGTCGCAAATATGTCCCGGAGGGCCATAGCTTGCTGCTGCGTTACAAAGGCCCGCTCGTGTTACCAGCCAGTGAACCGGAGCCGGGTCGATTGTCACGTGGCAACGAAGTCGGTGTGCATGAGCAAATGCGTGGCCCCGGCCGGCACTTCTTCAACCCGATCTACTGGGAACGACGAATCGTTCCGGACATCGTCATCGGACCTGGCGAAATTGGAGTCGTGACCAGCAAAATTGGTGAACCGTTACCGCCAGGTGAATTCCTGGTCGACGGCGATCTGCAGGGCGAAAACCGAGCCCGACATCAAGGCATCTTGCGCAAGGTATTCGGACCTGGTCGCTATCGTGCCAATCCGTACGCCTACGAGTTCAAGATTGTCGAAACGGAGGTCACCAACTTCAGCAGCCAGGAAAAAATCAGTGGCTGGGTGGAAATCCCGACTGGTTTTGTCGGCGTCGTCACGATGCAAGCCGGCAATCAGGCTCTGGGAATCAGCCCGGGCACCCAGGACAATGTCCTGCAGCCGGGTCTGTATCCGATCAACCCTCGGGAACAACAAATCGATGTGATTAAAGTCGGATACACCGAAGCCAGTATCCAGGTCGAAAATCAGTTGGACAACCAAGGCAACATTTTGTTTGACGAACAGGGTGAACCGTTGGCCGTTGCCGACACGGGAATCAACTTTCCCAGCAACGATGGCTTTGACATCCAACTGGACTTCAGCGCGATCTGGGGTGTCATGCCCGAAAACGCCCCGGAAATAGTGCGTCTATTCGGGAATATCGAAGCCGTTCGGCAAAAGGTGATCGAACCGCAAAGTGAAAGCATCTGCCGGAACAACGGATCCAAAATGGGTGCGGTCGAGTTGCTGGTGGGCGAATCACGCGAAGCGTTTCAGACGTCCGTCAGTGACGAGTTCAAGAATGTCTTGGACGACAAGCATATCTCGCTGCTGTACGGGTTGGTGCGTCACATCTATATCCCCCAAAACGTCCGCGAACCGATTCAGAAGGGCTACGTTTCCGAAGAACTTCGTCTGACTCGTGACGAAGAAACCAAAACGGCACGTATCGAAGCCAACTTGCGGGAAGCCGAACGAAAGGTGGAATTGGAAGCCGAAAGGATCCGAGTCGAAACCGAACGCTTGAAAGCCAGCGTGATGGCCGAGGGCGAAAAGAAGGCACGCGAAATCGAAGCGGAAACCAAACAGTTGGTCGCCGCCATCGATCGGGAAACGGCCGACTTGGACGCTCAGAAGACGGTCGTCTTGGGGCGTGCCGACGCCGAAGCGGAACAAATGTCCAAAGAGGCCGAAGCGGACAAATTCCGCTTGGCGGTTGAAGCGTTTGGTTCGCCTACCGCGTACAACAAGTGGCAATTTGCGGAAGAATTGCCGGAAGCCCTGGATCTGCAGCTGTTTTATGCCGGCGAAGGAACGCTGTGGACGGACTTGAAGGGCGTCCAGCCCACACTGCCATTGAACAAGTAGGATTCGCGGACACGCCCACCGCCGGCACGGGTTAAAAATCGCCGCAGCCACCGAGGGACGCGGCCGCTATAGTGAGTCCACGAAGTGCAAGACGGCGGTTCAGGACGAATCGCCGCCCGCCCGTGACGGTAGACTCGGCCGCTCGGTCATTCCATTGACAGGGCGTTTGACGTCCGCCTTACCCCCAATCCTTGATGTCCGGTTCGGGCATCTTTTCCCTGGCCCTGTTCGGCAAGACTGTTTCCATGAGATCCGTTCTGACCACCATTGCTTTGTCATCACTGATCATCGCTCCCGTTGCCATGATGGCCGGATGCAATTCAGAAACAGCGGTGGTGGAAATGGACGACGAAACAACCATCACCCCTGACGCATTTGAAGCCACCGTGAACCAAGACCAACTGGTTCTGGTGAAGTTTGGGGCTCCCTGGTGCGGCCCCTGCCGGATGATCGACGAAGAATTGCCGAAACTGGCCGGGGGCATGGGTTCCGACTTGGAAATCCTGCGAATCAATGTCGACAACAACCCCGACTTGGCAAGCGAATACGGCGCCACGTCGATTCCCAAGATGGTGCTGTTCCGTAACGGCTCGGTCGTCAGCGATCGGGTCGGTTACATGTCGGCCGGTGAATTGGAATCCTGGATCAGCAACGTCCAATAGCCCCGCCGCCGTCAATGGCGGGCCGCGTCGCTTTAACGCCCGTCTCTATTTCGCTTGGCCGGTTGGTTCCGGTTCGCCCAGGACAATCTGGGCCTCTTGATCGGCCGTCACTGTGAAACGCCGAGCGACACTTCGCTCCGGCGTTTTCGTTTGGACCGTCACTGTGTGGTCGCCGTGAAAAACGCGAACGACACATTCGCCAGTGCCATCGGTCACCGCCGTTTCATCGGTCCACCAACGGTCCAACACCAGTTTCTGCCAAACCTTTCCGTTGGGTTTGATCGTCCAATCGGTTCGGTACATCGCGCCGCGGGGGCGCCACATGTCGCCTTCCCAAAAACCCCACGTCGTAAGTCCCGTCGTGGACGGGTGCGCAAAAATCGCCGTCATGAAGTCTTCGGTGAACTCAGCCTGAGTCACCACGTCATCGGTGTCCACGTCGAATTCGGTGACTTCGATTGGTAAACCAAAATCATCCAACCGATCCAAGACTTCCCAAATCTGCTGCGGCGTCACAAGACTTTCGGTGAAGTGTCCCTGGACGCCGATGCCTTCGACAGCGCCCCCGTCGGCCATAATTTGCTTGATCGTGCGAATGTACTGGTCCAGGTATTCCTGACGCTTGGCCCCTCCGGTCAACAAGCCGTACTCATTGATGAACCAGCGAACATCGGGACGCCGACGATTCGCGAGTTTAAAGACTTCGGCATAAAACTCATGACCCAAGACGTCTCCGACCAGTTCATCGTCACGCAATTCATTGATCGCGTCCCAGACGAAACACTTCAAATGCCGTGTCTGGTCCAGGGCATCTTCCATCGCAGTGACCACCTGCGCACGAAACAGCGCCGCATTCTGGCGATCGGCGACGACGCGTTCTGGGATGTAGCGGGGATACAGCAACAGGTGCGTCTTCAGTTCCAAATCCGTCGACGCCGCCCAGCGAGCAACGGCATTGCTTCGATCCAAGCCCTCGGGCGAATCCGTTCCCCAGTCGGCCCAGTAACGTGGCAGAGTCACGCGATTGAAATTGTGTAGGGTTTCACGGCGAAAGCGTTGTCCGGCATCGTCGTTGCGATTGGGCACATCTCCAACAAACGTGCCAAAAGTATAAGCGTGTTTTTGTTGGCGAATCGTCACCGTGCAGTCGGGGACCGGGTTTCCAAGAGTATCGGTCACTCGGATACGAAGATCACTTTGGCGGTGCCGGCGAATCCGATCGTCGGCCAGTTGCTTCCATGTCGGGTCCGCAAAACGGCCAGGGTAAAACAGCTTTTGTTTGGGCAACAACGCATCGGGAGCCTGACCGTGACGACGAAACTTCAGATCACGAATCTCCAGTTGCTGTTGATGAGCGGCCAGTTGCAGTGAGGCGCGGAACTGATCGGCTGAAAAGTCCTGTTCGGCGCGAAAGTTAATCGCGAAATCATGCCAGACATTCGGCACGGCCAAAGTGCGAAATCCATTGTTTGCTTGAATCGCGCGCCAAGGATCATCTTTAGAAACCGTCACATGGATGGTTCCAGAATTCTGATTGCCCGCGCTAACGGTTCGCGCTGAAAAGCAAACCGAAAAAGCTTCGCCTTTGCCAATGGGATGACCGATCATGGGCGACTGCAGTTGAATCGCCCAGGCGTCCAGTCCGTCACGTGGCGAATCCACTTTCAAGACCCCGCCGGATCGCAGCACACTGCCTGCGTTGGGCCGGACAACCGTGGCAAACGTGTCTTGGCGGGCAATCAGTGCCGAATCTTGAGCGGATACCGACAACGGCCAGTTGGCAAACAGAACCAGCACCGAAATCCAAGCATGCAAACGCGTGCGGAAAACCCAAGAGAACATAGTCGTGCTCGGCAACCAGAAAGATGCGAATCAACGTGGACGGTCGGAAACATCCCATTGAAGTCCACAATCACCTGCGACGCCATGGTGCGACGATGCGGTGCTTCCTTTCGTCCATCTGCGTGGCCGCCGGCTCGATCGATCCAAGGACAATGTCGTGGCGTTGACCGCCATTGCGAACGAGATTGCCCCCGCCTGAACCCACCACGATTTTTGGTGGGATCACCGGCTTAGCGACGGATGGACAACCATGGCAACCACCCCAACCGTGCTCGATCGATTCGATTGGCGGAATGTTGAATGGTTCCAGAGTAGTAGGGACCGGTTCCCAGACACTTGCGATATTCCTGGTAGCCGTCGGCACGCATCATCCCGGAATGCCAAATGGCGGCACCACTTTCTTTTTCCCAGGCGAACATCGAAAGCTTGGCGACACCGTATTGGGTGCCGCGAATGCAAAGATGGACATCGGGCAACGCATCCACATCGGTGATGCCGATATCGTCGTACTGCGAATCCGTACCGTACGCAGCCAAGCCTGCTTCCACGACAACGTCCGCGTCGTCGCTGGAATCCACCAGACGAACGCCCTGGGAAATCATCTGTTCCCGAATGCGATACGTGACATACCCGTCCTTTTCCGCCCCAAGCGATCGGGTATCCAAGTAGCAACGACGTCCCAGAAGAGGCTGAAAGTCAAAAGAGCAGACAACCGAATCCACCGACGAACTGAGCAACAATTGCTGTGATCCGGTTGCCGACGTATCGGTGCTGTGAACGATCGAACGACAGCCGCCACACGCCGCGGCCGACAGCAACAGCGGCAGGATCACCCATCGACGTCGTCTTGGTGATGCCATTCCAATCTCCATCCCTGTTCGGTCGCTCCGGCGGCGCGGCCGGTCGAACATCATCGTTCCGATGCGATCGTCCACACTGAACGGGCGTCGCCCATCGGCCCTATCACCGGCCCCATCCATAGGGCCGCCGTTACAGGCAACTTCGGTCGCATCGATCCGATCATCGAAGCTTGCCGAAGCCAACCGGCAAACTTTTCCCAATGATCATGACCCGTCGGTATATCCAACGCTTAGGAGGCGTTCGGATCGTAGGCCAAGTTCGGCGCGAGCCAGCGTTCCACCTCGTCCAGTGGCAAGCCTTTGCGTTTGGCATAGCTTTCGACTTGGTCACGAGTCACGCGATCCACCGTAAAGTACCGCGACTGTGGGTGGGCAAAGTACAGTCCTGACACACTGGCGGCCGGTGTCATTGCAAAACTGCTGGTCAGTTCCACGCCGGTGTTCTTTTCGGCGTCCAGCAAGTCGAACAGCGTTCGCTTTTCCGTGTGATCGGGACAAGCGGGGTAGCCCGCGGCGGGGCGGATTCCGCGATACTTTTCGGCGATCAGGTCGTCATTGGACAGATCTTCCTCGGCACCGTATCCCCATTCACGTCGCACCTTGTGGTGCAAACATTCGGCGAATGCTTCGGCCAAACGATCGGCGACGGCCTGAACGATGATCGCGCTTTCATCGTCCAATTCTTGCTTGAACTTCATCGCCAGTTCGTTGGCGCCGATGCCGGCGGTCACGACAAATCCACCGATGTAGTCTTTGCGTCCGCTGTCGACGGGTGCGACGTAGTCGGCCAACGATCGGAAATCGTTTTGGCCACGACGTTCCCATTGTTGACGCAGGAAATGGAAACGTGCTTTTTCTGATTTTCGGTCATCGTCCTCGTAAAGCACGACGTCGTCGCCGTCGCTGGCCGCCGGCCAGAACGCATAGGCCGCTTTTGCGGTCAACGTCTTGTCGGCGATGACACGATCCAGCATTGCATTGGCCTTTTCAAAGACCTCGCGGGCGATCTCGCCGACCGTTTCGTCCTTCAAGATCTTGGGATACTTCCCTTTCAATTCCCAAGTTTGAAAATAAGGCGACCAGTCGATGAATTCTCGTAGCGTGGCCAACGGGAAGTCATCCAACACCTTCACACCGGTGAAATCCGGTTGATCAATACGCACCGTGGACCAGTCGGTTGCGAATCGTTTTTCAAACGCCGTTTGGTAAGGGACCAACGTTTGTTGACGTTCACGAAAGCTGCTGACCAATTCCTGTTGCAGCTTCGTGTTGGATTGCACGAATTCGTCGTGCATGTCATCGCTGATCAGTTTTTCCACGACTCCGACGCTGCGACTGGCATCGGCGACATGGATGACCGGTTGGTCGTATGCGGGCGCAATCTTGACCGCGGTGTGCTTGGCACTGGTCGTTGCGCCGCCGATCAGCAAGGGCAGGTTCATTTGACGGCGTTTCATTTCTCGTGCCACGTGAACCATTTCGTCCAAGCTTGGCGTGATCAACCCCGACAAACCGATCATGTCGGCGGAGTGCTTGATCGCTTCGTCCAGAATGGTGTCGCAATCGACCATCACGCCCAAGTCGATCACTCTGTAGTTATTGCACTGCAGCACCACGCCGACGATGTTCTTTCCGATGTCGTGAACGTCACCTTTGACGGTCGCGATCAAGAACGTACCGCGATCGGACGCTTCCGCTTGCCCGGCCTGTTCCTTTTCCTCTTCCATGAAAGGTTCCAGGTAGGCCACGGCTTTTTTCATCACCCGCGCGGACTTGACCACCTGGGGCAAAAACATTTTGCCTTCACCGAACAGGTCGCCGACGACCTGCATACCGTCCATCAAGGGGCCTTCGATGACTTGCAAGCAACGATCGTATTGCTGACGTGCTTCTTCGGTGTCTTCGACGATGAACTTGTCGATTCCCTTGATCAATGCATGTTTGATCCGTTCGGTCACGTTATTTTCGCGCCACGATAAATCTTCGCCGGCCTTTTTCTTTCCGCTGCCTTTGACGGTTTCAGCGAATTCCAACATCCGGTCGGTCGCGTCGGATCGACGATTCAGCAACACATCTTCCACATGCTCCAGAAGATCTTTGGGGATTTCCTCATAGACCTCCAATTGCCCGGCATTGACGATGCCCATGTCCAGCCCCGCACGAACGGCGTGATACAAGAACGCGCTGTGCATTGCTTCCCGCACACGATCGTTACCACGGAAACTGAAGCTGATGTTGCTGACGCCGCCGCTGGTTTTTGCTCCGGGACATTCTGTTTTGATTCGCCGAACTGCGTTAATGAAATCGACGGCGTAGTTGTTGTGTTCCTCGATCCCCGTCGCCACCGTCAGGATGTTGGGGTCAAAAATGATGTCTTCCGGGGGAAAGTCTGCTTGCTGGGTTAGCAAGTCATAGGCCCGTTTGCAGATCCGCACTTTGCTTTCTTCGTCCGCCGCCTGGCCTTGTTCGTCAAAGGCCATCACCACAGCCGCGGCACCGTACTGACGAACCAGCTTGGCTTGCCGCAAAAACTCTTCTTCGCCGACCTTCAGGGAGATCGAATTGACGATGGCCTTGCCTTGGACGTTTTGCAGTCCGGCCTCCAAGACCTCCCAGCGGCTGCTGTCGACCATCACCGGGACCGCGGCCACGACATCATCGCCGGAGATCAAACGCAGGAACCGGGTCATCGCTTCGACGCCATCCAACAAGGCATCATCGAAGTTGATGTCGATGATCGTCGCGCCGTTTTGAACCTGCTCGCGAGCCACTTCGACCGCTTCGTCGTAGTTTTCGTCGCGGATCAACCGTGCGAATTTTCGACTGCCCGTCACGTTGGTGCGTTCACCAATCATGGTGAACGGGATCTCCGGGCGCATCACCATCGGCAACTGACCGGACAGACGTGTCCAGACTGGTCCCGTGGATTCTTGCTTTGGCTTACACGTTCGGACACGCTCGCTCATCGCGCGGATGTGATCCGGGGTGGTGCCACAGCATCCGCCCAAAATGTTGATCCACCCGTTGTCGGCATACTCGCCGACAATGTCCGCCATGGCTTTGGGGCCCAAATCGAATTCCCCCATGTCGTTGGGCAAACCCGCGTTGGGGTGACAGGAAATAGGCAACCCCGTGGCCTGTGACATCTGTTCGACGTGCGGGCGCATCACATCGGGTCCCAACGCACAATTCATCCCGATCGACAACAGCGGAAAATGTCCCAGCGACGTCACGAACGCTTCGACACTTTGGCCCGACACAAACGTTCGGCCGCCCTTGTCGAAGGTGCCCGACACCATCACCGGCACACGGCGCGCACCGCTGTCGAAAGCATCGCGAATCGCAAACAAGCACGCTTTCAAGTTCAGCGTATCGATCGCAGTTTCGGGCAACAGGATGTCGACCCCCGCGTCGATCAGCGAATCAACTTGGGCCCGATAGCTGTCCCGCATCTCATTGAACGTCGTGTCGCGGTGGGCCGGATCATCGACGCGTGTGCTGATCGCAGTTTGACGCGTGGTCGGACCGATCGAACCGGCCACAAAACGCGGTCGGTCTGGCGTACGTTCATTCCATTGGTCCGTCGCACGGCGCGCGCAAGCCACCGCGGCATGGTTGATTTCGTCGACCAATTCGACTGGCAAATCGAATTCGATCATGCCGACCGGCGAAGCACCGAAGGAGTTGGTTTCCACGATATCCGCGCCGGCTTCCAAATACGCCAAATGGATATCTGTGATCGCGTCAGGATGCGTCAGGCACAACAGGTCTGAAAAGTTCTTCAGATCCTTGTGATGGTCGGCGAATCGATCGCCACGAACCGCCGCCTCGTCCAACTGCAACCGCTGAATCATGGTGCCCATTGCACCATCGAGCATCAAAATGCGGTCTCGAACCAAGTCGGGCAGAAGAGTCGTCGCGGAGGATAACTGCAGCATATCGAATGCAAATTTTTTTGGGGCGTGAAACACGAATCAGTCCGGCCGGTCATTGCAAACCGTGCAAAGACGCGGACATACGGGCCGCAGCTAACGGCCGTCCGACAGGGGGTGTCCGGCACAGGTGGGCGCCATCGCGGTGGCTGCCTCCGAATCCATCCTGGGGACATCTTCCACACCCACGCATTGTGAAACAAGCCGCATGGGCAGGTTCGCGCGGTTTCCACCTTGTGGGAATCGCTTCGCTTTGGCTATTCCGCAAATTCTGTCATACCCGAACAGTTCCTTTAAGCCTCAATACCCGATTTGTCGATTCAGACAACGGGAAATGCCGCCGCTGCCAGCTTTTGCAGGATGCATCCATGACCGCCTCGCCGTCCAGCCGCCCGAAGCGACCGTTGGGCTCTCAGCCCTCCGTTCACTTTCATCGGGTCAAGACGCAGACCGCCGAGCCGTTGCCACCCGTTCTGTTCCGGCTTCGCAGTCTGTTGGTCAGCCGCACAACGGCGGAAGCCGATCGTCTGGACGACCAAGAACGCGTGGATGAAACCGTTCGCTTCGACGCCGCGAGCCCCGCGACGGACGCCAATACTGGCGAACAGCACCGCTTTCAGGGCTGGACGTCCGACCAAGCCGATCCCACGGACGTGAGCGCACCGACAACTGCAGGTGACGCTTCATCCCGCGCGGACGACACAGACACAGACACAGACACCGACGTCCCGCAAACCGTTTTCCAGATTCGTTTCGACGATCCCCACGAAGACGTCCCCACGGCACACAGTGCTGACCGTACGGCATCGACCGAACACAACGGCAGCGATTCAAACGAGACCGAATCAGCCGTTGATGACGTACAGAACTCGCAAAGCACCGCCGGTGATGTCGACGCGGACCAACCGGCGGACGACCAACGCTGGGCTCTGCCAATCAACATCGGAGCGTTGACAGAACGATACGGCGCCAAACTGGCCGTTGCGGCTGTCTTGGTTGCACTGGCGTCGGCCACCTATTTCGCCGGCCATCGCACACAGGACTTGGAACAAAAAGACTTGGACCTGATCGCCGTCGGCGATGCGGACATCCAAGAGATCTCCACCGGTGTGCCAGAAGGCCCGGCCATTGCCGACACCCAATCGGGTCGCCCATCGGATGATCTATCCGCGCCGTCCAAGATCAATCGTCCCTTTGAATCGTCCATCGCCGCCGCACCGTCGACCGACGATGAACTGGAGGTTTCGGCGGCCACACCCGGCGATTTCACGTCCGATCCGGTGGGCCAAGCGTTGGCACGCCAAGCTTCACCGGACGCTAACGATGATGGAACCATGGCAATGGACCAACTGTCGATGACCGGTGACGGGATGATCACGCAACCCACATCCGCATCCCCAGCGACGATGAATCGCAGTGATGCAGGCATCCGCGCGGCGAGTGGCGGAACTTCTGCTCCCACGCCGTCGGCCACCCCGAACGCGATCTCCGACTGGACTCGCTATCTGCCCGGCGCGTTGCCGGTCAACGCGGGCAATTCGGGGACGGGTGCGATCCAAGAAAACCCGTATCAAGCCGCGTTGCCCGGTGGTTCCGCCAACACCACTTCGCCCGCGACGACCACCCCGAATGACCCGATGTCGGTGTATCAAAACTACCTGGGCACGGTGTCCACCGGCGCCCCCGCGGCGGGCAACTCGGTCAATCGCGATGTGACGGGGGCAAACACGCCCGATGCCGAACAGATCCCACGAACCGCGGTCAATCCCTACGCCAACGCTTACCCCGTCCGATAAGCGTTCCTGTTCGATCAACAAGCCCGGCGGCCGAACGATGAACCGCCGGTGAAAAAGATTGCACAAACCTTTGTTTCAACCCTTCGACGGAAATCCTTTGGATTCTTATGAGCAATATTGACCAAGCGTTCGTCAAGGCGTTCGCCCGCCGTCAAACGGCCGAAGTGAATCAAGCCGAAAATCCGGTCGAAGTTCCCACGCTGAAACGCTCGTCGGATCGGTCCATTCGAGTCAATCGATCGGTCGCGGATCAAACCAGCATGTGGATCGACGCATCGGAAGATCGGATCGTACATGCCGAACGTGCCCACCAAGAAACCGTTCCGCCGCCGCATTGTCGATCGATCGGCGAACCGCCCGCCGCGACACCGGTAGACGTGCCAGCGGAACCGAAAAACCGAATCACTTCGCCGCCCGACCATCTAGGCGAAGCGACGCCGGCCGATGAAACATCCTCGGTCGCTGCTGAATCCATTGCCTCCGAAATCGAACCAGACAACACGGCGGCTGAATTCTCGTTCGAATCCACCTACGCCATCGCGTCGTTCACCACGGATCTGTACGCATCGGCAGGCCAAATCGAACGCAACTTCGTCCGCGAACTGGAACCGACGGAATCCGCGTCGCAGTCGGTCGAACCGCTCACGCAGCGCGCCCCGACGGAGGACAAGCAACCGGAATCGCTGGACGTCCAACCGTTGCTGAAAATTCCCAGCGATGTTCACGCCATCGACGATGAGGAATCCGAACAGGCACCGGCCGAGACAAGCGTGGTCCAATCCGAACCAACCGTCGAACCGGAGCCTACGGTCAAATTGGAGGCTACGGCCGAACCGGAAGCAGTTGCCGAAACACTAAGCGAAGCCTCGGCAGCAGAACCGGCGTCCGAACCAGCCGATACACCGGAGCCCTCGGTATCGGCAGACACATCGGCGTCTTCGCTGAACCGTTCGGCATTCCGACCGTCGTGGGAAATCGATTGCCTGGATATTCCCGAAACGGTGGAGCGTTTGTTCTTCGAAGACGCCACATTGGAAACCGTCGGTCGCCATTTGGCCCAAGCGGTTGATTCGGGCCTACGTTCGGCTTTGGTCACCAGCGTTCAGTCGGGCGAAGGCCGCAGTACGGTCGCCACAGGAATCGCATTGGCCGCATCCGCATCAGGTCTGAAAGTCGCATTGGTGGACGCCGACCTGCGTCATCCGACATTGGCGGACGATCTTCGTTTGGACTTGGACTTGGGATGGCTGGAAGCCGGCCAGAACGGCATCGCTGTCGACGAAGTTGCGGTGTTCAGCGGCGAGGAACAAATTACGTTTCTGCCGCTTTTCGTTGACGAATCCGACGACGACGCAACTGAACATCTGGAATCGATCGTCGCCGAACTGAAACAACATTTTGATCTGGTCATCTTGGACGGTGCGTCGGCCGGATACGGGGTTGGACAGGAAACCGAAGCGATCGATTCGGCTTTCATTGTCCGCGACATGCGGTCCACTTCCGTCGACGAATTGAACGAATTGGCACGTCGGCTGATGCGTAGCGGAATCCGCGGTGTCGGAGTGATCGAAAACTTTGTGGAAGGCTAATTCCGGTGTACGAATCATTTTTCAAGCTGACCGGTCGCCCGTTCGAAAACTTCGGCGATGACAGTTACTATCCGTCGGAATCCCACCAGACCGCGATGCTGAAAATGCGCTACGCCATCGAAAACCGGCGTTCGGCGATCGCGGTATGCGGCGACAGCGGAATCGGTAAATCAATGCTGATTCGGCTTTTGGCGGCACAATTGCCCGAAGCGATCGCACCATTGGTGACGGTTGTTTTTCCCAAACTGCCCGGCGATCAATTGTTGGGATACGTCACCGACAAGATCACTCGCCAGTGTGGACCGCCCGATGAACCGGATCGCTTGACCCTTCATCGTTTGGAATCGTTTTTGGATGAAAACGTTGCGGCCGATCGCCACGCTTTGGTGGTGGTCGACGAAGCTCACCTGCTGGACAGTCACGAGCAACTGGAAACCTTGCGTCTGTTGCTGAACCTGGCCACCGGTGGTGGCCATGCAGAATCCGCTTTGACATTGCTGTTGGTCGGCCAAAGTATCCTACTGACGCAAATCGAACAGAACGCATCCTTGGATGAACGCGTCAGCGAAAAATGTCTGCTGCGACGTTTCACGCCCGACCAAACCGCGTCTTACGTCCAGCATCGATTGCAACAGGTCGGTCGCCAAATGCCCGACGTTTTCACAACGGCGGCCGTCGACCGACTGCATTCTCGTTCGCTAGGCATACCACGCCGGATCAACCGGCTGGCTGATTTGGCATTGATGGTGGCGTACGCGGATGATGCGGCCCGGGTGACCGAAGATCACATCGAAGGTGTGCACCGGGAATTGGCGACCACGCCTTGATTGGTGACGCCCGCGACTATTGATCCGCGTCGTCGGATTTTTGATAGGCTTCCGCTTCGGTAACAGCTTGATCGACACAGCAGACCAGCGATTCGATTTGCGCCGGCTCAATCGGCTCGGCGGCATTCTGGATCTGTTCGGCCAGCTTTCCAACTCCAACCGCTCCGACCGATAACGATGCGCCTTTGAGCGTATGTGCGGCCTGTCGAACCTTGTCCCATTGCTGTTGTTCGGTCGCATCACTCATCTGATCGGCCAGTTCGCGTGCCTCGCGCATGTAAACGCCCAGCAACTCGCGCAGCAACGCTTCGTTGCCTCGTACTGTTTGTTTGGCTTGTTCCCAATCGAAACACGGACCATCATCCGAATCGACATTGGGCGAGGGAATCGTTTCTTCTGGGTCCGCTTGCTGACGGCCTGACTCTTCCGAACTTGTTGTCGCTTGGATCTTGTCTTCCGCTTCGCCGGACGACTCCGATGCATCGGACGTTCCATCGGCGTCTTCGGAAGCATCCGGTGGCTCGATGGTTTTCGACAGTTTTGTTCGCAATTCGGACACTCGGATCGGCTTGGCCAAGTAATCGTCCATTCCGGCTTCCAAACAGCGATCTCGGTCACCCTTCATCGCATGAGCGGTCATGGCAATGATCGGTTGGTGACGTCCCGTTGATTCTTCACGCTGACGTATCTGTCGCGTCGCTTCCAAACCGTCCATGATCGGCATTTGCACATCCATTAACACGACGTCAAAGGCTTCGTTCTCCAAACGTTCCACAGCCTGTTGACCGTCATGTGCGACATCAACTTGGTGACCATCGGCCGACAATACACCGACCGCTAATCGGCGATTGATTTCGTTGTCTTCGACCAACAGGATCTTGAGTGTCTGTTCCGGTGGGTTGTGCGGTTGCGTCGCCAGTGTCGCTGCGTCTTCCGGTGCTGAGATACCCAGAGTCCGAACAATCGAATCGAACAACTCCGATTGCTTCACCGGCTTCAGCAATCGTTCCTCGACTCCCAATTGCCTGCCCAGATCGCGATCCCCTTCGCGTCCGCCGCTGGTCAACAGGATCACGGGCAAGCGGCACGCCGAATCGCTGCTGCGCAGTGCTCGTATGAAATCAAAGCCGCTCATTTCCGGCATATTGACGTCGCTGATGATCAACCCAAACGGCTGGCTGTCTTGCTCGGCCGATTCAATCTTCTGCATTGCTTGCGAAGCCGATTCGGCCAGAATCGGCAACATGCCCCAATTACCAAGCATCTCGAAAAGGATTTCGCGGTTGGTCTGGTTGTCATCAACGACCAGCACACGAGTCCCACCGACAACGACCATTCCACGCCGGTGCTGTTCTTCCACCTCTTGGTCGGCGGCCCGCAGGCGGATGTCAAAGTTGAATTCGCTGCCGACACCGACGTCGCTCGTGACCTGGATTTCACCGCCCATCAGACGAACCAACTGCGATGAAATTGCCAAGCCCAATCCGGTCCCACCGAAACGTCGTGTGGTCGACGTATCGGCCTGTTCGAATTCATCGAAAATCGACTGGGTCTTCTCCGCCGGTATACCGATTCCGGTGTCGCGAACGCTGACCGACAACCACACTTCGTCTTCGTTCTGCGACAACAGACGAACTTCGGCAACGACTTCGCCGGCCTCGGTGAACTTGATCGCATTGCCGACCAGATTGACCAAAACCTGTCGCAGTCGCGTGGAATCCCCCACGACAAATCGCGGCACTTCTGGATCGACGCGGAAGGCCAACTCCAAGTTCTTTGCGTGTGCCTTCAAGCCGAGTGATTTCATGGTATCGCCCAAGCTTTCACGCAGATCGAAGGTCGCTTCTTCGAATTCCAGCTTGCCCGCTTCGATCTTCGAAAAGTCCAAGATATCGTTCAGAATCGACAACAGGGATTCACCGGCCTCCTGAACCATGGACAAGAAGTTTCGCTGCGTCGTGTCCAACTTGGTATCCAGGACCAAGTCAGTCATGCCGATGATGGCATTCAACGGCGTGCGGATCTCGTGGCTCATGTTCGCCAGAAAATCACTTTTCGCCCGATTGGCTTGGTCCGCTGATTCTTTGGCTTCCAAGATCTCGCGGTCGATCTTTTTTCGACGCGTGATGTCGTGGCCGATGCCGACAACTCCGACGGCTTCGTCGGACGGTTGTTCGTCCTGGGTAGCCGGGAACAACGGCACTTTGGTCGTCAGCAGGCAGATCTCGCTGCCGTCGGGACGACGATGGGATTCTTCACGATCCAACAGTGGACGCCCGGAGCGCATCACATTCTGGTCATCGGTGACGTAGTTGCACGCCAGATCCGGCGGCGAAAAATCGTAATCGGTCTTACCGATCAAGTCGTCCACCGAATCAACGCCAAGCATCCGCACCAGGGCCGCATTGGCGGTGACGAACCTACCAAACCGATCTTTGACGTAGATCAAATCGGGGACGTTATCGATGATGGTTTTCAACAGATCACGTTCCCTGGCCAATTCTTGTTCGGCCAGGATTTGCTCGGTCACATCACGTGAAATTCCGAAGGTACCAACCACGTTGTCTTGCTTATCGCGCAGCGGCACCTTGGTCGTGCTGCACCAAGATTCGGATCCATCGGGATACGTTTCGTGTTCAATGTCGGCCAGGACGGGCTGGCCGGTTTGCATGATCTGCCTTTCGTCCGCCAGTGCCTTTTGTGCGTGATCCGATGCAAAGAAGTCCGCGTCGGATTTTCCCAACGCATCTTCGGGATCGTCGACCCCCAACTTGTTCGCGCAACTGCGGCTTAGCCGGATGAAGCGGCTATCGCTGTCTTTGAAATAGACCGAGTCGGGCACGGTGTCCAACAAGGTGCCCAGCAAATACTTTTCGTACTCGATCTGTTGCTCGGCATCCTTTTGCCGACTGACGTCCCAAAACATGGCCTGGACGCCCACCACGGTTCCGGCCGCATCGCGGACCGGGGCTTTCCATACTTCGACGTACGTCTGGTCGTCGCTTCCCGACTGGTGCCTTTCGATATCATGCCGCAGCTTCCCAGATTCGATGACCTGTAGATCATCGGCGACATACTTCTTTGCCAAATCCGCCGGATACAAATCAAAATCCGTCTTACCGACCAATTCGGCGGCCGGACGCCCGATCTGTTCACTAGCACGCTTGTTGACGTACTTGATTCGCCCGTCCATGCCTTTGCGAATGACGCTAAGCGGCAAACTTTCGACCAGCGACCGATACACGGCGTCCGATTCGCGCAGCGCCGTTTCCAAACGCTCGATTTCGTGAATCGTTGATGGATCACCTGAACGTGAGTCCGAAACATCGATGGACGATTCCGATTGTCGCGTCGCCTGGGAATCGGCAGGAACGTCAGGCGTTTCGGACGCATCATGGGGGCGGGAATCATCCACGCGGGTACCTCCGCGAGTCTCGTGGGTTCAACATAGGGCCCTCCATTCATCATAAACTGTGAGCACAGCCGACGTGGCATTTGGTCACCCCGGCGGATGGTGGGCATGATTCCCATCGCACAAAGTTGTTGGCATGGCGTTCGCGGGACAGGTCGGCAATCGCGAATTTCCCGTGAATCCGTGACGCCCAACCGTCATGACGCTAGGATGCGTCGGTCGTCCGGCGGAACGTTCGACTTGCCCCCTGGTCTTTCCTCATCATGCCCCGCGTATTCAAGATCTTGGTTGTCGATGACAGCCCGACGCAGCAGTTGCTGCTTCGGGGCGTCCTGGAACAAGAACCTGACTTGGAAGTCGAAAGTTGTGGCAACGGCCAAGAAGCGTTGGTCATCGTCATGCAATCGCCACCTGACCTGGTCCTGACCGACTTGCAAATGCCGGAAATGGACGGGTTGGAATTGACCGAAGCCGTCAAACAGGCCGCCCCGTCGGTCCCCGTCATCTTGACGACAGGGCAGGGCAGTGAAGACATCGCCGCCCAAGCACTGCGAAAAGGCGCCGCCAGCTACGTCCCCAAACGGTCGATGAACAGTGATTTGTTGCCCACCCTGCGACAAGTCTTGCAGCTGGCCGAATCGGAAACCGGCCGCAGCGACGTCAGCGACTATGTCACATCCGCGTCGGTCAGCCTAAGCCTTCGCAACGATGAAACCTTGGTCCCCGGTGTCATCGCCCGATTGGAACAACCGCTGATCGAGTTGGACCTGTTTGACGAAGGCAGCCGCATGCAAATCAGCATGGCGTTGGACGAAGCGTTACTGAACGCGATGATCCATGGCAACCTGGAAGTTTCGTCCAAGCTACGCGAGTTGGAAGACGGCGAAGCCTATCGTGAGATGATCGATCGCCGCACCAAGGAGTCTCCGTTCTGTGACCGTCGTGTTCGTGTGGAAATGGCCGCCGACAAAGAATCGGTACGCTTTGTAATTCGCGACGAAGGCAACGGATTTGATGTTGCTTCCCTGCCGGACCCGACCGATCCGGCCAACTTGGAAAATGTCAGCGGCCGAGGCCTGTTGCTGATCAACGCTTTCATGGATTCGGTCAGCCACAACGACGTGGGCAACGAACTGATCATGGTCAAACGATGCGACCAAAACGGTTCGGATTCGTCAGACGAAAGCGACGACTGAGCGTGATTCGTCTCTTTGCGATTGGCAAACATGACGCGGGACACATGCGGAACGCCCCGATCAATCGCTGATGAATTTGGCCACTGACGTTTCCCGGCACGTGATCAACTCGGCGGACAACACTTTTCAGTTTAGTAACCCGATTCGCAACCGAGGAACGAACCGGCGAAGAACGCGGTCCCTTGCTGACGCGCTGGGTTGCCATTTGCCGCCAAACTTCTGTCCGCCCGCTTAGTGCGGCGGCGGAGGCATCCGATAATCGCTGTGGATTGAATCCGCCGGGCTTTGGAAATGGGGACGCGGAACGGCGTCGGCCAAACGCTTGATGACCACCGCCGTTCGATCATCATGCTGACACGATTCCGGTTCCACCCGCGCCGCCAATTCAAACACTTGGTCTACGACGTAGTCGGCGGATCGGTGCCGATTCGCGACGACCGTCTTCAGCACCGGAGCGACGCCAAGGAACGTCTCGTGGTCACGAGTGGCCTCAGTAATGCCGTCGGTGAACATCACCAGCAGATCATCTCCCCGAAGATCGTCCAGATTCATCGACAAATAGCGTTCGTCCGAAACAATTCCCAAAGGCGGATTGGGTGAAGACAACACCAACGATGCCCCATCATTGCGGACCAGGTACCCGGGATGTCCGGCGCTGCTGTACGCACACCGGCGTCCGGTCGGATCCAAGTGCACCATGAACAACGTTACAAACGCATTGTGCTTCAAATCGTTGATCAACAGCCGATTGACCTCGGTCAACACTTCGCCGATTTCCATCCCGGTCATGACCAAAGCACGGATGGATGCCCGCGTTTCAATCATGACCATCGACGGCCCGATGCCGTGTCCGCTGACATCACCAATCACCACGCAACTGGAACCATCCGGCAATCGCATGAAATCGAAATAGTCGCCGCCGTTCTCGTTGGCCGGCTGACATCCGCCCGCCATGGAGTATTTCGTGCAACCGAAAAGCCGTCCTGGCAATAAGCGTTTCTGGATTTGATGCGCCATGTGCATCTGATGGCGGATCTCCAGCAGTTCCGCTTCCATCGACCGATGCGCGGCCCGCTCCATCGCCAAACGAATCGATCGAATCAAGTGGCGATCAGTTAACTGTGTGCCTTTGACGATGAAGTCCTGGGCACCCAAACGGACCGCGGAAATGGCCGACGATTCTTCGGATTCGCCACTGATCACAACCACCGTCGCGTCGGGATCGACCCGCAAGACATGCCGCAGCGTGTCCAGCCCCTCGCTGTCGGGCAGGTGCAAATCCAACAAAATCAGGTCCAGCCGCGATTGGGAAATCCGATCCATCGCGGACTGCAGCGTGTCGGCGGTGTACAGTTCCAAACCGTCGCCCAGGCCATTTTCTAGGCACAGTGTCGCCAACGTTCGATCGGTCGCGCAGTCTTCAACAAGCAGGATCGCAATGGAATCGCGATCGTTTCGGCTGTAGGGCAACGGATCCATGAACGCAAGTCTAACCCGCATGCCCCCACGTTGCAGGCAATACCGTGCTCCAGCGGCACACACCGTTCAATTTTCAACCATCCGAATCGCCAAAACGACACGCCGCTGAGTCTTCGTCCTAGCAAACTCGCACGGTACCGTCTCCTGAGCCGACCAAAATTCCCCAGCAAGCGAGTCCGCTTTCAAGACGACTCAATGCCGTGCAGCGCATCAATCGCCCTCGGCATCGTGGCATCGATGGGAAAGATTCGGTCCTTCAGATTGGTGACACAGAACGCGGTATGAATGTTGTCGTTCATGTTTGACAGACGCATCTGTCCGTCGACCGCCATCACGTAGTCGCGGGCACGCAGCAGGGTGCCGATGAACTCGGACGAAATCCCTGCGACGTCTTTAAAATTGATCACCAATTTCTGCGGACCTTGCTGTTTCAAAAATTCCAGCAATTCCTCCTGCGTCCGCGTGATGACTTCTCGCTGTAGAAAATCCAGCGGCTTGAGAAAAATGACGGTGACCTCATCAACATGGGATACGTTGAACGTTGTCAGTGGCTCGGTCATGGGGCACCTCCATTCCGGAAATCCGGTGTCAAAATCAATCGGGTCATCGATGACCGGCGGCCAACGTTCTATTTTAAACCAGATCGACCTCGTGGCGGCGCGACCGAAGTCAGCCGACGATTTCCGGAACAATCGTTCCGTGGACATCGGTCAAACGCATGTCGCGACCACCGAATCGAAATGTCAAACGTCGGTGGTCGATCCCCAACTGATGCAGCATCATCGCATGCAGATCGTGAATCATCAGCGGATTTTCCACAGCGTGGTAGCCATATTCATCCGTCGCACCATAGACCGTGCCGCCACGCACGCCGCCCCCGGCCATCCAGATGCTAAAGCCGAACGGGTTGTGGTCGCGACCGTCGTCGCCTTGGGCAAAAGGCGTTCGGCCAAATTCTCCCGCAAACACCACCAACGTTTCGTCCAACAATCCGTGATCGTCCAGATCGGCCAGCAATGCCGCGATAGGTTGATCAACGGCCAGCGAGTTTTCTTCGTGTCCTTTGCGCAATCGCTTGTGTTGATCCCAGCGGTCGTTCCCCGACACGCTGGGACACGTCAATTCGATGAACCGCACCCCGCGCTGGATCAATCGCCGTGCGAGCAAACACTGGCGTGCGTAGATCGCCTTGGGTTTGAACGGATCGTCAACGCCATACTGATCCCGAACATGCTGGGATTCGCCTGATAGGTCAGCCAGTTCGGGAACCGCCGATTGCATACGGAATGCAAGCTCGTAATTCCGAATAGCGGCCTCCACCGGATCGGGTCGTCCCCAACGTTCGGACAACGATTGATCCAGCTGGCTTAACAAACGTCGCTTTCGCGTTGCCCGATCGACGGCATCGTCCGACACCAAATTGGCCACCGGCATGGGGCCGGATGCGAACACCGAAGCCTGATGATTGGCGGGTAGGAAACCGCTGCTGAAATTATCGAGACCACCCGGCGGCGTCAGACCGCCGTTCAACACCACGAAGCCCGGCAAATCGTGACTTTCGCTGCCCAAACCGTACGTCACCCACGCTCCCATGCTGGGACGTCCGACTTGGCCCAGCCCGCTATGCAGGAAATAGTTGGCGCTGGTGTGTTCGCTGAATTCGCTGGTCATGCTGCGGATGACGCACAGCCGATCGGCATGCTTGGCGACATGCGGAAACAGTTCGCTGATCGGCAAACCACTTTCACCGTGCTGTGAAAATTTCCATGGACTGCCCAGCGTCGTTCCATTGTTGTCGAACTGCGTCTTTTCCATCTTCATCCCAAACGGCTGGCCGTTTTCCCGGGTCAGCCGCGGCTTGGGATCAAAAGTGTCGATCTGGCTGGGCCCGCCATCCATATAAAGAAAAATGACATGCTTTGCTTTGGCGGCATGGTGCAAACGATTCGCACCCTCGGCTGCCTGGTGAAGTGCGGACAACGCAACGGCACCGAAACCGCAAGCCGAACGCTGCAGCAATTGGCGACGTGACAACGCAGGTCGGGCCATGGTTTGCTTAGGGAACAAAGATGAACTCCTTGGTGTTGACCAGCACGTCGACGAAATCACGCAGCCCCACCGCAACCGATTCCGATTCGACCAGGAATTGCTCTGCGACGGCGAATTCCTGTTCGGTTGGTTTCCGAGCAAACGCCTGCATGTAAACCGAATCGATCAACCGCCCGGTCGCGGATGAATCATCCACGGGGCCGCCTTTTAGCAGCGTTTGTGTCCAATGATCAAGCAAATCATCGATCATCGGATCGTTCAGCATCGCCAATGCCTGGGCGGGGACATTGGAAACATTTCGTTTTCCGACACTGGTCGATGGTGCCGGCGTGTCAAAAGCGGCCATGAACGGCGACAAAAAGTTTCGACGCACTTCCACGAACAAGCTACGTCGGCCCTGACCGTCGATAGGACCGCTGGATCTAGGGCGTCCGCGCCCGGTCATAAAACTGGTCAAGTGAATGGGGACGCTAGGACCACCGATTCGCCTGTCCAGCCGACCGGAAATCGTCAGCAAAGCGTCACGAATGGCCTCGCCTTCCAAACGCTGAATCCTGGACGGATCGGCGAACGCATCGGACAAAACAAAATCACGAACCATTCGCTTGCGTGACCAATCGCCGCGCATCAACCGATCCGCCAAGTGATCCAACAGGTCCGGATCGGACGGCATTTGACCAAGCACGCCAAAATTATCACACGATGCCACGATGCCTTGCCCAAACACGTGATGCCACCAGCGGTTGACGGCCACCCGCGGCGTCAATGGATTGGCGGGATCGGTCCAACGTCTGGCCAATTCCAAACGATCGATCGGCCCGCTTTGCGAACCTTTTTCTTCTTGGCCTTCAGCAATTCGAAAGGCGGTCAAATCACTGCGAGGCACCGGATCGCCCGGTTGATGAACGTCGCCGCGGACCGCCAACGGAACATCACGCCCGGTCAGCTTGGACGACTGCAACACGGGCACGGCCCGGGGGCCCCCGGATCGATACACCCGCGATCTTGCAGTTTGCAGAATACTATCCCACTGGTCGGGACGAGCCTGCGAAGCAAACACTGATTTTGCATCAAGCAATTGCACCGGAGCTACTGACGAATCCGGCTTTTTTGCTTCGGCAGACTGATACACACGTGCCAGGCCGACCCAGCCGGGACCGGGGTCCCAGACTTCTAAGTGTGCGGTGTGACCGATGTAGTGGTGAAGGTCACCACCTTGCACCTGCCACCCCCAGTGTCCGTCATCGCCAGCGGACGGCTGCTCCACTTTGATTCGCATTCCGCTGAACAACAGCGTGTGGTAGTCGCCCATGAAATAACCGTCGACGACCAAGCGGATTTCGCATTGATCCTGACCGGCCAATTGGTAGATCAAATGTGGCTGTTTGATCACGAACGGTGGTGATCGCCAGACACCGGCCGCTTCGACGCCGGCGACGCGACTGTCCAGCCATCCGGCCGGATGAGTTTCGATCGCCACAGAATCGCCGTCCGGTGTGGGCACGATGCTCGGCGTCACGGCAGGCGTGATCGCATCGGTTTCGAACGGCTCGAATGCCCAACCTTCGGTGGTGCACCCGTCGGGCCAACCTTGGGTCAGATCAAAAACCAGTTCCGCATCGTTGGGCAGATCCGATGGCGGATTCGACACTTCTGCTTTTTCCAAGCGGCCAAGATCTGCGTTCGCAAACGTAACTGTTTGAAGCTGATCCAAAGACCGGCGACATTCATCGACGCGTTGCTGAACTTTGCCGCCAGGATCCAACCAACCGATACTGCGCGTGGTCGATTGCAAAATTCCGGACAGCGAATAGTAATCAGCTTGTGAGATCGCATCGAATTTATGGTCGTGGCAACGAGCACAAGCAATGGTCAGCCCCAACACGGCTTTCCCAGCCACATCGATTTGATTGTCGACACGGATCGCCTGGTCATCTTTCACATCCACCGGTGCGTGTACCGCTTCTCCCAGCCACCAGAACGCGCTGCCTTGTTTCGACAGATTGGTTTGATCGACCGGATCGCGTCTTGGCGATGGCACCAAGTCGCCGGCCAATTGTTCGACCACAAACTGATCAAATGGCACATCATCGTTGATCGACCGCACGACCCAATCGCGAAATCGCCACGCGTGCGGGATCGGATAGTCGAATTCGTGACCATAGGTTTCTGCGAATCGCACAAGGTCCATCCAGTGCCGGCCCCATCGCACACCGAATTCGGGATCGGCCATCTGACGATTTACCCAGCGATACTTTGCATCGGGTCGCTGATCGGCCAAGAATTTTTCTAGTTGCTCCGGTGTCGGCGGCAATCCAGTCAATGCAAACGTCACACGGCGTAGCCACGTTGCCCGATCCACGCCGTCATGCGGTCCGTTCGACCTTTGCACAAACGCATCGATCGGGTCACTCGCGGTGGTGCCGGTGGCAGGAATCTCAGGCGGATTGACCGGTTGCCACGCCCAGTGACTGTCACGGCGTCCAGCCAGATCGAAACCCGAGACAGGTTTGGTGTCAGGAAAGAATGCGCCATCGTCGATCCACTTCCGCAACACCGCCCGTTCTTGGTCGCTTAGCGGTTGGTCCGGCGGCATGTCCAAACCACTTTCATAGGACACCGCTTCGATCAGCAAGCTGTCGTCGGCCTGTCCAGCAATGACCGCGCCCGATTCTTCGATCGCGTCGGCGGAATCCAACATCAATCCGGCTGCGGGATCATCGTTGGCCGCGCTATGACATGCATGACATTTGCTGATCAGCAAAGGTCGGACTTTGGATTCGAAAAAGTCGGCGCGTGGATCATCCGACCCCTGCACTCGTCCAGCCGAAAAGCAGCCAATTGTGGCCAGGACCAGACACAGAAACAGCTGTCCACCGCGCCATCGATCGGTTGAATTTCTAGATAGTCTGCTCATCCGAACCAGGATAGCAGGATCAAATTCAACATGCAGAATCGTCGCAGCCTCAGCGGCGGGTCTTAACCGATCAAACGTGCTTCCCCGGAAAGACGATCCAACATGCCGGACAGGCTGGTGCGGATGGATTCCAACAGAGGATCGGCTTCACCACGAGGCGGGCGCTGGTCGGACACCTCGATCGCATCGGCGAACTCCACAATCACCTTCAAACGCATCGTCTGGTCGGCTTTGCCGTAAATGGATTCTTGGATCCGCTGGATCGTTTCCAAAATCCGCGTGTCCGTGATTTCGCCGGGCCACAGATAGCAATCGGGAAACGACAGCAGGTTCTGTGCGAAATCCGCTTCTTCGGCAATCTGCAACAAGGACGGTCGCTGTGACTGCATCTCGGTTTCGGACAAGGAAAAATAGTGTCCGACCACGCGGCTGCGAATCTTGCGAACACGTTCTCGCACGTCGGATGCGGACGGCGACGTCATTTCCATTTTCTGTTCCGCATCGTCCAGCAAAAAATGCATCAAACGATCGCGGCGTTCGGGTAACGGCCCGGATGCGGATGTTCCGGTGTACTCGATTTCCTTCAGGGCCAGCATGCCTTCCACCAGACGCATCGTTCGCCCGATGATGTCGCGACGTCCTGCCTGATGCCATCCCAACTGTGATTCCAATCGCCCCAGTTGGTGATCTGCCCAAGATTCGATGTCGTCCAAGCACAGATACTTCAGTGCAACGGGCAACGCGACGACATTGCCGCCATCCTGTTTTTGACGTTTCTTTGCCGCACGCCGCGCGATGAACGCAACACCATCCAACAGCGGTTTCAATAGATCGTTGGTTCGGTTCGTCGTGCCTTCGGGGAACACCACCAAGGGACGCTTGCCTTCGACCAAGTATTCAATGGCTTTGTCGACCGCCTGTTTGTCATTGCCTTCGCGATTGATGCTGAACGCGCCCATGCGACGCAGCGCGAAAGATTCGAACGACGTCGTATTGAACAGATGCCAGGACGCCATGGCATACAAATGCGTCTTGACCACACGCGCCGGCCAGCCCAGCACAATGGGGTCCGCATAGCGACAATGGTTGGGCGTCAACAAAACGCTTTCGCGCCTGTCCAACACCTCACGAAACGCGTCCAAATTGCGGCACTCGTGTTCGACCACCCCTTCCTTGCGTCGCAGGTGCCAATCGATCAACCGAAACGCTTGGATAAAACTTGGCCATCGGTCCCCCCGGTGCGGCGGGATAAATTCGTAGGGCCGTGACAGGACCACGGTCATTAGTTTAGCGTCCTAGCCAATACGTATCCGATAACCAGGGCAACGGCGAACAATGTCGCCAAAAGAGTTCCAAACAACAGTGGATCCATTCCGGTGCGTTGTTTGGGATTGCCGGAGCGTTTTCGTACCGACTTTCCGACCGACGAATTTTCTTGTCGTGTGGCAACGGACCGACGGGCCGCTTCGGTGATCGAACGCAGATCGCTGTCCGGGCGTGATCGGCGAACAATGCTGCTGCCCTGAGGCCGATTACCCTTTTGTTCCAGGATCTTGCTGCCGCCGCGATAGCCGGATTCAATTTCCAGATCCAGAAAACTGCCGTCCATCAAATCCGACGGAGCGATCTTGGGTTTGATGTCGACCAAGCGTCCGCTGTCACCGCTGCTAAGGCCACCGGTGCTGGCCAGCTTGGAACGGCTGCTGGTCAATGTGTCGTCGTTTTTGTTGGTGACCGTGTCACCTGTTCCCGAGGACGAAGACCTTTTACTACCACCAGACCTGGACGCGGAAGAACCAGCGCCGCCGTGCAACCCGGGGCCGCCACCGGCATGGACCGGTTCACCTTTGGGAATGCTTGCGGCGAACTTTTTTAGCGCTTCGGCGACGTCGGCCGCCGTTTGATAGCGATACTTCGCTTCCTTTTGGATCATCTTCCAAACGATGCCTTCCAGTTCGCCGGGGCAGTCAGATCGATGCTTCTTGATCGATTCGGGCATCTCCGTTTGGTGCTTGGCGATTCGCTGCGCCAACGTGCCATCGCTGAACGGCGGTCGGCCGGTCAACAAAAAGTACAGCGTACAGCCCAGCCCGTAGATATCCGCACGATGATCAACCCCGTGGCTGTCCAACGCTTGCTCGGGCGCCAGATAGTCCGCGGTTCCCAAAACGTTTTCGTTGTTGGCAACCGTCAACGATTCTTCGTCTTGTGCGGCGACCAAAGCCAGGCCCATGTCCAACAGCCGCACACGACCGTTCGGATCCAGCAACAAGTTGGCCGGCTTGACATCACGGTGAATCACACCGCTTTCATGCGCGTGTTCCAGACCCTCGGCGGCCTGGGCGATCAAATCCGCGGCGATGGCGAAACTGAGCGGGCCATCGCGTTTGACCAAAGCCTGCAGATCCAACCCATCGACGTATTCCATGACGATGTAGTGCACATCGCCTTCGTTATCCAAGTCATACGCCGAAACGATGTTCGGGTGGTTCAGCGATGCGATCGCTTTGGCTTCCAATTGAAACCGAGCCAGATAGGACGAATCGTCCACGCGTTTCTTGGGCAACACCTTGATCGCACGCCGGTGCGCCATGCGAACGTGCTCGGCCAAGTACACGCTGCTCATCCCGCCGGTGCCGATGTGGCCCAGCAGTTTGTATTTGCCCAGGAAGAATCCCTTGTATTTGCCGGCCAGCAATTTTTCGCTGTGCCAGGACGTGATCAGGCCCTTGGTCTCCAGCACGGTGGCCAGCTTGCGCGGATCCTGGGGCAAATCACCACCACATCGGGCGCGGACTTTCTCCAGCAGTTTGTCGAGCGCCGGTTCGTCCACCAAATGACTTTTTCGGACGAATTCGACGAAACGTTCTGACGTCAAATCAGGCATGGGTGCCTAGCTTCGATCCCCATCATGGATATTCGGTTGGCGGGGAAGATACCACACTTTGCGATGCGTCGCTAAGTTTACGATAGCCGAACGGGTCACCGATTACACATCCCCGGTTCACAATTGTCGATCCTGTCGCACCCCACAAGCCGATTGCAACGGTCACGCCGACTCGAAAAACACCCCAATCAGGACGCCCCCCACGGCAGCCCGCCGCCGTCCCCCACATCGTGCGGAAGCGATTCATCGACCACATGGTGATGGCTTGGGAAAAACCGCCCCAGCTTTCGTGTGTCTAGACCAGCATTATCGGCGCCGGCCCGGTCCGTTTTCGGCGACCGAAGGATGCAATAACGATCCCGAACCCCCGACCTCGATCTCCGAGCCCACCTGAACCTATGCCCCGTGATGCATTCCCCGACGACGGGCCGACGTCCGACACCGTAACTCTCGGGCGAATCCGTCTGGGAATGTTTGCCAAATACTGGACACCCGGAAACGTCAAAACGCGCCTGGCCTCCGATCTGGGCGACGATGTGGCCGCCAACGTGTACAGAACGTTTTTTGAACATTTGTGCCACAGCCTGGGATCTCGATTCCGCCCCAGTGACCAACAAAGCTCGGCAGATCTATCTCGGTCAATCGTGTTTTCCCCCGCAACGATGCTGGACCAGGCGATGCAGTCGATCACCGGCCCCTGGGACTGGACGACGCAGCAAGGGGAAGACTTGGGCGAACGCGTGCGGCACTGGTTTTACGAGGCTGCCGATGGTTTTGATTCCTGTGATGCCGCAGACCGAACGTCCTTGCCGAAAGATGTCTCCGGCACCGACGGTTCTGATCAAACGCACCCCGCCGATCGGACAGTGCCCCACAGCACGCCCCCGTCCGATGCCGTGCTGGTCATCGGGTCAGATTGCCCAACAGTATCGCACCACACCATCCGCAAGGCGATCGACCACCTGGGTCGAAACGACTTGGTCATCGGTCCGGCCTCCGACGGCGGTTACTACCTGTTGGGCATCCGCACCGAAGCATTGCCACGCTGTGATTCCCTGTTTGCCAACATTCCCTGGAGCAGCGACAAGGTCCTTTCACTGACGCTTCGAAACGCGAACCAAAACGGTCTGGCGATCGGCATGTTGGAATTGAAGGACGACGTCGACACGATCGAAGATCTGAATCGATTGCGTGATCAATTGCGGACCACCAAGCGAACGGAGTTGCATGGATTACGTCAACGATTGGATCAGCTGTTGCCGCCGCATCCCCCCGTGTGATCCCCGCCTTGTCTTGTGGTCGGACCGTCGTTTGCGTGGTGTCAGGTTCCGCGGTTGATTCCCCGGAATGATCACGTCACGGAAGCAGGATGCCGTCCCGTCGGCGGAAGAATCCGTTTACTTTGCCACTTCATCGATCGAGCCCTTTTGCCGTGAACGATTCGAACCATCGACAGCTTCTTTCGCCACATCATCTGATCATCGGCGGCGGTGTGATCGGGCTTTCCGTCGCATGGGAATTGGCCAACCGCGGCCTAAGGGTGTCCGTGTTGGACCAAGGTGCGATCGGCCAGGGAACGTCTTGGGCCGCGGGCGGGATTCTTCCGCCCAATCAGTTCGACACTGCCGTCGACCCGCTGGACCGATTGCGGGGGTTCAGCCACCGTCGCATCGCACCGTGGTGCGATCGGTTGCAAAAGGTCACCGGCATCGACTGTGGGTACCGTCGGTGTGGAGGTTACTACTTGGCCGACACCCCTGGCGAAAAGGCGGCGATGATCGGCACGGCCGACTACTGGGACGAAATGCAGATCGAATGCCAGTCGATCTCTCCTGACGAACTAGCATCGCGGCAACCGGCATTGTCCGACTGGTGCACGCGACATCCCGATGCGGGCGTCTGGTTCGCACCGGGGGAGGAACAGATTCGCCCGCCTCGTTTGTTGAAGGCGCTACGATCCGCCTGCGAATCCTCCGGTGTCGAACTGCGAGAATTCTGTGCGGTCGATCAGATCGATCCGGAAACGGGCAACGTGCACCTGGCCGATGACGAAACCATCACCGCCGACAAAGTGATCGTCTGCAACGGCGCCTGGGCCGGGCGTTTGCTGCCGGACCAGCGACTGCGCAACAGTGTCGTGCCGGTCCGCGGGCAGATTGTGCTGATGCGGACGCCACAACCGTTGCTCAGTTCAGTCATCAACATCGGGCATCGCTATCTGCTGTGTCGCGACGACGGGCGAACCCTGGTCGGATCGTGCGAAGAAGAAGTGGGATTTGATCTGTCGACCACTGATCGGGCGATCGATCAATTGAAACAGTTCGCGTATAACCTGTGCCCTCCGCTGCAGAACGCGCAAATCGAACGGACGTGGTCCGGGCTGCGTCCGTTGACGTTTGACGGTTTCCCAATGATCGGCCCTTTGCCGGGATCGAAGCACGTCTTGGTCGCCACGGGACATTTTCGCAGCGGGATCCATCTGGCTTTCGGCACCGCCGAATTGGTTGCCGATATTGTCCAGTCCAAAACGCCGATGTTGGATGTGGCCGACTTTCGCGTCGGCAAACAGTTGGCCAACACGGCATAGTCCGCCCACCAATCACACGTTTCTAGGTGTCCACCCACTGATGACCAAAATTGATCCGATCGATGATGAATCCATGACACTGGATCCACCGGGAACGATTGTCGTCTTGGGTGCGGGACCGACCGGGATCGAAGCGGCGTTGTATGGACGCTTCCTGGGCTACGATGTCACCCTGGGCGATTCCCAAGGGATTGCCGGTCTTTGGCAATCGTCCATCGATGACGAACTTCCCGTTGCACCGGAGCAATGTCTGTCACCGTTGGCCAAATCGGCGCTACGTGCCCAAAGGTCGGAAGAATTGGACATCACGTTGCCAACCACCGCGTCGGCATGGATCGATGATTTTTTGACCGCGCTGACCGAAACCGATCTGTTGCGTGACCGGCTGGTGATCTCTGCCGTCGAATCGATCGATCAGGTTCCCGTGGAACCCGATCCGGAGGAAGAACCCGTCTCCGAAGATTCAGAAATCGTTGACGCCGATCAGTTGCCCCCGGATTTCCTGGTGACGTTCGCCGACGGCACGACCAAGAAATGCGAAGCAGTGATCGTGACCCCGGACGCGGGGGAACTGCCGATTAAATTTGCGTTGCCCACCGAATATTGGTTTGCAATCGATTCAGGCGACCAAGCGTCCGCCGGTGACGCTTTGTTGGCCCAGCGGCGACGCATCGTCCAGATTTTTGCGATTCTTGCCGGACGTGGTGACCTGGATTTGTACCGCCCCGTGCGGCTGTGACCATTGCCAATGCCCTCAACGGGTTCAGGTCCTATCGATTGGGACCAATGTACCGATGATGACGCCGCCAGACGGCTGACGCTCCTACGGCGTCAGCCGTTTCTTTTTTGCAACCGCCGTCGCGTGCGTGCGTCGTGTCCTAGCTTTTACTGCACGAATCCGCGAACCAAGATTCCGCATCGGGGCAGGGGGAACTTTCCAAATGATCAAGCTGACGCGATTGGACGGCGAAGCATTCGTCTTGAATGCCGAACTGATCCGCTACGTCGAAACCCGACCCGATACGTTCATCACGTTGATCAACGGCGAACGCTTGGTGGTCAATGAAACGATGGACGAAGTCATCGACCGGGCCGTGCACTACCAACAGCAAAAACATTTTTGGAAACCGGCCGTCACGCCCACGCCGATGCCATCGCCAACGCACTAGGCCTTGGGTTCCAAACAGCCGACATGGCTTGAGGCCACCAACCGATACCGCCGGCGACGATGCCGGACGCTTTTTGCGAAGCCCGAACCACCGTTTCCATTCAAGATCCCTTCACTAACGCACTGCGACACAAACCATGGACATAGCCAGCCTGATTGGCCTGTTGCTTGCAATCGGCCTGATCATCGGTTCGATGTTATTGGGAACCGCGCCGCTGTCGGCCTTCTGCGACATTCCTTCGGTGATGGTCGTGGTCGGCGGTGCGATCGCCGCCGCACTGATTTGCTTCCCACTGGGCAGCATGCTGAAATCGCCGATGATCGCGTTGAAGGTGTTGCTGAATAAGGGCGAAGACCGCCGCACGCTGATCGAACAGATCGTCAAGCTGGCGGAAACGGCACGTCGTGATGGATTGCTGGCGTTGGAGTCGCAAATTGCCGAAATCGATCACCCGTTGGTGAAGACAGGCATTCAGATGGCGGTTGATGGCAGCACGCCTGAGGTCGTTCAAGAAGTCTTGCGGACCGAGGTCGAAGCGATGCAAACACGCCATCGCGAAGGCAAGAGCATCATGGACCAGTTAGGCCGATTCGCACCGGCGTACGGGATGATCGGAACGTTGATGGGGCTGATCATGATGCTTCAAGACATGAGTGATCCGTCAGGGATCGGTGCCGGGATGGCGGTGGCACTGATCACGACGCTGTATGGGGCGATCGTCGCCAACGTCTTCTTCAGTCCGTTCGCGGAAAAACTGGGACTGATCAGTCGAAACGAGATGGTCACGATGGAGATCGCGATCCGCGGTGTGATGGCGATTCAAAGTGGCGAAAGCCCGCGTGCGATCGACCAAAAACTGCAAACTTTCCTTCCGGCCAAAGAACGCACCCTGGAGTAATCCATGAACGAAGAACCGGAAGAAATGGGCATCCCAGAGTGGGTGGTGACCTTCGGCGACATGATGAGTCTGTTGCTGACGTTCTTCATCATGTTGGTGTCCCTTAGTGAAATCAAAGAAGAAGAAACCTATCAGGCGCTGGTCGATTCGATGCAGCGTTCCTTTGGCTATCAACGCACGATCGAAGCGCTGACGCCAGGCGAATCAAAGCCGCGGGAATCAAACTTTTCCGTCCTGTCGACCGTCGGCCGCGCCAAGAACAAGAACACCGCCAAGGGTGGCGTGCCACAAAAGGCACCGACTGGTGAAGACCCGCACGTTCGAATCGTCCGCCCCGGCCAAATGACCGCGGTTGGTTCGGTGATCTTTTTCCCGATGGGGTCCGATGAACTGGACAAGACGGCGCAGCGGATCTTGAAGGAAGCCGCCGCACAACTGCGTGGCAAACCACAAAAGATCGAAGTCCGTGGGCACACGTCATCCGAATTCGCCGCACGTACACGTGGTACGGGCAAGGCAATGGAACTGGGTTTCAATCGGGCAAACGCGGTCCGCCGATACCTGATCGAACAAGAAGGCATCGAAGCCGAAAGGTTTCGGATCGCCACCGCCGGGGGCACCGAACCGATGCACAACAGCGCCGGCAATGCGGCCACGTCACGCAACCCCCGGGTGGAAGTCTTTCTGTTGGACGAAACCGTGGACGACCTTCACGGAACCGAGGAAGAACGACGCAGCGGCCGCAACGAATATTCCACTTCTAATTCGGAGTCGATCTGATGGCAGACACCGACGAATCCAAAGCAGACGAAGTCAACGAAGCTCCGCAAAAACCACGCAGCAACATCGGACTGATCGTGGCCTTTGTCGCCATGGTCGTCATGGTGGAAACGGGCATGTTCTTTTTCCTGGTTCCCAGCGCCGATGAAGTCAGCGCTTTGGCCGAACAAAGCCTGATCGAATCCGTCCAGGAAGGTCAGGAAGAAACCGTGAAACAGGAATACGATGAAAACCAAAGCATCGAATTCAATCTGGGTGATTTCGGTGAAACCTTCAGCCCCATCGACACCGAGCGAATGTATACGGTCGAAATCACGCTGTTCGGTCTGATTCGCAAGAAGAACCTGGAAAAGATGGAAAAGGAGTTTGAATCCAAACAGGGGCGTCTGCGGCACGCGATCCGAATGAAAATCCGCAACAGCGAGCTGACGGAACTGAAAGATAACCAACTGGCCTTGCTACAACGACGAATTTTGACGACATGTAACCACTTGTTGGATGAAGACCTGTTACTGGGGGTGGGATTCCACAATTACCAGCTGCGTGAACAGTAGTTCGGAACGTCGCCGCCACGCGACACCGGGGCTGTGCCGACGGCCGGACGTCGATGCGTGAAACTCGGCGACCGGGTTGCGGCGGCCCGCTCAACCCAAGGGCCCCGGTCGATCGTGACAGGGACGGATCAACACCATCGCGGCACCATGCAAGGACGACATCGTGTCTGAAAACGCCGGTCAACCCAAACCCGACGATGCGCCCGCCGCCGATGCGTCGGCTGCGACCGATGCTGCCGTCGATCCGATCACCGATGCCCCGACACAGGGTGCCGCCGACGGCCCCGGTGCCGCGGACAACCTCAGCACGGACGATATCGAACGCTTGTTGGCCGAAGCTTCCGGTGGATTGGATCAAGCGGTCAATCATCCGGTATCGGCCGACGCTGAACCCGCACCGTTTCAACTGGACCCGCTTCAGGACAGCCCGGGCGAACTGGATCGGCAAAGCGTCGACCTGTTGGGTGACGTGGAACTGGACCTGCGGATCGAGCTTGGACGCACCGAAATGCGTTTGGACGAAGTCCTGCAATTGCGCAGCGGCAGCGTCGTCGCCTTGGACAAACTGGCCGGCGACCCGGTCGACGTGTTCGTTAACGGACGCTTGATCGCCCGCGGCGAAGTCTTGGTGATGAACGACAACTTTTGTGTTCGTGTCACCGAATTGGTCGGAGTCTGACCTACGGGCTATTTCTGGGGAAAAGAAAGGATCTTTCGCCATGACGCAACCGACACAGCCCACCGAACGTTCTCGTTGCCGTGGCGTCGTCCCCGTGATCGCCACAGTCATCGCATGCTGTGGCTCGTTTGTCACGGCACCCCGAACGGCCCAGGCCCAATCGCACTATGCCGTCCATGATCAATATGCGGTCCATGAACAAGATACGTCAGTGACCGCGAACCGGGCGATGCAGATCCCGTCCGAAGATGGGCTGGGAATTGATTCGACATCGCCCAGCGAACCGGAATCCGACACACGCATCGTGGCACGGACTGGCGGTTTTCCGGCCCTGCGTCAAGACGCGGACACGGCCCCATCCTTTGGCGACCCCAATGAAAAATCGACGGCATCGATCCCCGCACCGTTGATCACCACCGGCACCAGTCTGGTGATCGTGTTGGGGCTGTTTGCCGGGTTTGTTTGGTTCACCCGACGCTTCGGCGCAACATCGCGTGGCGGCGGCGAATTGCCACAACAAGTCCTGACCCCGCTGGGCAGCACCGCAATCGATGCCCGTCATCGCATCTGTCTGGTGCGTTGTGGTTCGAAGGTACTGGTGTTATCGCAAAGCAGTGCCGGCCTAAGCCCTCTGGCGGAAATCACCGATCCCGATGAAGTCCGCATGCTTTGCGCCGCATGCACCGGTAATTCCAAAAACGAATTCATGCAAACGCTGAAGTCGTTTGAAACCCAGCCGCTTGGACAGGGATTTGCCGGAAGCCCACACGAAGTGCCCGGCGGAATATCGCCGACCAACGCTCAAGCCGCCCCGGCAACGCAATCACGCGGCCGTCTGTTTGCCACTGCTTGATCGCATCTGGTCGGCGAGCCCCACGCACGTCAATTCTTCACGATGCGCTGCAACCAATCTCGGCACAATTCCGGCCAAGCCGATGCACCGGAGATTCCCTTCGCCAGCCCCACTCCGTGTCGGCCTTCGGGAAAGACGTGCATTTCAGCCGGCACGCCATGGTCGACGCAGGCTTGATAGTAAACCAAGCTGTTTTTCACCGGCACGACGGTGTCGGCAGCGGTATGAAACAGGAATGTGGGCGGCGTCTGCGCCGTGACTTGTTTGTCATTACTCATCAGCGTGACCAATCTCGGATCGGGATCGGTGCCCAACAAATTCCGCTGGCTTCCGGCATGAGTGAAATCCACACCCATGGCGATCACCGGGTAACACAAGATACTGAAGTCCGGTCGTGAACTGATTTCCGCAATGTGGTCGCCTTGCTGAACATTGGTGTCAGCGAAGTGTGTTGAAACGGTCGACGCCAAGTGGCCGCCCGCGCTGAAACCGATCACTCCGATCTTGTCAGGGATCACGTTCCATTCTTTCGCATTGGCGCGAACCGTCTGGATGGCGCGTTGGGCATCGGTCATCGGATAGGGATGCCCATAGCCTTTTCCATCGTTCCCCTGACCACGAACACGGTAGGTACAGATCGCTGAAGTGAACCCCATCGATCGAAACCAATCCGCGATCTGATAGCCCTCGTGATCCATTGCTCGGCCGCGATAGCCACCGCCGGGAAGGATCACGACGGCCGGCACAGCATTCTGGGATTCTGCGTGGGTGACGATCAATTGTGGGACATCGCCGTCGCCGGTTTGCGTTGCGCCGGGAACCCCGTCGGGCCACAAATCCATGACCTGACGCTGCGACGAATTCTCATCGTCGGCCGTGCACGCGGACTCCGTTCCTCCGGTGGCAATGATCGTGACCAACATGGCCACCATGAATTGGACTGTGGGACAAACACGTTCAAAACAGGACTTCATGCGGGCTTCTCTCTTAAGGTTGGGGGTGGGTGCGTGATGAACGGATTGGCCGGGGTGGCCGTCCGCCTCGCGTCACGGGGGGACTGGCAACTGGGGTCTGACGGGAGTGGCATGAACACCACTGGTGAAATCAAACCTCGCGGGGCAGGGCAGGGTGGTGCACAGTCGGGCGGACCTTAACGACATCGGCCCATTTGGCTACAAAACACCGCCGCGATCGGCGCGTCGCTTTGAATCTTGCCTCCCGCAGTCACCATCAAAGGTTATCGCATTGTCTTCCACGACGCTTGCTGATGCCGGGGTTTCCCTGCCGCCACCAACGTGGGGCCAACGCCTTGCGACGTGGCGGATGATTTTTTCGACCGCGCTGGCTGAACGCCTGGTTTATCGTGGCGATTTCGCATTGGGAACGTTGATGCGTTTCCTGCCGATCATCACCCAGATTTTTCTGTGGTTTGCGGTCTTTGATGCGATCGGCAGCGCGGATGGCAATGATGCAACAGAGATCGGAGGTTTCGGATTTCGAGACATCGTCGCCTATTACTTGTTGACGATGATTGCCCGCGCGTTCAGCAGCATGCCGGGTCTGGCATCGGGCATCGCACGTCAGATCCGAGATGGTGAAATCAAGCGTTATCTGATTCAACCGATCGATCTGATCAGTTTTCTGTTGCTCAATCGCGTCGCTCACAAGATCGCCTATTACGCCGTGGCGATCGCACCGTTCGCCTTCGTCTTTTATCTGTGTCGTGGTTACTTCGTCGACGGTTGGCCTGAACCCCACGTGCTGGCAGCCTTCGTCGGCAGCCTCATCATGGGGTTTTTGATCGGTTTTTTCATGGAAGCTGCAATCGGAATGATTGGTTTTTGGTTTCTGGAAGTCACGTCGCTGCTGTTCGTCTTCATGCTGTTCAGCTTCTTTTTGTCTGGCCACATGTTTCCGCTGACGCTGCTTCCCGACGGTGTGGGTCAAGTCGTGCGTTTTCTGCCGTTCAAGTACTTGGCCTATTTCCCGGCCGCGGTGTTTTTGAACAAGATTCCGGACGACCAACTGCCGCTGGAGATGGCGGTCGAAGCGGCTTGGTTGACGTTTTTCATCTTGGTCTGTCGCTTCGCCTATTCGCGCGGCCTGGAACGCTACAGCGGGTACGGCGGCTGAACCAAGTTGTTTTGGCGGGGCATTGCATGCAGAACGCCTCACCCCATTTGTCCATTGCCATCGGTCGACCTTGACGTGAATCCTTCCTACTCAAAAGTCTTTGCGACGTTCGCGCGGAACAGCCTGATTCGCGACATGACGTTCCGCACCAACTTCATCTTGGATTGCGTCAGCAGCATCGGCTGGACGCTGATGAATGTCGGGTTTTATCTGATCATCTTTCAGTTCACACCGACAATCGGCGAAGGCACCGGTTGGGATCAAGACCGATTTTTTTTGTTCCTGGCAACGACTTGGTTCATCAACAGCTTAGTCCAAGCGTTCTTCATGCCCAATGCGGAAGAATTCAGTGAATTGATCCGCACCGGCGGTCTGGATTTCGCATTGCTGAAACCGATCGATACACAGTTCCTGATCTCATTCCGCAAAGTCAGCTGGAGTTCGCTTTCGAACTTTGCGGCGGGATTGGTGATCGCCGCAGTCGCGTTGTACCGCTTGGCTCATCACGAGACCGATCCTTTGGTACCGTCGGCTTTGTCCGTGGTTCTGTACGTCCTGTTTTGCGGCTGCGGTGTGGTGATCATGTACAGCCTGATGATCTGCCTGAGCGCGACCAGCGTATGGCTGGGACGAAATCAAACGCTGTACAACTTTTGGTTTTACATCACGAACTTCAGCCGCTATCCGATGGAAATCTACAACCGCGGTTGGGGCACCACGCTGTACGGTTTGTTCACTTTCGTGATTCCCGTGCTGGTGGTTGTCAACGTACCGGCCCGCATTTTGGCCCAGCCCGTCAATCCGGAAACCAGCGATCAATGGTGGCTGGTCGGCTGGGCGTTGGTGGCGACTTTGGTCAGCGTGGCGGGCAGCCGGTGGGTGTTTCGGCGGGCGTTGGGCAGTTACCGCAGCGCCAGTAGCTGAGCGTGGGGCGCCACAAAATTTCCGAAATTCGCGGCGCCACATCCGACACCGACGCCGGCCGGGCGGGTTAAATCAGCGGGTAACTCTGGTGTTTCAGCTTGCGTGATTCGATGGTCTACAAATTCGTCCTGGTCGACACCGCCTCGGGAAAGGACCTGCAACAGTGGGTGCTGTCCGTGCCGGCAACCGTGGGCCGCAGCCCTGCTGCGGACATCACGATCAATGATTCGACCATCAGCCGCCGACATTGCACCTTCACGTTGGACCCACAGGGCGCGTTGATTGTCCGCGACATGGGGTCGACCAACGGCGTTTACATCGACGATCAAAAGGTCGACAAAGCCGTCATCAGCCCGGGGATGATGATCGAAATCGGCAAATTCAATCTGCGTCTGGAATGGACCGATCTGCCACAGGAAATTCCCGACGAACCCGATGACTACATCGAATTGGACGTGACCGAACGTATGAAAGTGATCACGCCCGAAGACGTGCAAAACTTCTTGGCAAAACAGAAAGAACTGCAGCAGAAGAAGAAAGCAGACGGCTCGTGATCGTTCGGTCTGGCAACCGTCGGTCGGTGGGTTAGCTGCCCAGCCCGGCCAGCCAAACCAACAACGAGATCACCAAAACGCAGATTCCCACCGACGCGACGAATCCCAATACGTCGATTTTGCTTGGACGAACGAATTCCCACTGGGATCCCGGGAACAGCTTGTTCCCACCCGTTGCATCGGGATCCGAATATGCGGCGGCCAACCGCTGTGCATCGGCCAGCGGATCGGGATCCACCGGTGTGTTCATCTTGGCAAAGTATCGCGAAGTTTGCGGTTCGGGTGGTCGAGGGGTGAACAAGGACAAGACCATCAAAACCATGAACGGCATCAACACTCGGCCCGGCAAGCGTAGCGTCTGCAAAAAGGCATCACTGGCACCGGACAAATCCAATCCGATCCATTCGTAAAGCCAAAGATCCAAATCCAACGCGCCGGCACCCCGACCGCCAGCGGTGCGTCGTTCGGTGACGGTCGACCTACCTTCGCTCGTTTGTTGATCGACCACCTGCCATTGCAACGTCTCGGGCGATTCAAACCCGCCTCGCCAGTACACCGAACGACCGCCCCGTTGCCGTGTCACGGTGATGTCTTCGCCCAACACGGCCACTGGCGGAGCGGGACCTAAATGCGACAACTGGCTTTCGATTTGGGTCGCGTCCGCTTCGGCACCCTGTGACCGGATTTGCTCGGCGGCGGCATCCCACGCTTGACGTTTGGCGACGTCGGATTCGGTCGCCGGTCGGATAACGGTCGTCGTGACCCGCCGTGTCGCGGCCAGCAGGGATTCGTTGGTCCGAAGCGACGGCAACACTGCGGGCAACAACAAGGGCAGAACAAAGAACACCAATGTTGAAAACGCCACGGTGCCCCAGACGGCGGCCTTTCCCGGACGTCGCCAATACATGCCGACCCAAAACGGTGCGGCAAACAAAATCGGCAACTCGATCGCCATCTTGAATTGTCCGAACACGTCGGACATCGTCATCGCGATCGACGCAGCGCCGATCAACATGATCAATCCCGCCAGTCGGCCGACCAACAGATACCTCGATTCATCCGCATCTTGGTCGACGTAGGCGGCGTACCAGTTTCGCACAACCAATCCGGACGTGACGATCATATAGGTGTCAGCCGAACTCATCATCGCGGCCAACAGACACGCCAGCATCAGCCCCACCAGACCGAATTTCAAAGGCCCCAAAATTTCTCGTGCCGCGACACCCCAGACGCGATCGGGGTCCTGTGCGATCTCCACCTGATCGGCCAACAACGCCAACGCGATCAGTGCCGTCATCGCCCAACCGACGGTGCAAAGCCGCTTTAGAAAGTTACCCGCAACCAATCCCACCCGGGCTTCCATTTCACTTTTGGCCGACCCGCCACCGGTTGCGATAAAGTGTGGCTGAACGACGATGCCGACCAGTGAAAGAACCGTCAGTGACAAAATGTAGTGAATCGGAAATTCACCGCTGGACGGCCCCGCGAACAACTGGAAATAGTCCGCCGAGACGCGACGATGCAAAATCTCGAAACCCGTCTGCAAAGTCACCGGTGCGTCACCACCGAAACGCTCGGCCAATTGCCACAACCCATACGGGATCAACAGGACGGACAACAGAATGATAAAAATCCCCTGCAACAAGTCGGTCCAGTAAGCCGCCGTCAGTCCGCCAAGAACGCCGTACAAAATGACCACCACGGATATCGACGGGATCAACACCATCGCGGCTGGCAAGCCGAAAATTGTTTCCGTTCCGATCAGCGGGATTGAAAACTTGGCCACCGCCGACAGCATTGTCGACAGATAAAACATGTAGAACACGATGGCGAACAAGGTGTAGGCAGCACCCAGCAGTTTCGAATCGTATCGTTCGACAAACCAGTCCCCCAAGGTCAGGTGACGCATGCGGCGGTACCAAACAGCCGTGATCCAGTACACCGGCGTGACGAACAACCACATCATTGCCGACCACACGCCGGACAACCCGCTGGTCCAACCGGTTCGGCCGACGGTGACCGGTTCGTGTGCTCCGGTTCCGGCACCAAAGGCGGCAAAGGTCTGCAACAATTTGCCGAAACCGCGGCCCCCCATGAAATAGCCTTCTTGATCGCGCACGCGGCGCGACGCCCAGGCACCGATGGCGATCATGACGGCGAAATAGGTCAACAAAACGGCAATATCAATGGCACTCATGCGGCGAATTGTAGCAAACACATCCGCCCGCGGTGTCGCCCACCGACGCCGCCGCTGACCGGCGATTTCCCCAATGTCAGCGACCGCCCACCGGACGCAACCGAACCAAGACGGCACGGTGGTCCGACACATCACCTGCGATCACCATGCGATCAATGATTTGAACACCGGGGCTGACCAAAACGTGATCAATCGGGATGCCAAGCGGCCCCAAAGATCGTGGCCAAGTCGCCTGGTACCCACGCGAATCACGGGAATCGCGACAACCTGAACGCTGAACCAGCGTTCGAAACTCACGAGCCCAAGGCGTAATATTGAAGTCACCGCCGACGACCACACCGCGGCGTTCACGAACGTCACCCGCAAGCTCCGATGCAACACTCCGTAACTGCCCATTGCGTTCGGCCAAGTTTGCAGTCCCCATGGGGGGAAGCGTGTGAACCGCCCATATATCAAGTTCAGCCTGACCGGCGTTGATGGTGCCGCGGATTTCTGCCGGATCCCCACCCGTCTTGACCCAATGAACCGGATGACGACTGTAAACGCCCAGTCCGAATGCCCCCGACCGCGACAGTTCCTGGTAGTACGGGTGTGATTGCCGCAGGGGTTGCAGTGCCGGAACCAACGCATGATTCAATTCGATCAACGCGATGACATCCGCGTCGGCCTGATCAATCACCGCCCGGATTTGTTCCCACCGATCAGTGCTGGCGTGCACATTCCAAAACAACACACGGACCTCGGGGCCCTCAGCATCAGCCTGCCGCTCCGGCATCACCCACTGCACCGGCATCACCCACTGCACCGGCCAGACCGTCCAAAAATTGGCGACAAAGCAGACACCGGCGAATACCGCCCACCGCCACCATCGCACCGCGGCGAAAACCGCCAAGGCCACCAATGCCCCCACCATCAAGTGAAAGCGTGTGTGATTCATTGCGTCGGCAAACCAGTGCCACCGTCCGGCATATCCGGCCAAAGTCATCAGCACCGCCAACACCAGCAAGACGCTGGTTCGTCCGGCGATCCATTGTAACGCACGCGCCCACCGATTCGGCACTTCCGATTGCACCGGAGCTGCTTTACGCGTTCGCGTAGCGTTTGATGGATCATTCACTGCAGTATTCCATGTCAAACGCACGCGCCACGGGTTCATTGGTGACACCGTAATCGTGAATATTCAGTGCGGACCGAATCGATGCATCCTGCACAAGGGTCGTCTGGTCCGCATCGGCAATCCGTCGCACCCAGGGCAGTGTTGCATTGCACAGGGCGAACGTGCTGGTCCGGCCGACCGCACCTGGCATGTTGGTCACACAGTAATGGACCACTTCATCGACAACGAACGTCGGTTCACTGTGGGTGGTCGGTCGGCTGGTTTCAATGCAGCCGCCCTGGTCGATTGCCACGTCAATCACGACGCTGCCCGATTTCATCAAACGCAGATCGTCCTTGCGAACCAGTTGGGGCGCTTTCGCACCGGGGATTAACACCGAGCCAATGACCAAGTCGGCGCGAGCCAGTTGTTCCAATACCGTGTGTCGGTCGCTGTACAGCACGTTGACGTTAGGCGGCATCGTATCGTCCAGGTAGCGAAGCCGATCCAGGTTCACATCCAGAATGGCCACATCGGCCCGAAAGCCAGCGGCAATCTTCGCCGCATTCGCACCGACCACGCCGCCGCCCAAAACGGTGATATGCGCCGGCGGAACGCCGGGAACACCGCCCAGCAAAATGCCGCGTCCCAATTGAGGACGCTCCAGGTACTTCGCCCCCTGTTGAACACTCATCCGTCCGGCCACTTCGCTCATCGGCGTCAACAACGGCAGCCGCCCGGAGGGATCGCGCAATGTCTCGTAGGCCAAACAGGTCGCGCCGGACTGCACCATCGCTTCGGTCAATTCGCGGCTGGCGGCAAAATGAAAGTAGGTAAACAGCCACTGGCCCTTGCGAATGCGTGGGTATTCTTCGGGCTGGGGTTCTTTGACTTTGACGATCAAATCGGCGACCGCAAACACGTCGTCGGCCGTGGCAACGATCTCGGCACCAGCTTTCAGGTAGTCATGATCTGCCAACCCGGACCCCAATCCCGCCCCGGTCTGGACGACCACGCGATGCCCATCGGCGATCAATTCCTCCGCACCGACCGGCAGCATTGCAACGCGATACTCATCCTTTTTTACTTCCGTGGGTACGCCAACGATCATGGTGAAATCTGCTTTGTAACAACCTTGCCGACGTCACCGAGACCTCACGACGCCTCGGTTGACCTGCCGGCATGATACGACACACTGACTTTGCCGACTTGACAACGTACCGGTTGGCCGACCGATTTCTTGATCGACCGCATTGCCATTCCTTCGCGTTTGTTGTTCCTCCATGCCTGTGCAGCCCAGCCGAAAGCGATTCGCTGAATACCGCGACCAGATTCGGCAACGATACAAAAGCGGTGCTGCCGTACCGTCGCACCCCCACCGACCGGACCGATCGGCCAAAAAGTTGGGAGAACGCGAACGCAAGTTTGCCGAATTGTTCGGTGAATTCATTCGGCTGACGCGCGGCCATCGGTCTTCCATCGTCGGGGCACTGGTCCTGCTGACCATCGGCATTGCGTTGCGTTTGCTGCCCCCGCTGGGTACGAAATTGGCAATCGATTCGGCGCTGACCAATCCCCCCCAGCCCTTGCCGTCATGGCTGGCCGATTCCATTCCGTCGTGGGTCAACAACGACGGCGTCCCGGTCGATCGTCTGGGATTATTGATCGGTGTGGCCGTTGCCGTCACGGTCATCACGATGGTCGCGACGGTCGTTCATTTGACCAGCCGATGGATGGCCACCAAAGCTGTCAATCAGACCCAAGTGTCGGTTCGGCGAGAAGTTTTTGACCATGCAATGAAATTGCCGCTGCATCAAGTTTACGACCTGAAAAGCGGCGGTGTTGCCAGCCTGATCCGCGAAGACGCCGGCGGGGTTGCCGATCTGATCTTCAGCATGATCTACAACCCGTGGCGTGCGATCGTCCAGTTCGTCGGCAGTCTGGTCATTTTGATGCTGGTGGACTGGAAACTGATGTTGGGCGGATTGATGCTATTGCCGATCGTCTGGGTGACGCACCGGACTTGGATCAACCGCATCCGCCCCCTGTACCGCGACGTCCGCAAACAGCGTCAACGGATCGACAGCGGGGCGACCGAAACCTTTGGCGGGATCCGAGTCGTTCGGACGTTTTCACGCAATCGCAGTGAATCGTCGCGTTACGTTCGCGAAGGCGACTTTTTGGTCCGCCAACAGCTTTTCACATGGTGGTGGACCCGGATCATCGAAACGATTTGGGAGGTGGTCATTCCGCTGGCCAGTACCGGCTTGCTGGTTTACGGCGGCTACCAGATTTTGCAAGGCGATTTAACGCTGGGCGACCTGATGATGTTCTTGGTTTATCTAACCATGCTGTTGGGGCCCTTGGCGACATTGGCCGGCAGCGCGGTCGGCTTCCAAAACAATCTGGCGGGCTTGGATCGCGTCTTGGATGTATTGGAGATTCATCAAGAGTTACCGACGCGGGCCGATGCGATCACGTTGCCTCCGATCGTCCCGGCCGCGATGACGTTTCGCGACGTCAGCTTTTCCTATCCGGGTTCAGACACGTTGGTGCTGGAAGACATCAACCTGGAAGTTCGGCCGGGGGAAACGATCGCGTTGGTCGGACGCAGCGGGGCAGGGAAGACCACGCTGACAAATTTGATCGCCCGCTTTTATGATCCCACCGCCGGAAGCATTGCGATCGATGGAACGGACCTGCGTGACATCGAACTTTCCAGCTATCGACGTTTGCTGGGGATCGTTGAACAGGACGTGTTCCTATTCGACGGAACGATCGCTGAAAACATTGCGTACGCACGGCGGCGTGTCACCGATGACCAATTGGTGGCGGCGGCAACCGCGGCGGCGGCAGACGGATTCATCCGTTCGCTTCCCGATGGCTACGACACCATGATTGGCGAACGTGGGGTCAAGCTTTCCGGCGGACAGCGGCAACGGCTGGCGATCGCCCGCGCGATCTTGGCTGATCCACAGATCTTGATTCTGGACGAAGCCACCAGCAATCTGGATAGTGAAAGCGAACAATTGATCCAAGCCAGCTTGATCGATCTGTTGGCCGGACGCACCGCGTTTGTGATCGCCCACCGGCTGAGCACCATTCGCAATGCCGATCGCATCGTGGTCCTGGAAGACGGCCGGATTGTCGAATCCGGAAGCCATGACGAATTGCTGGCTGGTGACGGGCATTATCAGCGAATGGTCAGCTTGCAGACGGATGATTTTCTGGATCGTGACGACCGAGCCGCCGTGAATTACGCTACAAACAAACCCTAGCCCTGCCCGTTTTGCGGCATAAACGTCGTCCTTCCTCTTCACCGAGTGTCGCCTTCAGTGCTTCGTTCGGCCTCCGATCAACCTTCCTACCCGTGATCGAATTTCCATGAAGATGCCTACCGTATCATTGCGCACCGACCGATGGCGATGCTTGTCGCTTGTCCTTGTGCTGGTCGCCGGAACCGTATCGGCGGACTGGCCACAGTGGCGTGGCCCCAACCGTGACGGTCATGCCGATGATGGCCAATACCTGCAACAGTGGCCCGACGGCGGGCCGACCATGGTTTGGCAGAACGACCAATTGGGAATTGGTTATTCGTCTCCCGCGATTGTCGGCGACCGCATTTACACGATGGGCAGTCGGAACGGTCAGTGTCATTTGCACTGTCTCAGTGCCGCGGACGGATCGGTGGTTTGGAGCACGCCGTTTTGCCGCGCCGGCACCGGCGACGACTACCTGGACGGCTGGGGCGGCGGCCCGCGTGGAACCCCCACCGTCGATGGCGATCAAATCTTTGTCGTCAGCGACATCGGCGTCGTCGCGGCCTTTGATCTGACCGGACAACTGCAATGGAAAGTCGACATGGTCGAACAGTTCGGCGGTGAGATTCCCAAATGGGGTTACAGTGAATCACCGCTGGTCGATGGCGACAAAGTCCTTGTCACCCCCGGTCTTCGAATGTTTATCGTCGGTTTGGATCGCAAGACCGGCGATGTCACCTGGACCACCAAGGGCATCGAAGAACCCGCCCAGTACGTATCGATCGTCAAAGGCGAACTGGATGGAAAGCCGTACTATGTGACCGCGGTCAAAGCCGGCTTGATTGGTATCGATGCCAATACCGGTCGCCAGATTTTCATGGAACCGGCAACCGGAAACCAAACGGCCGTGATTCCCACCGCGGTGATCGACGGATCGCTGATCTATCACACCAGCGACTACAACGCGGGCAATCAATTGATCGAATTGTCCAGTGACGGCGATCGCTTGACCGCTGAGGTGCTGTACGCCGAATCGGCAAAGTCGATGCAGAATCATCACGGCGGCGTCGTCCTGGTCGACGGTGTGATCTATGGCTGTTCGCGGACCAACCGTGGCGAATGGATGGCCCAGGACCACCGCAGCGGCGAGGTGCTGTGGACCCAATTGGCGCGGCCCAACCAAAGCGGATCAATCGCTTTTGCCGACGGGCGACTGTATTGCTACGGCGATAAAGATGGCATCGTCCGTTTGGTCGTGCCCAACCGCGAAGGCTTTCAGCAGGTCGGCGAGCTGAAATTGCCGAAAACGTTCGAAGGTAATCGAGGCAGCAACAATCGTGGCGCGATTTGGTCCCATCCTGTAGTCGCAGATGGAATGCTTTTCATTCGCGACCAGAACTTGATGTTTGCGTTCGACATCGCCCGCTGAACATCACGCGTCAGCGAAGCAACGCGTCAGATCAAATGCGATCTCAACGCTGGTAGATGGGCAGAAACCCGTTGTCCAGTTGCAACATGATCAGGTTGCACGCGGTGACATAAACCGGATGGATTTGGCCTTCCCAGGATCCATCCGGTCGCTGTGTGCCGGCGATGCGATCATAAAGCCGAGTGCGGAACGGTTTCCATAAATCGTCGCCCTGACGATAGACGACTTGGCTGTAGTAAAGGTACGTGTAGTGCCAGTGACCAAACGCACGGGCCCCGTCGCTGATGTCGTGCAGCTGTTTCTTGCTGTACGCCAGCATTTCGGGAACGTGTTCGCTGTCGTAGTCGCCGGCGTTATAGAGTGCCGCCAAAGCGGCTGCGGTGATGGCCGGACGGCTGCTGCCCCGTTGGCGACTGCTATAGCTGATGCCGCCGTCTTCGTTCTTACAGCCATAAATGTACTGTTTGGCTTTGTCGATCACTTCGCCACTGACGGGAATGCCGGCGTTTCGACAACCACGTAGACCTTGAACCTGGGTGATGGTCGTGCTGCCTTCGTCAAAATCGTTTCCTTCGCGAGCGGAAACGTAGCCCCAGCCGCCCGCGGCGGTTTGGGCAAACGCGCTGAACTTCACCGCACGTGTCAGCACGTCGACAATTTCTTCGCGTCGGTCCAACAAGCCTTCTTCGCCCAAAACCTGGGACAAGAACAGCATTGAAAACCCATGACCGTACGTGTACCGCGGGTCGGTCAGCGGGTCGCCGATCAATCCGTTTTCGCGTGACTTGCTGATGATGAAGTCCGACGCCAAAGCGATCTCTTTGGAAAACAAACCCTGGGTCGTCGTGCTGCCGCTGGCGATCATCGCGGTACCCGCTAGCGCGGCGAGCGCCGTGGGATAGATCTGGGTGTTCCACAGCCCGCGTGACGACTGCGTCTTGCGAAGGTATTCCAGCCCCTTGTTGATCGCTTCGGACCAGCGTGGATTGTCCGATGCGGCCGCGGTCACCCGACCGGCCCCCATCCCAGCCGACGCGACGGTCGCCGCGGCACCAAGCATCCATCGACGACGCGAAACCGAAGGGGCGGGTAGGGCAGGGCGTTGCATTCGGCAAACTTTCTAAAAAGGGCACGACGTTGGGCGAACACCATTCCTAGCGTAACGATGCCGACCGATCGTGCGAATGGAAATCTTCGCGAAGGGTGGAATGGAGGCCCGACCGCCTTTGACACCGGGGACAAAAAAACGTGCTGCGTTGGGCCTGGACGATACGGCGAATCTGTCCGTCACCGCACCGTCGACAGACTTGCCCGGCCCGGTCGTAAACACGGTGGCAATTCTGGTACCCACCGGGATCATTCAGCGCATTGCGATACGTGCCGTCGGACAGGGTGCTGCCTTCATGCCGAATGGCATCTTCCAGGATGACGCGGATCTGTTCGTGAATCCGTCGCCACTGGGGGCCGGTCAGCCGATCGCAGCGGGTCCGCGGATCCACCCCGGCGGCAAACAAAATCTCCGCTGCGTACAAATTGCCGATCCCGGCCACCGCACTTTGGTCCAACAACGCCACTTTGATGCATCGGCGACTAGACGAAAGTTTTTGGCGAAGCTGTTCGGTACTGATCTGCAACGCATCGACCCCCAACCGTTGGTCGATCGCAACCTGGTATTCGCGTTCGCGATACAGCGTCACCGTTCCCAGCCCCCGTCGATCCCAAAACCAAAGCCGATTCACGCCATCACCCGACAAATCGATTTGCAACCGCAAATGATCGACATCGGGCGGGTCCGCGACCAACAGAATCCCGGTCATGCGGGGTTCGATCACCAGGCGGTCCTGATTGTCCAACACGATGACCAACCGTTTACCGCGACGATCAACGTCGTCGATGCGTCGCCCCTTCATCCGCCGATCCAGTTGGCGATCCGACGGGGACATTGCGATCGGCCGGCAGGAACACGGGGGAACCGTCACCGATTCAACGCGGCGACCGACAGCTTCCATGACGCCGCGACGCATCGTTTCGACTTCGGGTAACTCGGGCATGCGTGGTTTGCGATGGCGCTGGTGGCGGAGGAAGCGAAGACAATGGAAACAATGTTGCGTGGCTGTCGAATCGCGTGCCGATTCAAAGTTCAGATCAAGCGTAAACGAAGCCTTCCAACGGATAGCGATCGTCGGTTGCGATGGCCTGGTGATCGATCAACCGCAGCGTTTGCCAACTGCCCACACCGGCGATCACCGCATCAAGTGCGTCGCCGCCAGGATCGCTCAATAAGATTCGCTTGCGGTAATCCGACAGTTCGACCCACTGGGACAATTCTGCCAGGATTCGACGGCGGACTTTACGGTGTTCCCGACCGGGCGGACGACCGGCGGATTGCTTGTATCGTTGGTACGGCAATTCCCAACGTTTCAGCGACGACGACGGACAGGCTTCGGCGATGATCCGCCGCGCCGCGGAAAAACGATCGTACGTGAACGGCAAGATCGCCGTATCGGCGTCGGTCGACAACGGACGCAACACATCGCGCATTCCGTGGAACGTCTGGTAGATGATCCGGTAGTGGTAACAATCAAACGGTGTCTTGGTTTCGGTGTCGGTACGTCGGCGCACGTGCATCTGGTGGGCGTATTGCTGGGTGATGGCCACCAGTTTTCGGCCGTACTGTTTCGCGTCGCCGTCGAATGCAGCCACGTGTTGCAGTTGTTCGTCCCAGCCGCCCAATTTCAGTTCGACGGGCAACCCGAATGGAAAATCAATTGCCCAGTAGGCTTCGTGGCTGTCCTGGATTCGACGAACCAGTTCACCGCACACCGCGTCTCGACTATCACAGCCGGCCCATTTCCCCAATGGTTTCAAATCGACCAACCGAAGGACGTCCGATCCCCCCTGGACGTCCAGCGTGGCGCACCAAGCGGTTTTCCCGGATTCGGCCGCCCCGCTGAAATCCACGCCATAGACGGTGGAAATCCATGGCATGATCAGAGGCGCGGCCGGATCGATCGCGTTGACCAAGGTTTGCTCTCCAGAGACAATTCGGTTCTAGGGTCGTCGGGCCAACTATCGGCCACAGCCCCCGCATTCACAAGAAGATGGACTCCATGACCAATACCGCCGAAACGCCCTCGACTCCAGCCACCGCGTCGGTTCCCGATCCGCAAGGACGATTCGGATCGTTCGGCGGTCGGTTTGTGCCCGAAACGCTGACGCGTGCTTTGGATCAATTGATCGAGGAATACGAATCGGCCCGTCGGGACCCTGAATTTCAACGTGAATTCCGCGAATTGCTGGCTCGGTTCGTCGGTCGGCCCAGTCCGTTGTATCACGCCAAGCGACTGTCCGAAGCGGCCGGGGGGGCCCAAATCTGGCTGAAGCGTGAAGACTTGAATCACACCGGTGCCCACAAGATCAACAACACGCTTGGACAAGCCCTGCTTACCCAGCGGATGGGCAAGACCCGCGTGATCGCTGAAACCGGGGCTGGCCAACACGGCGTGGCCACCGCGACCGCCTGTGCTCATTTCGGATTGCCATGCACGGTGTACATGGGGGCCGAAGACATTCGCCGCCAAAAACCGAACGTGTTCAGCATGAAATTGATGGGCGCGACGATCAGCAGCGTCCAATCGGGATCCAAGACCCTGCGTGACGCGGTCAACGAAGCGATGCGGGACTGGATGTCCTCGGTCGAAGATACCCACTACATCATCGGCAGCGTCATCGGACCGCACCCGTTTCCCATGATGGTGCGTGATTTCCAAAGCGTTATCGGACAAGAAACCCGCGGCCAATGTGTCGACACCTTTGACCGACTGCCCGACTGTGTGGTCGCTTGCGTCGGCGGCGGCAGCAACGCGGCGGGAATGTTTTACCCGTTCGTCGAAGACGAATCGGTTCGTCTGGTCGGCGTGGAAGCGGGCGGGCGATCGGCGGATCCCGGACAACACGCGTCCCCACTTTCCTACGGCATGCCGGGGGTTCTTCATGGCAGTTACAGCTATGTGATGCAGGACGACGACGGCCAAACCTGCGACGTGCATTCGATGAGCGCGGGGCTGGATTATCCCGGCGTCGGCCCCGAACACAGCTATTGGAAAGACACCGGCCGCGTCGATTATGTCGACTGTCGCGACGACGAAGCGATGGATGCGTTTGATAAGATGGCTCGTACCGAAGGCATCATCGCCGCACTGGAAACCAGTCACGCGATTGCAAAAGCGATGCAGATCGCCGCCAACATGAAACCCGACCAGCACTTGGTCATTTGTCTGTCGGGTCGTGGTGATAAAGACGCCATGGAAATCGCGCGGCTGCGTGGCGAAGATTGGATGAACGAATCGTGATCCCCGGCCCGCGTTTCAGCCCCGCTGCATATCCGTCCATTCCGAGCAGTGTGCTGCCGACCGGCCAAAGATGCATCGACAAATAACCACTCGCAAGAAGCACCAGAACCATGACTTGCAAACTAACCTGGTTGTCCCACGGCACTTGGCTGATCGAATCGGGAAAGCTGAAGATCATGCTGGACCCATTCTTGACCGATAATCCGACCGCCACGGCCAAGTCGTCGGAATTTGATGACGTCAATCACATCTTGGTGTCGCACGGCCACGGCGATCACGTCGGCGATTTGGTCGACGTCGCCCAGCGGAGCGGTGCGATGGTGGTCGCCAGTTTCGAACTGGTGAACTGGTTGGGCGGCCAAGGCATCGAAAACGCCAGCCCGATGAATATCGGTGGGCAAATCGAAATCTCCGTCGGCGAAGACGATGTCGCGACGGTCAAAATGGTCCCCGCCATCCACAGCAGTGGACTTCCCGATGGTTCCTACGGCGGACCGGCGTCCGGTTTCGTGATCGGCATCGGCGGACGGCGAATCTATTTCGCCTGTGACACGGCCTATTACAGCGACATGGATTTCTACGCCGGCGGCGTGGACGCGGCCGTGCTGCCGATCGGTGATTGCTTCACCATGGGGATCGACGATTCGATCGCGGCGGTCAAGCGGATCGGTCCCAAATGCGTCCTGCCGACTCACTACAACACCTGGCCGCCGATCGCCCAGGACGCGGACGCTTGGTCCGAACGTGTGAAAGCAGAAACGGAGGCGGAACCCGTGGTCCCGCAGATCGGTCAAGCGATCGAAATCTAGGCCGACTTGCTGGGCCCATTCTTTCTGGGCCCATTAAGACGTCTGGGCAGATGAAACGCCTGGGGCACAGGGCACTCGTTGTATCGCAAGCCTTGCGGTTCCGGCTTACTCGGACGTCGGCTCGTCCTTTTCCCGAACCCACACGTCGTCGCCTTCCACCTTGACCTCAAAGGCATCGACCTTGGTTCGCGGGTTGTCCTCCCAGGTCCCGTCCTTGATACAAAAACGCCAGGCGTGCCAAGGGCAGGTCACTGTGGCGTCTTCGACGTGACCTTCGGCCAGTGAGGCCCCCATGTGAGGGCACAGATCATCGATCGCGTACCAGCCCTCGTCGGTCCGAAAAACGGCCACCATCCGCCCGTCGACGGGTACGGCTCGCCCGACATTCAGGTCAAAATCATCGACTTTCCCGACATTCTCGAATTCGGCCATCTAACTTTGTCACTCACTTTGCGGTTGCATGTCGCGTGCGGAAACGCACAAACTTGCCGTACGTACAGCATTCAATAGAACGATCGCAGACGCCACGGCACACGGGGGTCAGATTCCTTCCGGACCGCTCGGCGACCGCGACCTTTAACTTCGACCACGGTTTGCCCACATGATCAACCAAACGCGACGTCGGTTTTTGGAATCCCAAATCTGGCCTCACGTTCAAACACCGGCACAGTATGTCGGTGGCGAGCGGAACATTGTGGTCAAAGATCACCGCGACGTACGCGGCAAGTTGGCGATCGGCTTTCCCGATGCCTACACGATCGGCATGAGCCACCACGGTTTGCAAGTCCTGTACAGCTTGATGAACCGTCGCAGTGATTGGTGTGCCGAGCGGGTGTTCACGCCCTGGCCCGACATGGAAGCGTTGCTGCGCCGGCACGACGTGCCGCTGTACACGCTGGAAACGTTCACGGCGTTGTCCGATTTCGACGTCGTCGGGCTCAGCCTGCAATACGAAATCAGTTCGCCCAACGTGCTGACAATGATCGACCTGGGGGGAATTCCCTTGGAATCAAGCGATCGCACAATGGCCGATCCGCTGTTGGTGGCCGGCGGTCCGTGCTGCCAAAACCCCGAACCGATGGCGGACTATTTCGACGTCATGATCACCGGGGACGGTGAACCCGCGTTGCCGGAAATTTGTGACTTGTGGCTGGAGTTGAAACAGAAATATCGTCGCGACGACGGCACCTTTGCCGACGGCGAAGACGGTCGACGTCAACGCGCCGAGGCATTGGCCGTGGTGGCCGGAAGGTTGCCGTGGGCCTACGTCCCGCGTTTCTATCAGCCCGAATATGCCGGCGATCGCATCGTCGCACTGAACCGGTTGCGTGATGACGTGCCCGAAACGATCGCCCCCAGCGTGATCAGCGACTTGGACGGCACCCCGTTGCCGACCGAACCGATCGTTCCTTACATCGATTGCGTGCACGACCGGATCGCCATCGAAATCATGCGTGGCTGTCCCCACCTGTGCCGGTTCTGTCAAAGCACGGTGATCAAACGCCCGCTGCGGATCCGCGAAGTCGAAACGATCGTCCAAGCGGCCATCGATAGCTATGAAAGCACGGGCTACAACGAAATCAGCATCCTGTCGCTGTCCAGCAGCGATTACCCGCACTTTGAACCGCTGGTTCACCGATTGCACGAGGTGTTCAAACCTCTGGGCGTCAACATCAGCGTCCCCAGCTTGCGGGTGAACGATCAACTGCGAACGCTGCCCCAACTGATCGGCAACGGGCGACGCAGCAGCATGACGCTGGCACCGGAAGTCGCGCGTGATGACATGCGTGAACAGATCCGCAAGAAGATTAAGAACAGCGACCTGATCGAAGGCTGTCGCGTCGCGTTTCAAAACGGCTTTGAAAGCGTCAAGCTTTATTTCATGTGTGGCTTGCCAGGCGAGCGGGAGATCGACCTGGACGGCATCGTCGATCTGGCCGAACAAATCGCCACCGTCGGCAAAGAAGTTCGCGGCCGTTATGCCCGCGTCACCGCCAGCGTGTCCAACTTCGTTCCCAAAGCCCACACGCCCTATCAGTGGAACGGAATGCAACACCGCGATTATTTCCACTGGGCCCACAAATACATGCGACGTCGCTGCAAAATTCGCAGTGTCAAAGTCAAATGTCACGACGTCGAAACCAGCCTGCTCGAAGGCGTCCTCAGCCGCGGCGACCGACGCACGGGCAAGGCCATCCGTCTGGCCTGGGAACGTGGCGCTCGCATGGACGGCTGGACCGAACACCTGGATGCCGATCGATGGTGGACCGCGATCGAAGACGCCGGCATTAACGTGGAATCCCAAGTCCACCAGCCCTATCAGATGATGGACAAGCTGCCCTGGGATCACGTGAACGTCAAATTCGGTCGCGCCTATCTGGAAAAGGAACAGGACCGATCGACCGTCCAATTGGCCGCGATGGCAACCGTTCAGTCGTAAGTCTCGGTCGTCCCTCGCCCAAGGTTCAAACCGCCCCACGCCTCGCCAAACCGTCCCGAATCGCCGCCACGAAAAAACTGGACATTTGATCACACCGCAGTTTTGCGTTACGGTCAAATGCGGTTAATCGGGGCTGCCGCGAATGGTGGCAATCAGCGCGACGGATTCACAGGCGACGGGGAAAACGGGCATCGTGACGGCGAAGGATCTATCTGGGAAGTTGGCGATTCTGGCGGATGCCGCCAAATACGATGCCTCATGCGCCAGCAGCGGGTCACGCCGCGAAAGTCGTGGCGGGCTGGGCAGCACCGAGGGGATGGGGATTTGCCACAGCTACACACCCGACGGTCGCTGTGTTTCGCTGTTGAAAATCTTGCTGACCAATTACTGCGTCTTTGATTGCCAGTACTGCGTCAACCGCATCAGCAGCGACACGCCACGAGCGCGTTTCAGCGTCAACGAAGTCGTGCGATTGACGATGGACTTCTATCGACGCAATTACATCGAAGGTCTGTTTCTTAGCAGCGGCATCATTCAATCGTCCGACTACACGATGGAACAGATGCTGGACGTCGCGCGGACGCTGCGCGAACGAGAGTCGTTTCGCGGCTACATCCATCTCAAGACCATTCCCGGTGCCAGCGACGATCTGATCCATCAGGCGGGCACGTACGCCGACCGCCTGAGCGTCAATATTGAACTGCCCACCGAAGCGGACCTGAAACGACTGGCACCGGAAAAAAAGCGTCCCGAGCTGGAACAGTCGATGAATCAGATCAAGGTGAAACGTGACGAACACGTCCGTGACCAAAAGGCGGGATTCAAACATGCCGGCAAATTCGTACCGGCCGGGCAAAGCACTCAAATGATCGTGGGTGCCACCGACACGTCCGACCGACAAATTTTGGACACCAGCAGCCACCTGTATCAAACCCACGCAATGCGAAGGGTTTACTACAGTGCTTTCAGCCCCATCCCGCACGCCGATTCACGGCTGCCCGGAAAATCGCCGCCATTGGTTCGTGAACATCGTCTGTACCAGGCGGATTGGCTGATCCGATTTTACGGTTTCGACGCAGCAGAATTGACCACCGCCGAATCGGCAAACTTGGATTTGCAGATGGATCCCAAGTTGGCGTGGGCACTGCGGCATCGCGATCGCTTTCCGGTGGACGTCAATCTTGCCGAACGCGAAATGCTTCTTCGCGTTCCCGGTATCGGCAGTCGAGGCGTCAAACGCATCCTACAGACTCGGCGACATCATCAGATTCGGGACGAGGACCTAGCGGCGATGGGCATCGTTTACAAAAAAGCCCGTCCATTCTTGATCACCGCGGACCGAAATGCCGGCCCCCTGTCGTTGGATTCGCCATCGCTGCAAAGGCAGTTTCGTCCGCCACAGCGGCAACTGCATCTTTTCGATGATGACCCGTCCGCCGACGATGGGACGTCGTCACGGTTGGAGGTCCTGCCGTGACGGCCAGCGAAGAACTGATGTCCGTCGGCGCGACCCATTTTAACGATTGGCGAAACACCGCTCGCAGGCTGGTCACCATCGGAGCCCATCCGTCGACGGTGCGTTGGATTGACCAGCGGGGCGATGACGCTTCGATGCAGAAGGACTTGTTCGAAAACGTGGCGGGCGCCGAGGGCGGCTTGTCGCTTCCTGCGTCCGACGCCCGCGAGTCGCCTCCGTCGCTACGTGTGCCGGGGAAGTTCATCCAGTGGGCGAAAACCATCGCCAGCCACAGCGCCCCAGGACGCTGGGAATTGCTTTATCGATTGCTTTGGCGAATGACTGGTGGAGAGCGACATTTGTTGCAGATCGCTTCGGATCCGGATGTCCGTCGGGCGGCCCAAATGCACTCCGCGGTCCGGCGTGACGCTCATAAGACCAAAGCGTTCGTTCGTTTTCGAAAAACAGTCGACCAGATCGGCGAATTGTTCGTCGCCTGGCATCGTCCCGATCACTATTCGCTTGATCTCACCGCAGACTTTTTTGCTCGTCGTTTCGACGTGATGCGTTGGACCATCATGACGCCACGACAATCGGTTTACTGGGACGGTCAAACGATCCACTTCGGCGATGGATCTCCTCGCAGCGATGCGCCGGACCATGACCAGTTGGAAGAGTTGTGGAAGACGTATTACGCCCACATCTTCAATCCGGCTCGTATCAAGCTGGATGCGATGCGGGCTGAAATGCCCAAGAAGCACTGGCCGACGATGCCCGAAACATCATTGATTGATGACATGCTTCGTGATGCGCCGCAGCGAGTCCGACAAATGGTGCGGCACCAGGAAGGCGGACCAACCGCGAAATCGTTCTTGCCAAAGTCCGATCGAACGCTGGCATCGTTGTGCAACGCGGCGATGGCCTGTGAAGGTTGCGATATTCATCGGGATGCAAGTCGCGTGGTCTTCGGACGTGGTCCGGCCGACGCCAAACTGGTCATCGTCGGCGAACAGCCGGGCGACATGGAAGATCGATCCGGCGAGCCTTTCATCGGCCCGGCCGGACAGCTTTTGCGTCGAACCATGGCCGAAGTCGGACTGGACGCCACCCAGGTCTACATCACCAATGCGGTGAAGCATTTCAAATTCAAATTGCAGGGAAAACGACGATTGCACGTGAAGCCGTCATCGCGTGAAATCGCCGCATGCCGGCCTTGGTTGGAAGCGGAACTGGACGCGATTCGTCCCGCCATGATTTTGTGCCTCGGCGCAACCGCAGCATCAGTCATCAAAGGACCGAACTTTCGCATCACACGCCAGCGTGGCGAAGTCGACAAATGCGATCACGCCAAGTGGGCGATGGCAACGTACCATCCGTCAGCCTTGCTGAGGGTTCCAGACGAAAACGCCCGCGCACGAATGATGGCCATGTTCACCGAAGACCTTCGCCGAACCGCGGAACACCATCGGATATTGAATCAGTCCTGAAGTCCGATTCGTTCGGCGACGTTGGATGCAGCCCTTGGGTTGTCGGCCTTTTCCATCCACTGTGCCAAATCGACCGCGGCTCGGTCGATCGTGTAGTGACGCAAGACCTGTCCAGCCAATGCTTGGCCCGATAAGAACGCGGCTTCCACATCGTGCCCCAAACACCAATCGCCACAGACTCCCAACTGTTCGGTCGGTTCCCACAAACATTCGTCATCAAGCGCCGATGCCACCCCCGAAAACCGCCACAGGTGCGCGTCCAAGTGGCGTACGCGATCAAACTTTTCACCGGTCAAGTCACGAAGACTATCCAACAGCATCGATGCGACCAGGTCTTTCGGTCGATCCAAATGCGCCGACGTCCACTCCGACGACGCATGCACGACCCAACTGGTTGAACCCATGCTGGCGTGATCCGGTTTCGACGCCTGTCGGGTGACCCAGTGCAAAGGGCCTTCGGTCACGATCGCCGCATCATACCCGATGGTATCAATTTCTTGATCGCACCCGAACATTGCCGCCCAGCATGGCTGTGGCTTCACTTGTTGTGCCTTTTCCGCCAACGTCGGCGAAACATCGCCCAGCAAATCAGCGGCTTGCGGTGGAGGGCAGTTGACCAGAACCACATCAAAATCACCAAACACATTCCCAGAATCATCATGCAACTGATAACGCTGATCGGCCCCACCGCTGATGCGACGAATTCGAGTACCTAGGTGAATGTGCAGATCTTTTGCCAAATGCTTCGCCAATGCATTCATGGTGGGCGTCCCGACGAATCGTGCCGGTGGCTGTCGACGCTGCACCGACTGCCCTTGACCGTCCAAGCAAACAAACCGTCCCAGCCATGCTTGCACCAGCCCGTCTTGTTGCCAGCTTTGGACATGCTTGGCAAAGCGGCCGTCGCGTGCCGTAAAGCACTGGGCACCATGATCGAAGCACAACCAACGCCCGTCCACCTCGGCACGTCGCGTGGCCAATCGCCCGCCGACGCCCCGTGACTTGTCAAACAGAGTCACAGTCATCCCATGGTCCATCAGCGTTCGTGCGGCCGTCAGCCCGCCCAAACCCGCTCCGACAATGGCCACTTTGGGCATCGATCTTGCGATCGGGCGTCCAACGACGTGGCAGTAACGGTCCAGATTGATACGGCGTTGATGTTCCTTGGTGGACCGATAGCGGACTTTCCCAAAACAGGGTTGGGGTGGATCGAAAGGACGATCAAACTGACCAAAGCACCACAAGATGCCGCCATAACTATTGGGATCGCGTCCGTCCAATGCATAGCGATGATTTAAATCCGTACACAGCTGCATTGCTTGTTGCGAATTGTCGGTCCAGGGAATGAAAGCTTTCCCCCAAGTCATCCGAACATTGTTGTGCAGTTCGCCGTGACGCAGCAGACTTTGCTGACAAGCGTCCCACAGTGAATCGCCGGTGCGTCCGCGTCGCAGCGTTTCCCAATGAAATCGTTTTTGCCGCGTATCGGTTTCATGTTGCTGTAAAGTTTCCGTGCTCCAATCCGGAATCACCTCCATCGTGTCCAGTTCATCTTGATGGAAGTAGCAGTAGTGAAACGACAGCTCGCGCCAGATCAATAACTCATCCAGATACTTTTTCGCATGGTGCTGATCAGCCTCCCGTGCAATGCGGAACGGACTGACCATCCCGTAGTGCAAATAAGCACTCATGCGACTGACCCCCAGCGGGTCGGCGGCATCGTTGCGCCGATCAGAATAGGCGTTCAATCCCGATCGCTTGAACTCATCCCAGCGACGGTACCCTTCGCGCGATCCGCCCGGCGTGTCGGACACCGGCGCCACGCCGTGATCAATCCGGCACTGACCGATCAAATTCGCCAAATCGGCATGCTGTAAATCCAATGGTTCAAACGGCAGGACGTCATCGAACACTTGGCAATCGGCGACTTGGTCCACATACGGCTGCTTCACCGCATCGCGATACATCGCCTTGGACTTGGACCGAAATTCGAACGCACGGGTCGACGCATCAGGGAATTGCCCCGGTGACACCAGACATGACGTGTCGACACAGGCGATCGGGGTGGTCGTAATGCTGGCCAGACGTTCCAACCAACCCGTCAGCGGTGGAACCGGCGTCTCCTCGGTCACCAATACGGCCGCCCGCCGGGTCAGGTCGCGTAAATGTGGGCCACGGTTGCCCTGACGCTGCAAATGAAAGGCATAGCGAATGCCCCGGTCTTCCATTTGTCGTTGCAGGTCTCGGGCCCCTTGCAAAATGAAAGCATGATGCCGATCTGACGCGTAGGGATACGTTTCGCACAGACCGTGATAGACCAACAGCGGCAAACCGTTCTGTCGTGCCAGACAAATGGCAACGTCCAACGCCGGGTTTTCGTGAGCTCTGCAGGCGTTGTGCAGCCAATACAGCACCATTTCACCCGGCGGTCCGGCCGTGCCTTCGGGATGGACTTGCCATCGCGTGCGCACGTCAAGATGCGACGGCAAGTGAATATCCATACGCGGGCTCCGGTGAACGAATGACAATGACAGCCTCAGAACTACCGTCAGTCTATGACAACGGCAATCACCCCTGGCCGGCGGAAACACGGGCACCACCGCGTGTCGCCACGATTGTCCCTCAAAAGCGAGATTAGGGACGGTTGGAAAACCAGCGATACAGCCGTCCGGGAGACAAATCAGGCGTCAATGGCGACGGATTCAAGCCACATCGCTGGGCGACGCGTGCGGCAGCCATGCGCCCACTGCGAACCGCTCCTTCCATCGTCGACGGCCAGCCGGTATCGACCCAGTCGCCTGCCAGAAATAGACCATCAAAGGGTGTGTCGGTAGCCGGCCGCAATTCCTGCACCTGGGGGGTCACTGAGAAAACGGAATTTGGATCGGTAACGACGCGATGCCGCAACAGTTTGGCATCCCGCGCGTCCGGAAAGAAGTCTCGCAATTCCTGCATCACTTGCGAAACCAACGCCTCTTTCGATTCGCCTGCGACATCCACCGCACCACTGATCACGATCTGGTGATAAAACGCCGGAGTTCCGCCAACCCAATCGTTGGTCGACGGATGCTTGGTTTCTGCGATCGGTTCGCGGAACAACCATTGTGCCAGCGTCCCCACCAACACCACGTGCGGCAGCGTTGTAATCGGTCGGTCCAGCCAAAGATGGATTCCTGTGATCGCACTGGATGGAATCGACGCAAATCGGGCGAACCAATCATTGCCACGGTCACTGTTCGTTTGCCAATCGATCTTTGCCATCTGGTGCCAGGGGACCGCAGCAATCACTGCATCAGAGGTCTGCTGGCCGCTGGCCGTTCGGATCTGAAACGAGCCGTCACTGCGGACAACCGTTCGCACCGGAGCCCCTCGAATGACATCGACCCCGTCGCGTTGGATCCGTTCCGTTGCCTGAATCCCAAACAACTGAGACAACGGCATTGCGGGGACCCAGACATCGGACGCATCGGGATGCGACGCGAAACCATCCAGAATCACTTTCTGCGCAGCATCCGCCGCCGCGTAGCGTGTGTGTTCGCCCAGTGCACTGACCAAAATCACGTCCCAGAAATTGGCGATACACGCATCGTCCTGTCGGTTGCGAATCAACCATTGCTTGGCCGTCAGTTGCCGCAACTCCGACGCCGGCGTTCGCATCAAACGCCAAACCCCATAAGCCACACGACACTTCTGGGGCCACGACAAATAGCTTAGCCGCCCGAACGCCCCGGCCAGATGCAACGGTGGTGGGATTCGACGCGATGCCGCAAAGCGACTGCTGCCGCTGCGATGCAAAAACGTCAGTTGATCATAGACGCGGAAATGCCGATCCAACTTCATTCGCTGGACAAAGTCGATGAAGTTCGTACAGCACCCCATTGCGACGTGCTGGCAATAGTCGACAGTTTGCCCGGACGCCGAATCGTGGAACGACCCGGCGCGACCACCGGTTTGGCGTCGTGATTCAATCAGACGGATCGCCACTTTGTCGGTCCCGAACCGGGACAACGATTCGGCAGCGGCCAACCCCGCCAAACCACCGCCAATGATGGTCACCCGCGCGGTCATGCTTTGATCGATGGTTCGGACCGCATTTGCAACTCCGCTGGCGGAATCGGCAGACGCCGGTACCAGGGCCGCACCAAATGCCCTAGCGCCAGCGACCAACGATCGCGTCGGCTCAACCGAACCCTACGTTCGGCCACCGCCCCGGGGTCTTCGGCAATCTGTTGCAACAAACGTCGATAGGTTCGCCACATCATGCTGAACATCGGCTTGCCGTCGTCGTGAATGCTGTCCCACAATTCCCAGGAACTGTCGAACAGGCGTTCCGCACGGCAAATTTCATCACGAATCAGGCACTGAAATCGATCGTCCCGGCGCGGCGACAACAAATCATCTTCGCTTAAACCGTGCTGTTCATAGTGCTGCCGAGGCAAGTAGATGCGGCCGCGTGAAGCGTCTTCTTTGACGTCCCGCAGAATGTTGGTCAATTGAAATGCCAAGCCACAATCAACCGCAGGTCGGACCGGCAGTGGAGATTCGAATTGCCAGATGTGCAAGCACGCCAATCCGACCGCCGATGCGACCAAATAGCAATAGTGCTCCAGTTGTTCAAAAGTATCAAAGCGTGTCTTCTGCTGATCGGCCATCACGCCATCGACGATTTCAAGCAGATACCGCGATGGAATTTCGAATCGCTGTGCCGCGTCACGAAGCGCTGGCAAGATTTGGACCGCCACGTCGGGCAGACCGGATGGGATGGGATCCACATCACCGGTCGGTGACTTTGGCATCTTGGGGGTGACCAAGGTGTCTTCGCCGATAAGGTTCAACGCAACCGTTTGTCGCCACCACGTCAACGCTCGAGACCGAAGTGCGACCGGTTCATGGCTGTCGCCGACGTCATCGGTGATTCGTGCAAACGCGTACAACGCATGCATGGCCTTTCGCTTGGCGGCGGGCAGCAACCAAAAGGAACGATAAAAGTTGCTGCCGCTGCGTCGGGCGATCTGCTTGGCACAACGATAACTTGCTTCAATCGAATCGACCGTCACAACGCCTCCCCGCTATTACCGGCTCCGGCGACCGACGCTTGATCCGATCCTTGTGGCGACACCAGATTCAGTTGCGGCCGTAACATCGACGCCAGCATTAAACGCAATTGCGTGCCTTTGCCGACAATCGGACGCTTCGCTAAGACGTCGTAATCAATCAAGGCGATGGCATCCAAGGTTGCCAGACCACCCCGCACAAAAAGTGACAAATCGCGTGCCAGCCACGATGGAACCCGATCAATCAATTCGGCCCCATCGACGAAATACCGTCGCGTCTGATCACACTGGAACTTCAGCAGATCACGCAGTGGTTTTGGCGTCCGGTTGGCGTGCAACATTTCGGAATCAACACCAAAGTCGCGCATGGATTGCTGGGGCAGATAAACCCGTCCGATGTCGCGGTCGCGTGCAACGTCCTGCCAAAAATTCGTCAGTTGCAACCCGGTACAGATCAAATCAGACAGCCTTGCATTGGTCTCGTTCAACGCCCCAGCAAGCGCCAGCACCAATCGTCCAACCGGATCGGCACTACGGCGGCAATACGTCAACAGATCGTCCATGGTTTCATACCGATGCTGACTTTGGTCTTGCCGAAACGCATCCAACAGATCGTCGAAAGGTCGTCGAGGCAATTCAAAGGCCCGAATCGTGTCGGCCAAAGCGACGAAAATTCCGGTGACCGCACGACCGTCATAAATACACGAAATTTGATCTGCGTATCCTTCTAATCCGGCCAGTGCCGATGCCGTATCGGGCGACTGGTCGGCCAAATCGTCGGCCGTCCGACAATAAGCGTACACATCGAAAAACGGCTGACGCAGCCGTCGCGGCAGAAACACCGATGCGACGACGAAGTTTTCATAATTCGATCGCGCAATTCTGCGGCACTGTTGACGCGATTGTGCCAATGTCAACGGGCCGTCCGGGTCAGTCCATCCACATTCCGGGTTAGACGACGCCCCGAATCGACGGTTATCCTGGCCGCTGGTGGACCGACCCGTCTTCATTCGCCTTTCCTTTCCGAGCAATTGATGAAAGTTATTCTGGCTGCCCCACGTGGATTTTGTGCCGGCGTCAACATGGCGATCGAATCGCTGGATTTGACGCTCCGCAAATTCGGTCCGCCGGTGTATGTGTACCACGAAATCGTGCACAACCAGCATGTCGTGGAAACCTTCCGCGAAAAAGGCGCGGTCTTCGTCGATCACGTCGACGAAGTGCCCGATGGCGGCGTTCTGATGTTTTCCGCTCACGGTGTCAGCCCCGAAATCCGCGACCAAGCCCGCCGGCGAAACTTGCATGCCCTGGATGCGACTTGTCCCCTGGTCACCAAAGTTCACCTGGAGGCCATCAAATACGCCAAGGAAGGGTACACGATTTTGCTGATCGGACACGAAGGGCACGACGAAGTGCTTGGCACCATGGGCGAAGCCCCCGAAGCGATCGTGTTGGTCGAAGACGAAGACGATGTGGACCGCCTGGAGTTCGCCGAAGGCACGAAATTGGCCTATCTGACGCAAACCACTCTAAGCGTTGACGATGCCAACCGAGTCATTCGACGTCTGCGGCAAAGGTTTCCCGAGATCCATAGTCCGCCGAAGGAAGACATCTGCTACGCCACGCAGAATCGCCAGGAAGCCGTCAAACTTCTCAGCCAAGAAGCCGATGTCGTGCTGGTTCTGGGTAGCCAAAACAGCAGCAACAGCCAACGTCTTGCCGAACTTGGCCGCGAACGAAAAAAGAAATCCTATTTAATTGATGGCCCACAAGACCTGTCGAAAGACCAGTTCTCCGATGACGACGTGATCATGATCACCGCGGGGGCCAGTGCCCCGGAATCCGTCGTTCAGGCCACCATCGAATGGCTCAGCGACAACTTCAACGCGATCGTCGAATCCCAGTCGGTTCGGGAGGAAGATGTCCATTTCCCGCTTCCCAAACCACTGCGTCCCTTCGCCAAGCAGTTGGCCCAGGAAAGCCAAACCTAGGCACGATCTACCGCGGCGCGACACCGTGGCGACCTAAGAAACCGTCGATGTCATCGACCACCCGCAAGATCCACTCCGGGCGGTTCCAATGTCCATGTTTGGCATCGGGGTGAACGATCAATTCGACCGGCCGGCCCAGTGAGCGCATTTTTTCGCGTGTCGCCTCATTCCGTTCCGGTGAATCCAGGGATCCACAGATAAACAGTGTCGGTGGCATCGTCGCGTCAATCTTTTGATGCGCATCGGCTAGTTGGTACAGGTCCCGCTTTTGATCAACGTCGCCGCCGATCCAGTTGACCGCGTTGCTATTTTCCGGGTCCGACTTGGAACGTTGGGCCACCGACCCGGTCAGCATTTGCAGGGGGCCGGCCATAATCACCGCAGCGTCCAAGTGCGTGGACACGTCATCCATTATCCCGGGATGACGCAAACGAGGTTCATCGTCACCCGCCGCCATCAGTCCGACCAAATGGCCGCCTGCCGAACCACCAACCGCCGCCAATCGTGTTGCGTCCAGACCGTATCGCTCCGCCGAGTGCCGCAAAAATGCCACCGCCGCATTGCAATCCCGGATGGCGGCTGGAAAACGGGCTTCACCGCCCAAGCGATACTCCACGGCGGCCGTCGCATAACCGCGTTCTGCAAATCGTAAGGACAAGGCGCGAAACTTTTCCTTGTCCCCCTTTAGCCATCCGCCACCGTGCACGACGACCAGAATTGGCGGGGGCGCATCCGCGGCAGGACGAAACAAATCCAAGTGAAGCTTTCGCCCATCGACTTCGGCGTACACCACGTCCAAATCGGCAACGATGTTCTTTGGGATCGTCGTCGATTTTGGGGAAGACGTCGCAGTTTGCGCGAAACCTTGCCGGCCGGCGGCTGCAACCGTCATGACCACCAGCAATACAGCGGCAACGGTGCCAAAATTTCGGTGCATCGGGGGCATTCGCATCATGGTGTATCCAGCGATTTGATTTTCAGTTGGCTGTACGTCGCATCCGTTGTTTCGTCGTGCCCCTGGATCATGATCGTCCCAGGATCCAAACGCAGACCTCGCCGTGGGTTTTCGTCCGGATCTCGATCGTCGGTCACATCACTGACCTGCAATCCGTTGACCCATGCGGCGATTCGAGGGCCACGCGTGGTCAACAGAATCACGTTTTTCTGCTTCGGCTTTCCGGCAACGATGCGTGCGTCTTGGCGGCGAAAGATTCCACCGACGCCGCAATCGGCCGGCTTCAACGGATTGCCGTCAATGATCTCGTTGCTGACCTGACATTCGTATCCCATCAATTCATCGCCGGGAATACAGCGGAAAAAGATGCCGGAGTTGCTGGTCGGTTGATCCATTTGATACTCGGCCAGCAAGTTGAAATCGGCAAATCGTTCTTCCGTTTCCAGTTGTGTTTTGCCACCGATCACTCGCAAGCCGCCTTCGTCGGTGCGTTCGAATTTGCCCGACATTTCCGGGTAGGTTTTCCAGCCGTCCAGGCCTTCACCCAGCATGCTTTCCAGCCCCAGTGGCCGAAGCTTGACGTCGCGGAATTCGATTCGCCCGCTGTTTTTTTGCAATCCGATGCGTCCGGCAGCCAACGGTTCGGGATCGGTGTATTCACACACCACTTCGCCGTCCAAACGGACCGTCAGCTGATCGCCGCGCAGCACCATGTGCATCGTGCGCCACGTGTCAAACTTTTGCTGGACGTCGACCTTTTTGCGTTGCACGACGCTTGCCGTTGGAAACGGATTGTCGTCCGGGGCGATGTTGACCTCATAGCAATCGCTGCCCGGATCATCCACTTCCAAAGGCGTCCGCAGAAACACGCCACTGTTGGTCGTGGGTGTCGCTTTGAACTGCACCGACAGTTCGTAATCGGTCCAAGGGATGGACGTACAGAGCAGACTGACTTCGCCCTGATCGGCGACTAGCGTTCCGTCTTCGATTCGCCAGTTGGCGTTGCCTGCGATGTCCCAGCCGAACAACGTGTGGCCGTCGAACAATCGAATCCAGCCTTCGGATGCTTCGTCCGGTGTTAGGCAGGCGGCCAACAATTCGTCGGCGGTGGCCTCGTATGCCTGGGGCACGTAGACCGTCGGTTCGGCATCGGATTGCGAAGCGGCCGATTCATCCGCAGGCTTTTCGACCGCTGCGTTGTCGCGGCGACACCCGGTGGCGACACCGACCATCATGACCACGACAAGCAACACGTGTCGGTGGGCCCCCGGTCGGTTCGCGATCATCTGCATTCCCATCACCATCTCAAGTTGTTTCCACATTGTGCGATTCATGTTCGGGCCGATCGTAACCGTATCGTCGGAAGTATTCGCCCCAACGATCCAGCAAGACCTTTTCGGTCGCGGCATCCAGACGGTGCCGATTGGTTTGATAGCCGCGGTGTTCCGTTTCGGCCCATCGGCAAAAGTCTTCTTCGACCGAATCAAAATCAGCCAGACGCAGGGTGTCGTAGATGTGCCGCAACGATTCGACGGGATCGGCCACCAGATCCTCGTACCGCATTTCGATCAGACGCTGCGAAGGCACTTGTTCGCACGCGTCAAAATACGCTTCGTACATCCGCCGAAAACAATCCAGCACATACTCGTGCATCGCGGGTTCATCGCCGTTGGGCGACTGCAGAGCTTGGGCTTCATCCAGACTGCGCCACAACCGACAGGTGGACGGAAACAGACTGCGTGGATCTCGCGTCAGGTGGATGAACTTGGCATCGGGAAACTGGCGAGCCAGCATCGCAAGCCGTCCGGTGTGCGTAGGACTTTTGACGATCAACGGTCGTTGGGTCGCCACCGAAACACGCAATAAGAACCGACGCAACGTTTCCAGCCACTGGTGCCGGGCCGCGTCGTCGACGTTCCAAAACGTCAGATAGTCCAGATCGATCGGCGGTTCATTGGGGAATGCGATGCGTCGGTACGGCGACGGCAAGCCCAAGTTCATCAACGCGAATTCGTCTTCCTGGGGACGGTCCCATCCGGCCGCCATGTTGTCCATCGGACGTTTGCCGGGCAGCAGCCATTTGAAAAACTTTCGAAAGAACCATTCGGAAACCAGAAAGTGGCTGGGCGCGAAGCACTGAAAAGTCGAAGGACTGCTGAATCGTTCGTCGCGGACCAGCAATTCGTGCAGCAAGGTGGTTCCGCTGCGCCAGTGCCCGATGATGAAGACCGGTGCCGATTGAAATTCGGCTTCACGAACCTTCTTGGCAAAGAAAGCGGATTCCACACCGGCAAGAATCGTGTTGACCGGCGTCGCCAGCGAAACACTGATCGCCATCGGCCAACGTGACGGGGAGAGCCGAAATTTTCCACCGCGCAGCAAACCCAGCCATCCGCCCGGTCGCATCCCATGCCAAAAACGCGGGGAATAGAACGGATAGTGATGGAATTCCTGGCTCGGCGGTTTCGCCTGGTCAGAAGATGTGTTCGTCGTCGGTGCGTCAGCTGACGGCAGCGACGTGGGGGAATCGGTGGGGGGCAACGGAGACCGATCGGGTGAGAGATTTTCGTGCCGATGGAGTCGGAGCGGCAGATTTTACGAAACCAAACCGTTCTAACCAATGTATCCAACGTTGGGATGGGGGATCGGCCAAACCGACGCCTGCCGAAAACGCGGTTCCGGCCGTAGCGACGACTTCACACGAAATCCTTTCCCTCGCCCCCGTGAGGTGATCATCTCAAGATTTCCCGTCTCCGTTCCCCCGCGCATCTCGCATCCCCGCCTCGGTTGGAACTCGGCGGGCGATTACACTTTCGCACAGCGATGTCGCAGCGTGCCGAACATTTGTTCCGCCCATTCAGGGCCGCCCCGCGACAATTCGTATCCCCACGCGGCTTTTCCGATACGACTGGTTTTCATGAGCTCATCGACGTCCCCGTCCGATTCCACCCGCGGCGAATCTCTGACGTTCGCCGATTTGCAACGTCACATCCGCGAAATGTATTTCGAAAAAGACGTTCAACGCGGCGTCGATGGCACCTTCATGTGGTTGATGGAAGAAGTCGGGGAATTGGCTGCGGCTCTGCGTGGCGATGACCGCGAGAACTTGGCGGAGGAATTCGCCGACGTGATCGCATGGCTGGTCACGATCGCCAACGTGGCCGACGTGGATTTAACGGCGGCACTGACCCAAAAATATGGCCACGGATGCCCCGGATGTCGCCGACTGGTTTGCGAATGTCCCCAAGGAGAAAAGCCGTGACCGGTCGAATGCTGATCGCGGTCATGTGCCTGGCTTGCTGGACCAGCCTTGCGATGGCCGACGTTTCCGATCCCGCGTCTTCCGATGTGGACCAGGGTTTCGGTTCGATGCCCGCGTCAGCCGCGGATTCCGTTGGGTCCTTGTCGGTGGGCATTCAAGGCCGCTATCGGCTGGGCCGCTGGACGGCGGTCCGATTGGCGTGGGACCGGATGACCGTTTCCGGCGGGGGTGCGGCGGATGATTCGTGGTCGCTGCAGACCCCCGATGCCGACGGTGTGCCGGTTCGGTACCGCGTGGCCGACGCGACACAACAACGCTGGGGTTATGTCATCCCGACCGGCGAAGCGGCACCGCTGGACCTTTTCGTCAACGATGAAACAACACCGTCGGCCACCACGCGATTTCCCTACTTGGGGGCGCCCGCGAAAGAACCGTCGCTTGTTCCCGAATCGATGCCTTGGGTGGTTGCCATCGGCGATCCACTGGACGTCGACACGATCGGTGCCAATGAACTGTTGAACCGTGAAGCCCAACTGGCGGTGTGCTCCATCCAGGATGCCGACGATCTACCCGATCGATCACTCGGATGGTCGGGCGTTGACCTGCTGATGATCAACGCCAGCGGTGTGGATGTTTTGACCCAGTTGTCCGAATCCCAGCAGAACGCCATCGTCCAATGGGTGCGTACCGAAGGCGGCAACCTGTTCCTTTGCCTGGGTGAACGATCCAAAGACGTCATAGAAGCCTCGCCCTGGCTAAATCGCTTGCTGCCACAAGCCTTGGTCGACGCCGACAACGTGACGCTGAACCCTGCGGCACTGGAAACCTTCACCAACAGCCAGAGCCCGTTGGATGCTTTCGATGGCATTCGAATTCCCGGTGGCGACGGGTTCGCGTTGATCACCGGACGTACCAACCGACGTGTGGCCGCGCGAATGGCCGTGGAATACTTTCCCGGTTTCGGACATGTCACGGTGATCGCCGCAGACCTGGACACTCCCATGTTCCAGCAATGGCCCGATCGACTGGATCTGATCAAGCGATTGATGCCACAGATTTTGGAGGATTCGACGAACGAAACCAACAACAATCAAGTCGCGGGTTTCAGTGATCTGGCCGGACAGACGCGTTCAACCCTGGATCAATTCAGTGTGAAGCGCTCCTTCGGTTTCTCGGTGCTCTCGCTGATCCTAATGGGGCTGATCCTGTTGATCGGTCCCATCGATTACCTGGTCATCAATCGCTTGGTGGGACGTCCACAGCTTGGTTGGGTGACGATGCCTTTGGTTGCGATCCTGTTTTCGGTGGTCCTTGTGTACCAAGCGAGACAGGTTTCCCCGGCAAGTTCGGCAAACACCGATCGCGATCCCGATGCAACCATGACGGCGTCCAGCACTAATGTTGGGAAAAGAAATTCGGGCGAAGCATGGAATCACTTAGAAATCACAGACATTGATTTGGCGACACGTTCGGGACGCGGTATGTCCTGGAGCGTGCTGTACAGCCACGACGGTGGCATCTTTGACATTGACGTCAACGCCTCCGATGCGCTGAAACAAACAACGCCAAACATCGGTCGTTTTCTGTGTCGGCCTTGGGGGCAAGCCGGACGAGAATTCGGTGGCATTCAAATCGAATCGGACACCGGGTTGCCCCCGTACACAAATCAAATTCGGATCGCATCATCGCCGCCGGACGATTCAGTATCGCGTCCCATGCGTTCGGAACTGGAACGCGTTGGCATCGCACCACGCAGCAGCAAATCTTTCGGTGCCGGTTACACGTTTGACTTTGCTCCCGATGGCGAATCGTTGACGGTGCGTCGTCGCAAAGGCAGCGATCTGCTGCAGGGCGATCTGGCCAATCCATTACCGGTCGACCTGTTGGACGGAATGCTGGTGTATCGCAATTGGGCTTATCGGTTGCCGACTCGGTTGCCCGCGGGCGGTCGGATCGAACGCCTGGATGAATTACGTCAAGAGAATTTCCGCTGGCACCTGACACGCCAAAAGACATTGGAAAGTAACAGCGACGCGCAACCGTGGGACGGGTCGGACTTTGACAATTTGCCACGTGTCACCGAAATGCTGATGTTCCATGACGTGGTCGGCGGTTCACGCTACACCGGTCTGACGCACGGTCCGCTGGGTCAGTTGGATGCCAGCCGATGGCTGGTGGATGACCGCTGTGTGTTGATCGCCAGGCTTGCCGATCCGATGACCGATGTTTCCTGGACCCCCGCGATGACATCGGAAACGCAGACCGCCCCCGCTAATACGATTCCCGAACCGCAACGCGGCATCGCAATGGTCCGCGTCGTGATCCCCGTTCAATCCCAATAAATCAACCACCTCGGTATCCATCGTCCGGGCGAACCAACGGGCAACCGAATCGCCAGACCCAATCCCATCCCCCAATCGCAACGCCATTCGATCGGCCCATCATCGTGATCAAGACCGTTGACCTGACGAAGAAATATGGCGACGCATTCGCCATTCACAGCATCGACTTGAATTTGGCTCCCGGCGACTTGTTTGGTTTCATCGGCCCCAACGGCGCCGGAAAAACGACAACGATGCGGATCATCGCAACGCTGTTGGAACCCAGTTGGGGTGAGGCCTACGTGTGTGACCACAGCGTTCACACCCAGCCCAAGGAGATACGTCGATTGGTTGGGTACATGCCCGACTTTTTCGGCGTCTACGACGACATGACGGTCGTCGAATACCTGGAATTCTTCGCCGCGTCGTATCGCATCAAGGGAACGGATCGCCGCAAACGTGTCGACGAAATGTTGGACATCGTCGACCTGGATTTCAAACGCGACGCCTACGCCAACACGCTGTCCCGAGGCCAAACGCAGCGTTTGGGTCTGGCACGAACACTGTTGCATGACCCCCAGGTCTTGTTATTGGATGAACCACTGAGCGGCCTGGATCCGCGTGCCCGAATCGAGATGCGGAATCTGCTTCGCAAACTGGGCCAGTTGGGCAAAACGATCATCGTCAGCAGCCACATCCTGCCCGAACTTGCCGATGTCTGTAACAAGGTCGGTATCATCGACAAAGGCGAAATGAAACAGAACGCGACCAAGGACGAAGTGATTCGAATGGTCCGCGAACACACGGTTCTGGAAATCCAACCATCGGTCCGCGATCAGATGTCACGAATCGGCGAATTGCTGGAACATCATGACAAGATCCAGGGCATCGAAACCGGCGACGACATGTTGCGAGTGGTGCTAAAACGTGACGTCACCGATTACGCCGATCTGCCACGTTTGTTGATCGAAAACGGAATCGATCTGAAACGCTTTACCGAAGAAGAACTGGACTTGGAATCGGCCTTCATGGCCTTGACCAAAGGCACCAGCACGCGGATGTGATCTGCTGTTGATCGTTGGCCGTCTCAGGCCGGCAAATCAGATCTTGGCCAGTCGCAGAACAAACTGTTCCAACAACATTCGGTCACGACCTTCTTGGCTGTGGGTCCCCTTCAAACGCAGGTCGGCGTCCAATAGCCAAGGCAGCAACCGATTGGCTCGTTCACGGCCTAACGACTTCAGTTGCTTCTTGGCACGTTGGATGTCACCCGGTCGGTGAATCCCCGCCGCCGCAATTGCGTCTTCCAACCGCCACACGCGGCCTTCCTTTTCGCGATGCAACACCACCGATGTCGCCATGCCCAACCGCCGCAGCCACCATGCGATCTGGGGCAACAATGCGATCGGTCGTTGTCCGCCACTGATCAACTTGTCCAGTTGGCGTAACGCTTCGGCCGCATCCCCAGCCGCAATGGCATCGGTGATTTGCCAGATGGTTTGGCCCTGCCAGCCGGCCACAATCTTTTCAACCAACGCTTCATCGATCGTGTCGCCAGGATTCTGATAGACCGCCAGCTTCGCGATCTCGGTTTCCAGCATGCCGATTTCTTCGCCCAACATTTCGATCAGTCGATCCGCCGCTCCGGCGGCCAACTTGCACCCGTGTCGACGCGCGATGTAACCGGTCAGAAACTTGCGACGCCCCGCAGCGGTCACCCCCAGTTTCTTGTCGGGCGAACTGGAACAGGCGACCAACAGATGATCCTTCACCACCGCCTTATAAATCCGCGTGTTGCTGGCAAGCGATCCCAGTTCTAGGACGAAACGATTTGCAGACGACGGCCGCGCGACGTACGCCTCCAGTTCGCCACGGTGTGCGGACAAAAACTTATCGGCGTCACGGACCACGATCGTTCGCTTTTCGCCCATGTCGAACAACGATGCGGTCTGCAGATCGTCTCGCAAGTCATTCCATCGCACCGCCTCGCCGTCAAATTGCGTGCGATCTCCTTCACGCGACAATTCACTGATCACCCACGACCGCAACGTCGCGTCGCCGCCCGAGACGACGACGACGTCAGGAAGCTCTTGTTCGCCACCGGATGATTCGTTCTCGGGTAACCAGTCAAATGCGTGCCGAACAGGCATGAAAACCTCGCGTTAGAGACTTGCATCGGAGACTCGACGCATACCCAGCGACGCCCGAGCGGGAACGGTTGCACCGAATCATCTCGGCACGATAGCGACTTTCTCGCTGATGGAAACGTCCATCCGGAATGGGCCACCGTCGCTCCAGACTACTCGCCCCCCCCACCGCAGCTATAATCAACGCGTTCGGCAGAATTTTTTTTGGGTGGAACGATGGCTGTCCTGCTGGTCTACGTCGCCTTGGTGACGTTATTTTGCGTCGCATTGGTTCGTGGCATTCGCCGCTCCCGATCGGGGGCGTCTTGGTCGCGGCACGACGAACCGACCGAGCAAGTCACATCGCGAACGCCGACCGTGGATTCCATTTTTGGGCTGTTCAGCGGTCTGTCGATGTTCCTGATGTTCTTCGCGGTGTCGCTATCAACACTATTGATCGCGGTTGATCGCTTTTTCATGCCACTGGAACTGGCCGCTCGGATTCCCTTGGAATCTGGTTGGGATCCCGCCCAGTGGAAAACCAATCTAAGCACCGGCCCGCATAACGTCAGCCAAAGCTACACCCACTGGCGAATTTCCCAAGGGGATTCCTCCACGGACGCCAGCCGGCAAAAATCGTGGTTGTTGATGGCGTTCCCTGTCATCGTCGCGCTGACGTTGCTGACACTGCTGCTGTTTCAACAGATTTCGAAGGGATTCATCCACGCCGCGACCGAGGATTGGGTCCGGCAATCAGCGGAGGAAGAACTGGCCGACATTCGTTCGGCATATCACCGCAACAACCTCCAGCGACGCCAGCGATATTCCAATCGATGATTTGCAGGTCCGATCGAACATCGGTCACAGGTGTCGGAGTCTTACTTGAACGATGCGCGTGGCAATCGACCCGCAGTCTGTTCACGTCCGTTGATCGGCGTGACACCGCCAAGCGTTCGGAATCCACGAATGCGTGCCCGAGGCGCCAAGCCCTGGGTGTCGATCGGGTCGGGCAGGGCATAGGACGTCACGTTCCCCGCCAGATCCGTCGCCGTCACCCGCAAATACAACTGGGGCGGCAAGCCTGGATCGGCCGGCCAAACATAGGGACCGTCCGGTCGCAGTCCGGCAGCGATCGTCGTCCAAGGTCCTTCGGCTTTCGGCGCAAAAGACAGGGTCACCGGACGCGCCGAAAGGTGTTCGTCGCCGGCGTCATATTGGATGATCAAACATCCGGTCGAATCGCCATCGCCATAGCGGGCGCCACGAATGCGAGTGGTCGGCGACGTCGTGTCGACAACGACATTGATGTCCGCTGATTCACCGGCCAGCGGTGTCGGACTGCTCAATCCGCTAGACGCGACGACAACGATGCGGAAGCCGAACAGACCTTCCCCCTTGGTTTCGACGTCGAAAGGACTGGCAAGATCGGGATCTTCACCCCACTTTTCCCACGACTGTCCGCCGTCGACGCTGCCCCAAAGTTCTACCGCTTTGATACCGTTGCTGCCGACCGCCTCCAGTTCATAGTCCAGACTGAATCGAGGCGAATCACTGTAGCGCACCGGAGCATCCACGGGGGTCGATGCAAAGGGCACGAAGCTGGCGTCTGCGTCGTCGGAAACATCACCTTGCACCGGAGCGGGACTTGAATCCACCCTCGCGGACTGATACGTACGATCCGATGTGTTTTTTCGATCCACCGGCGCTGTACCGATCGGACGCATGGCGTCTTGGACGCTACGCGGTTTCTGCATCACTTGTTCCGGATCCCACTGACGGTCCACACCGCCGGCGGCTTGCCAGCGACGGAGCGCGGACTGGCCGGGGCTTGCCAAATCTTCGGACGCGGGCTTGGCCGATTCTGGCATGGTCGGGGCCAATGCTCCCAGGCTGGGACCATTCAGCAGCCGTGATTGGGTGATTTCTTCGGGCGTCGCCGGTGGCGGCAAAGCGGCCGAATCGCCGGATAACGCCCCAGAATCGCCCGCGTTCTCCGGAACAGCAGCGTTCGATCCGCCGATCGGCACGGCGTGAATTCTCCGGGTGATCGGCACGCCAACCGAACGAACCGGCGGATTGGAGTGGCTGGAGACGTCGGATGCGACCAAAGCATCCGTCGCCTTGCCGCGATCGGCCAATCGGGTTCCCGGCCGCTGGGCCAATCTCGGCCGACGAATGACATCGCTGACGTGGGTCTTGTGTCCGAGTGAATCCATCGCCGAAACGCGAAGCGTCATTCCCCGCCAATCGCCCGACACGGGAAATTGAAACTGACTGGCACCGCGTCCTAGCGTCTGGTCCACTTTTTGCCATGCAGGCGCGCCGTCGATCAGGTACTGAATCAGAACGCCCTGAATCGCCGAGGCGTCATCGATGCGAACATCGGCTCGAACTTGCCCGTCTTCGGTCGCCTCGGCGTTTAGCTCAATGACCGGGCCGGTGGTATCCACCAGGACCTGGACGTCCGGCCGCAACTGTCCCGGTGGCGACACGCGGCCATCGGAATCCAACGTTCGAATGGCAAAGAAGTAACGTCCGTCGCTGGGGCTGGTCACGTCAAACGCTTCGGCCGGGAACGCTTGCCGACCCAGCATTTGCCACTGCAGCGCCGGCGGCTGTGGCGTGTCATCATCCGACACCGACGCCACATACAACTGAACTTCCGCGGGCGCCGGCTGGTCTTGGCGGACCTGCACAGGCAATGAAAAACTACGCTGCCCCACGATTGCGGCTTCGACGGCTCCCGATGGCTCCGGCGATCTGCCACCATCGGGCACCACCGTGCTTGCGGGCGGTCCGGCGTCGGGCGATGCGGGCGTTTGTGCGAACCCGACGCTGCCAGCCAATGCGACCGCCGCTACAAAACAACGGACGATCATCCGAGGCGCAGCCGGCCACCGGCCGACGTTCCGGTCACCAAGCACGACGGCGGCGTCCAGCTTTCCGGCAGGTTTCGCATTCGATAGGACCATTGCCACGGGCGGGTCAATCTTGCATTGGGACTTGAACATTCGAAATTTGGCGAAAGACTGTGACCCATCGCGGATTCCAAACGCACGGGACCGGGGGCGGCGCAGCCGGCTGACCCACCGCACACTTGCGGCTACGATCCATGAATCGTGGCGCCATTCTGGACGGCCGGGCATCATCATCGGTCTCGATTCGATTCTGGCGACGACAGGTTTCAGGCCTTCACGAAAAGGCGCGGTCACAGTATCGAAATTCGGGTGACGTCCAGGCAGCTCTTGAGCCAATTCGTTCACGAGCCGGAATCCGCGCGCCCCCCCGACTCAATTTTTCCACGTTTCTGACGATTTCGACTGAATTTGCCCATGTCCAACGTCCGCTACCACTACGACGTCATTGTCATCGGCGCCGGCCATGCGGGAACCGAAGCCGCGGCGGCCTCGGCACGTCTGGGGGCTCGAACCGCCTTGCTGACGACCAACCTGGATACGGTCGGCCAGATGTCGTGCAATCCCGCGATCGGCGGTGTGGCCAAGGGCCAGATCGTCCGCGAAGTCGACGCACTGGGCGGACTGATGGGCCAAGCCATCGACGCCACGGGCATTCAGTTTCGACTGTTGAACGTCCGCAAAGGCCCCGCGATGCACAGCCCGCGGGCCCAAGCCGACAAGCGGGGCTATCAACAACACATCAAACTGGCCATCGAATCCCAAGCCGGATTGGATCTTCGCCAGGAAACCGTGGACGATCTGATCACGGCCGAAGAGACCGATCCCGATGCCATCGAACGTGGCGTCCGCCATCGTGTTGTGGGCGTCAAAGTCCGTGGCGATGCCGAATACCTTGCTCCGACCGTGGTGCTGACGACGGGCACGTTCCTGCAAGCGATCATGCACACCGGCATGTCGACCACCGCCGGGGGCAGGGCAGGGGAGGGTACCACGCAAGGCATCAGCGGTGCGCTCGGTCGACTGGGTTTTGAAATTGATCGTTTCAAAACCGGAACCCCTCCCCGTTTGAATGCCAAAACCATCGACTTCGCCGCCCTGGATGTTCAACCCGGCGATGCGGTCCCGAAACCTTTTTCGTTCATGTCCGGCAAGCTGGACGTCCAGCAAATGCCCTGTCATCTGACATACACCAACGAAAACGTCCACCAACTGATTCGCGACAACCTGGACCGGGCACCGATGTATAGCGGTCGAATCGAATCACGAGGCCCGCGTTATTGTCCGTCGATCGAAGACAAAATCGTCCGATTCGCCGACAAGTCGGAACACCAACTATTCCTAGAACCCGAGGGGCGACAGACGCACGAAGTCTATGTCAACGGAATTTCGACCAGTCTGCCACGCGACGTCCAAGACCAGATGTTTCCGCTGATCGCGGGCTGTGAAAAGGCCCAGATCATGCGGTACGGCTATGCGGTGGAATACGACTTCTGTCCACCAACACAATTGTGGCCACACCTGGAAACCAAGACCGTCGCGGGGCTGTTCTTTGCCGGCCAGATCAACGGTACGACAGGTTATGAAGAGGCCGCCGGACAAGGTTTAATCGCAGGGCTAAACGCCGCACGGTTGGTCGCCGGCCAGTCGACCTGGGTCCCCAGTCGCGATCAAGCGTACATCGGTGTTTTGGTCGACGACCTGGTAACCGCCGGCACCGACGAACCGTATCGCATGTTTACAAGCCGTGCGGAATTTCGGCTGTTGCTGCGCCAGGATAACGCGGATCGGCGTCTGACACCCATCGCCGACGAACTTGGTTTGATCGATTCACCACGTCGACAGCGGTTTGATGACAAGAAGAAACAAATCGAACACGCGATGGACTTGCTGAAAAAGATCCGCGTGGACGGGACACCAGGTGACGTCTACCTGCGTCGCAGCGAAGTCGACTGGGATGTGATGCGCGGCGTTGCACCGGAGCTTTCCGCGATCGACGATGAAGCCGCCCAACAATGTCTGTACGACATCAAATACGCAGGCTACATCACCCGCCAAAAAGCGGACGTTGAAAAACAACGCCGTCATGCGGACAAGAAAATCCCTGCTTCCTTCGACTACTTGTCGATCGACGCATTGCGAATCGAAGCCAAAGAAAAACTGAACCGCGTTCGTCCGGTCAGTCTGGACCAAGCCAAACGAATCAGCGGCATCACCCCCGCCGACTTGGCGTTGGTGTTGGCACATTTGGAAAACCGGTCTTAGACCTGCTTGGGATCGCCGCCCTGGGCGGAATGTTCCGACGCATCGTTTTCCGGTGCGTCACGACGAGACGGCGTCCCCAATGAAACCAACGGGACTTGCTTCGGTCCCGACGAAGACGGTTTAGATTTCGCGCAGTTGTAACAGCCCTGGATTCCTGAACCGCTGGATGCGGCATGCAAGTTTCGCATCACGCGTCGAACCACAAACGCCAAAGCCGTGAACACGATCACCAACGCCGCGATCGTTTGGGGCCAAGATGCATCGCCCATCATCCCGCCGACCATAAAGAACCGACTTGATAGGTCAACATCGCTCCGATGTATGCCAAGACGGTCATGTACGTAAAGCTAAACACCGGCCAACGCCACGAATTTGTTTCGCGACGAATCACCAACAGCGTGCTGACACACTGCGCACACAGGGCAAAGAACACCATCACCGAAAGCACCGTGGGTACGGTGTAGACCGGTGATCCGTCGGGCCAGGTCGCGGCACGGATCGCACCGATCAGGCCTTCGTCTTCTTCATCGACGTCCCCGCCAAGTGAATAAATGGTGCCCAGGGTGCTGATGATGACTTCACGGGCCGGAAAACTTGCCAACGCGCCGACGCCGATTTTCCAATCCCAGCCCAAAGGTCGAACGGCGGGCTCGATGGCATGACCGACTCGGCCCAGCAAGCTGGATTCCAATAGATCAGACGAGATCACTTTCAATTCTTCCGACACTTCATCGCGACGTTGCATCAATGGTCCGGCGGGTGACGACTCCGATGCATCAAGCTGTTGCTTGATCTGAGCCAATTCGGCCTGCAATTCATACTGCCGCGTGTGATCCCCCGGCCAATAAGCGGCGAACCAGATCAGGATCGATGCAGCCAAGATCAGCGTCCCGGCGCGGACCAAGAATTCCCGACTGGCTTCCCACACTTTGGCGAACACGACCGTCGGATCAGGCCATTGATATTCGGGCAACTCCAACACAAACGGCGCGGCCTCCCCACGCAGCATCGTGTGCTTCAAGATCAACGAAACGGGGATCGCCACCAACACGCCGACCGCGTACATCGACATCAAAACCAGTGCCGGCAAACCTAGAAAACCCAGAATCGTGACCGATGGGATGAACGCACCGATCAACAACAGGTAAACCGGCAAACGTGCACTACAGCTCATCAGCGGCGCGATCATCATCGTCGCAAAACGGTCGCGACGGTTTTCAATGACTCGAGTCGCCATCACCCCGGGGACCGCGCATGCGAAGGAGCTCATCAGTGGCAGGAACGATTTCCCGCTTAGCCCAAACAAACGCATGATGCGATCGACCAAGAACGCCGCGCGGGCCATATAACCACAGTCTTCCAAAACCGCCAAAAAGAAGAACAGCAAAGCAATTTGGGGCACGAAGATCACAACACCGCCCACCCCGGCGATCACACCGTCGGTGATCAGGCTGCGCAGGATTCCCGGCTGCATGGCGTCGGTGACCAAGTCGCTGGCCCATCCCGTGGCGGCATCGATCCAATCCATCGGATAGCCGGCCAACGAATAGATCGACTGAAACACCAACAACATCAGCCCGGCAAAAATAGCCAAGCCCAAGACGCGGTGCGTCAGGATGCCGTCCAGCGTGTCGGTCAAGCCGCCGCTGCCGCTGCCTTGCGAAAGGACGCCGTCCAGTTTTCGTCCGGCCCAGGTATAGCGGCTGCTGCATTCCATATCGACCACATCGTCGAAGTCGGAACGCAGTTGGTCGCGTGTTTCATTCAGCACGGGAAGTATCGCCGCGCCGAGTTTTCGAACCAGTCGCTTTTCCGCGGCGCCGCCACGATCCAACAGGGCTCGCTGCAGCAAATAGTCATCCGGCAGCTCAGCCGTGTTCGCGGGCAAGTCGTCGGTCGGATTGCCCGACTGAACGGGAACACACGCGGACTGAATCAGGTGGCTGCGGAACTGATCACAGATCTGATAAAAGCTTTCCGGCAACGCCCAATCGTCACGTCGCTGGGATGCCGACTCACTGCCGGCATCGCTTTGGCCGACGGACATGACCAGATCGGCCAGACGTTGTCGCAGTTCGTCGATACCGCCACGCTTACTGGCGCTGGTACTGACGACGGGGCAGCCCAAGTTTTGCTCCAGACGTTGGGCATCAATCCGCAGCCCACGGGACTGGGCGGTGTCGGACATATTCAACACCACCAGCGTCGGTCGGCCCAGTTCCAGAACTTGGCTGACCAAGAACAAACTACGTTGCAGCAGCGTTGCGTTCAACACACAAACGATGACATCGACCGGAGGCTCCGATTGTAGGTCTCCCGACAACACCTCCACGGCAACCATTTCATCGGGCGACCGCGGAGCCAAGCTGTAGGTCCCGGGCAGGTCGATCAAATCCACCGGGCGATCGCCCAGCGTCATTCGCCCGACCTTTTTCGTAATGGTCACGCCCGGATAGTTGCCGGTGCGGACACGCATTCCCGCCAAGGCGTTGAACAGAGTGCTCTTGCCGGTATTCGGATTCCCGACCAAGGCGACGCGAATCACATCAGTCGTCGAACCGGCGGGCGGTTGAAATTGATCGACCGACGCCACGTCGGTGCACCTCCACAGGCGTGTCGCCAAGAGAACGTCGTCGAAACGGATCCGCCTGTTACCGAATCGAAACGCCCGATCAACGGAGACTGATTAAGAAGCCGATGCGGGTTCGAGATAGACGCGTTGCGCCTCACCGCAACGCAGTGCAATCCGGCTGCCCTGGACGCTGCACTTCAGGGGATCTCCCAAGGGTGCGGCACGCAGAAACTGAATCGGCTGGCCGGGCACGAACCCCATTTCACGTAGCCGCGAGGCGATCCCGTCCACGCCTGCAATACGCACGATCGTGGCCTTTTCGCCGGGGCAAAGCTGATCCAAAGTCGTCACGCGGTCACCTCGCTGATTACGTTTATTGAGAATCGATCTCAACTGAGATACTGAAACTTTCGGCGTGCGTTGTCAAGCATCCCCGGCTTTTTTGCACCAAGAAATGTCAAAAAACGCTCGCGTGGTCATATCGCGGAAAAAACGAGGGTTCCGGCCGCTGGTCCGATGCGCCCCTTCGCCCCACCGTCGGGCGATAAGCGGGAAGATGAATTCACATTGACCGTGGGGTCGGTTTCGTTAGAATTCGCAAGCCAGGAAAGCTTGGCAACCAGGACAAGATTTGCGACCCGCGTGAGTTTCGGGGCCCAGGACGGTTCAGGGGCTTCTTGCACGCTGCGGCGTTCACGCAAAATAGCCTGGAAAGTGACCGTGCGTCAAAGCGGCAGGTTTGCTAAAGAGGGCCTGTCGGTGAACGCAGTGATGCTGGCGTGGCCTGGGAAAAGGGCGACGTCGACCGATTGCTTTGATGTGTTTCGTGTTATCTGTCATGCAGGGAGGATGATTTCTGACATGACCACTAAAACGGTCTTCACAACGGGTGAAGCGGCCAAAATTTGCAAGGTCAGCCAACAGACGATCATTCGTTGCTTCGACAATGGTTCTCTGAAAGGATTCCGTGTCCCCGGCAGTAAGTTCCGGCGGATCCCTCGGGAGCAGCTGTACCTGTTCATGAAAGACAACGGCATCCCGACCGATGCCTTGGAAAGCGGCAAGAAAAAGCTGCTGATTGTCGACGACGACGAGGATCTCGTGGAATTGATCCGCGACGGTTTCGAACGTGACGGTCGGTTCGACATTCGCACGGCCAATAACGGTTTCGACGCCGGCATGGGCGTGAAGGAATTTCGTCCGGACTTGGTCGTTCTCGACGTGATGCTGCCGGACATCAACGGCAAAGAAGTTTGCCAACGCGTCCGTAGCGATCCGTCGATGGACACCGTCAAAATTCTGTGCATCTCCGGAATGGTGGAGCACAGCAAGGTTGACGCCTTGAAAGCCGCCGGCGCCAACGACTTCATGCAAAAGCCGTTCGCCATCGACGACTTGGTCGCTCGATCATGCGACTTGCTTGAAATGGATCGCAACGTCCCCGGCTGATCCGGTCCGCGATCCAGATTGCGTTGTCCCCACCTTCCCCCCAACCACACGGCAAGCGGACTGTTCATGCGACTGCTGCCGTGTCTCCGCATTGCCGGTCAACGCTGGTGGTTGCCACTGTCCGCGGGTGCCGCTGATGTGTTGATGCGCATCATTCTGATGTCTGACGGGGACGCTCCGGCACGTTCGGCAATCGATCGACTAGCCGAACAGATAAACGACGATCCACCGCTGATGATTTTCACAGCGTTGGCGATGATCGCATCGGGCTCCATGCCTGAAACAGGCAAGACGTCCGAAACAGATCGTCAGCGAGGCAATACGGCAGAGCAAAACGAGTCTTCGAAGCCAGATGCCAAGGGAAAGGAAGACGTATCGCGTCGCAGTGTCACAACCATTGAACTGGCACATTGGTTGTCCGCACACGCGATTGATCTGTTTTCCGATGGTGACGCGTTTCTCGCTGCGCCCGAAGTCACCCCTACGACGCGAGCACGATGGGGCGAACTTCAAAGCTATTTTGCCACACTGCCACGACACCGCTGGATTGACCAAGCGGATCTGTGGTTGGAGGTTTTCGGCCCCCAGGTCTCAAACGACTGGAAACAAACTTGGCCCAACTGGTTTGATCCGGCGGAACACGACGACACGTCACGTTCCCAAGACAGCACGCCGCCTGCGGTGACTCCGCTGCAACGACTTGCACGACAACGCAAACAGCAGTTGGCACTAGAATCCGAATTTGAATTACAGCTGGAACAAGCGAAGTTGGCTTCACTGAAGGAACTCGCGTACGGGCTGAGCCATGAGATCAACAACCCGCTGACGAACATTTCCACGCGTGCCCAACAGTTACAGCGTGACGAAGCGGATCCACAGCGTCATGCCTCGCTGCAACGGATCGTCGATCAAGCCTATCGGGCTCACGAGATGATCGCGGATTTAATGTTCTATGCGAATCCACCACAGCCCGATTTTTCCATCGGGGACGTGACACCGGTGGTCCAAGGTGCCATCGGCGATTGGATGGATCACGCAGATGAACAGGCGATTCAAATCCGTTCCGACCTGCCGTCTTCACTTCCCCCGGTGAAATTCGATGCGGACATGCTGCACGAAACACTTGCGGCATTGATCCAAAATGCAATCGAAGCGATCGGTCGCCATGGAACCGTGATCGTGTCCACCCAAGTCAACGGCGACCGTCCCGACGACGATGATGCGGCCGAACATCACCGCTGGATCAAAATTCATGTCGCCGACAGCGGACCGGGACTGTCACCCCTAGCACGACGGCACGCGTTCGATCCCTACTTTTCCGGCCGGGAAGCGGGGCGTGGATTGGGGCTGGGCCTTTGCCGCGCCTACCGAATCGTGCAACTGCACCAGGGACGAATCCATTTGGCCGGTGGGGCGGCGGGATGCGTGGCGACCATTCAGTTGCCGATCGCTCTGCCCAACGCATCGCTAAACATGGCAAACGTGTCCACGTCCCGATAACGTTCGCGTCAGAAATCGGTCGACGACCGCTATCGACCTAGGCTTCTTGAAACAGGCGACCCGACGCACGGGCGTGGTCGTCTTCGGGCAACACGCGAATCAGTTCTTCGGCGGTGGTCCACCCCGTCGCCAATCGCAGTCGCCCCGCTGTCTCCAACGAAAGGTTGCCTGCCTGGTGACTCATTCGTGCCAATTCCTGCTCGTCGGATCCGTGCTGGATCGCGTCACGCATCGACGGGGTCACCCGAATGATCTCCGGCAGACAAACCAGACGGTCGTATCCATCAACACAACGATCACATCCGACCGGCAACCACAAATTGCGTGGCATGTCGTTGGGCAAGCGTGGACGCAGGTCGGATAGAAAATCGTCGCAATCCGACATCGAAATGCGTTGTCGACAATGTGGGCACAATCGCCGGACCAACCGTTGCGCGACCACACCCACCAGACTGCTGGCCAAAAAGTGTGGCAAAACTCCATAGGACAACATCGAATGCACCGCACCGGCCGCGGTACGAGCATGAACGCTGGCCAAAACCAAGTGGCCGCTGCCGGCCGCACGCACGGCAACCTCCGCCGCACGAGCATCGCGAATTTCTCCGATCATGATGACGTCCGGAGAATGACGCAGGATCGCAGCCAACAATTGCGCAAAATCGATCCCACCGCGCACGTTCACTTGGGATTGGACGATCCCGTTCATCACGTGTTCGATCGGGTCTTCGATCGTATGAATTTTGCGATCCGCCTTTTGAAGGTATTTCAAAAACGAATACAGCGAATGTGTCTTTCCGCTTCCCGTGGGTCCGGAAACCAGCACCAGCCCGCTGCCACAATCAAGCAGCTGACGCATATGATCGGCCTCGCTGGCAAAGATCCCCAGCTGGTCAATCGAAAGAATCGATTCGTTGCTTCCGAAAATACGCAGGGCCAAGTCATAGCCGTAGATGCTGGGCAGGGCGTTGATTCGGACGTCGACCATGCGCCCGTCGTCCAATTCCAACAACTCTCGACCTTCCACCGGTTTCATCTGATCGGTGACGTATGCGCCACTGACGGCACGAAAGTGGTTTTGCAGCCGGCGACCGGCGGCATGGGAAAGCCGCTGGACCGTTTCTAATTGCCCCATCCGACGTAGACGCACGACCACGCTGGTCGATTCATCGGTCAGAAACACGTCCGTCGCATCCACAGACACCGCATAAGTCACCAATTCGCGTGCCGCAGCTTCGGGATCAAAGGCCTGCAAGTCGGCTTCGTCGCGGAAATCGATTTCAAGGTCGTCTGAAGTCGTACTCATTTGGTTTCCTGAAACCTGGGCTCCGATTCAACGGATTGTCGCTGATGCGAATCCGGGTCGGCGGCCGGCGGCGCGGCGTTTGGATCGCCCTGAACCGGGGCATCTGCTGGAACCTTGGAGATCGCAGGTCCACGAGACGTCGATTCGACAGTGGAGTCGTTGACTGAATGCGAGTTCGCGTTCTGAGCCGACGGCGTGGTGCCGAGACTGTCCAGATCCTGCATATCAACCCACTGGGACGTTGTGCCGTGATGCTGCTGAACGTCGAAAACATCCTGTAAATTCAACAACCTGATCATTCGCATCAGCGGCGATGGTGCGTCGACGATACGAAAGCGTCTGCCGCCGGTGACAAGCACTTGGTGCAAGTGGAACAGCATGCCGATACCGCGAGTTGAAACCGAATCGCAGCGATGCAGATCCAAAACGACTTCAGGCGATCCGGCGACGGCGTCGTCAGCCCCGCGTCCTTGATCCAGCTTGAAAATCAAGTCATCGGCAAGCCCCACCGGATCGGTCGGATCCAATCGCCGGCGTACCACGACGGTCTGCCGTCCATCGACCGGCAGCGAAAATTCAAAATACTCACTGAGGCTCATTCGTTCGATCCCGGTGAAGGAGGTTGCCGGGGCGACAACGGCTTTCGCAATCTTCCCCGCGACCGTATTGGCGGCCGCACGGTTCGTTGACCGTTCGATTCGCCGTTGCCGGATTCAGGGGATGACGTCCCCACATCGGCAACGCCCATCTCTTGCTGGTTCATCTTTTCACGAGGATCATCCTTGCGGCCCGCGTCGGGTTGCCCCGAGACCGGTCGACCGACTGCGCCGTGATCTTCCAACGCAGGACCGTTCGCCTGTGTCGTCGAAACCTGGTTCCGGCTTCGCTTGCCGCGAAAACGTGTCGCCACGAAAGTTGCGGCCGACAACAACAAACAAGTGAATGGAAACCAGCCGGCGGAGCGGACGTAAAAGCTTTCTCGCGGATCGATCATCGCCCGAACTTCAACCACGTCTCCGCGTTGTTCCACGGCTTCACCAAAACCCTCGTCAAACCAGTTTTCAAACACCGACGGTGTCAAAGACTTCGATCCGATTGAACTGCAGAAAAGCTTTCCATCACAGTTGGCAACGACCATGGATTCATCCGGAACCAACCCGACCAATGGACAGCGATTTGCGACCGCAGCAGCCAAGACGGCACGCGTCATCAACCTCGGCCAGCGAGTCGCATTGGTCAGACGTGTCGGCATCACGATTACCGCCAAATCGACCGACGTTGATCCCTCCGGTGCATCCGATAGTATTTCACGCAGTGCGATTTCGATGTTGCTGGACGACGTCACGCAACAAGCCAACCGCAGCGGCATGGCCCCAGCGGGATCGCTGGCCGACACGGACTGGCAACGTGGACGCCACAGCGACGTCGGTACAACGGCGGTGGCTGCCGGGTCCAAGGATTCCAGCTGACGACCACCATCGCTAAGATTCATCTCAACCACCCAGGGACCATCGGCCTTTGTGGTGGACGCAATCGTTGTGGCCTGGTCGATCGGCCGATCCGAATTTGAATCGTCATCGATTGACACGGGTCCGGCATACTCGACCACGTTCAGGGCGGCTTCCGCCTGTTGGTCGTCGCCCTGACGATAAATCACCAACGCTGGGGCACCGGGTAATTCGATCGGCACCAAGTCATCATCCGGTGGTGCACCCGGCAGTTCCAAATCCCCGTCGGCATCGATCATGCCCAAGGATGCCGCATCCATCCGAATCAACGGCGGCGCATCCAACGCGGTCAGCAATAACGGTCGATGGTATCGGGCGATGGCCATGCGTCGCAGGGTGACATCTTTGACGGCTCGCGATTCAAATTCGCGACGCAAAATCTGTTGGCTATCGGAACCGCCGATGACCGACAACGGATACAAGCTGCTTTCAAACAGTTTCCAGTTGCGTGTCTCTTGCACACGTTGAAACCCGTAATAGCGGGCGAAGTACAGCATGCCGGCGGTGAACAAAATCGCCAAAGCCGCCATCCCCAGATGTTGGTCTCGCGCGCGATCCCGATTCCGTCGAATAGCGGCTTGCATGGACGTGAAAGCCGATTCGCGTCTTCGAACCATCATGGGTCGCGACAAATCCACCGGCTTTCCCTGGCTTGACGGTGCCAGCGACGGGGCCGTTAGGTCATCGGCGGTCGTTGCAGCCTCTGGCATCGGAATGTGACGCTCCAAACGTCTCAAACGACGCGTGATCCAAATTACTTCGGCGACGCTGGCACCACATCCGATCATCAATGCGCTAAGTCCAACGCTGCCTAACAAGTCCGTCAATTGCAACAACTGGGGACTGTCGGTGACCGCGTGGGCCAACTGTCCCAGCCCGAATCCGCCGAACAGGTTGGCCCGCAGATATTCGACGGCAGACCAAGCCACCGGAAGCCATAGATACGACGGTGCCATCCAAACCGATCGACCGGCGCGGCCGATCCCGATAAACAAGGGCAGGGCAGTGGCCAAGTAAACGATCTGTCCGAACCCCATGGTCCAGTTGACCGTTGCTGTGCTGCCTTCAAGCAACAACAGCATCAACCACATCAACAGCCCGCTTAGGTACACCGCCAGGTATCCCAGCGGCGTGATGCGTCGCGCGTCCAATGTCAGCATCGCCCAAGGCGTTGCGACCAAGAAACCAAGCTTGCCCAACCCGAACGGCCCCAGGGCCAACACAAACATGGTCGCACCGATCAACGAGTATGCCGCCACGACCGCAGCCGATTGATTCGGCTGGTTCATTGCGGCGGGTTTCGTTGCAGCGGCATGCCCCGCTTGATTGCCGGCACGATTCAATGGCGCCGCATCGTTCGCTCGGTCACTTCCGAAATTCTGATCGGACGTTGATTCACCTGGACGATCGCCATCACGCAATCGCGTCGGCTCGTGTGGCGAATCCACAGACGCCACCCGCGCCGGCGTACCAATCGGTTTTGCAGATGAGGACATGGCAGCGAGTCACGACAGGAGGACCAGGACGAATCTTGCCGATCAGGACCGGGTGAAGGGATTCGGCCAGACGGCTAAGTTCGGCCAGATCGACTGATTTTGTGGGTGTCGAATCGACATCGCATCCTGATCCACCGCAACGATTCGGCCCGTTGATTCCACCGCATCCATCCGGAAGGGCCATCAGGATGAGTTCGTCCCGATCGAGAAGTATGGTGCGTCAGGAACCGTGGTGCCAAGACTTTGGCGGGGTGCGAGTGTGACGGTTCATCGAAAATTCATCGCAGCGGTGGCCATGTCCGATGGTCCAGACGGGCCGACCGCGGGCAAATCAGCCCGGATGGTCGAATCGAATCGGATGTTGGATACTCTGACGGTTTGTCTGCCGAAGTCGCGGATTTCGATTCGAATTCACGCGGCACCGCTGACACCGACGACACCTTCGCAAGCCCATCGTTGTCCATGCTTGATTCCGTATCCGCCATCCTGAACGCCCTGGCGTCCGGCGACGCTTCGGCGCGGCAAATCACCGAACGATCGCTGGACGCCATCGCCCAGACGGACCCGAAAATCAACGCCGTCACTCATGTGGCTGCCGAAGCGGCTTTGGCGACCGCCGATGATGTCGACCGTCGCCGAGCGGCCGGCCAACCGCTTGGCGCACTGGCCGGTGTGCCGATCGCCATCAAAGACCTGATCTGTACCACGGACATGCCGACGACTTGCGCATCAAGGATGCTGCGCGACTTCGTGCCACCCTACGACGCCACGGTGATTCGAAAGCTGCGTGATGCCGATGCGGTCTTGATCGGCAAAACCAACATGGACGAATTCGCGATGGGGGCCAGCAACGAAACCAGCGCCTACGGCCCGACGCGCAACCCTTGGAATCATGACCGCATTCCGGGCGGCAGCAGCGGCGGATCGGCCGCCACGGTCGCCGCCGGTCAAGTTCCTGCCAGCCTGGGAAGCGACACCGGCGGATCCATTCGTCAACCCGCCTCACACTGTGGCATCACGGGGCTGAAGCCGACGTATGGTCGAGTCAGCCGTTACGGCCTGGTCGCATTCGCCAGCAGCCTGGATCAAATCGGCCCCATGGCTTGGTCGGCCGAAGACGTCGCGTTGCTGCTGGAAACCATCGCGGGTTATGAACCACGCGATTCCACTTCGCTGGACACGCCGGTGCCCGAATACAGCAAGGCGATCCAATCGGCCGATTTGCGGGGCATCAAAATCGGGGTCCTGCGTGACGGATTGGAACAAGACGGCTTGGACGAATCGGTTCGAAAATCGGTGACCGAAGCCATGCAAGTCTTCATCGACTTAGGTGCGGAAATCGTCGACGTCCAATTGCCGCACAGCCAATATTGGGTGCCGACTTATTACGTGATCGCTCCCTGCGAAGCCAGCAGCAACCTTTCCCGCTATGACGGCGCCCATTACGGGCATCGATCGGATGCCGACATCGATCCCGCCGACGGCCCCCTGCTGTCGATGTATCGACATAGCCGCCAAGAAGGTTTCGGCAGCGAAGTCAAACGACGGATCATGATCGGCACTTACGCGCTTTCGACCGGTTACTACGACGCTTATTACAACAAAGCCTTGAAAGTCCGTCGGTTGATCCGCGGCGACTACGACGCGGCGTTCCAACAGGCCGATTTGCTGCTCGGTCCGACCGCACCGACGTCCGCTTTCGCTCTGGGCGACAAGCTTGACGATCCGATCCAAATGTACCTTTGTGATTTGTACACCGTCGGCGCCAACTTGGCCGGGATCCCCGCGATATCAATCCCGGCGGGCCTTGACGATTCGGGCCTGCCGATCGGCGTGCAGCTACAGGCCCCGGCGCTGGAAGAATCCCGCTTGCTGTTCGCCGCAGCCGCGTTCCAAAGCCAAACCCAGTTTCATCAATTGCGACCGGGCAAACCATAGCGGTGCATCGAGCACGGAAGACACCGCTTGTGCGTGGCCCCGCTTGGGCGCGGGCTTTCTTGCACAGCCGAATCGTTTTCCGAATCTGTTCCGTTTCGCATTTAATTTTATCGACACTCCTCCTTCCTGGCCGCTGCAACGACATGCCGCAATACGAAACCATCATCGGGCTGGAAGTCCACGTTCAACTGAAGACCGACAGCAAGCTGTTCTGCGGTTGTAGCACTCAATTTGGTGCGCCGCCGAACAGCCAAGTCTGTCCGGTCTGCCTGGGCATGCCCGGTGCGCTTCCGGTCATGAATCGCCAAGCCATCACCCTGGCGGTCAAAGCCGGGCTTGCGTTGAACTGCAACATCCCGCCGATGACCAAATGGGACCGCAAGCAATATTTCTATCCCGACCTGCCCAAGGGATATCAAATCAGCCAATACGATCTTCCCATTTGCGCTGACGGCTTCTTAGACATCGACGATCCTGCATCCGAAGGCGACACGCGACGCATCGGGCTGATCCGGGCACACCTGGAAGAAGACGCCGGCAAGAGCCAACACGACGAAGCGTCGGGTCGCCAAGATTCTCGCATCGACTTGAATCGATGTGGCACCCCGTTGTTAGAAATCGTCAGCCAACCGGATATGCGCAGCAGCGCCGAAGCCAAAAACTATCTGACCGAACTGAAGCTTCTGTTGACGCACTTGGAAGTGTCCGACTGCGAAATGCAAGAAGGAAGTTTGCGTGTCGATGCCAACATCAACTTGCATCTGGATGTGGATGGCAAAAAGATCGCCACGCCGATCGTTGAAGTTAAGAACATGAACAGCTTCCGCGCCGTGGAACGAGCGTTGGATTACGAAGCGGAACGCCAATACGCACACTGGGAAGAAACCGGTCAAACGATCAAGGACGCCCCCAAGACGACACGCGGGTGGGACGATTCGCGCGAACAAACGTTCGCCCAACGGGAAAAAGAAGAATCGGCCGACTATCGGTACTTCCCCGATCCCGATTTGTTGCCCGTACGACTGCCCCGATCGTTCATCGATCAAGTTCGCGACACGATCCAAGAAACTCCCGCCCAGGCCCGTGACCGCTTGCAGACCCAACACGGTCTGTCGGCTTACGATGCGGATGTGATCGTCAATCAAGGTGCCGCCATGCTTGGGTACTTTGAAACCGTCGCCGATGTCAGCGGTGACCCCAAACGCGCCAGTTCGTGGATTCAGCAGGATGTATTGCGAACGTTGAAGGAACAGGAAACGTCGATCGAAGAGTTCCCGATTCCCGCCAAGCGATTGGGAGAATTGTTGGGCCGTGTGCGGTCGGGTGATCTGGACAACAACCGCGCGCGAGATGTCTTCGCGTATCTGATAGACAACGATTCGGATGTCGATTCGGCCTGCACCGCACTGGGAATCGAAGCGGTGGACAGCGGCGAGATCGAATCGCTTTGCCAGAAACTACTGGATGACAATCCGCAAGTGGTCCAAGACGTTCGCGGTGGCAAACAACAGGCGGTCGGCCGCCTGATCGGACAAGCGAAAAAGGTGAATCCCAACGCGAATCCACAGCAGGTCCGCGAAACACTCTTGAAGCTGATCAACGGCTGACGCGGGCACCGCTTTTTTTGTCCTTACTGTCGACACATTTCGGGCCATGGCGTCTGCCCCGGCCAATGCCGACGCCGGTGCGTCACCCTGTCGCACCAATGGGTGCCGCTGGTGACCTAGGTTTGGTTGTCCACTACCACACCCGAACCCGAGCCCAGCGAAAATGCTCAACCGCATCTCCGTACGCAGTCGTCTGCTGCTTGTCGCCTGTTTGATCATGGCATTGTTTGCCGAAATGTCATACTTCGGCGAACAGAATGGCCGAAACGCTGCGGAGATCGGATTGCGGCTTAGCACCGAGCGCATGTTGCACGACCAGAAAGAAAAACTGCAGGTCGCCAGCCATACGCTTGCCGAAGCATTGGGTGAACACATTCGTGGCATCAACACGAAAGACGAACGGATCGCCGAGATTCGTCGTTTGATCGACGGCATTCGTTTCGAAGACGATCGATCGGGATACTACTACGTCTACGATGGGACGACGAACGTCGCCCTCCCGACCAACCATTCGTTGCAGGGCACCGACCTCTCGGACATGACCGATGTTAATGGCGTCCCTCTGGTGGTCGATCTAAACGATGCCGCAAATCAGGGTGGTGGATTCGTCCAATATGTCTGGGACAAACCGGGGCACGGACCGACGGCCAAGCTGGGTTATGCGGAATTGATTCCGGGCACCACCATGTGGTTGGGGGCCGGTGTCTATCTGGACAATATCGATGAACAACAAGCATTGATCCGCGCAGAATTAGAACAATCTCTTTCAAACAATGCTTGGTCGATGCGTTTGATTTCGACCCTGATATTCATCGCCATTCTAGCCACCAGCCTGTGGGTGGCATGGGGGCTATTGCGTTCGATCAAGATGGTCACCCAAAGCCTGCATGACATCGCCGATGGTGAAGGCGACTTGACCAAGCGAATCGAAATTCATTCGCAAGATGAATTCGGCGAATTGGCCGGTTGGTTCAATCGATTCATGGACAAATTGCACCAAGTCGTTTCGACCATCGTCAACAATGTCACGCGTTTGGACCAAGAGGCACGCAGCCTTTCGGGCGTCGCCGATGACCTTGCGTCACACGCTAAAAACAGCAACCGACGTACGAACGATGTCAATTCATCGACGCAGGAAATGAGCCAGAACATTTCGCGAATCGCATCAGCCGTGGAACAGTCACGCAACAACATCGCCACCGTGGCAACTGCCGCGGAAGAAATGACGGCGACCATCGGATCCATCGCCGAAAGCACCTCCGAGGCGACCGATGTATCGATGCGAGCGGTTGATCAAACCAAGTCCACCTGGCAGCGGATCCATCACCTGGGGTCTCGTGCCGATGCCATCGATGAGGTGACGGAGGTGATCACTGAGATTTCCGAACAGATCAATCTGCTGTCGCTTAACGCAACCATCGAAGCCGCTCGATCAGGCGAAGCAGGAAAAGGCTTTGCCGTGGTGGCCAGTGAGATCAAGGACTTGGCAAAACAAACCGCTGACGCGACGCTGGACATTCGTGAAAAAATCACGGACGTTCAAACCAATACCAACAACGCCGTGACGGATATCGAAGCGATCACCGCCGTCATCGAAAATGTCAATGCGATCGTCGCTTCCATCACAGCCGCGGTCGGCGAACAATCCAAAGCTGCTCAAGAGATCGCGTTGAACATCGGCCAGGCCGCTCACGGGATGGACGAAATTAACCAGAGCATCAACGAAGTCTCCACCGCGTCGACCAGCATCTCCGGCGACATCGCTGCCGTCAGCCAGTCCAGTGGTGACTTGTCCGGATGCAGCGAAAAAGTGGATCACAGCAGCGACGACCTGAAAGAATTCTCCGCTCAGTTGCTGCAGACCCTTTCAACGTTCCGCGTCTGATTCGATCGCCTTGATCGGTGCGTCCTCAAAAGGCGAAAAGCGAATTGTATCCGGCGGCAGTTCGCGCCCGGGCACGCTGTGTTTGGTATTCGTAACCCGCCAAACCACGACGCCGATACACGCGACGGTGCCAGGTCAATGGCCGCTGTACCGTGGGATGCGACCGATAGACGGGGATCGATCGTTGAACCGGATCAGCTGAATGCACGATCACCGGAGCGTCATAGACCACCACCGGCGATTCTGTCGGCGAGGGAACGGTATACGTCATAACGCCCTGTGGATAGACGATCGCTGAATGCGACGACCAAATGACTTGGTCCGCAAACACACTGGACTGTGCCGAAAGAATCAAACACACACTGGCGAATGCCAAAATTGCAAGTCGTTGTGAACGCATGACGGATCCGAAAGTGATGACAGGTGGGGCGTTGAGGCATCACACCGCTTTGATTCCCTCCCTGTACTCTCGGTGATCCCCATCGCTTCAAGGGATAGACGGCCACGACATCCGCCAAAGACGGTCCATCAAAGACTCGTTTGCGCCAAAGTGTGGGCGGGACAAAACGAAATGATGGGCCGATCCGGTGCGGCGAATGAGGTCATTCCGACACTAGTCGGAGATGTCAAACGACACAAGCAACCAGTTGGGTACAAACGTGTCGTCCCACCGCGGTTGATCTGAATCTGCGGAATATGCCGACCAAGATGTGACTTTCCGGTGCGACATTCACGCTGGAACCTTCTTAGAAGAACAGTTGCAACTGGGTCCCCAGAACGGTCTGGCCATTGCGGCCCGCCTGGTCGACCAACAATCCGGTATTTGCTGAGGTGAACGGAACCGGGTCGAATGAGTGCAACACCTCGGTGGTCCATTTGCAGGCATGACGTGCAAAGTACCAATTGATCCCTAAAGAGAGGACATTCAAAGAACTGTCCGAGACGGGCAAGGCCAATGCCCCCGTATTGATCACCCCATCGAAATCCACGTACTCATAGCGTACATACGGCTCGAACTTTTCCGGAACGACTTGATAGCTGGACATCATCATCACGCCGGTTTGATCAATATTGCCGTTGGATTGTTGGGCATGACGACCGACCGTACTGACGAATGCCATGAAGCCAGCGTTTTCATAGGTCAGGTCCGCTGTCCAACTGATGAAGTCTTCGTCGACTCCCAAGACGTCGTGCGTTTCGCCGTGCTCGTAGTGCATCGATAGACCGGCGAACAACGCGGGCCCCTCATCTGCCCACGATGCAAAGTCACCGTATTGCGCCCACTCCCCGAACAGCTTCCAATCGCCGCCCACCGTCAATGCAAAGTCCGTTTGGTCTTGGAAGAAGTCTTTCGTGCGACTGACAGATCCCGAATGCCTGCCATCGCTTAAGAAACCGATCAGGCGGAACTGAGGCGTCTGGCCGGTCAAAGTGATGCCCTCCAAGACACCTGTTGAAAACACGGAATGGTAATAGGAACGATCGATTCCCAATTGACGGGTGTAACTGATATCGAGTTCCCGCAAGAACGCCGGGTTTCGAAGGCGACCGATCTGCATCAACAACGCGTCGGAGAACGCATAGCTTATTCGGGCCTCTTCCACGAATCGGGTCCCCGATGACCGTTCGCCGTTCAAAACAAACCAATACTGCAATTGTGGGTTCAGCACGTTGCCGGTGAAGATCAACGAAGCTCGTTCCAGCACGAAACCAGCTTCCAATCGGTCCCCAACCGATGCATCAATGTCGCGCCAATTGGAATAGTATCGCGTCTGCAGCAGTCCAAGCATCCGGAGCTTGAAGTTGCCGTCGGCAGTCCCCAGGTAAAAGCCGTGGTCGTATCCCGCGTCCAAATCCAGCCAACCGGGATCCGCGTCACAAGCAAGATCGTCTGCCTCATTTTCGTCAGGGCAGGGCACTGGCACTTGCAAATCGGATGCGACTTCGGGTTGAACCAAAGCTTCCCAAGCCTGTTCAAAAGCGGGATCGGTTTGCCGCCCGATCCTCGCGGCGTCTTGCAATACATCGACCGTCTCTGTCGTCCCGACACTGGTCAGGCAAGACAAAATCAGCAGTCCACAAAGACAATCCGGACGAAAAGAAAAGCTTGGGGCATTCATCGTGACTTGATGTTCATTGCGGCACCCACCGCAGCAGATACCTTTGATCGAAAACGCCGCACATGCAAACCATCATGTCACAAAAGAGCATCGTGACTCAGGCGATTCATGACGACCGAACGTTCAGTAGCGTCCTTCGGGAATCGGGATGAGTGAACCCCACAAGAAGTGGACCTCCAGGTCCACTTCTCAGCGTCGCCGCGCCGTACAACCGTGACTTCTGACGCGACTGACTTCGATTTGCACTCAGCCGCAATGAGCAGTTCTCATCAATCAAATGGGCCCGATGCGACAATGTGACACTGCGGCCATCACCCTTTCAACGTGTGTGACGGCAAATCTTCGACGAGGGCAAACGGTACGATAGTGGCAACGCCGGTCGACCATGACTTGGTGTCCCGCCCGCCTGCCCACCCCCAAAGCTTCCATGTCGCTCCGCCCGCTGCCATCCCTCGCTATTGCGCTATTGGTTTCCATATCGTTTGATGTGCTTTTGTTCGACGCCTCCATTTGCGGTGCGACCGAACGACCGTTGGACCAGTCGCCGGCGAACGAATCGGATTGGGGCTATCGTCCTGGGCATGACACGGCCGTGTCGTCGAATCCACCCAATTTTCATTGGCGGCCGCAAGCAGAAATCAATCGCTGGCAGCTTCAGTGTTCGCTTGACCCAAGTTTTCCAGATGCCGACACGTACCACGCCGATGACTTGGATTTGTCGGTACATACGCCGGCGTCCACATTATCACCGGGAACCTACTTTTGGCGTTATCGCGGAATCGACGCCAGCGACCGAAAGACGAACTGGAGCCAAGCCCGACGGTTTACGATCACTGGCGGTTTGCCGGAAATGCCCATGCCGTCGCGTAGCGAACTGCTGGCCCGCATTCCAAGCGAACATCCTCGACTTTTCATTCGGCCCGAAGACGTGGACCGTTTAAAAGAGCTTGCCGAAGGTCCGATGGCCGAACAGTACGCCGAACTGTGCCGGCAATGCGATCGCATACTGAAATCTCCTCCATCGACGGAAGAGCCCCGCAAGTATGGCGACGACATCACGCCGCGTGGCGAACAATGGCGAGAACTTTGGTGGGGCAATCGTCAGCGTACCATCGCCGCTCTGCGTTCGGCCACCACGTTGGCATTCACCTATCGACTTTCAGGTAACGATGCCTACGGCGATCTCGCTAAACAGATCTTGATGGATTGCGCCCAGTGGGATCCACAAGGTGCGACGGGCTATCGCTACAACGATGAAGCAGGAATGCCCTACGCGTACTACTTTTCACGCGCTTACACCTTCATCCATTCACGGTTGACGGAAGCCGACCGGCGGAAGTGCCAAGAGGTGATGCAAATCCGGGGACAGGAGATGTACGAACACCTGTGCCCGCGGCACTTGTGGAGCCCGTATTCCAGTCACAGCAACCGTGCCTGGCACTTCCTGGGCGAGGTGGGGATTGCGTTTCATGGGGAGATCGATGACGCCGATCAATGGACTTGGTTCGCCGCCAACGTTTTCTTCAGCAACTACCCCGTATGGAGCGATGACGACGGTGGTTGGCATGAAGGGGTCACATATTGGAACAGTTACATCAGCCGTTTCACTTGGTGGGCCGACATCATGAAGAGCGCGTTGCGGATCGATGCTTATCAAAAGCCTTACTTCAGTCAGATCGGCTACTATCCGATTTATCTGTTGCCGCCGGGAAAGGTGGGCGGTGGTTTCGGCGATCTGAACGCCAAAGCATCATCGTCCAAAGTCGTCGATCTGATGCACGTCTTGGCATCGCAATCTGGGAATCCTCACTGGGGCTGGTACGTCCAACAACATCCCGACCATGAACCCGAAACGGACTACGTTCAATTCATTCGCGGTGCGATGGGCAATCTGCAGTCATCCCCACCGGTCGACTTGCACGAATCTCGTTGCTTCGCCGGCACCGGCCAGGCAATGCTAAATACGAACTTGATCGATGCGAAGGACAATGTCCAAGTCACCTTCAAGTCCAGCCCGTTCGGCACGCAATCCCATGGCTACGAAGCGAACAATTCGTTCTTGCTTTGGGCTTACGGGAAACGCTTGCTGATTCGATCTGGGAAGCGAGACATGTACGCCAGCGATCATCACAAGAATTGGATGTGGAGCACCCGATCGGTCAACAATATCACGGTCAATGGCATCGGACAGTTGAAGCGTTCTGCAAAGGCAACAGCGAAGATCGTCGACTTCGTCCAGTCGCCAAGTGTCGATGTTGTGGTTGGTGAAGCGGGCGATTGCTATCGTGCAAATGCGAATGACTCACGATCCGCATTGGATCGGTTCACCAGAACCGTCATCTTTGTGAAGCCGGAAACCGTGGTCGTCTACGACCGTCTAGTTCCGACCGAAGCGTCGACGATGACTTACTGGCTTCACGCCGTCGACAAATTTGACATTGAAAACCAGCACGAGATCCAGGTTCATCAGGACGATGTCCACTGCCACGTGAACTTCTTGGTTCCCGATGGATTGAAGTTCAACCAAACGGATCAATACGATCCCAATCCGCGACCAAGAATCCAGTTGCGTGAATGGCACTTATCAGCGGACGTTCCCGCCGAACATTCAGTCGCTGGTCGGCCATCGGAGTTTTTGACCGTCTACCGAGTTGCCCAGGGTCGCGATCCTGCGTTTGCAAGCTTCGATTATCGGGTGATGGACGATCGCTATGAATTGGTTTCGCGCACACCGCAACAAACGGTTACGGTTCAAATCCCGCAAGCCGCCGCAGCGTACCGAAGCACTGCTGACGCTGAGACCGAGCAAATTCAGATCAGAGTCGAAGATCCCGCCGGCAAGAAGACGCCGCAGAGGTTCACAGCAGATTTGCGTTAGATAAATCCGCGTTCGTCTGGCAAAAAAGAAACTTTCTGGGGTCTGAATTCGCGTCCAGGCCCTGGAAATTTCGCGTCCACGCACGCACAACCGGATCATTCCGCAAGAAACGCATCGATTTCCTGGTCAAAAGTGACTCTCCGGTGCAACCAGCTGGATGACGCACGTTTTGCGTAACGTAGCGTTGCCTGTTAGTGCGAATCCGACAGTTTGCAATTGCGGTGCTCGCACGCCCCGGTCGACCACGACCGAGGAAATTGAATTTGGAATGCCACTGATGCGTGCACCACCTGTCACGACCGAGGAACCGCCTCGTTTTGTTTTTCGCGACGATCCGCTGCTTGCGGCAATCGTGGGATTGATCGTCGCGATCACACTATGGCTGGCACTGTTCCCGTTCGTCCCCGCGGTGACTCGGGCAACGATGGATCGCTTTCACCTGCGGACTGAATCGTTTGCATTGTGGGCAATTCAACAGCCCATTCCCGCGATGTACAGCTTTCGCAACCGATACGCCGTCATTCGTCATCAAGACGGAAAACGGCAAATATCCGAACAAGCAACGATCAATCATTTCCCGTTGCGTTCGGTCACGTTTGCCAATGGTCGCTATCGAAATTTGAAAGATCGACAGGACTGTCAGATCGAGCTGGAATCTAGCTATCGCGGGCATCGCTTGCGAACGGTCTATCAAGTCGACACCGATGCCGACATCACCATGCGTCTGCGGCGGGTCGATGACGATCACGGACAGTTACCGACACGGGGGTTGTGATCGATGCATTCAACCCCACCGTCGATGTCGGCGTCCTTGGACAACATGGATTGGATCGATACCGAAGCCGCGGAATCTTGGTCGATGTCACGACCCCTGGCCGCCTTTCGCTTCGTCGTCGTGTTGATGCTGGCGGCCTTGTTTTGGAAATGGTCGTTTTTCTTAGCGGCAGATTATGTGTATTCCACTTGGCCGCTGGCGGATGACTTTTTCCCTGGTTGGTTGCAGTCCATCACGACACTCCGGATCGGATTCTTTGGCGGAATCTCCGCACTCGCCTTTGCGGTAGTGACGCCGACTGCGAAGGTCCGTCGGACGGGCTGTCTGATCGGCTTTGCCTGCATAACCGTCTTGGTTTGGCACCAGGGCAGCCACAATGACATGACGTTCGCGACGGCGTGGTGGGCCAGCCTTTGGGCGTTTTGGATGTCATCCAGGCTAGTGAAGCTGGATGAACTGACCGCCGACCAACGCCCAGCTTATGAACGCATCTTGATCCGACGGGCGGCATGGCTCAGCCGGCTGATCGTGTCGATGATATTGCTGGGCGGCGCGGTGGGAAAATGGACGGACGAATATTGGTCCGGCCAAGTGTTCTATGAGATCTATTTCTTCGACCGTGACTACTGGGTCTTCAATTGGTTGCGAGCCAACTTTGACGCCGAAACGGTTCGCGACATCGCCACCTGGTACAGTCGCAAAGCCGTGGTGGTGGAAACACTGGGCGGACTGTTCATTTGGCTTCTGCCGCCGCGTCATGCCGCGGCATTGGGCGTCCTGATCTTTGCATCCATTGCCTTGCTGTCGAACCTGCTGCTGTTCAGCGTCTTGCTGACCATGATCGGGCTTGCTTCGGTCGGCTGGTTTACCGTTGGCACTGAAGATGTTTCACGGAACGATTGATTCGTTCTTGGCTGAATAGCTAACGCGACAAATCGCAGGGAAACTCGTAAGCATGCGCGGCACGTTCTTGCGCCCGGCAACGTGAAACATGCCGTGGGGTCAGGGTCGAATCAGAATTCCGTCTGGACCCTGGCGATGAAGGTTCGCTAGTTTCCCATCTTTGCCGCAACCGCACCTTGGGATGGGTGCCGCGGAGACGTTTGTTTCGGTGCGAAGGATCGCCCATGCAACGCTTGATGCGTTATCGCGACTTGATTCTGCCGCTGGGCATCATCGCCTGTTTGGTGGTCATTCTGGTCCCGTTACCACCGATGTTGATGGACCTGCTGTTGGCGGGAAACATCACGATCGGCGTGATCGTGTTGCTGACGACCGTCTACGTAGCGACACCGCTGGAATTCAGCATCTTTCCGTCGTTGCTTCTGGCGACCACCCTGGCTCGGCTGGTGCTGAACGTCGCCACGACGCGTTTGATCCTCAGCGGTGCCGAAAAGAACCAGATGAACGCCGCCGGCGGCGTGATCCAAAGCTTTGGCGAATTCGTGGCGGGCGACCGACTTGAAATCGGATTGATCATCTTTGTGATCATCGTCCTGATTCAGTTCATCGTGATCACCAAGGGGGCGACTCGGATCAGTGAAGTCGCTGCCCGATTCGCGTTGGACGGAATGCCGGGTCGGCAAATGGCCATCGATGCCGACATGAATGCCGGACTGATCGACGAAAAAGAAGCCCAACGTCGACGCCAAGAGATCAACGCACAGGCGGACTTTTATGGTGCAATGGATGGTGCCAGCAAATTCGTGCGGGGCGATGCGATCGCCGGCATCGTCATCACCTTGGTCAATGTCGTTGGCGGACTGTACATCGGCACGATGCGGGCGGACATGTCCTTTGGCCAAGCCGCGGAATTGTTCACCAAGTTGACGATCGGCGACGGGTTGGTCAGCCAAGTCCCGGCGCTGTTGATCTCCCTGGCTGCCGGCTTGCTGGTGACGCGAAGTGCCGCCAAGAGCAGTCTGCCGGAACAGTTCCTGCAACAACTGTTTGGCAATCCCAAAGCTTTGATGGTCGCTGGTGCGTTCTTGTGCCTGATGATCGTGACCAATTTGCCCGCCTTGCCCATGGCCACGCTTGGTTTCGGTTGCATCGGGTTGGCCGTCGTCATGAATCGGCACTCTCATCAAGCAGCCGAAGCGAAGCAGGCGGAAATGGAGGCGGAAAAGGCCACGCCGCCACCAGAGAAACGTCCCGAAGATTTCCTTGCCGTCGATCCGATGGAAGTCGCCATCGGGCTTGGATTGTTGCCATTGGCCGATCCGTCGCGTGGCGGTGATTTGATGCAACGCATCACCGGCATTCGCCACTCCATCGCCGGCGATATCGGGGTCATTTTGCCCAAGGTGCGAGTCCGCGACGACATGACGTTGGGACAAATGGAATACCAGATTCGTATCGCCGGTAACTCCATGGCGACCGCGTCGTTGCTTCCCGACCATTTGCTAGCCATCGATAGCGGACAGACCACCGGTACCATCGAAGGCGAAGCGACTCGCGATCCCACGTTCGGCGAGCCCGCGGTTTGGATCGACCCGATGCGGCGGGAACAGGCGGCGATCTTTGGTTACACGTTGGTCGAACCCGGTGCAGTCCTGGCAACGCATCTGCAGGAAATCGCCAAGCGGCACGCCGACGAATTGTTGTCCCGCGATTCCACCAAGCATCTGATCGACGAATTGAAGGAAGTCGCTCCCGCCGTCGTGGATGAACTGATACCAGGGGTGATGAAGGTCAGTGAAGTCCAGCAGGTGTTGCAACAACTGCTGCGTGAAGACGTGCCGATTCGCCAACTCAGCCTGATCCTGGAAACCCTGGGGGATTTCGCTGGCAAAACCAAAGATCCGACGCTGCTTTGTGAATACGTGCGCCACCGACTGGCACGGACCATCAGTTCCCGCTATCGCGATGCATCAGGCCGTTTGCACGTCGTCACCCTGGATCCGGAAATGGAAGATCGCATTGCGGCCGGCGTGGAACACAACGAACGAGGACTTTTTGTCCGGATGAGCCCTGAAGCCGTGGACCTCACTTGCAGCCGATTGCAAGAAGCGGTTAAGAGACTGATCGGTCTGGGCCACCACCCGGTCGTTTTGGTAAGTCCAAGAATCCGACCGGGGCTCCGGCAAATCACCGCGGTGACCATTCCACGGTTGCGAATCCTTTCCTTCAACGAAATCACCCAAGACACCCAAATCGAATCACACGGGGTCGTCAGCGACCAAGCTTCCGGCAAGGCCTGATCCCCCATATCAACAGTCCCTGAAACCGACGCCATCGTCTTCCGTTTGTCTTCGTCGACCGACGATTCAAAACGACAATCACTTCCACGTTTGACACCATGCACATTCGCACGTTCCGAGCCGCCAACCTGCAAGCCGCCCTGGCGGAAATTCGGCGACAGATGGGCCCGACCGCGTCGGTGCTGCACACTCGTCAGGTTCGTGACGGCTGGCTGGGCTGGTTGGGACGAACCCACGTCGAAGTCACCGCGGGCATGAGCGATGAATTGCCGGCAAACGAAATGCCGGTGTCAACGTCCGCGTCGCCCACCGATCCGATGGCACCGGAACCGACAGGAATTGACGCCCGTGACCCTTCGTCCGACGTGCAAATTCGCCTTCGCACCGACAGCAGCGATGATCTGCCCGCATCGTTGGAAGTCTATCGTTCCGAATTGCTTCAGTTGGGTGTACCGCATTCGATCGCTGCACGATGGATCAGTTCCACCGCCAGTTTTCAGGCAACGCTGGGTGACCATGCAAGCCCGCTGACCTGGGCCGAACCGCTACAACAAACCGTCGCCCGCAACATCAAAATCGCCGGCCCCATTCGCACACGTCCGGGGCACCGCCATGTGGTGGCTCTGGTCGGCCCCACCGGCGTCGGAAAAACGACAACGATCGCAAAGCTGGCCGCCGGCTTCCGAATCGAAGCCCGTCGTCAGGTCGGTTTGCTGACCATCGACACCTATCGCATTGCCGCAGTTCAACAACTCAAGGCATATTCGCAAATCATGGATTTGCCCATGGAGGTCGTCGAAGACCCCGGCGATATGCAAGCGGCTTTGGAACGGCTGGGCGACGTCGACTTGGTCTTGATCGACACCGCAGGCCGTAGCCCTCGCAGCGACGCGAGAATCGAACAACTGGTGTCCTATTTGGATGCCGCAAAGCCTGATGAGATTCACTTGGTGCTGAGTGCCACCAGCGGCTTGGATTCCATTTTGACGACGCTGGACGGTTTTTCGCCGGCACGTCCCGACGCAATGATCTTGACCAAGATGGACGAAACACCGCACAGCGCAACGGTACTGGCCGCGCTCGAACAGTCGGTCGCAAGCGACCGCGGAAACGGGCGATCATTGCCGCTGAGTTACGTCACACATGGTCAGCAAGTACCCGACGACATCGGCATTGCCGACGCGGATGCTTTGGCACAGCAAATGTTTCCCTCTGCGGTTTCACGACAGCATTTGGAAGCCGCCTGAGAAACGGATTGTTAAAGGTTTTTCGATCAATCCGATCAAGTCAAAGCCACCCGCCAACCGATACAGAAAAATGGAGCGGCCCGCGCAAGAGAAATTCAGCTTGAGTCTGATTTTCAAAATCTTGCCAGATCGTTCCGACAGGAATTTATTGTTTCGATTTGACCCGTTCACGTGGATGGGCCGTTGATCAGGACTTACGCCGTCTCACTCGGTTCCCTCGCCATGGCGATGGTCATCATTCGTGGTGCAATCCACCGCGAATTGGTCAGCCAAGTGGTTTTGGAATCCGTGACCGTGCTGGTGGTGTTCGCGATCATCGGCGCTTTTGCCGGATGGATCACGGATCACCTGATCTGTCACAACGTCGAACAGATGTTTCGCCACCGAGTGGACTGGTATCGCCAGAGCATCGCGGAAATCGAAACGTCGACAACGAAATCCAATAATACAGACTAAACGTGGCCAAACGCGTCGCCGGCAGGATGCCGCGACGGCCAAATGATTTCACGGAGGATTGAATGGCAGCGACAGTCACAGCCGATGACGAGATCCTACAAGTATGGGCCACGTTGAAGGAGACGTCGAAAGACGCTCCCAACTACGAACCGCTTCGCAACAAGCTGGTCGAACGGTACATGCCGCTGGTCAAATACAACGGCGAACGTATCTGGCAACGCTTGCCCGATGGCGTCGATCTGGACGACTTGATCAGCGCGGGCATCTTCGGGTTGATGGACGCCATCGACGCGTACGACCTGGACCGCGGTGTCAAATTCGAAACCTATTGCGTGCCGCGGATCCGTGGCGCCATGTTGGACGAACTGCGAACGATGGACTGGGTCCCGCGTTTGGTTCGCAGCAAAGCCAGCAAGCTGGGCGTCGCTCGCAAGACCCTGGAAACCAAGTTGGGGCGTGCCCCGACCGTCCAGGAACTTGCCGAGCACATGGAATTGGACGTCAAAGAAGTCGAAAAGATGCAGTCCGATGCCAACGCGGTCGGCGTCGTTTCGCTGAACAAGAAGTGGTACGAAACGGACAGTTACAAAGACGTTCGTGAAATCGACATCCTGGAAGACAAGAAGGGTGAAGACCCGACGCGTCGTGTCCAGAAGAACGATCTGATGCGTCTGGTGACCAAAGGCCTGAATCGAAACGAACGCCTGATCATCATTCTGTACTACTACGAAGAATTGACGATGAAGGAAATCGGCGCGACTTTGGATCTTTCCGAGTCACGCGTCAGCCAAATGCACACCTCCATCGTCAACCGGTTGCAAACGCAACTGGGTGTCCGCAAGACTGAATTCGCCGCCTAGATCATCGACCAACGCTCTAGCTCGAACAGCCGCCGGTGTTTTCACCGGCGGCTTTTTTCGTGAGTCGACCATTGTTTCGATGCCTCGAAATACAACCGCGTTTTCCAGCGTCTGCGGAAAAGATTTCCGTGGGGGGTAAACCGCGATCCAATCGATAGCGACTGGTGCGTGCGACATACTCCAAAACAGCGAACCGTGGGCCGTTGCGATAAAATGTTGGCTTCCCAGTTAGTGGGGCCATTTCGATTGGGCCCGACACCAAGTCCTTTTCGCACGACCGCTGACTTATGATCCTGGCACTCGACCAAGGCACCACCAGCAGCCGCGCCCTGCTGATCCATCACGACGGATCCGTCGTTGGAATGAAACAGCAAGAGTTCACCCAACATTATCCCAAGCCGGGCTGGGTCGAACATGACGCGTTGCAAATCTGGCAAACCCAACGCGACGTCGCACAACAATTGCTTCAGGAACAGCAGGTTCCAGCGGACGCTGTGTCGGGAATCGGCATCACCAACCAGCGTGAAACGACCATCATCTGGAATCGCGACACCGGCCAGCCCCTAGCGCCGGCAATCGTGTGGCAGGATCGCCGCACCGCCGAGCAATGCGAACGCTTGGTCGAGGCAGGGCACAGCGAACAAGTACGAAACAAGACGGGATTGGTGATTGATCCCTATTTTTGTGCCACCAAGTTACGGTGGCTGCTGGACCACACTCCCGACGCTCGGCGACTGGCCGATTCCGGAAAGGTCGCGTTCGGGACCGTCGACAGTTGGCTGATCTGGAACCTGACCGGCGGGCAACGACACATCACCGACGTCACCAACGCGTCGCGAACCATGTTATGGAATCTGTCGGATCAGCGGTGGGACGACGAACTGCTGAAGCTATTCGATATCCCGGCCAGCGTTTTACCCGACGTCGTTTTGTCGTCTGCGATCCATGGTGAAACGATCGCTGACCTGTTCGGTTCCCCGATTCGAATCGCTGGAATCGCGGGCGATCAACAAGCCGCTTTGATGGGACAAAATTGTTCGCGACACGGCATGGCAAAAAACACGTATGGGACCGGTTGCTTCATGCTGATGAACATCGGCAATCATCCGATGCTTTCCGAATCCAAGCTGTTGACCACGGCGGCATGTCGCTTGGACGAATCATCCTCCTATGCGCTGGAAGGCAGCATCTTTGTTGCCGGTGCAGCGGTGCAGTGGCTTCGCGACGGATTGGGCATCATCGAACAATCGTCCGATGTCGAAGCCTTGGCTGCTCAGGTCGACGACACCGATGATGTCTATTTGGTTCCGGCACTGGCCGGACTAGGGGCACCCCACTGGGATGCACACGCACGCGGCACTTTGATTGGAATCACTCGTGGTACAACCCGTGCCCATTTGGCTCGCGCGACCTTGGAAGGCATTGCGTTTCAAGTTGCCGACGTTTTGGATGCAATGAAGAAAGATTCCGGCATCGACCCGACCGAGTTGCGTGTCGATGGCGGCGCGGCCGCAAACAATCTGTTGATGCAGTTTCAAGCGGACATCTTGGGCGTTCCAGTTGTTCGCCCCAAGTCGGTGGAAACAACCGCGATGGGCGCCGCCTACCTTGCGGGCCTCGCAACCGGATTTTGGAAAGACACCGCCGAAATCGAAACCATCTGGACCGTCGACCAAACGTTTCACCCGACGATGTCGTCCGATGAGGTCATTCACCGTCGCGGGCGTTGGCGCGACGCCGTTTCCAGATCTCGCCATTGGGATAAAGCTTGATGTCCATGAATAGCGTGCCCAAACCATTGGACCGACACGCATCGGTTGAACGAATCCAAACTCGTTCTGCCCCCTGGGACTTGGTGGTCATTGGAGGCGGGGCAACGGGTGTCGGCATCGCGTTGGATGCGGCAACGCGAGGCCTGGATGTCGTGTTGGTGGAACGCGACGACTTTGGCAAAGGCACCTCCAGCCGAAGTACTAAACTGGTTCACGGTGGCGTTCGTTATCTCCAGCAGGGCAACCTAACCCTGGTCCGCGATGCACTTCGTGAACGATCGTTGTTGCGAAAGAACGCACCGCACACGGTTCATCCGCTGTCGTTCATCATTCCCTGTGATTCAAAACTTGCCCGATGGTATTACTGGACCGGGCTGAAGCTGTATGACGTGCTGGCGACCGGCAGAGGTTTCGCGGGCTCAAAAATGCTTGACGCCAAATCCGTCGGCGAACACTTACCGACGTTGGCCAATCACGGAACCGGCGGCGGCGTCCAATACCAAGATGGCCAGTTTGATGACACGCAGTTGTTGACGGACATGGCGCTGACCGCAGCACAGCACAACGCATGCTTGCTGAACTATGCGAACGCGTTCGACTTTGAAAAGTCGACTTCGGGCTCGATCGTTGGCGTTCACGTGACCGATAAGGAATCGAATCAATCGTTGGAAATTCGGGGCAGGGCAGTGGTCAATGCGACCGGCCCCTTCTGCGACCAGTTGCGAGCGGTCGATGCGCCGGACAGTTCGCCCCTGGTCGCCGCCAGCCAAGGCGTCCACATTGTCTTGCCCAAAGATTTCCTGCCGGGATCATCGGCACTGATGGTTCCAAAGACCAGCGACGGACGCGTGCTGTTCATGATCCCCTGGTACGATCATGTTCTGGTCGGAACCACCGACACCGCGATTGATGAAGCGATCGTCGAACCGTCGGCACAAGATCAAGAAATCGAATTTATTCTGGAGACCGCATCGGATTATCTGAACCGCCGGCCAGGATACCAAGACATCCTGAGCGTCTTCACTGGAATTCGACCGTTGGTGCAAGACGATCCGAGCGCAAGGACGGCATCGCTTTCAAGAGACCACAAAATTCAGGTGTCCAACTCCGGCTTGATCACCATCACTGGCGGCAAATGGACGACCGTTCGAAAAATGGCGGAAGACGTGGTGGACCGAGCGATCAAAACGGCAGATCTGCCATCACAACCGTGTCGCACCACCGACACTGCCATCATCGATGGCAATGCCATCGAACCGGACGGTGCCGACCCGACGCCTCTACATCAGAACTTCGCCTACACCGTTGCCGACGTCCAACGAGCAGTACGCTATCAAATGGCCCGAACGGTGGAAGACGTCCTGGCACGCCGCACCCGGTGTCTATTCCTGAACACATCAGCGACGATGGAAATCGCCGAAACGGTGGCGGACGTAATGGCAATCGAGCTGCAAAAAGATGGCGATTGGAAGCAAAAGCAACTAAGTGAGTTTCGCGAAACGGCATCGCATTTCTTTCCGCCATCTCCAACGATGCAACCTCGCTAGCCCCATTGAACGACGCTAAAACCGACAGCATTTAAAGTTGCGATTCTTAGCCGGCCTGGTCAAAGAGCCGCTGGTTCAAAGGGACTGGCCGGCGGATGCGAAATGGCGCGATCCCCAAATAGTTTCCGAAGCCTTTCAATGCTGCGTCGGACCGATTCGTTTGGTTGTTCTGCCAAGTTATGAAATTCCATCGGATCGCTATGGTGGTCATACAGTTCAACACCTGAATCTCCGCCATTCCATTCCGTATAGCGATAACGTCTGGTTCGAACGGAGCGTCCCATGACTGGTGTTGCCAAGCGTTGATCTGCTGGGCGTAATACTTGCGTCACCGCACTGCCGTTCCAATCCTCGTTCAGCGGTTGATCCAATAGCGGCACCAACGAACGGCCATGAAGCTGTCCTGCCAGGTCACCCAATGGCACACCAGCCATTTGCAGGCATGTCGGAAAGATATCAACAAATTCAACGATACGATCACAACTGACGCCGTTTCCTTTGGCCTTGGGCGAATACATGACCAGCGGTGTTCGTGCCCCTTGTTCAAAGAGCGTTCGTTTTTGCCAAACGCCGTTGTGTTCTCCCAGATGGTATCCGTGATCGGACCAAAACACGATCACAAGATCATCCCACAAGTCGGCAGCGTCCACTGCGTCCAAAATCCTTCCCACCTGCGCGTCAACAAATGAAACGGTCGCGTAATAGGCTTGGATGGCTTTCCGCAGCGTCAATGAATCCAAACCATAGTTTGGAACGGGGCAATTGTGGGCAAACGCCGGGGTGGGGATATCGTCCCGATCATTTTCGGGTGCCCAAGGAAGCCGAATGGTTTCCAACGGATAGAGATCAAAGTACTTTTTGGGTGCAATGTAAGGTGTGTGTGGTCGAAAAAAACCTGCCGCAATGAACTGGGGTCGTTTAGGCACGTCTTCCAGCCACTGAATCGCTTGGGTTGCCACCATCCCATCGGTCTGTTCTTCGTCGGTTCCATCGGCGGCCAGCCATGACAACGAAGCACTGATTTTCCGATGCGGTTCGGCGTTGAAGACAAGATGTTCCTCACGCTTGTCTCGTCCTTTTGGATTGACCACCTGATCCCAAGACACAGGATCATCAAATCCATCGGTTCCGATGGCAGCGGGAACCGCATAGTGGAAGATCTTCCCAACTCTCCGCGCTTGATACCCCGCCATCTGGAAAGCTTGGGGCAGGGTCACGGCACCGGGTAATTCTTCGCGGAAATGACGCGCCAAGTCGTACACTTTGATGGCGTCAGGCCGCAGCCCGGTCATCACTGAAGCACGCGATGGATTGCAAAGGGGCAACTGGTTGTAAGCACGATCAAACTTTACCCCGCGAGAGGCCAATCGATCGATATTCGGCGTCACCGCAATCGGATCACCGTAGCACCGGATTGCGGCACCCAAGTCGTCGACCGCAATCATCAGAACCGATTTGGGCGTTTCCGCCCCCACTGTGGTCGCACAAATCCACAGCAGCGTTCCAAGTAAGATGGCGAGCGGAAACCTCGCGACACTGCACAGCGATCCGCGTCGGCCAAAGCACAACGAAGGCCGATCCATTTTCACAGACGGCGAGAACCAATCCTTCGTCAATCGGCGATATCGGGAAACGAGCGTGGATGCCATTGATTGGGATTCTCCAAGGGCCGCGGATCAGCATGAACGGTGCGTTGATCCCCCTGTTGTAGCATCCAATCGTTCAGTCTGTGTTTGAAATCACCGATGGTTGCTTCATGGTTTGGATCGTTCGCCAAGTTCTGCTGTTCCCAGGGATCCGATTCCAAATCGTAGAACTCCCACTGCGGCCGCTTGTAGTATCTATTGATGATGGCGGTTGCACGTTCGTCAGACAAAAACCGATCCGACCACTCGTTCCAGTAGGCACCTGCACCGGGCTTGCGTAGCAGATCCGAGTGATTGGTATGCGCCCATTCTGGATGCAGGTTGTGTATCAGCTTCCAACGACGCGAACGCACCGAGCGGATTGGATAGACATTCATCCGACCATCACCCGTGTGCGTGGTAAAAATCCAATCTCTATGCTGATCCGCTCTTCCCAAGGCGACATCAGAAAACGAGCGACCGTCCAAATCATCCGGAAGACGGCCACCAACCAGGTCGATCAGAGTCGGCAGCAGATCAACCCAACTGACCATGGCACCGGTCGTCTTCCCGCTTGGAATGTGATCTGGCCAAGCCATGATCAAGGGCACACGGGTCCCATAATCATACAAGTTCCATTTCCCAAACGGCCATTGAGATCCATGATCACTGGAATGCACAAAGCAAACATTTGATCCCAAATGCTGCGCGACGTCCGAACGCAGTTCGCCCAGGTACTGATCCAGTTCTTTGATCTCTTGGTAATATTCCGCGCGGTGCTGGCGGGTCGCCGGCGTATCCAAATGATGCGGTGGAAATTCAATATCACCCATGTCGAAGGTCGTCTTGCTGGTCCAAGGAACATGAGGATTGCTCGTCCCCACGAACAGACACAGCGGTTGCGACGAGTCATATGTCCGCAAAAACTTCCGGACGTTGGGCTTCAACTGTTGAAGGGAAGATTGCAATCGAACGTCATCGAAACCGTACCGTTTCACCTGCTTGCCGTGTGCAACCTTTCCAAACGCAGCAACACAATATCCTGCATCTTTCAAATTCCCGATCAGCGACGCAATATCGGGACGCGGCTGTGTATGGTTCGCCTCCGCGCCGTTGCGAGCAGGCATCAGCCCGGTCAGCAAGGCGGCGCGACTTGGCGCACAGGCGGGTGAAGCCACAAATGCGTGAGTGAACACGAGACCTTCGTCAGCCAAACGCTCCATCTGTGGCGTCGGTATATTTGAATTCCCATAAAGGCTGGAATCCACCTGCGAATGGTCATCTGAAAGGTAGACGACCAAATGTGGCAATTGCGTCCCACTACCATCAGCCGTAGACACCCCAATCGCGGTGAATGCAGCCATCCATATCATGGTCAATCGCATCAACGAAACCTTCGGCAAGATAAAACAGTTCTTCGGATTCGAAACCTGACATCGATCGCCTGACTATTTTGATTTGGGCGAATGACCGGGCATGCGATCATAGGCTTTCATTTCCGTTTGATGACCGGCATCGCCACAAGCGGTCATCCAGCGATCCAGTTCCGCTTTCAATCGATCTTTCACCGCCGTGTACTGCGGCATCTGTGCCAGGTTATCTTGTTCCAGCGGATCATTTCGAATGTCGTACAGTTCGACTTCGGGGCGACTCGTGTAGCGTTGAACCAATTCGGCGGCGTGTTCATTTCCATTTTCTGCAGCCTGAACCCAACTCCTGAATTCTTTCGATCGCGTGCACGCGTTTTGGAACTCCATCTCCGGGCTGAAGTTCCAGATGTATTTAAAACGTCCGGAACGAACCGATCGGATTCCGTAATATTCCGATCCATGGTGAATCCCCCGAGTGGTCATCTCGCCAAACACATAGTTTTTGTGTGTCTGCTTGCCTGCAAACACATCCAAAAGGCTTGCGCCGTCCAGATTTTTGTCAGGTATACCGCCAGCGACCTCAATCCAAGTCGGCAAGAAGTCCACATACTCGATCATGGCCGGATTCACCGCACCTGGTTCCACTTTGCCAGGCCAACGAACCACGCAAGCCGACTGAAGCCCGGTGTCGTAACAGGTCCATTTAGCGAACGGGAAAGAATTTCCTTGCTCGCTGACGACCATGACCAGAGTGTTGTCGGCCAATCCCCGTTTATCCAACAGGTCCAACAACTTGCCGACTTGGCCGTCGAAGTATGTGATTTCGGCCAGATATCGCGAGAACGCCTCACGTGTTTCGGGCGTGTCGACAAAATAGGGCGGCAGTTCCAAATCTGACGGCGGATATTGCGACGCATCCCCCTTGTCCCACGGACTGTGAGGTTCGTTCGAACAGGCAAGCAGACAGAACGGCTGACCAGCCTGCTTGCACTCGGCGAAAAATTTGTCGATGCGTTTGAAATCGGGGGTCTTTCCTTGCTTCTTCTTCCCATCTGCATTCAGTTTTTCCCAAGTGAAGACACTCTTGGGATTGACGTGCGTTTTCCCGCTTTGCGCGACGCGATACCCCAAGTCGCCCAGGTACTGAACCACCGACTTTGTACCTGGATCGACCGTCGTATGATTTGGATATGCCCCGCTTTTGACCGGATAAAGACCGGTGTAAACGTTGTGACGTGTGGGTGAACACATGGGGGCCGCTTGAAAGCAGTGGGTCATCCGCATGCCCTGCGTCGCCAGAGCATCGATGTTGGGCGTCAACGCTTGCCCGCCATAACAACCGATATCACGGAACGTACAGTCATCGGCAATCACGAAGACAATGTTGCTGCGTTGAATTTCGGCTGCGTCGGCCGATTCATCTCCGCTCGCAGTGCCGGTCCAGCAGACGCCGGATATCCAGAGAAACGCGATCGAGAACAGACACACAATGCTCGTTTGATTTGGCATGTTTTTCTCAGTTGTCGAGATTGGAGCCGGTTCCCTCTAAGAATGGAAATGCCATTCCCGGCGGAAACTCGGATCGAAGGGGCGGGGCAGGGTAGGGGGCCCATCTTTCGGGCCAGGACGGTCCTGGGTTTTCAGTCCTGGGGTTTCTGCGTCAGACCATCTTCAGGAACACCTTAACTGAAATACGATCACCGATCGAAATGTCGACGGCAAATCAGCATCAACTTTGGTTGGCTGAAGCTGGCCAGACGCCCAGCCCTGATTTTCCCGGTCCCCAGGAATCGTTCGGAACAGCAAATCCGTGACGCCCACAACGGAATCTAGAGTGATAGCCGGCGCGTGTCGCACCAAGCCATTTGAACCCGAATGCCCGCTAGCACCGTTTATCGAGCGACGATCGGACGCAGCGTCCCCGCCGGCACCGAATCACCACTGTTGGGTGTGATCATCGCTTGAATGGTTGTGACGGGAGTCTGAAGATCCAACTGATGCACCTGGCCGTTTGCCGTGGCGACCAGAATGGAACCTGAATGCATGCCGCGTATTTCATCCGACATGCCACCGTATCCTTGGTTCCATTGTCGACGAAAATCCAAGTCGGTGGGCTGCATCCAGCTTCTGGTAAAAGCATCGGGCTGCACCTCGACCACCAACAATGTGGATGCACGACCATCGGAAATTTCTTTCGGCGATTTCGACTGACCGGGCGCAAAGATCGTTCGTGGTCCGAGCAGCACCTGATAAGGCGTTGTTCCCGACAACCCTTCATTCCTTGGATGGCTGTAAACGTCCGGCACCAAGTTTGTCCACTGTTGGTTTGCCGCGTTGTCCCAAGGCAGATCGAGCTGTATGGATTCGTATCGCTCTTTTTCACCCAGATAAGGCAAGATCAAGACTCTCCATGAATGCAGCGGAGTCCCCGACGGACCGACCGTGTAGGCCGGCGGATAGCGCCCATAGTCATCGGCGTAAGCATTCAACGCCTTCGCAATTTGCTTTAAGTTCGAAGTCGATACCGCGCGGCTTTGAGCCGTTTGGATTGTCGAAACGGCTCCACCACCAAACCTCACCACTGCGACTAGCATGGCGACCAAGCAGCCCAGAAAGACCAGCCCGGCGGTAAAGATGGCAAGCGGCTTGCGGGCAAGGGTGCTCCGCCACTGAAACGTGTCGTTGGCGTTTGCACTTGATCGAAGTGCCGATGCGTCAGGACCATCAAAGTCGGGAATCGTGATCGGTCGGCCACATGTCACGCAGGCCCCCTGCGCACCGCTGAATTTCCGATCAACTTCGGTTCGCGTTCCACAGTGCGGACAGGTGAAAAGAAATTCCATGGACGATTCAGATCAAAGAATCAGGCGGCTTGCGGTCAGTTCGTATCGACGGTCCATTGTAAAACAGGCGGGGCATCCGGATCAGATCCATGGCCCAAACGGCCGTCGATTCAGCCCTTCGATCCATCGATCACCTTCTGGCTCCGACCGGAGTCCCCGGTGTCATTTTCCCCAAGGTCATCGACGACGCTTGGACGGGTTTGTCCGCCACAACGGTCGCTGCGAACTCAACGAACGTGATCGCCCTTTTTGCTCATTGGGAAACGGAAACATGCGTTTGGTTATCCAGCGAGTCACCGAAGCGACGGTGTCTGTGGACGGAAAGATTGTGGGGCGCTGCGGCCCCGGCCTGATGATACTTGTCGGGGTGGGGCAGGGGGACCAAGCGGAACACGCCGAGTGGCTAGCCAAGAAGTGCGCCGAATTGCGCATCTTTGATGATAGCGACGGCAAGATGAACCAATCGATTCTGGATATCGGCGGGTCGGCTTTGGCGATCAGCCAGTTCACTTTGCTGGGGGACTGTCGAAAGGGTCGTCGCCCAGGATTTACCGACGCGGCCGACCCCGCCATCGCGAACGAACTGTACCAGCATTTTGTGCACAGCTTGGTCGGGCAGGGCGTTCCGACTGAGACCGGCATCTTCGCGGCCGACATGAAAGTGGCGCTGACCAATGACGGGCCGGTCACTTTCATTTTGGAGCGAGATTGATTCCCCGAATCTCGTCAGGATCATCGCCACGGCAATCGATCGGCCCATTGCCGAAACTCTTGCTGTGGGTCGGCAATGTAGGTTTCATAGGCCGCCCCGGTTTCTTGCATGCGGTTGCGTTGACGCAGACGATCCAAAATCCCGTAGTCGCCCCATGCCAGATAGGCCAACAAGAATAGCTTGGCGTACACCGACACGTTGGCGAGCCAGTTGTTGCCGAAGAATTTGAGCGCAGTTCCAAACGACTTTTTCAGTCGGAAGTGCCCGAGTCGGAAATCGATGCTCCAGATTTCGTCCAGGATTAGGTGCACCATGAAGCCCACGAAAACGGCCAACGATTTGTAGACACGGATTCCTTCGCTGGCGCAGGGCATTGCTAGATACGCCGAAAGTCCCGCGACCAAAGCCGCCGGAATGCTATGCCACATTCCGCGGTGGACCGTGTAGCGTTTGAAGACCTCCACCAGGATGAATCGGATCGTCACGTAGACCAGCATCGCCCCCAACGCCATCGCTTCGTTGGATAGCCCCATGTCGCGAAAGCGTTCGATCATCAGGACAGGCACAATCGCCGCGGCGAACATACTTGTTTCACGCAAAGGGATTCCCGAATCACTGTCCAGATCGGGCAGCATCCCACTGACGCTGCACAACCCGCCTGCGATGATCGCGGATTCCAGCGACATCCCCTGGGACGCCATTCCCCAATACCCATAGCCGACGCCGACCAGCGTGCTTCCGGTGATGTGGGTTTTGAAATCGGCCACGACGCGTCGGTTTTCAATGCAGGGGTGAAGGTTCGAATCGACGGAGCAGGGCGGTCCGCGGGGTGTCGCACCGGGGCATCATTGCGTCGCCCTTGCCGCGGGCAACACGCCGGTCAGTTTGGCGATCGCTGGATCCCCGTCACCAACAACAGCCATGCGGAGTTCCCCGCGTCTTACATAGCCAGTATTCACCGCCGAATGCCACTGCGATTGGTCTTCAGATGCCGCCGGTCGATCGCGTATAAGAAAGTCGCTTGCAGAGGCCAACGTCGCGGCGTCATGGAACAACGAAGTCGTGTTTCATTTTTTGCTAGCAAAACGCCCTGCTCCCAAACTCGTTCGCGGAATGGACAATTACGACATCCTGATGCTGGTCGTCTTGGTCGGAGCCACGTTGTTCGGCGCGATCAAAGGCTTTGCGTGGCAACTGGCTTCGATCGCATCGATCGTCGTCAGCTACATCGTCGCGTACCAGTTTCGCGAACCTTTCAGCGAATCCATCAAAGCCGATCCGCCGTGGAATCGCTTCCTTGCGATGCTGATTTTGTACGTGGGTACGTCGCTGGTCATCTGGATGATGTTCCGGATGATCAGCCGGACGATCGACCGCATGCGATTGAAAGAATTTGACCGGCAAATTGGTGCGATGTTTGGCCTGTTGAAGGGCGCGTTGTATTGCACCCTGATCACGCTATTCGCCGTCACTCTGTTGGGTCCGGGCCTGCGCGAGTCTATTGTCGCAAGTCGCAGCGGTCGCTACATCGCTCGCGTCCTGGACAAGAGTCAAGCAATCATCCCACCGGAATTGCACGAAATCGTTCAGCCGGTTTTGGACAAATTCGACCAGCAGTTCCAACAGGCACAACCCGGTCCATCCCAACCATGGTCGGCACCGTGGTCGGGTAACTCGGCGGAAAACGATCCCGCGGCGCAAAACTGGAATTCCGGATTCGCATCGGGTTCAGGATCTGCGCCCGGCGGCGTGCCGGCGATTCCCGCATCGGCATCATCATGGTCCGGTGGCCGATCCAATTCGACGCCGATCAACCAATTCATCCAGCAAGGCCTGGATCAGGCGCGCCAGCAAGTCGATGCCTGGGGACGCCAAATCGACCAATCACAAGACGCCTATCGGCGAGCCGAAAACGCGTATCAAGACGTCCGCCAATCGGCATCGCAGACGTATCAAAACGCACAACGCGGGTACCAAAATTCCCAGCCATCTTCGACGTACAACCAAGGCCAAACCGGCAACGGATCGGCCTACGGAACGAACGGTTCAGCGTATGGCGGATCGAATTTCGGCGGCACATCGGCGCCGCAAAACGGCGGATGGAATTACGGCGGATCGAACAACAGCGTGCCACCATGGCAACGTTAGCGGGGCATCCATCGCCGTGGGTCCACTGTGACGAACCCGCGGAACAGCGAATCACCTGAAACACGGGGAAAACCGCACCTCGAATACAACATAAGGGGCATTATCGGACGTTGCGGAGCGGTTGAAATTCGCCCTGTTTTGCGGCCGCATCAGCGTCAACGTCTTGGAACAATCGCCCATCGATCGGCCGATCATGCATGCCCATGAAGTCGACGACGCAGACCATCAAGCGGTCGCCGCGATCTCATCAAAGATGCCCATCGCGCGGAACTTCTCGTACCGCTGTTCGATCAACTGATCGACCGGAACGGATTCCAATTCCGAAAGCTTGCGAGACAGATAAGTCTTCAGCCGCGACGCCATCTGGTGATGGTCACGATGGGCACCGCCAAGCGGTTCTTCGATGACGTCATCGACGACGCCCAGGCGAACCAAATCGCTGCTGGTGAACCGCAGTGCGTTGGCGGCTTTGGGCGCGTGTTCGTGACTCTTCCACAAAATGCCCGCACAACCCTCGGGGCTGATCACACTGTAGTAAGCATGCTGCAAAACGGCGACACGGTCGCCGACGCCGATCCCCAGGGCGCCGCCGCTGCCGCCTTCGCCGATGACGATACAGATGACCGGCGTTTTCAACCGACTCATCATGAACATACTTTCGGCAATCACTTGAGCTTGCCCACGCTCCTCGGCACCGACGCCGGGATAGGCGCCGGGCGTGTCGATAAAGCAGATCAGCGGCAAGCGGTACTTTTCGGCCAGCCGCATTTTGACCATCGCTTTTCGATAGCCTTCGGGGTGGGCGCATCCGAAATGGCAGGCGGCGCGTTCTTTGTACGTGCGGCCTTTTTGGTGTCCCAAGACCATGACCTTGAATCGGTCCAGCTTCGCGAATCCGCTGAGCATCGCACGATCATCACCGAAGTGTTTGTCGCCGTGCAATTCGACGAACTCGTCGAACGCCAGGGTCAAATAGTCGCGTGTGTAGGGGCGGTTCTTGTGCCGTGCAATCTGGACGGTCTGCCATGCATCCAGCGAACCGTAGACATCCTTCAAGCGATGGACCAATTCCAATCGCAATTGACGCAACTGGTCATCATCGGCACCGGTACGATCGGTGGCGCGTTCGATCGAAGCAATCCGTTCTTCCAGATCGTTGATCTCTTGTTCAAATTCCAAACCGGGGCCGGCGCTCATTCTTCATCACCTTCGTTCTTTGGCTTGCCTTTGATCAACAAGTCTTCGCTGCCGCGGATTCCCGGCATGTCGTCAAAGACGCTGATTTCAGGTGGCTTGGGACGTTTCTTGAAGATCTGCAGTGATCGAAAGATCTTCAAGAACTCCCACATGGATTCGGGTCGTTGATCGGGTTTCTTGGCCATCATCTTCTTGACCAACTCCGCGAACTCTTTGGTCACGTTGTTGTTCTGTGCGACGGCACTCGGGATGGACGCGTTGAGGTGCTTGCTGAGCAAATCGTTCGGCGTCTGGCCGGTGAACGGCGGCTTTCCCGTCGCCGCTTCGTACAACACACAGCCGAAGGAATAGACGTCGCTGCGTTCGTCACAGATCTTGCCGCGGATCTGTTCCGGCGACATGTAGCTGCGAGTGCCCTGCACTGTCCCGCCGCTGCGGTGAAACAACTTGCCGATGCCGGACTTCTTTTGCTCGGCGATCGTGAAGTCGATCAGCTTGGTGACGCCTTCGCGACTGACCAGATAATTGTCCGGCTTGATATCGCGATGGATCCAATTCTTGGTGTGCATGTAATACAGGCCTTCGGCGGCCTGCATGATGATCTTGTCCAGCATGAACGCCAGAGATTCGGGTCCGCGTCGCAGAGCCTGCTTCATGTTCAATTCGCTGAACAATTCCATGACCAAAAACGGCACCCCGTTTTCGACTCGGTGTTCGTACATCTTGACGATGCGATCGCTGCTGAGATCTTTGGCGACGGTGAACTCGTGCTTTAGCGCAGCTATTTCGCCTTTGTTCTCACGCATGCTGCGTTTCAAAATTTTCAACGCATACCGCTTGTGGTCATGCTCCTCGATGGCTTCCCAAACTTCGCTGGTACTGCCCGCCCGGATCAGTCGTGCTAGGCGATAGGGGCCCAGGAAGTCGCGAGTTTTTGACATTCGTAATCTTTGCGGCCGATGAGGGTTAGATAAGTCGTGCGGGCTCTCATCATAGTAGACGACCGGCAGATTGGTGTAGACCGAAAGGTGGCCTCAATCGTCACGAACCGCACCCGGGTCGACTGCAGCAGAAGCCCTGACCGTCTGGGAAACCTTGCCGGTGGCGGGGACACTGGGGATCGGGCGATGCTGGCCCCCAAACGCCTGGTCGATTCCGCACCGCCCTGCCCTTTCAGGAACCGGTCTGGACACCCGATTCGGCCAACAATTCTTGGTACACGTCGCGGATCCGCCGGGTCATGGTTTCGTGCTTGAACTGTTCGGTGAAACGGCGTCGTCCGGCATCCCCCATCGTTTGACGCTGCTGCGGGTCGGCGGCCAGTTCGACCAATGCGCGGGTCAGTGCTTCGACATCGCCGGGGGGAACCAGGAATCCAGTTTCGCCACTGATGCAAACTTCGCGGGCCCCATCGACGTCGTAGGAAACCACCGGGCGGCCGGCGATCAACGCTTGAGGCAACGCACGAGCCAGACCTTCGCGGTACGACGTGTGTGCCAGGCCATCCATCGCGCTCAGCTGGCGCGGGACCTCGGTCGGTGGGACCAACCCGGCGAACACAAAGTGCTTCGCCAGCCCGAGTTCGTCCACGCGACGCTGAAGGGAATCTTTCAAAATGCCATCTCCGACCAACAAGAATTTCACCCGTGCATTGGCGGCGACGACATCTTTGGCCGATTCGATCAGGTCGGCGTGGCCCTTCAAATGAAACAGTCGAGCGATCTTGCCGATGACAATGTCGTCGTCGACAAAGCCGTAATGACGCCGCATTTCCGTTCGATGCTGATCAGCGTCGTAAAACGGCTGCACATCCATTCCGCTGTGAATGGTGATGAACTTTTCACGCGGCGCGACGGACGCGTCGACCATCAAATCGGTCATCGCATCGGCCACCGAGATCAACCGGTGGCAACGCTTCGCCGCCCAACGTTCACACGCAGCGAAGAATCGTCGCGATGCGGCAGGCTGATATGGGTGAAACGGCGCACCGTGAACGGTGTGCACAACGGCCGGCACCTTTTCCGCCCATCCCGCCCATCGTCCCAGCATGCCGCCCTTGGCACTGTGGGTGTGAACGACATCCGGTTTGTATTGCCGAATCACTTGCCGCAATTGGCGGGCCGCGGTGGCGTCACGCAACGGATGAATGTTTCGTCGCAGCGAATCAATCATCCGCACCGGCAAATCGCCCGTTCGCCCCTGACTGATCAAATCACCTTCGGGGCCCAGCGCGGGTCCAGTCGCCAGCAACACGTCATCTCCATACAGTTGGACCAAGTCCAAACAGTTCAGCAACGTGTTTTCTTGCGCGCCGCCGATGATCATTCGCGTGATGACATGCAGTACGCGCACAAACTTTTCCCGATCAAAAAACGACGAAGCGTTCACCGAGGCCCCCGGTCCGTTGCCCGGGTTCCCCGTCGCACACGAACACGATCAATACTTTCGCGGTGTCACCGTGCCTTGAACGCGACTGGGCAGTCCTTGAATGTTCAAGAACCCTTCGGCGTCGTCTTGGTTGTAAGATCCGCCACCTTCCATGGTTGCGATTTCCGCGTCGTACAAGCTGTTGGGACTGGTTCGCGACGCCACCATGATGTTGCCCTTGTACAACTGCAACGTGACTTCGCCGGTCGTGTGTTTTTGGGCGTCACGGATGAACGCAAACAATGCGTCCATCTTTTGTGTGTACCAAAAACCGTAGTAAACCATTTCGGCGACTTCGGGCGCCATGCGATCACGCAGGTGCATCAAATCGCGGTCCATCGTCAGCTGTTCGACATACATCAAAGCGTCGTACAACACGGTCATGCCGGGCGATTCATAGACGCCGCGACTCTTCATCCCGACGAATCGGTTTTCCACCATGTCGATCCGCCCGACCCCGTTGCGACCGGCGATCGTATTCAGCGACTCGACCATCTCCAGTGCATTGACTTGTTTGCCGTTGAGCGTCGTGGGGACTCCGGCTTCGAAACCGATCGTGACTTCCTCGGGTTGATCCGGCGCGTCTTGTGGACTGACGCCCATGCCGAAATCGACAAGCTCCACACCATTGACATCCAATTCTTCCAACTGGCCCGCTTCGTAACTGATGTGCAGCACGTTTTCGTCGCTGCTGTAGGGTTTTGCGGCGGACGCTTTGACGGGAATCTTCTTTGCGTCACAGTAGTCGATCAATTCGGTACGTCCGGGGAACAGTTCACGGAACTCCTCGATCCGCCACGGCGCGATGATCTTGACCTTCGGGTCCAATGCTTCGGCAGCCAATTGGAACCGACATTGGTCATTGCCCTTGCCGGTGGCACCGTGGGCAAACGCCGTCGCTCCGACTTCGCGAGCGACTTCCAAACAGACTTTGCTGATCAGCGGACGGGCGATGGAAGTGCCCAGCAGATAGATTTGTTCGTACTTGGCCTGCCATGCCAGCACGGGGAAAGCAAAGTCGCGGCACAGTTCTTCGCGAACGTCGATCAGCCGCGAAGATTTCGCACCACAATCGCGAGCCTTCTGCATGATCGCGTCGCGGTCCTCGCAGGGTTGGCCCAGGTCGACATAGACCGCATGCACTTCATAGCCCTGGTCTTGCAACCAACCGAGAATGACCGAAGTGTCGAGGCCGCCGGAATAGGCGAGGACGCAGCTTTTCATGAATCGTTATTCTGTTGAGAAAATTTGTGACGAATTTGACGATATTGGAAAATCGAATCGTTCCGCTGGCAACCGCCCCTCCGGCGGCCTTTGTCGGCCGATAGATTCGATACCGCGTCTGTCTGTGCCGATGTCGATCGATGACCGGCGGTGCGACGGGCCACGGTTTCCATTTTCGCGTCCCCCCGTCATTCGCCTCCTGGCATCCGATCGGTGCCTCGGGTCGGCCCCGCACCCTGCCCTGCCCTCGTTTCATCGCCAAAGCGACCGTGATTATGTCTGATTCGACCCCACTGCCCGCTGATCTGATCCGCCAGTTGGAACAATTGGCCGCGGGAAACGCCAGCGTCGACGAAGTGACCAATTGGATTCGAGCCGCCGGCGGCCCCGAACACTTGGCCAGCCCCGCGGACAATTTGCGTTCGATCGACGGAGCGACCGTGGACCTGGGACGCCGCGACCGGTGTGGTTTCGGCGAGGTGATTTTCGGCGAAGGCAAGTCGGCGGAACTGATCACGCGGATCATCCAAACCCAACTGGATGCCCAGCAGCACGCGCTGGTTACCCGATTGGATAACACCACGGCGGCCCAGGTTCGCCGCTGTTTTGAGCATGCGTTTTACAATCCGCTGGCCCACACGCTGCGTGTCGGCCAGTTGGAATGCCCGGCGGCGCAGCAGTTGGACATCGAACAGGTCGACCAAATCCCGCACGTCGGGGTGGTCACCGCAGGCAGCACCGATCAGCACGTCGCCGAGGAGGCCATCGAAACCCTTTTTTGGATGGGCATCCCGTTTCGTCGTTTCGACGACATCGGCGTCGCGGGCCCGGCCCGATTGATGGCGTCGGTGCCTCAGCTGCAAAAGGCGGATGCCCTGGTGGTGGTCGCCGGCATGGAAGGTGCACTGCCGTCGGTCGTTTCCGGGCACGTCGCGGTTCCCGTTTTCGCGGTGCCGACCAGCGTCGGATACGGTGCCAATCTGGGCGGCCTGACTCCGCTGATGGGCATGCTTAGCAGCTGCACGGCGAACGTAGCCGTGGTGAACGTCGATGCCGGATTCAAAGGCGGCTATTTGGCCGGGCTGGTGGTTTCGCGAATCCAACACGCCACGACGAAAACGTCGGACTGACCGGTCGATTGTCGCCGTCGCGAACGGTCCACGTCCGCGAGCGTCCCGCTGGTGCCCGACCTTTCGCAACTTTTTCGGCACATTGAAACCCGATGAACGACGAAACCCGATGAACGACCCTGCGCCGCCGCTTCCGCCCCGTCCGACACGCAAGACTGACGCTCACAAAGGCGATTTCGGCAAATGCCTTTTGGTGGGTGGTTCGCGTGGCATGGCCGGATCGATCGCACTGAGCACCTTGGCGACACTGCGCACCGGTACCGGTCTGGTCACCGCTGCGGTTCCCGACCGTTGCCTGGAAACGGTGGCAGCGTTTCACCCGTGCCTGATGACGGTTCCGCTGGACGACCATGACGGTCATTTCGGCGATCAAGCGGCCAAGCAGCTGGCGGGATTTCTGCAAGACGACGCCACCGGCGGGGACATCAAGTTTGATGCGATCGGGTGCGGGCCTGGAATGTCGACCGGTATGGGGTCGCAGCGGGTCGTCGATTTGCTGTGGAATCAAACCACCAAGGTCCCCCGCGTGTTCGATGCCGACGCGCTGAACATTTTGTCCGCGAAAGGCTGGCTGAACCCTTCTCAGTCCGCCGACGCATCGCCGGACCCCGGGCCGGCTGTCTTGACCCCCCATCCCGGCGAACTGCAGCGATTGACGGGTGTTTCCGTGTCCGACCGTCAGGGACAAATCGATGCGGCTGCTTCGATCGCGGATCGGACGGGCGTTGTCATCGTGGTCAAAGGCGGACCAACGGTGGTCGTGGGCCGGGCGGGCCGCTGGACCAACACGACCGGCAACCCGGGCATGGCGACGGCGGGATGCGGCGATGTGTTGACCGGCGTGATCACGTCGCTGTTGGGGCAACGTGGCGACGATGGTCGGCGAATGTCCCCCTGGGATGCGGCACGGCTGGGTGTTTTTCTGCACGGCGCCGCTGGCGACCGTGCGGCGGAGCGGCTGGGGCAAGCCTTCATGGTGGCAACCGATGTGATTGACGGACTGAGCGACGGTCCGTCGGATCAATGAAGCTGATGCGGCGACGATCTACCGTCCAAAACTGGCAACCGCTGGGGGTGGGCCTTTCCGATTCGTCGCGTGAAGTTCATCATGCCCCCCGTGACTGAAATCGTGTACTTGGATGAATTCCCCGGCCCCGCCGGGACGCCCTCGCGGACTTCGCCGCGCGGGGACACTGGTGCGCGACAATCCGATTTAGATCGCTTGCAGCGCGGCGTGCTTTCGATCGGCAATTTTGATGGCGTGCATCTGGGTCATCAATCGTTGTTACGCCGGTTGCGATCCATGGCCGATGAACTGGGCGGCCCCAGTGTGGCAATCGTCTTTGACCCGCATCCTGCAGAGATTTTGCGTCCGGAGAATCCGCCGCCACGGCTGACCACCCTGCCCCGCCGCGCGGAATTGATGTCGCCGCTGGGAATCGATTTCTTGTTGGTGTGCCGAACCACCCAGGCGCTTTTGAATCTTTCGCCGGACGATTTTTTCGACCGCTTCATCGTGTCGACCCTGACCGCTCGCGGAATGGTCGAAGGTCCCAACTTTTGCTTCGGCAAAGATCGCCGGGGAGACATCGCGATGCTGCGGCAGCGTTGCGACGAACAACAAATGCATCTTCAGATTGTGACGGCCGCCGACGACGGCGCCGAAATGATCAGCAGCAGCCGCATCCGTCAGTGTTTGTCGCTAAACGATGTGGCATCGGCCGCCGCCATGCTGGGCCGGCCGCATCGAGTGTCCGGAATCGTCGTGACCGGTGATCAGCGTGGCCGCAAGATCGGGTTCCCCACCGCCAACCTGGATCAATGGTCGACGATGCCGCCTTCGCCAGGTGTGTACAGCGGATGCGTGGAATTGGAATCGGGTGCTCGACATCCCGCGGCCATTCACCTGGGTCCGAATCCGACTTTCGAAACTGAGATGAAATTGAAGTTTGAGATCCACGTGTTGGACTACAGTGGGTCGCTTTACGATCAAATTCTCGCGGTCGACTTCATCGACCACATTCGCGCGGTCCATTCGTTTGCATCGGTGGACGACTTGACCGCACAGTTGAAACGCGACGTTGCCACGACGCGGCGTCACTACTTGAATTGGATGAATCGCTAATGGGCGTCAATTGGAAAGCTTTCGTCGATCAAATCTCGCACTATCAGTCTTTTGTACTGGTCAGTCACATTCGCCCCGATTGCGATGCGTTGGGCAGCGAATTGGCGATGGCCGAAGTCCTGCGGGCGATCGGCAAAGACGTACGAATCATCAACGCTCACCGCACACCACCGGCGTTGCAGTTTTTGGATCCGGCCGGCAACATCGACGTGCTGGGGGATGATGTCGAAGCGGAAGACATTCATTGCGATTGCTTCATGATCCTGGACACCAGCGCATGGGCCCAGTTGGGCGACATGGGTGATGTGATTCGCACCGCCACCTGCGACAAAATGGTCCTGGACCACCACGTCGGCGAAGACGACTTGGGCGCGACGATGTTCAAGGACTACCAGGCCGAAGCGACCGGTCATCTGGTGATCCAGGCGGCCGATGCATGCAACGTTCCGCTGACTCGAAAAATGGGCGTGGCGGCGTTTGCGGCGATCGCCACGGATACCGGATGGTTTCGTTTCGGCAGCGTGACACCGGAAACGTTTCGCGTGATCTCGCGGTTGGTGGAAGTCGGCGTGGTCCCCAGCGAAGTTTACGGCGATCTTTACGAACGTGACACGCTGGGCCGTTTGAAGCTGCGTGGATTGATCCTGTCACGAACTGAGGCGGAATTGGACGGAGCTCTTGTTCACACCTACGTCCAGAAAGAAGACTTCGCCGCGATGGGCGCGGAACCATCGGACACCGAAGACGCGATCAACCTGACGCTTTCGGTCGGTGGCACGAAGGGCGCGGTTATTTTCGTCGGCCAGCTGCGTGGCGGATACAAACTGAGCTTTCGCAGTCGCTGCGACATGGATTGCAACGAAATCGCACGCCAATTCGGCGGCGGCGGCCACAAGGCAGCGGCTGGGGCGTTCGTCGAGGGCACGTTGGCCGAAGCCCAAGAACGCGTTTTGCCGGTCGTCCGCCAAGCGATGCAAAAAGCGTTGGGGCTGTAGGACGTCCGGCGAAGCGGCGTCACTGCAACCATGTCCACGGCCGAACGAAGATTCGGCCGAAGGCATTGGACAGAACGCAGGCCACTAGATGCCAAGGGTTGGTTGCGACGCCTATTGCTTCAGCACAAACCCGCACAATGCCCAACCGTCGTCGGTGGTGATCACAAAGTTACCGGCGACACCAAAGTATTTTTGGATCGTCTTGAAGGGTGGCAACTTCTTCGCTTCGATCGGGTCGGGCTCGTCTTGCAATTCCGATTCGTCGACGATTCGCTTGATCAACGACGCCAGCACTGAATCGCTATTTCGCAGCTCTCCTTGGCGAAGCAATTCATATTTGATACGGCGTGACAGATCGGTTCGAACGATCCGATCGACCGCCACGTCTTCGGCTCCCAGCGACTGCATGGCCGCGACAGCCTTTTGCACCCGAGTATTTGTGTTCAGACCATCGGCGGGCGGCTTTCGCATTCGTTTGGCGGTTTCGATCAGCAAATCTGAATGGCTGCTGAAGACGACGTAGTCCGCTTGGCCTTGGCGAGTCGCGGGCACAACGGCGATCGCCCAGGTCGTCAACAATTGCTGCTCTTCTTCTTCGGCGGGCGCGACGTCTTGGAAGTCCCCAAAGTCGCCAAACAATTCGTCCTCGAACGATTCATCGTCATCGGTGACTTCGTATTTCCAGACTTCCAGGTCGGGAATCGATTCCAACAACGTGAAATTGGGTTCGTTTTGCATGATGCGACGCAGCGAATCCTTGATGACCGCCGCGTCCTTCAGTTCCAACGCAACCAACATGCGTTCCGATGAAATGGAAGCGGGCAAAACGTTGTCGGTCAACAAGATCATTTCTTCGCCCAGGTTGGGCACGACGTCGTTCAAGATGTCGACGTTTGCGGTGTCTTCACCGCGGCGAATGTCTTCCAGCGTGTCCATGAAGACTTCGCTTCCCATTGCTTCGTCGACCAACGTTTCCAATGCCAGAAACGCATCACCAACTTTCCAGCTAAGCCGCATGAAATTGGCGGTGTCGCCGCCGACCCAATCCGGGATTTCCGGTCTTGGTCGATTCGGAAACTGCAGGATTCGAGCCCCCAACTGATAACGTTGATCATCTTCGGCGGTCGGTGGTGCGATCACGACGCCACGGTGCAGCCAGTCAAAATCACCGGTGCCGATCGCCACGGTTCCGCCGGCCGCCTGAATGGCATCGAACCCCTGGTTCTGCAACAGTTCCAAGATTTGAACATTGCCACGTCGATCGACGTGAAATGCTTCGCGTGCGATTTCGCCCATGGCAAAAGGTTCGGCATACCACTGCACGCCCATCGGGACGCCGGGAACGTCGTCGCCCAGTCGCTGAACATCATCCTTGATCGCCGCTTCGGAACGCGAGCGAATCGTTGAATACAGTTCCGCATCGCCGATCGTGTCCGACGGTGCACGACCTTGGATCGCATCGATCAGTTCCGTCACCAACGTGTCACGATCAGACGCGATCACACGATCTTCGCTTTTCCAAATCGCGATCTGTTCAATCTTGTATTGGCCGACTTTGGTTTTCGGCATGTACACGCGAATCGTTTCGCCGGCATGTTCCAGATCCTTGCGTTGGGCTTCGCGGACCTTCATATCGGCATCGACTTGCTGCAGAACTTCATCGGCGGCGGCACTGCGACCGCGAATGTCGGCGATCACACAGAATGCGTAGGGTCGACGCGGTTCTTTGGGGTACGGCAACCAAGCCGCGACGACTTCCCCCGATGCGATGTCATAGACGTCTTCGACCTTCAGCCCGATCTTTTGGTCCAAAGAATCGAGGTACTTATTGGCCAGTTCGCGTTGGGCTTCGCGGAACGGTTTCATCGAAGGATCGTCCAACAGCCGCCCGAAATTCGTTTCGCCGCCGGATGCACAGAAATCAGGAAGACTGGGAAACCGCACCAGCCCGGCCGTCGTGCTGGGCAGCAAATCGATCGCCGAGGCGAAACCGGCTTCCCCGTCATCACCCGCTTCGGCGACGGAAACATCGCCGTCGGATTCGACCGCATCTGGGGCGGCCGCGTTGTTTTGGGCTTCGCCCGTTGCGACAACGCACAGGACCAAGCATGCCGAAAGGATCAGACGGCAGACCGACCGTAGGTGACCGATTCGCCGGATCGCAAAGAAAGACAAAAGAGACATAGAGTCCGTCAGATTGCTAGTTGCATTTGTCGAAGCAAGATCGGCATCCGTTTGGGTTCGTCGCCGCCCCTCGCTTGTCGGGATCCGCGTTCGATTGCGGCCCCACCGCCAAGCAGTATGTTATCGAACTCGTTTTTGATTCGATACGCCGTTTGAGACAGACCTTTCGTGCCTAACACCCCCCCAGACGACGGTACGTCCTTGGATACCTACCAGAACCCCCTGATCCAGCGTTACGCGTCGCCCGAGATGGCGACGCACTGGGGAAATACCCGCCGTTTTGCGACTTGGCGGTCGTTGTGGGTCGCTTTGGCGGAGGCGGAACAGGAACTGGGCATCGCGATCACCGATGATCAGATTCGCCAGCTGAAACAGTTCCAAGACGATTTGAACCTGGACGTCGCCAAAGACTACGAAAAAAAACTGCGACATGACGTGATGGCGCACGTCCACGCCTATGGCGACCAATGCCCCGACGCCCGGGGGATCATCCACTTGGGCGCGACCAGTTGCTTCATCACCGATAACGCGGACTTGGTGTTGATTCGTCAGGCATTGCGGTTGGTGGCCCGCCGCTTGGCCGCGACGATTCTGCGGATGGCTGAATTCGCCCAACAGCACCGTGCCCTGCCCTGCCTGGCGTTCACCCACTTTCAGCCGGCACAGCCGACGACAGTCGGAAAGCGATGCACGCTGTGGATGTACGACTTGGTGCTGGACTTGGTCGAAGTCGAACATCGCTTGGACCAACTGGCGTGCCGCAGCACCAAAGGCACCACCGGCACCCAAGCCAGCTTTCTAGAACTGTTCAGTGGCGACGCCGACAAAGTCCGGCAATTGGAAAAGCGGGTCTCCGAAAAATTGGGTTTCGAAAAGATTTACGCCGTCACCGGTCAAACCTATCCCCGCAAGGTCGACAGCCAGATTTTGGACGCCCTTTCGGGTATCGGCCAAAGCCTTCACAAGATCGCAACGGACCTGCGACTGTTGGCCGGTCGTAAGGAAGTGGAAGAGCCGTTTGAAAAGCACCAAATCGGCAGCAGCGCCATGGCCTACAAACGCAACCCGATGCGAAGCGAACGGATCTGCGCTTTGTCACGGTTTGTGATCAGCCTGCAAAGCAGCCCTGCGATGACGGCGGCGACGCAGTGGATGGAACGCACCTTGGACGACAGTGCCAATCGACGCTTGGTCATCCCGCAAGCTTTTCTGGCCATCGATGCGGCGTTGGTGCTGATGCAAAACGTCGCCGACGGCATGGTGGTTTATCCGGCAACGATCGCCCGCAATTTGGCCGCCGAACTGCCCTTCATGGCGACCGAGAACATCTTGATGCAAGCGGTGTCGGCCGGCGGCGACCGGCAAGAGCTGCATGAACAGATTCGGGTCCACAGCCAGGCGGCCGCCCAGCGAGTGAAGAACGAAGGCGCCGACAATGATCTGTTGGACCGCCTGAAACAAGACACCGCGTTTTCGGGGATCGATGTCGATGCTGCCACCGACCCGTCGGCTTTTGTCGGGCGGGCTCCGCAGCAAGTCGACGAATTCCTTGGTGACGTCGTCGGTCCGATCCGCCAGCGTTACCAAAGCGAATCCGACCTTAGCGTCGACGTTCACGTTTAAGCGTCGAAGCTGGGAACAATGATCGACGCTGTTTAGACATCGACGCCGTGCCGACGGCAAAGCACACCAAGCATCATGTTCGTTCCGTGATGCCCGGTGTCGGCACCGTCCGGCCAAGCAGCGTTTAGTCTTTCCGTGGAACCTGGGTATCGAATTGGCCGCGTGACAGATCTGTCGACGCTTTCATGCGAGCAACGGCGTCCTCGTACAAACGCTGTTGAGACCGGAAGGCAGAATCTGGATCTTCGGGCACCGTGCGAATGTATTGCCCGTTGGGCTGCATCACCCAGGCGTTGGTGTCGTCTTGGAAATAAGTTTGCAGCGTGTCAAACAGCTTCTCACGACATGCCGGATCCAGAACGGGGACCAACAATTCCACGCGCCGATCCAAGTTTCGCGGCATCCAATCGGCGCTGCTGATAAACAACTGGCCGTCGCCGCCGTGCCGAAAGTACAAGATTCGGGCATGTTCCAAGTAGCGATCCACGACTGAAACGACACGTATATTTTCGCTTAGCCCTGCGATGCCGGGCTTCAGACAGCACACGCCGCGAATGTTCAACAGGACTTTCACACCGGCTCGGTTGGCTCGATAAAGCGCATCGATCACTTCGGTGTCGACCAACGCGTTCAGCTTCACGATGATTTCCGCTTGATCGCCCTGCACCGCACGGCGTGTTTCCGCATCGATCAGCGTGATCACTTTCTGTCGCAACGTCAGCGGCGCGGCGGCCAACAATTCGAACGGCTGGGGCTGGCTGGCTCCTGTGACGGCATTGAAAAACGCGGTCGCGTCGTCACCCAAGACTTCGTCACACGTCAGCAGCGAAACATCGCTGTAAAGTTTCGCGGTGGCCTCGTTGTAATTCCCGGTACCGAAATGGATGTAGCGCCGAATGCCTTCCGGTTCGCGGCGGACGACCACACAGACCTTGGCATGAGTTTTCAAACCGCGAATGCCGTAGATCACCTGCACCCCGGCCTGTTCCATTTCACGGGCCCATTCGATGTTACGTGCTTCATCGAACCGAGCTTTCAATTCGACGATCGCCGAGACGTATTTACCGTTTTGAGCGGCCTTCATCAGCGCGGCGACGATGGGACTGTTCTTACTGGTGCGATACAAAATTTGCTTGATCGCCAGAACGTCGGGGTCTCCAGCCGCTTCCTCCAACAGACGCACCACCGGATCGAATCGCTCGTACGGATGGACCAGCAACCAATCACCTTCGCCCATCGTTGCGAACATCGAATTTGCGGGATCGATCCCGGGCGTCCCCTGGGGCGGCCAAGGAACGTCCTTCAGTTTGCCGAACCCTTTGATGCCGCTTAGGCCGAACAAATACGTCAGGTCCAACGGACCATCGATACGAAACGTGTCCCGCTGCTGGACGCCCATCGTTTCGGTCAGAAAGGCGGTCATTTCATCGCCGGCCGTCGCGGCCAATTCCAACCGCACAACGTCGCTTTGCCGTCGGCCTTCCAGGACTTCTTCCATGCCCTCAAGCAAGTCACCGGCGCCGTCTTCACGCAGTTCGATATCGGCGTTGCGCGTGATTCGGAACGGCGTGGCTTCCAGAACGCGACGGCCCTGAAAAAACTCTGCGGCGAAGTGAGCCACCAAGTCTTCCAGCAACACGTACGCATAACCGTCATCCGAGGGCAATTGAATGATTCGCGGCAAAGCGCGTCCCAGTGGGATGATCGCGAAATGCCACAACGGGGTTTCGCCGTCGGGTCCCACCACCGGCTTGCCCAGCCCCGGGTCCTGTCCGTCCAGCCGGACGCAAAGATGCATCGACAATCCTTGCAGCATCGGGAACGGTCGGTCATGAAAAACCGCGTGTGGCGTCAAGACCGGCAAGACATCCGCAACGAACGTTCGGTGTGCGTCTTGACGCGTGCTTTCGGAACAATTCGACAGGTCGACACGATGGATCCCGTTTTCGACAAGTTCCGGTTCCAACTGTTCGCGAAAATGAGCCCCCTGGCGTCCGACCAGCAGGTGACAACGGGTCAGCACCGCTTGCAGTTGCTCGCTGACCGTCATACCGGCGGGATCGCGCGACAGGGAATTGCGTTCGTACTGCAATTTCAGCCCGCCGACACGGACCATCACAAATTCGTCCAGATTGGATCCGGTGATGGCCAAAAACTTTGCCCGTTCCAGCAGGGGCACATCGGGATCGGTCGCCTGGTCCAAGACCCTGGCGTTGAATTCCAGCCATCCAAGTTCGCGATTGACGAATCGATCGACCGGCAATTTCGACTCGGACTTGGTCGACTTTTTCGTGGCTTTCGACGTCTTGGACGTCCGTGGGGTCGAAGCACTCAAAGGATGAACTCGCTGGGTAAAAAACGCGGGAAAACGGGGATCACCGGGTTTGCAAACGTCACCACGACCGGAATGGCCGTGGATCGCGATCCCGGCGCCGCCGTCTTATCGTCACCCAGGCGAATACAAAATCAATCGGGCTTACCGCCGATCGGACGTCGGGATCGCACGATGTTCGCGATTCCCCTTTGGTGACATTCGCACTCAGCCCACCCAAAGCGGGCGACCATTTTCGGCCAAGGCCTAACGAGGCAGCAAACCGTCGCCCCCGGTCGAGGATGGGCGTCGCGCGGTCGCGGCGACCGGTGAATCCTCCGAATCCGATTCGCCCTCGGTTTCCTCGGCACCGGAAGCCGTTTCGTCCACCTCGGAAGTCCCCAATAGAATACGAAACGCTTTGGGATAAAAATCTTTTCCGTACGTCAATTCGCCACCTTGGTGACCGACCATTCCGACCATCATGGCGACAATCAAAAGCCCGCCTTTCCAAACCTTGTTCAAGTGCGGCTTGTCCGATCGCAAAGCGACGATGGCGATGAACGCCGAAACGCAAGCGAACACGGTGACGATCACACCGCCCCAGCGATGCCAGAAGACTTCGCTGTCAAAATCCACTCGTGTCCAACCGGCATATCCTTTCTCCGTCGCGAACGACCAGCCCATGGCCGTGGCCGCCACCGCGGTCAACGCGCCCAAAATTAGGCACGCCGCGGGAACCTGAGTACCGATCGTCGGCCAACGCCACCCCAGCACGACAAACAACGCACCGACCAGCAACAACGCGATGGGAAAGTGCACGGTCGCGGGGTGGAAAAACCCCTGGAACGACCAGACACGCGAAGCAACGGGCAACGCCACATCGGCGGCCTGTTCAATTGCTTGCTCAATCGGCGTGTCGTCGTCGACCGCACGGACGACCACGCCCTCGGGCCAATGAGCCCCCTCGTTGATCCACGTCGCCATCAACGTCAGTTCGGCCGAACTTAAGGGGCCGCCTTGGGAACGCGGCGGCATCAACATGTCGGGATCATCGGTGGCCATGTAATCAGCAAACACGCTGCTGGATTCCGCGTCCTCCGGCTCGACGTAATACATGAACTCCTCCGCGTCATCGACGCGAAAATCGTTCTTGGCCTCCTCCGCATTGTGACACTCCAAACATCGGTCACGCAGGATCGGCAGAATGTCACGCTGAAAATCCACCAAACGCCCGTCGTCATCGCGTGGCATGCGTTCGTCCTGTGCCGCAGCGGTCCCCGCGACCCCCAGGACCATGACGAATGCGATTGTGAATCGTAAGATTTGTGGAACCATCATCGACCAGGGTCCTTGTGCGAATCTTTCGGGTGGGGAAGGCGGGAAAGTGTGGTGGCGTTCGATGGCGTCGGTTTCGGCCGGCGTGCGAGATCGAACGGCGGAGGGGAGTCCATTGTCATCCCGCGCCGACGGCGTGGCTAGACCGCGGCGGTTGGCGGGATGCTGATCGTTCCCCCGCCTGATTGCTGACCTTTCCCCCGCGTTGTCGACACGCCAGTTGCGTATGCAATGGACAGACACCAAGGCTGAAGGATCATCCGGCATCGGCTTTCAAACCCTGGACCATCATGCCCGGGTGTGTCAGATTGCCATTGCGACCGAACGTCCGCAGTCCAACCGGATCTTCGGTGCGCGTCATGCCCCCTTCGACAATGGAATCGCCTTAACGTGACATCGACCGCCCCCCGCATCGCGATCAATCAATTGGCCGACGGCCAGACGGTGGCCCAGGCATTTCGTGTCGCCGACAAGCAAATCCGAGTCAACCGCCAGGGCGGCAAGTATCTGTTCCTGCGTCTGGCCGATCGAACGGGCAAGATCGTGGGCATGATGTGGAACGTCGACGAGAGAGTGGCTGATTCGTTCGACCGGGCCGACTACATCCACACCGAAGGACGAACTCAAGTCCACAACGGTGCGCTGCAAGTCATCGTCACACGGTTGGAACGCATGGATCCGTCGGAGGTCGACCCGGCAGATTTCGAGCAATTCGACGCCGAGCAGTCCCAGCGTTTGATGGCTAGGCTGACCGAACAGTTGGGTTCGATCGAAGACCCTCAACTGTCACGATTGGCCCAGTGCTATCTGAACGACGGTGATCTGATGAACCAATTGGCATCCGCCGCTGCGGCGGTCGTACACCATCACGCGTTCCCCGGCGGGTTGCTGCGTCACACGGTCGACCTGATGGAACTGGCCGACTTCGTTGGCAATCGATACGAATCAATCGATCGCGACCTGTTGTTGATGGGTGCTTTCCTGCACGACTTGGGAAAGATGCACGAATTGTCCAGCGACGGCGAGTTGTCATACACCGATCGTGGCCAAATGGTCGGCCACATCGTGATCGGGATCCAAATGCTGGGCGACAAAATTCAACAAATCGATACACCGGAGACACCGTTCCCGGTGGACTTGCGATATCAATTGGAACACCTGATCGTCAGCCATCACGGCGAATTCGAATACGGCAGCCCACGCTTGCCGTCGACGATGGAAGCGGTAGCGTTGCATCACATTGACAACCTGGACGCCAAGATCAGCAGCTTTGCCAGCGTGATCGAACAAGACGTTTCGGCCGACCCACGCTGGACCAATTACAACCCGTCGATCGGACGAAAATTGTGGAAGAAGTGACCAAACGGAAGGCCGTTGTTTTGCTATCCGGTGGCCTGGACAGCACGACCTGTCTGGCGATCGCATCCGCCGAAGGATTCGCGGTTCACGGAATCAGCTTTCGCTATGGACAACGCCATCAATACGAACTGGATCGGGCACGCGCGGTCGCCGAACAGTTCGGCGTTGCATCGCATCGAATCGTCGACATCGACCTGGCCACGTTCGGCGGATCGGCGTTGACGGACCCATCGATCGATGTCCCCAAGAGCGCTTCGGTGCACGGCATCGGTGAAGGGATCCCGGTGACCTACGTCCCGGCACGCAACACGGTGTTTTTGTCCTTGGCCCTTGCGATGGCCGAAACGATCCAAGCACGCGATATCTTTATCGGCGTCAACGCCCTGGACTACAGCGGCTATCCGGATTGTCGCCCAGAGTTCATCGCGTCGTTTGAACAGACGGCCAACTTGGCGACCAAGATCGGTGTCCAAGACGGCGGGCCGATTCGAATCCACGCACCACTGATCAAGTTGTCCAAAGCCGAGATCATCCGACGCGGTTTGGAACTGGGGGTCGACTACGGACAAACACTTTCGTGTTACGACCCAAGCGACGGGGGCGTCGCCTGCGGACACTGCGATGCGTGCCTGTTACGGCAAAAAGGGTTCGAAGCCAATGGCATGCCCGACCCGGCACCGCAGGCCTAGCCCCGCGGCCTAGCCGCCAGTACATCGCCACCTATCGCGACCAGGGCAGCAGCCAGCCCCGTCCAGGCGGCCGATTCAACCAAGGAATTTCGGCGACCGAAACGTTGCCGAATCCCGCAACGCGGACGCCACGGTAATCGAACGGCCCGCTACGACGGATCGATTGACGCAACGTGGCTTTCATCGCGGACTTGTTTCGACGGGACAGAATCCACACACGATCACGGGAATTCATCGGTGCCCCCAGTTGTTCCAATGGGAACAGCAAATCGCGATCAATGGGACGCACTTCAATCGCTTCGCCGTCGCCGACATTCACCCGATACGGACCGTGAACCGGCAACGTCAAATAGGCGATCGGACCGGAATCCCCTGGCACGGACGCGGTCCTGCCTTCGGATAACCCTCGCTGCAAATACGCGTCGTATTCGATCAGCCCCGCATCCACATACAACGTGTCCCCCGGACTCATCTGTTCGTCCAGCCAGCCGATCGCCCCACGCCAGTCTTCCCCACGTGCCACCAAAGGACGCGGCAAACGAGCGATGCCCGACGGTGTCCGCTGCTGCCACATCATCCATCCCAAACTGGCCAACGCCACAACCAATGACATCGCAAAGCGAAACGCGGGCATCGACAGTCGCCGCCATGCCGACGCCCATCCACCGTGATGAACTGATGCCACACAGCACCCCGGCACGGTTGCCAACATCGGCAGGACGACGATGAAATAGCGACGATGCCAAAGCGGAACCCAGCCGGCCCATGATGCCAGCCAGTACGTTGTCGTTGCCGCCATCGCAATCAAGGCGATCCCAAACCCACACCGCCACAACGTTGTTCGAATTCCACCGAGAACCGCCGAAACGGTCAATGGAACGATCAACAGCCCCGCCCACGGCCAGATGTGCCACCACTGGTTCCAAGATCGCGCCGTGGCAAACGTCGCCCAGTGGTCACGGTGTGCCCAAGAATTCAACAGTGTCCATTGCCAGGCAGCCAGCAAGGCGGCGACCAACAGCGTCCATCGCAATCCATCATTCAGCGATACACGCAACCAGGGCTCGTGGTTGGTTCCTAGACGACCAAACGCCCATGCCGTCAATGGCAACCAAGCGACCGCGGCAAAGTTGGCGGGCTGGCACAACACGACCAGCACCATGGCGATGGTCAATTGCCAAGCCGCCCTGCCCCGCCGGATGCCGATCGATGTCGCATCGGTTCCAGACGTGGCATCGAGCCCCGCCGCCGTATCCGGCCGGATGAGCGTGAACCAACCGTCGATGGCGAACACCGACGCCAACAACACGACCGCATAGGGACGCAATTCCGTGGCAAAGAAAGTTGCGTTCGCTTCGACCGCCAGCACCATTCCCGACGCCACTCCGGCGACCAGACTGCGGCAGTGCCGGGCGACGCTGAACGTCATCGCGCCCGCGGCGGCGGCAACCGACAGAACGCTGGTCAATCGCAACGCGATTTCGCTGTCACCGAACAGGTTCTTCCAGATCCAAAGCCCCCAAAAGTAAACGGGCATTTGATTTCCGAGCGCCGCACGACCGCGGACCTGATGCCAATCACCATCGATGGCCCAAGCGGTGTGAAGTTCATCGACCCAAAAGCTCTCGTAGCACGACGAAAGCCTCAAAAGGCATGCCACAATCGCAACGCCCGACGCGACCACGAACCCAATCATCGTCGTCCGTCGCGGTGACCACTGGTGTTCCAACTGAAGCATCAAAGCAGATTAGCCGTCCGGATTTGCCGTGCCGAAATGATCGCACAGGTTAGCCGTCTTGGGACGCATCCGCTGTATCGGCGACCGGATCATCGGCAACTTCCACCAAGATCTTGCAAGCTCGATCGATCTGTTCAGGCGAAACATCAAGATGGGTGACCAGTCGGATCGCCTGTTTACCGAACGTGAAAGCGCGGATTCCGGCTTGCTCCAGTTTTTCACAAAACTGCTGGGCTGTTCCCCAATCCGGGTGTACATCCAAAACGACCAAGTTGGTTTCCACTCGGTCGCCGCGGGCACGGATCATGGGTGAACGACACGCGGCCACGGCCAACTTGCGTGCCGCTTCGTGATCGTTGATCAAGCGGTCGCGATGGTGCTGTAGCGCGTACAAGGCCCCCGCCGCGACGATACCGACCTGACGCATCGCACCGCCGAACAACTTTCGGGCCCGTCGGGCTTGATCCATCAAGTCTTTCGGCCCCACCAACGCCGACCCCACCGGGGCGCCCAGTCCCTTGCTGTAACAAACGCTTACAGTGTCAAACGGTGCGGCCAAATCGCCAAGCGAAATCCCTTTGGCGACCGAAGCGTTCCACAGCCTGGCGCCGTCCAAATGCCGCCGCAGTCCGTTCTCCGCCGCCCAGTCGCACAGGGCGATCGTTTCGTCGTGCGGCAAGACCCGGCCGCCCCATCGGTTGTGCGTATTTTCCAAACACAACAATGCCGTCCGAACCATATAGTCGGTTTCCGGACGAATCTGATCCTGAACGTCGGCCACCCGCAGCACCCCGTTTTCACCCGCAATCGGATGCGCGACGAGTCCAGACAACTGGGCAAACGCCCCTTGTTCGTACTGATAGATGTGGGCCTCCGTTTCGCAAAGAAACTCGGTACCACGTTCACAGTGGATTCGGATCCCGATTTGGTTGGACATCGATCCGCTGGGCATAAAGACGGCGTCCTCTTTTCCCAACAGTTCGGCTGTGAACCTTTCCAGATGTTCAACGGTCGGATCGGTATCGATCACGGCGTCACCGACTTCCGCGGTCGCCATGGCTTGCCGCATCGCGGCGGTGGGTTTGGTCAGCGTGTCACTTCGCAGGTCGATCATGGAGCGTCCGAAAGATAGTTTGACGTAGAAACCAGCCGCCTCTTGGGTGCATCGTAACAGTCCGTTGCGATTGCTAGGATGGCGGGTCGAGTCGACCAAGCCGTTCGTCGCCCCCTCAGATTCATGCCCGGCGAATTCGTTACCTGAACCAACGTCCCGTTTTGACCTGCACCCGAATCCCGTCGTTCCAATGACTCCAAGCCCCGCTCTTTCCCTGAAACGCGTCGATGCCCGTCGTGAATCACCACCCTTTTTGGATGAACTGCGCGACCGCTTGAGCCCCCAAGGCGACGTCGTCAGCCCCCGCGGAAAAGCACTGACCGAAAAAGTTTTTGGGCGGCCTTTGACACCGGTGGAAGTGGTTCAAACCATTTGCGCCGATGTTCAAAGTCAGGGCATCGATGCATTGCTGCGATACACCCAAGCACTGGATGCCGCCGAACTGACCGCCGACACCGTCCGCGTCCCCGATGCCGATTTGAAACAGGCTCACCAGAACGCCGATCCCGCACTGATCGAATCCGTCCGACGTATCCGCGACAACGTTGCTGAGTTTCAACAAGCGATTTTGCATCGCGATGTCACGATCACTCCTAGGCCCGGCGTGACGTTGACCCAGCGTTATCTGCCCCTGCGCCGCGTCGGGGTTTGCGTTCCCGGCGGCGCCGCCGCCTATCCGTCGACGGTGCTGATGACCGTCGTGCCCGCGCAAGTCGCTGGTGTCAAAGAAATCGCCGTCGTCGCGCCACCGACCCCCTTCGGCGCCTACAACACGGACATGTTGGCGACCTGTCATGAACTGGGCGTCACCGAGGTCTATCGCGTCGGCGGTGCACAAGCGGTCGCGGCACTGGCATACGGTTGCCAGTCCATCGATGCGGTCGACAAAATCGTGGGCCCGGGGAACCTGTTCGTGGCCCTGGCAAAGAAGCATGTCTACGGAACCGTCGACATCGATTCGTTTGCCGGTCCCAGCGAAGTCATCGTGATCGCCGATGAAACCGCACGCCCCGACTATGTGGCTGCCGACTTGATCGCGCAAGCCGAACACAGCCCCGGCAGCGCGTTATTGATCACGTGGGACGAATCGTTGCCGGACCGCGTGGAAACCGAGCTTCAATCGCAACTGGGGGTTCTGGACCGCAGTGATCTGACCATCGATTCGTTGAACCAGTTTGGTGCCATCATTTTGGTTCGGGACGCCGATCAAGCCTGTGAAATGACCGACCGGTTTGCCCCCGAACACCTGCACATCGAAACCGCTGATCCCCGATCTCAAATTGCCAAAATCCGCAACAGCGGTGCGGCTTTTCTGGGGCACCACACACCGGTCGCGTTGGGCGATTACGCGGCGGGCCCGTCTCACGTGCTGCCGACCGGGGGAACCTGCACTTGGGCGGCCGGCCTGTGCAGCAACAGTTTTCTTCGCAGCGGCAGCCTGACCGAGTTCGACGAAACTGCGTTACAAAACATTGCACCCGATGTTGTTCGGCTGGCGGAAAAGGAAGGGCTGACCGGTCATGCACGCAGCGTCAGCATTCGCACGTCGTGAATGCATTGCCTGCCTGATGTCGACGTCCAACAACGCACCCATCCTTCGATCCCGTTGAACATGCTGCCCTACCGCCCTGCCCTTTCCCGAATGCTGCCGTATGTGCCCGGCGAACAACCGCCGCCGGGGAAATACATCAAGCTGAATACGAACGAAAACCCCTACCCACCGCCCCCCGCGGTGATCGAAGCGATTCAAAAAGCCGCCACCGGTCCACTGAATCGCTATCCCGATCCGATGGCGACGGCGTTCCGGCGTGCCGCCGCGGACGCATTGGGCTTGCCAGGACCGGAATGGGTCCTGGCCGGAAACGGCAGCGATGAAATCTTGACCATGCTGGTGCGGGGGTTTGTCGGGGAGGGACAGAAACTGCGTCTGCCCTACCCCAGCTATATCCTGTATCGCACCCTGGCCGATATCCAAGGCGCGACTTGGCAACAAACCTCGTTCGTCGATGACTGGCAGTTGCCCGCGGCATTTGGCCAGGCTGATGATGACCTGCGGTTGGTGCTGATTCCCAATCCGAACAGCCCTAGCGGGACGCTGGTCGACAAGGATGACTTGGAATCGATCGCACAAGGGTTGTCATGCCCGCTGATCATCGACGAAGCGTATGTGGACTTTGCCAGCGATGATCCGAAACAGTTCGGCAAAGGCTGTATCGAACTGGTGCAGAAACATGAAAACGTGATGATCACGCGGACGCTAAGCAAGTCTTATGGCCTGGCCGGCATTCGCTTCGGCTTTCTGATCGCCCAGCCCAGCGTGGTGGCTGAACTGACCAAGATCAAAGACAGCTACAACTGCGACGCTTTGGCGATCGCCGCAGCCACCGCGGCGATGTCGTCCCAAGATTGGCTGCGTGATGTGGTGACCAAAATGAACCAGACCCGAGGCCGGATGCACCGGGAACTGGCCGAAATGGGCTTCGAGGTGACCCCATCGCACGCGAATTTCGTCTGGTGCCGACACCCCAGCGGTGGTCACCAAGGGATCTATGAAACCCTGAAGAAGGCGCAAGTGTTGATCCGTTACATGGATTTTCCCGATTGGGGCGACGGCCTGCGAATTTCCGTCGGCACCGACGAGCAGATCGACGCTTGTTTGGCGCTGATCCGACGATCAATCTAGTAGACCTGATCAGTCGATCCATCGATTGGATCGGGGCGAATCGCCCCCAGCACGAACCCGCTGGGATGCACGATTCAAACCTTAGTCCTGGCACGGATCCATTCCCAAGTCCCCTGCCCTTCACTGTTGATAACGCCATGGCACGCACCGCAACGATCCGCCGCACGACCGGTGAAACCGACATCGATTTGTCGATCGATTTGGACGGCAGCGGTGCCGGTACACGTGAATCCGGAATCGGTTTTTTGGACCACATGCTGGACTTGTTGGCCAAGCATTCGTTGATCGACCTAACGGTCCGTGCCAAAGGGGACCTGCATGTCGACGATCACCACACCAGCGAAGACATCGGAATCGCACTGGGCCAAGCGGTCGACCAAGCGTTGGCCGACCGGGCGGGAATCCGCCGCTACGGACACTTCACCCTGCCCATGGACGAGTGTTTGGTCACCGCGGCGGTGGACCTGGGCGGGCGTTACGCGTTTGAATACCACGCGCCGATTGCGGCGGCGAAGATCGGAACCTTCGACAGCGAATTGGTCGAGCATTTTTGGCAATCGTTTGCCGCCAATGCTCGATGCAATCTACACGTGGTACTGCATCACGGCCGCAATGCCCACCACATTTCCGAGTGTGTCTTCAAGACGACCGCGCGGGCGATTCGGATGGCGGCCGAAAGTGATCCTCGCAGCGACGCCATCCCCAGCACCAAGGGCGTGCTGTAACGTCCGCTTGGGGTGCAGCGACATGAGACGTTCGCGTCCGTTGCATCAGCGGCGTTGCACGCGTTCGCAGCAGACGAACCCCGCATGCGAGACGCTATGACTTCACCCCGACGAAGGTCATCCGCAAAGCGTGCAACGCCTCGGACAACACTTGCTTTTCGTCGTCCTCCAGATTGCCTTCGGTTTTGCTTTGCAGCATTTCCAGGGTATCGATTGTGTGCTTGGCCAACGGCTTGTTCGTTTCCATCTTGCCGTCAGGGCCCGGCATTTGTCCCAACAGAGTCATCGCCTGGGTGAACAGCATCGAAACCAGCACGGTGAAGGATGCTTCGGGCGGCCCACCGCCGGCAGGTCCTGCGGATGCGTCCGTCGGTGCATCGGAGGCAGCCGCGGGTTGCTGCTCATCTGACTTGGACGCCTCTTGCTCTTTTTCTTTTTGGACCTGTTCTTTCCAGTCGCTGTCGATCACCAGTTTGGGTTCTTTTTCTTCTTCGCTCATGATCTTTGCTTAAGAGAAAGAGTATGGATCAGGGATTCAAGTTCCGACCGACCGGAATCACCGCGATGCACCGGCTCGGCTGACAAGATCAAGTTTTCGCGGGATCCGCCTTTTCACTGGATTCCACCCGCTGCTTTCGTCGCACGATGGCGGCATCGACAAAGCCCTTGAACAACGGATGGGCCTGCAACGGCTTGCTTTTGAATTCCGGGTGAAATTGTGCGGCAACAAACCAAGGATGCTCGGGGACTTCGACGATTTCCACCAGTGCACCGTCGGGGCTGGTTCCGGCAAATCGCATCCCGTTGGCTTCATACTGTTGCCGGTATTGGTTGTTGAATTCGTACCGGTGTCGATGACGTTCGTGGATGTCTTCGCAACCATAGGCTTTCGCGGATGCACTGTGACGATCCAGCGTCGTCGGATGCGATCCCAGACGCATGGTGCCGCCCATATCGGTGACATTGCGTTGTTCATCCAGCAAACAGATGACCGGGTGCGGACTGTCTTTGTCAAATTCGGTGCTGTGGGCACCATCCAATCCGACGACGTTGCGACCGTATTCGATGACGGCGCACTGCATGCCCAGACAGATCCCCAGAAACGGTACGCCCCGTTGCCGTGCGAACTTGATTGCTTCGACTTTGCCTTCGATGCCACGTTCGCCAAATCCACCGGGAACCAGGATTCCATGAAACCCAGACAACAAACGCTCGGCTCCCTCTCGTTCGATATCGGCACTTTGAATTCGGCCGACGCGGATTTGGGCGTCCGCCGCGATGCCGGCATGATCGATCGCTTCATAGATCGACTTGTACGCATCTTTGTGCTCGGCGTACTTGCCGACGACGGCGATCGACAATTCATGCCGCGGGTTACGCAATCGATGCAGCAAATCCGTCCACGGGGTGATGTCCAGTGACTTGGCGGACGTCAGGCCCAGCTTGTTGACGACCAATTCGTCCAGCTTGTTTTCGACCAAGGAGATGGGCACCTCATAGATTGAAAAGTCTTTGTCTTTTTCTTCGATCACCGAATCGCTGTGCACGTTACAAAACAGCGCGATCTTTTCGCGTTCTTCGCGGCTGATCGAATGCTCGCAGCGACAAACCAAGATATCGGGCTGGATCCCGATTTCACGCAACTGGCCGACGCTGTGCTGGGTGGGTTTGGTTTTCAGCTCGTCGGCGGCCTTCAGGTACGGCACCAAGGTCAGGTGCATGTACAAACAGTTTTCGCGACCGACATCCAGCGAAAACTGTCGAATGGCTTCCAAGAACGGCAGACTTTCGATGTCGCCGACCGTTCCACCGATCTCGGTGATCACCACGTCCACGTCATCACCGCCCATGCGTTTGATGACCGATTTGATCTCGTTGGTGATGTGCGGGATGACCTGAACCGTCTTGCCCAGAAACTGGCCCCGACGTTCTTTTTCAATGACCGACAGGTAGATCTGACCGGTCGTGTAATTGCAGTCGCGGGTCAGTGGGCTGGACGTGAACCGTTCATAGTGGCCCAAGTCCAAGTCGGTCTCACTGCCGTCGTCCAACACGTAGACTTCGCCGTGTTGATAGGGCGACATGGTTCCCGGATCGACGTTGATGTACGGATCCAGTTTCTGCATTCGGACCCGCAGGCCCCGCTGCTCCAGCAGCATTCCCATGGACGCGCTTGTCAGGCCTTTGCCGAGCGAGCTGACCACGCCGCCGGTTACGAAGATGTGCTTTGTCATGGACGCTCAATGTAACGGTTGTCGGCGGGCGTCCTAGGCCCTTTCGGGGCGTCATCGACGCTGTGGCGTCGGCGGGTCGCCAGCGGCGGGCCTAACGTTGTGATTCGCCCCCCGGTTCCCGCCAGCGGCCTGGTCCGAAACGATCGAAGCGCAGTCTATTTTGCCGTTTCGACGCGGTCGGCAAACTGGCGAAAATCTTCTTCGGTATCGATCCCGGGTGTCGCCGCATCGACCAGACCGATGGCGATCCGCCGACCGGCCTGGATGGCCCGCAATTGCTCCAAACGCTCGATTGATTCCAACACGCCGCAAGCCTGACCCGCGAACCATGCCAGAAATTCGCGGCGGTACGCGTAGAGCCCCAAATGCTGGTATCCAAGCACTGGCGAATCCGGCCCGTCACCGTGACCGGTCCCGAATTTGCCGTCACGGTCAAACGGGATCGGAGCCCGACTGAAATAGATCGCCCGCATGGCGTCGTCAAAGACGGCTTTGACACAAGCGGGGTCCTGCATCCGCTGATGGTCGCGGATGGGCGTGACCACGGTCGCCATTTCGGCATTGGCGTCATCGCAAAGCGCCGTCGCCACCCGATCGATGGCGTCTGGATCGATTTCAGGTTCATCCCCTTGGACGTTGACAAAGATGTCGGTTTGCGGCTGTTGCGTGGCGACTTCCGCCACGCGGTCGGTCCCGCTGGCACAATCGACGCTGGTTCGGACGGCGTGACCGCCAAACGACAGGACTTCGTCGTACAGCCGATCGTCATCGACCGCCACGATCACCGGTGACGATGAATCGCTGTGGATCGCCGTTTGCGACCGCATCGCCGCGTCATAGGTGTGCTGCAGAACCGATTTACCGCCGGCACGCAGCAAAAGCTTTTCCGGCAACCGCGACGATGCCAGCCGAGCGGGAATGACGATTTGAATCTTCATGGTCAAGTTTTCGTGAACAGGTCTTCGTGACGAGGCGATCATCCGGATCAAGGATCGCAGTCGAAGTGATTCCAAGAACACCCAAAGCAAGGTTCGGCGGATGCCCGGGGACACGGCGGCAGGCCCGACAGTGGACATCCCGACACGTGAGTGGACAAGTCGTCGCGGTCGTTGAATTTCGCATGATCGTCATGGCTTTCGACTTGACAGTCGGTATGACGGGGTGGATAGTCCGAGCAACGATTCACGGTGACGCGGTGGTCCATTTTGGCACGCCGCGTGAACAGGGAACTTCGGTGAAATTCCGAGACGGCCCGGCCGCTGTGATCGATGGCGATGACAAACCTGGGTGGCATCCACTTTGGTGACGCACATCAGCCGACCGGTCTTTCTTTCTGCCATTGTTTCCATCGACGCACCTGCGGGACACGTGACGAAATGTCCGCCCCGCAACCCGTTGAGCGAAACGAGAAGGCGACCGGGCGGACATCCATCGAGAGTCAGAAGACCTACCGCGAATTGGACGCATGCCTTGGCTCTTTGTCAGAACCAGGGCGGGACCTTCTTGGGCGAGGTCGGCGTTGTGAGAAGTCCACGGGTGTGCCGGTAACGGCATGACTTCGCGATCTTCTCTTTGATTCATCGTCTTCCAACGGTTGATTCTTCACGCGGCTCGTTCATCCGTCGCAGCAGTGCGATCGGTACGCGATGCCATCGGTGGGATCGGTCCGTCAGGTCGGAACGAGTGCCGTGATCCAAACCGTCCAACGACAGCGACGACCCTTGACCGGGTTCACCTTGGTCGAATTGCTGGTGGTGATTGCCATCATCGGCATCTTGGTCTCGCTATTGATGCCGGCGGTCCAGGCGGCTCGTGAAGCGGCCCGGAAAACCAAGTGCCAAAACCATTTGAAGCAGATCGGTTTGGGGCTTCACGCCTATCACAACACTCACGGTTGCTTGCCGGTGGGCTGTTTCGAATGGCGGTCGTATGGTGCACCGGCGACCAACCGCCAATACGCATGGTCGGCGATGCTGTTGCCGTTCATCGAGCAACAAAACCTACACGACCGAATCGATTTCAACATCGCGTTTGATCACCCCGATAACGCGGCGGCCGCGGCCGAAGTGGTGCCGACCTATGTGTGCCCATCCGCCCTGCCCCGCGATGCCCAGCGAGGCCCCAGCGATTACGGCGGTCTGTTCGGCGAACGGCTGGTCGACCGCGAACCGGAAGACGGCGTGTTCTTGTACGACCGACGCATCCGCTTCCGCGACATCCGTGACGGCCTGAGCCAAACGTTGATCATCGGCGAAGACGTCGGTGGCCCCCATTCGGAATGGATCAACGGGCTGAACGTGTTTGTTCAAGCCCACGGCATCAATGATTCGACCGCCTGGATCGGCGACAACGAAATCCGCAGCCAACACAGCGGCGGCGCGATGGTCTTGTACGCCGACGGTCACGTGGAATTTGAATCCGAATCGATCGACAAACAGACGCTCGGAAAACTCATCACACGATCCAAGAGTGACGTGGTGACCGATCGGCTTTAACAGCAAATACGCCCAATCATTTCTTTTACAAACCACACATCTAGATTTCTACACCATGACCGTTTTTCATCACATTTTCCGTCGCGGATGGATTGTCGCCGGCCTTGCGTTTTTGGTTTCGGATAGCCACGCATCCACCGTCATCGATTTCGAATCAGTCCCGGTTCCGATTCAGTCAACCTCCGCGAACTCAGGTCCCTTTCCGACGGAAACGGGAACTCAACCCGGTGCGTTTGGAGGCACCGAGGTGATTTCCGAATTCACGATCGACGGGGTCACCTTGAAGAACTACTACAACCAAGATTTTGACAGCTGGCGGGGAGTCGCGGTTTCGCAACGCGGCTTACCTTCATGGACATCGGGCAACGATCCGATGGGCGGCTTTATTCCATTGGAATATCAAAATGACAACGACACGGTGACCACGACGGGTGACGGTGCCGGCGGCTCGTCGACCTGGATCGTCGCCTCGGGGGATGGTCCCGATTCGACTGTGGCCGCTGGTCTGTTCAACTCTTCGTTGGAAGCTAGCAACGGCTCATTTTTTCAATCTCTGGATGTACAGATCACGCAAACGACGGCACATGTGGTCCAAAATGGCAGCGGATTCACGGACCCAATGGGAAGTTCGGGCGGAAACGAATTTCTGAGCGTCCGCTTCTATGACATCTCCGACGGAACCGCCGGCTCGTTCGTCGAAGTCGATTTGGCCACCTTTACCGTCGGCGATGCAGGCCCCGTCCTGCTAGATGAATGGACCACCGTGGATCTGAGTGCCTTGGGCGAAGCGACCGCGATTGGACTGGATTTCGTCGGAAGCAATTCGGGAAGCTTTGGCGTCAATCTGCCCGCCTATGTGGCCATGGACAATGTCACGGTATCGGCCGTTCCCGAGCCGTCGATGCTGGCGGTCTTGCTAGGCGGGTCGACACTGGCGGCGGCACGCCTGCGTCGGCGACGAAACGCACTGGCCGGCCAATCAGTCTCGACCGATAACCAAGAATCGGAGAAGGTGCGTGCCTGAGACTTCCCCCGAAATCGAAAGCAGCCTGCCGCATTCGCCAGTCCCGGCATCCGGCAGGGCCGGATCCCCGGCTTCTCAGCCGCCTATCCCCACCGGCGTGGTTGCGTCGCCTTGCGTTCGCCAATGCCTGCTTAACGGCCAAGGGATTTGCACGGGGTGTTTTCGGCACAGCCAAGAAATCGGCCTGTGGTCGGCGGCAAGCAACCAACAGAAACAACAGATTGTGGCAGCGGCAATGCGACGCCGTGCCGAAACCCTTATCGACCGTTAAACTTGGCGGACGGTCCACGCCGATCCGCCACGCTTTGAACCCACTTTATCCGTTTTTCATCAGGACACTTGTCATGAAATCGTCGACTCCGCGTGATTCCCAGTGGCTGCCCGAATTGTCTTCCGCACGATCGGCCGTGGCCGTTGCAGCAGCCATGGTGGCGATCGGCTTGGTCAGCCGTTTCCTGCCTCACCCGCCCAACTTTTCGCCCATCGGATCGTTGGCGTTGTTCGGCGGCGCGATGTTCGCATCGCGGCGGATGGCCGTCTTGGTTCCGCTGGCCGCAATGCTGATCAGCGACATGTTCCTGGGCTTTCACGTGGCGATGTGGGCCACCTATGGGTGCTTCGCTGCCAGCGTGATGCTGGGACGATGGATCCGCCGGCAACCGGGCGTGATGCGAATCACCACCGCCGGCCTGGCCAGTTCGACCCTGTTTTTTGTGATGACCAATCTGGCGGTCTGGATGAAGTGGTACGACCCGTCGTTGGCCGGCTTGGTGACCTGCTTTACCGCCGCCATCCCGTTCTTCCAAAACACTTTGGCCAGCGACGCGATCTTCACGGTTGCGATGTTCGGTTCGGCTGCCCTGGCCAGCCGTCCGGTCACGCAACTTCGGCCGCTTGCACAAGCTGTTTGATCGTCTGACGCAGCAAATCGGTACCGCCAAATTCCATCCCCAGCGACCGAATCTTTTCCGTCGCCATCGGGCAACCGGGCGATTTGGCTGGACCGGTAAAGCGGGCCGCGGTGTGCCCTAGTGACTGGACGCACTGAGCCACTTCGTATTCGCTGAAGAATCGGTCACAACAGTTGAATGTCTGGCCGGCGACTTTTGACTGCGGTGCGGTTAAGACCAGCCCGATCGCTTTGGCCACGTCGGCGGCGTGCACGCACTTTCCACCGCCGGTCGCGGCAGCTTCTTTGCCGTCGATCAAGTCTTTGACCAAAGCATACCAGCGGCTGTCGCTGATCGGATCATCCACGCCATAGATGGTCGGCGGACGCACGGTGGCAGCCGTCAATCGGCCGGACAGACCATACGCGTGCACCAAATCTTCGGCCGACGCTTTGGCGGCCCCATACAGGCTGCCCGGTCGATGCGGGTGTTCTTCATCCAACGAAAGTCCTTGGACCACATGTTGGTGAACCGCACCGGAGGACACGAACACCAAGCGGTTGATCCCGCGGTCCGTTGCACTCTGCAACAAACGAAGTGTGCCCAACACATTGGTGTCAAAGTAGGCGACCGGGTCATCCGGATGATCCATGAAGGAATCGCCGCCACGCATCAGACCGGCATGCACGACCGCGTCGGCCCCGTCGGTCAATCGATCCAGGGACGCCGGGTCTGCTAAGTCGCCATGCATCCAGTGCAAGCCTTGGCGATCGGGTCCTGGATCATCACGCCGCGTCAGGGCAACGACTTGATGCCCCAAATCATCGACGAGGTGATCGATGACGTACCGTCCTAAGAATCCGCTGCCGCCGGTCAATGCAATCTTCATGCGAACCAGCATGGGCACGCTGCGTGATAGGATCAACCCACCGCCGCAGTGGCGATGAACCTTGCACCGGCGTGCCGTATTGGGATCACACTTCCTGCAAAACCGTATGTGGCGCGTCGACCTTGGTGCCCTTGTCCGCCGCATCCGATTGCGGCGGCGGTGCCGATGCCGCCGTACCGCCGAGTTCTGTTTTCAGACGCTCATTTTCGCGTCGCAGATCCAACAGTTCTTCGCGCAGTTCGTTGAAGGGATCTTGCAGATCGCTCCAGAAATCGGACCCGCGAAAAAAGATCGGCTCTTCACTTTGCCCCGCACACAGACGGATCATTTCACGACGCAGGCGAAACACGGGGCCGGCGAATCGATTGCTGAGCTTCAGCAGGTCATAGGCAAACAATGGTGCCAATAGAATCAAGGCCGGAACCCAATAGATCGCTTCGTCAAAGAATCGCAGTGCCGTGTCGAACCAACCCACTTCAGGATTGATCATCGACTGGGCAAAAAATTGAATGACGGTGAAGTACGTCGCCAAAGCACCGCCGTGAAGGGCGGCTCGAAGCAGCAGCGCCGATTGAACGTCTTTCTCAATTAGCAGTTGTTCGCGAGGCGCGGAACGTTGGTCGCTCTTATTGAACATGGGTTTCTACACCTAAGGTGTATGGTGGCAGTGGGGCATGTGGGGAGCATCGGGGCAGATGCCCTGCTTGTTTTTTCTTTTCGCACGAACGTTGTGGGCGCGGCGATCGGGTGAGAATCGCACCAACGTGCCTGTCGGGAGGGTGAGTCCCGCCGGGGTAGTTGCGAAAAGCAGGCCGGTCAAGCAAACCGGCGTGGATCCTTAGTTGCCTAAAGCACCGACGATGGCTTCGCCGGAATTGTCAAAGCTTTCTTTCGTCTGAATCGTCAAAAAGCTGACCGAGGCGATACAGACCGCGATGATCAACGCCAACATGACGGCGTATTCGACCGCCGTCGTCGCTTCTTCGTCGGTGGCGAACCGACCGACGCAACGGATGGTTTTTCGTAGGTTCATCGCGAGTGTCAAAGACTGGGCGTTTTGGCAACGGTGTTTAAGCAACTTGGAACAATGGAAACCTAGGTCGCTGCGCTGAAACGAAACCGTCCCCGGCCGGTTCACGGACATTTCCATCGACCGGCCATGTTCAGCTGTACCGATATTCGCGATTATGCTGATACCGCCACGATCCAATCGCCCGGCTGGATCGTACCAGCCCCATTCGCCCGGGGGTCCCGTCCGCCCGGCGGGTGCCCGGGGCGTGTCGGCCGAAGCCGTCGTTTTTTAGATGTCGAACCTTTTTCCCGCTGCATTCCCCGTACGGTGACCATGCTAGGCCCGGTCTTCAATCGCGAGGCAATCGTTACGCCCAAGCGTCCGCAAACGTATCTGTCGCGGGGAATTTACGTCGGTGCCCTGTTTCTGTTGTTGTGCACGGGCTATCTGGTGCTGGACGGTTCACATTCGTTGGCCACGACGTCGGATTCGGCTCGGTTCGGCGGATTCATGTTCGCACTGCTGGCCCCGTTACAACTGCTGGTCCTTTCCGCCCTGGCCGCGGTGGGGGCGGCGGGCAGTGTCGCCCAGGAAAAGGACCGGCGGACGCTGATCTTGCTGTTGCTGACGCGTCTGAGCGGGTTCGAAGTGGTGGGCGGTAAATTGACCGCGACTCTGCTGTCACCCTTGTCGCTATTGATTTGTGGACTGCCCGTCTTCTTAACGTTCCCGTTGCTGGGCGGTGTTTCCCCCCAACAAGTCATCAGTGTGTTTGCGGTCACCGCCGCCATGATCATCCTGTCGGGAACGGTGGGCACGGTCATCGGTTTGTGGCGTGAAAAAACGTTCCAAGCGATCGCGTTGACCGTTTTGACGTTGTTGTTGTTCCTGGGTCTGGGCGAAGCGATTGCGACCCTGGTCCCACTGCCGACGTCCTGGACGTTAGCCGTCAGTCCGATCCGCGCACTGACCGCTGCGGCGTCGCCGCTATCCAGCCTGCAGGGCGATGTGCTTGCCGGTGTGGTGCTGTTCGTCTTGCTTGCGTTGGCCCTGTCGGTGGCATTGCTAATCTACGGCGTCGTGATGGTTCGCATCTGGAACCCATCTCGCGAAGTCCGTTTCAAGGCCCCCAAAGCGGAAAACAGCGTGGACGTCGAATCGCCCGGCGAACCAGCCAGTTGGAAAGTCCGCCAGCCGCGTGCCGTTTGGGACAATCCGGTGCTGTGGCGTGAAGTCCGCACGTGGGCCTATGGCCGCAAGGTGTTGATCATTCGTGCCACGTTCGTGGTTCTGTTCGCGATTGTCGCGGCCTCCATTGCATGGCAGGTCCGCAGCGGCGTCGCCTTGGAACCGGCCGGCCGCATCGATCGTGCCCTTCCCTCGGCCACCATCCCTGTGGCCATCCTGGGCGTGGTCAGCCTCGTTCTGGTCAACGCATTGGCTGTGAACAGCATCACCGGCGAACGCGACGGGCTGGCGTTGGACCTGTTGCTGGTCACTGACCTCAGCCCACGTGAGTTCATCTTCGGGAAATTGCTGGGCGTCCTGTACGTTGCCAAGGAAATGATCGTTTTGCCGGTCCTGTTGCTGATCTACATGGGGGCCAGCGGTGTGATGACGTGGGAGAATACGATCTATGCGGTATTGGGTGCGTTGGTTTTGTACATCTTTGTTTCGATGCTGGGCATTCACACGGGGCTGAATTACGTCGCCGGTCGAACCGCCACCATGGCCAGTTTGGGAACCGTGTTTTTCTTGTGCGTGGGAATCGCGATTTGCATGACGATCATGGTCAGTTTCCGCGGCGCGTTTCAATTGCAACTGGCACCATTCTTGGTGATGATCTTGGGTGGTGGCGCGGCATTGTTCGCATCGCTGGGTTGGCGGAACCCCTCCAGCGCGATCTTCGCGGCATCGTTCTTTTTGCCGCTGATCACGTTCTATGCGATCACCCAATTCTTGTTGCAAATGGACCACCTTTACGTCGTTTCGGCACTCGTAGCGGGCTACGGCTTTGCGGTGGCCGCCATGATGATTCCGGCGCTCAGTGAATTCGACGTCTGCTTGGAACCGGACCGTGGCGGGACCGGAGAATCGACCTAGATGCGCTGCATGGGCACGTTTTGGACGACGCTGCAATCCACCCTGGAAGTGACGGCCGAACGTTGGGGCTGGATCGCCGCCATGATCGCGCTGATCTTGCTAAGCGCTTTCTTTAGCGGCAGCGAAGCCGCCCTGTTCTCGCTACGCGACCGCGACCGCCGCCGGCTGCGGATGTCTGGTTTGCCCGGTCAGATCGCAGACCGCTTGCTGCAAAACCCCGAACACTTGTTGTCAGCAATTCTGTTTTGGAATTTGCTGATCAACATGACCTACTTTGCCATCGCGGCCATCGTCGGTGGGCAGCTGGAAAGCAACGCATCGACCGGTTCGACCGGTGCAGTGTTGTTCACGGTGGGCAGTTTGTTGGCGATCATCTTTCTAAGCGAGATGCTACCTAAAAGCATCGCGGTTGTTTCACCGACGCGTTTTTCGATCGTCGTGGCGTTACCGTTGCAGTGGGCGGTGCGTTTGATCAGCCCTGCCCTGCCCTTAATCCGTTCGTCCAACGCGATCGCACGACGGTTGTTGTGGCCGACCTTTCGCGCCGAGCCCGAGTTGGACCTGACGGACATTGAACGCGCGATCGAACTGGGGACCGACGATGCGGCGCTCCGGCAACGCGAACGCGAGGTCTTGCGACGGCTGGTCAGCCTGTCTGATTTGCGGGCCGATGAATTGATGCGTCCTCGCGGGCGACTGAATCTGATGACGCCCACGGGCAAACGCGAAGTGATTCAAAAATGCGTTGCCGAGGACGGGTATCTGTATTTCGCGGACAAAGACGACGAAGCCATCGAATCGGCCCTGCAATTGCGAACGATGCGTCCGAATCGATGGAAACGCCAAGCACATCATCACGAATTGGCCGCCCAAGCGACCAACGTGATCTACGCGCCGTGGACGGCCAAGATTGCCGCAGTGTTCGATCAATTGGTCACCGAAGAACGAAACGTTGCCGTGATCGTCAACGAATTCGGCGAATCCATCGGCGTGGTGACGATGGAAGATTTGTTGCGTCACATCCTGGGTTCATCCGACGCGGGACCAGGCGGGCTGGCTGAAATCGACGTGATCGGCCCTGATCGTTGGCGACTAAGCGGATCCGTTCGCCTTCGTTCGCTGGTCGAATTGCTGGGCGTCGACGAACCCGCCGAACGCGCCGCCACGGTGGCAGGCTACATCCAGCGATGCAACGAACGTTTGCCACGTCCAGGTGATTCCGCCGAATTGGATCGTTTCGTGTTGACCGTGCTGTCGGAATCCGACGACGACCTGTTGATCGACGTATCAGCAGGACGCATCGACGATGACGGGGAGGATGGCACACCGTGATCGCGATCGGATTGTTCTTGATCGGACTGGCGCTCAGTGCGTTTTTCAGCGGCAGTGAAACGGGGCTGTATCGCGTCTCGCGCACGCGTCTGGTGCTGGACGGTCTGGACGGTTCATGGTCGGCCCGATGGATCGTCTGGCTTTTGAATCATCCGGCCATCTTTGTTGCCACCACACTGGTCGGCAACAACGTGGCGAATTACTTGACCAGCGTTGCCGTGGTGATCGCGGTTCAGCAATGGTTCACCGCCAATCCGGCGGCGGAGCTGATCGGCCCGATGTTGATGACGCCGATCGTTTTCGTGTTCGGTGAACTGTTGCCGAAGTACCTGTTTTTTCATGCCCCCTATCGCCTGTTGATGGCGACCAAGCCGATCTTGATTGCAGCCACCTGCCTGTTCGCACCGGTGTCATGGATGCTGGGATTGCTGGGCGGGTTGCTGCAGCGGGTTACGGGTCAATTGCCGTTCCAACTGCGGCTTGCGATGGCACGTCGCGAACTGGATCAAGTTCTGCGTGCGGGCCACGAAGCAGGATTGCTGGCCGAGAGTCAGCGGAACTTGGCCGCCAAACTGTTCGAAGTCGGAAATCTGTCGGCGGCCACGTTTGGTCGTTCGCCTGATCGGATTCCACAGGTGACAACGCCGATCGACGTACCGGCCGCGGCAAAATTGGCCCAGCGTCTGAACGAGTCGATCGTCCTGGTCAAAGAAGGAAAAGAATGGCTTGGCTATCTCCGGTTCATCGACTTGGTTTGCGATGAAGGTCCGCCAAGAGTTTTGCCGCTGGTGCGTGGCACGGTCAGTGACAGCCACCTCAAGACGTTGGTCCGCCTGAATGACCAAGCCAGCGGAGTCGCGATCTTGTTGGATTCGCGTGGCAACGCCAAGTCGATCGTGACCCGGCGTCAATTGCTGGCACATTTGATCAGCTGACGCGTTGGTATCCCAACTGATGCAAGACTTTCAGCATTTCATCACAGGTGATGTAGCGTCGGTGGTTTTGCAGTTTGTACTGATCGATCGCCAGTGCCAATTCACGGCCTTCCTGTGACAGTTCCGCGTGGGAACTGCCGAACTGTCGCCGCTCGTTGTGACCGCCGCGACCACCGGATCCTTGACGTCGATCGACAAACCCAGGCTTGCCGGGTTTTGCACTGTCAGTGATGGCGGTCGTTTTCGATGCCGTGCCGCCGATGATGAACTGAGGTCCCGCTTCGGGATCGGCGGTCGACGGTATCGCTGGTAAATGCATGGCAATGACTGCGTCAAAAGTGGGCCGGTGATTCGAACTATCGAAAACCTAGAACGGAAATCGACAGTCGGTCGTCTTCCCCAGGTCGTTTTGGCCGCAATCACCGGTCCGATGATTCAGGTCGCAACGATTGGGTCACCCCTTGGGTTGCCAACACGCGACAAATGATCGCATTGATCCATGCCGCCAGTGGAATTGCGTCCTACCGCATCTCCGTCCCAGGCGACTGACGAAAGACAGCCGCCAGGCTGGGATGCTGGAATTCACGCAGAACGTCTTCGTCCCGTCGCAACGATGGATTCAGCCGTAAGGATTCGGACAAAGCCTGTCGCGCCTGTTCCAAATCGCCCACGCGGACCGACTGGGACGCCAACAACAAATACGCGGCGTGGTTGCTGTCGTCCTTTTGGACCGCGGCGACGAAGCACCGCTGGGCTTCCCAGGGTCGGCCGAGCTGTCGCAGTGCAATGCCCCGCAACACATCGGCGCGGGCGGGTGTTTGGGTTTCACCCACGTGATCCCGCATGCGATCCATCGACGCCAGCAACCGGTCATAGCGGCCCTGTCGGTGATAGACCTCAGCCGCTTTCAACAGCGCGGCCGACAAATCCGGCTGGATCGCCAGCGCCCGGTGATAGGCCGACAACGAATCATCCCACTGTTGCCGTGCCGCCAAGCAGTCGCCGCGCAGCACCCAGTTTTCCGCCGAATTTCGGTTGGCCGCCAATGCCTGTTCGCACCTTCGGTCGGCCGCGTCCAGACGCCCCAGTTCCAAATCCATACGCCCCAAACGACTGAGCAGCATCGGATCATCGGCACTCAACCGGACCGCCTGTTCCATGTGCTGCAGCGCTTCTTCGTATTCGCCTCGCTGCCACAAAGATTCGGCCAGGCCCCAGTGCGCACGATCGTCGTCGTCGCTGACGTTCAGCGCGGCGGCGAACTTGGCCTCCGCGGCATCCCAGTTCCCGTCGTACATCCATCGCTGGCCTTCGCGGGACAGCTTGCGAGCTTCGATGGCGGGCCGGTTTTGGCGCAGATGACCGATCGCCCGACAGCCCTGTGATGCGATCGCCAGGGCCACGACGACGCAGCAAAAGAGATGGCAGATTCGCACGAAACCAATTTCACCTGATTAGCGACGGAGGCATGGGTGGTGCTAACAAGAATCCTGCGGCTGATGCAATCGGAGTTCGTTTGTTAGGATCGCCCGATGTACCGGAGGTCGCCCGCCTGATGCGGGTCGCACACCTTTGATTCGAGCCCGACCACGCTTTCCCACAACCCAATGCCTGCGGAATTCAACGATCACGGCCTGCGATTCATGTACCCCGATAACTGGACGGTGGCACAGGATGACGGCAGCGATGATGCCCAAGGCGTCACTCTGGAATTGCCCAACGGCGGCTTCCTGGCCGTTGAGTGGACGGACCCGGCTCTGACCGACGCACAGGTCTTGGCCCAAGTCGGCCAGGCGATGGCGGCGGAATACGAAGACCTGGAATCGGAATCCATCGAAAACGCCGATCCTGCCGGACCACCCACGATGGAGTTCCGCTTCTATTACCTGGACCTGCTGATCCAGTCCCGCGTGGTGCTGCTAAGCAGCCAGCAGCGACGCATGCTGGTTCAAATCCAGGCAGAAGACCGCGACTTCATCGCCAACGAACAAGTCTTTCAAGCGATCCTGGTCCAGTTACAAAACCAAGACTAAACCGCGTCCCACCGAACAATTCCGGTGGCAGCCACCGGGGCAAACCCGACCACGATTAAACGAGGTCTTGTTTGCGTTTCTTGCGGCGTGTTTGTGAACACTTTTGGCAGATGCCCTGAATGATCAAGCGGTGTCCGGTCACGCGAAACCCCTGATCCGCCGCCACGCGATCACGCAACGCAATCAGTTCATCGCTGGTGAATTCGAACAACTCTTGACACCGGGTGCAGTACAGGTGGTCGTGCTGGGGATAGCCATAATCGTGCTCGTAGACCGTCCGGCCTTCCAGCTGAAAACTCTTCAGCAGCCCCGCATCGACGAATTCACGAAGCGTCCGGTACACGGTCGCGGAACTGACGTAATTGGGGCTTCCCCGACGCGGCAACCGTTCGATCAATTCGTCAGCGTCAAAGTGCTCGTGCTGATTGAACACTTCGTCGATCAAGAACTTTCGCTGCTCCGTTTGACGCAATCCCTTGGCCTGCAGGTATTCCTGAAACCGTTCCTGGGGCGAAAGCGACGTCGCCAGAGGTTGCAAGGATGAGGCCATGTGGAATGCTCGGGGGCCAGCGGGGGATCACGAATACGGGTTGCCGGCCGCACGTCCACGAGGGGACCATCGGGCGATGCCCGGGCGGTAACCCGACGGGACGATCAACATGCAGACAAGCGGTACAGAACAGACGAAGCGACCGCCCCGTGCCCACCGTCGGATCCTGAACCGCCCCAGAACCGACACCGTGACCGGATCGATGCACACCATCTATCCCCATCGTGTGCCATCGAGCGGAATTTCGCAACGGATCCGGCGTGGGCAACGACGTTTTGACGCAGATGCTTCGCCATCCTAGGACCGCTTCGACGCCCCAAAAACAACACGGTTGCGGATTTCGGGTCCCCACACCCGGGCGTCGCGTGTGTGAAACAGCGGGCGATCAGGTCGCCCACGGCTTAGGCGTATTGATCCAGGAATCGGTCCAATGCTGCGTCCATTTTTTCCGGCGTGTCATAGCTGCCGCTGGCGATCTGTCGCCGAATTTCGGCCACCCGATCGACGCGAATGTCGCTTTCAGTGGACGGGCTGGTGATGCCGGACAGACGATTTGCGGCGGTCGCCGCACTGGACAGATCCAATTGATCGACCGACGAAGCGGCTGTTTTCTCAGCCGGAGCGGCGGGTTTGGCCGTTCGCGAACTCGGACCGACCGGCTGCTGTGTCGATACTCGATAAGGACCGTAAATCTGCATCGGATGGATTGCTCCCCATGCGGGTTTGGACGTCGTCGGGGTTGATGGAAAAACCGCGCGAGACTTCTCACGCTTATTTTTCACTACACAAACGACAGGGACGGGCAACGTGGACCGTGCGACCATCACCCCAAACGTGGACTTCCTCCGGAAGTTTCACGAGGTGATCGTGCACACAGTTTTCGGGTCGGCCCGCGCTGCATTCCTTGTCCCAGGATGCAATCCGTCAGCCTTGAAGAGAGACTTCGACAGCGCAGAAAGGCGAAAACATTTGTTTCATCGGCCTTCCAACGTCTTCGCTTCAGTCGAATCTGCTTTCACAGCTCGAATCCATCCGAGACAACGACGGCACCTTAGCGTCACCAGGATGTCGGTCGCAAGAGCGATGTTCTTGAATCCAAACTTGACCATCGAGCGATTTTTTGACGCCCTTTTTTGGCGGCGTCCCAATCAGGCCCTCACCACAACCGCAGGACGCTGGCCAAGTTGTGGTGCTGGTCGGTCCACAGCGGTCCCCGGCGACGAATCTGCGAGGAAACCGGCGGACATTCGGCCAATGGTCCCGTTTCCCACCACGGGGATTGTGGAGCCGCTAGGATCATCCACCGGGCACGGCAAACCGCAGCTTCGGCGTCGCGGTCACTTTCAACCAGTCGGCTTTCCAGATTGACCGACTGGGCCAATCGGTGAACCAGCGGCACCAAGTCCAAATGATTATTCGAGACGTGAACCGCGATCACACCCTCGGTCGCCAAGCGATCTCGATACAACCCCATGGCTTCCCGCGTCAACAGGTGTGCCGGAATCGCATCGCTGCTGAAGGCATCCAATACCAACAAATCAAACTTGGCATCCGTCAAACGCTCCAACACCAAACGGCCGTCACCGACGTGGATCTGCTGTTGGGCCGCACCGTCCTTCAGAAACGAAAAATGCGAATCCGCGATGTCGACGACGTCTTGATTGATTTCGACATAATCGAACCGGTCGCCCGGTCTGCCATAGGTCGCCAAAACACCGCAGCCCAAACCGACCACACCGACACGCATTTCGCGATCGCGATCCTGCATCGCGGCAATCGTTCGGCCGACGCCACTTTCATAGCCGTAGTAGCTGGTGGGACAAGTCCGGCGGTCGCCCGACAACTGAATCCCGTGGACCGTGCGGCCGTGGATCAATTTGGTCTGCCCCGCATCGCGGGTGACTTTCAATACGCCAAAAAAGTTTCGACGACTGGCCAGCAGTTCGTCCTGCGTGGTCGTCAATCCAACCAAACACGGAATCAACATCGCTGCGGCCAAACCCCAGCGATAGCGACGCAGCTGGGCCCATTGATATAGCGATTGCCCGACCGTTGAATCGGCCGATCCCCAGTGAGTGCAAGCCACAAAAAAGGCAAACGCCACCACGGTGCTGACGCCCAACCACAAGGGCAATTCCAGATAGTTGCGAAACGCCAACGGACAAATCACCGCAACCAGAACGCCCCCGATCGCTCCACCGCCGGACAGGCACAAATAGAACGTGGTCAATCGTTCGGCCGACGGTTTGGAACGCGCCGCTTCACCGTGGCACAGCAGACAGATGCCCAACAGCAAACCGAAATAGCCGACCGCTTCGGTGACCAGTTTTGCTCCCGCAGGCAACACACAGTGGATCTGTGTCAGCATGACGCACAACAACGCCGCTGCGGCAATCCACTTGGGTCGATACCACCGCGGTGAATCAAAACAAATGATGAAACTCAGCAGGTACAAACTCAGCGGCAACACCCATAAAAACGGGATCACTGCGATGTCCTGGCAAACATGATTGGTCACGATCAACAGCCCCGCCGACGCGAAGGCCGGCAACCCCAGCCACAACGCATATTGGGCAAAGGCGTTTTCCGGGGGACCTTCGCTTTTGGCTGCCAGATCCTCCGATGCATTCGCCTGTGACGCGAGCCCCGACAATCGCAACAACCAAATCGCCAAATAGCCTTCGGCGATAACGAATCCACAAAACAACATGGACCAGGTCGCCGACTGGCCTGTCAGGGAAACGAACGGTTCGATCAGGAATGGATAGCTCAGCAGCGCCGACAGCGAGCCGACATTGGACAGTGCGTACAACCGATAGACTCGATCGGTTCGGTCTCGATAGCTGAACCAGGATTGGACCAACGGCCCGGTGGCCGACAACACAAAATAGGGCAACCCCACGTGGGCGACCAATAACATCAGCAGATAGATCGTCGGGTTTTCATCCCCTTGTGGCTTCCAAATCTCGTCAGGTTGGATCGGCAAAAACAGCGTCGCCGCGGCCAAAAAGACCAAATGAATGCCGCCTTGCACCGCCGGCGAAAACCAGCAACGCAACAGGTGCGCGTACGCATAGCCGGCGAACAAGACGATCTGAAAGAACAACATGCACGTCGTCCAAACGGCCGGCGTGCCTCCGAACCACGGCAGCACACACTTGCTGATGACGGGTTGGACTTGAAAAACCAAAAACGCCGACAACAAAATCGTCAACGCAAACCATGCGATCGGTGGCGACGTCGCCGCCGCTGCATGAGATTCGGTTCGGGTGGAATTTGCGGGTTGTGCGGCCGCGTCAGTCATGTCGAACACCGGAATGTGGCACGGTTTTTGCCAAACCTTAGGTCACCAAATGGACCACGCCTGACCGCCCCGCCGATCTGCTTCCAGACCGAACCGGTCTCCGGATCCGAATGGACCCGATCGCCCGCGGGCTGCTAGCATACGACCACAAGGCCGATCGACCGGTGAATGCCGGCGGTATCGGTGTTTTGGACCAACGCGGACGAAACCGGACAACGTCTGCGGCATGATGATTGACGCCCGACCGCCGCTTGGAATCCGTCAGTGCTTGAACAAGTCTCCGAATTCTCCACGCATGCGATCGCCGTGGTGGCTCTGCTACACACCCTGGCCTTCATCTACCTGGCAGGTTGGGCACGCAAGGATCGCCACGACATCACGACCACGCTGACGCAATTCACCGAAGGTCTTCCGCACCGCAGCCAGATGGACTGGAACGCGCATCCGTCAGACCGGATCGAAGGCTTTCTGGCCGACATCGATGACGTCTTGGCCGAACCACCGGGATCCCCCGGCCGAAAAGTGCTGCACCAGCGGATGAAGATCCTGGACGAACGTCGCCGTTATCTGCAATCGATGCGATTCGACACGGTTTGGAACGTCGCCCGGACAATGATCGAAGCCTATCCGCTGGCCGGAGTCCTGGGCACCATTTGTGCGATCGGTGCCGCACTGGCCGGAGGCGACACCGCCAGCGTCGGGGACATCGTCGGCCGATTCGGCGATGCGATCTGGAGCACGTTTGCGGGACTGGTCTCGGCCATTCTGCTGATGTTCATCCACAGCATGTTGGAACCCGGTTTCAGTCGATTGTCGGAAAACCGACGCCACGTTCGCGACACGGTCGCCAAAGCGAAACGCGAACTTGCCAGCAACGGCGAAGTGCGGGATGCCGAGGCGGTGGCATGACCGACACCGCGACGTCGCACCGTCCTGGCAGACGATTCGGGATCCAGCTGGCTCCGTTGGTGGACCTGTTGCTGATCGTCGTCTTTGCACAATTCATGGATGTCCGCGAAACCGCCAACGAACAACGCGCCGCCGCCCAGCAATCCGTCGCGGAGTTGCAGCGTCAACGCGATGCGGCGGAACAACAGGCGTCGATTGCCCGGCAAAATCAGCAGGCCGCTCGGCAAGCCGCACAACGTCAAGCCATGCGGACACGCCAAGCGATGTCGACCATCGCTCAGGCATTCGATCTGCCCCTGCCGACGCTCAAGCGGCTGAACGAAATGGTCGGCGACGAAGACGACGGATCGGCCGACGTTGTGCGTGCGATGTCGGAACAGGTCGCACAGGCGTCGCCCGAGGAGGTCGTGCGCTTCTTGGTTGGACACGCCGAACTGCTCAAGCGGGCGGAGATCTGGCATGTGCACGCCGATCCGAACCGCCGCGTGCTGTTAGGCACCGGCGATCGCGGCCTGTCGATGCGTCTGGAACGCCGCGGCCAAGACAACCGGACCGCCGAAATGGAAGACCAACTGTTCGCCGCGTATAAACAGTTACCCCAGCCCAAGGGTTTGGTCGTCATCCTGGCGTCGTATTCGCCCGAGGCGGTGGCGGGAGTCTATCAGCCGATGATCGATGCCCTGCCCCACGCGCTGGAAAGGATGCGGACGGATCTGCCGGCAACGCGTTTTGAATACACAGTCCTGGGCGCGACACCTTTGCCCGATGTGATCGCCAAGCAGACCGACACGCTGATCCCGCTGACAGAATCCACCGACACGCCAGCGGTCGATGCATCCAACGAGACAACCGATTAATCCAACCTCCACTGCGGTCATCCCATGCGCTCCATGTTCAAAACCAAACGGCTTCTTCCGGTCGCCGCCATCGGCGGGATTTTGGCATTCATCGCGGGCCAGTTCTTTTCCATCAACGTTGGTGTCAACCAATCGGAAACCAGCGTGGTCAATCCGGACGCCGAACCGTCGGACGAAACATCCGTTGATGCACCGGCGATGGTCCAGTCGAGCGGCGAGAGCTCGATGATCGAAGACGCCAAACTGTGGCTGATCGATGTGCTGATCGACGGCACCGACTACAGCGTCCAACGGGTCACCGAATCCAACGCCGGCGACGATTCAGCGGCACGACAATCGATGTCGCTTGACCAAATCGTCCAAGCCGCAGGGCAAGCCGAAGGCGACGCCAGCGGCACCCGTGTTCGTATCAGTCGAACCCCCGAAGCGGTCGCATCGGCGGAAAAGAAACTGACCACCGCCCTTCATGACGCGGGGATCGCCGACGACGCTGTCGAAACGCGACAACGGCTGGTCGAAGATGAATCGACAAATGGCAATCCGGTGGGGGCGACCGAGGGTTGATGCTGGAAACGATCAGCCGCACGTTGACTCCGGTGCAATTGATCGTGTGACCGATGTCTGCGTTAACACCAATGCCAAGATTGCGAGGGCGACGTATCCAATCTGACTGAGCCCCAGGTAAGCCCACCAGCTGAAACCGCTGGAACGTTCCCAGCCATCGATCCAATGACTCATCCCTATTGCGGTGGTGGTCGCCAAATCTGCCGCAAGGATTGAAACCGCAAAGGCTCGCCCCAGCCGCTGCGTAGGCCAGTCGTATCGCGCCGTCCAAAACGCCACTGCGGCGGCCGCCAAATACAGTATCAATCCGGCGGTAGCTGTCGCTATCGAAGCGACGTCAAAACCAATTCCGACCACCCAAACGCTGCAGCCGATGAGTGATCCATAAAAGGCCAAAGCGTCGTTGATCGTCGAAGCAACCGCGGGGTGTTTTGAATCGATTCGACCGGTCAAAACCGCCTGACGCATGGCTAGTCGCCAAGCAATGACCTTGAGCAAGACCAACGCAAACAAGATTCCGCCGCCGGCAAGCAGCAAAACGTCGGCCCAGGGCGTCGGCAGCCCGTTTTCGGTCCATCGTCGCCACATTTCGAGACGTTCCATGTCCGCCCCACCGGCCTCCGTGGTTTCGTCAAGTCTCGCCTTCGCTTGACCGGCCGACCATGCCACCCCGCCAATCGCCGCATGGCTGGCAATGGCCGCACCTCCCAGCGCGGCTTTGCCGATCGCCAGCCCGCCCAAACTGTACCAACCGACTGCGATACCACCGATCGCGATCCCTCCAAACGCGAGCCCAGCGATGCTGAGTATCGCCACACCCAGTCCGCCCAAATGGATCACCCCGATCCCGAATCCGCCAATCGTCAGCCCCCCAAAACACCACCCGCCGCAGGCGATCAAGCCACGTGCCCGGTTTCCGATGGCAATCAGCCATCCGTCAGCGCGATCGCCGACCGCGATCCAACCTTTGGCGACGTCCGTTGGGGCAACCTGCCCATCGTGGGATACCGGGCCGAATCGAACATCGACCCATGGCCGACCTGCAAACCTGTTCCGAGTGGACCAGTGAAACTCTGCACGACGGATCCCCGCCAGTCGTCGTGACGCGACGGGATCCATTGCCCGACCTTCGCTGCGCGCGATATCACCCAGTTGCCGAAAACGACGCGCGCCCCACCAAGACGCTGCAAAAAACAAAAGTTGCATCGTCAGAATCAGACCCAGCAACGCAATTGCGTATCGTCCATCGTCCATCGACACGGGTCCCGAACGTTGCCCCACCAGCCACATCAACATGGCCGCCCACACGACCAAAGCAAACACGGTCAGCAGCAAGAAGCGAACGATCAGAAGTTTCTGTGTTGTGTAGGGTGCATTGCGGTAACTGACCCAAGCGCCGAACAGGCCACCGGCTAAGCCGCCGAACAACCCAAATGTCGCACCGGAGATTGTCGTTCCTGTGCCTAGAACCTTGGCCGATGTGGCCGCCACACCGACCGCGGATGATTTCCCAGCCGCTGTCCCCGCGACACCCGCCGCAACATTACCGGGCAGACTGCCCAGCACGGCGGCCAGAAACACCACACCCGGCGTCGTCCCGCGCAGAGTCCGATCGATGACGGATTCGACTTCGTTTCGCAGCATTTTGCGGCCGCGAGCCAACCTCTGACGCACCGCGGCCTGCGATAAATCCAATGCCGCCGCTACCTCCGAAACGGACTTCCCGCCGCGATAGTACAACACCAGCGTTTCGCGATACTTGGACGGGAGCGCATCCAGACTTGCCCAAACAACCGCCTGGCGTTCGTCATCCGACACTGGATCATGTTTTTCGCCTCCGTCGGCAATTTCCGGTGGCATCCTCTCGGCCGCGTGCACATCGGTCGCGCGGCGACGGCGACGCACCGCATCAACCGCACGGTGCCGGGCGATCGAGCAGACCCAAGCGGCGAATCGCGACGCATCTGACAATTCGGACAGTTTCTGCCAGGCCTCCAGAAACACCTCCTGCCCCACGTCTTCGCTGTGGGCAAAGTCGCCGACAATGCTATACGCCACGCCGGTCACCATTGCGGCGTGGCGTTGGACCAAGACGCCGTATGCGGACCGATCACCCTGGCGAGCCGATACGACCAATTGGTCAACGGTCAAAGATTGCAGTGTCGTGTCATGATTGATTGTCACGGTCGAAACACCCGAGAAAGCGGACCAATCAGCTGGCAGGATTCATTGTCTGCCTATAGGTCGTATCTCGGGCGACCAACGTGACAAAAGTTTTCTCGAAAATCGCCCGGCGTGTTGTTCGTCACGCCACGTCGAATCAGCCGTCGATCTTCTTGGTCAACGTGTCGACGACGTCATCCAGCTTGACGCGGATTTGTTCCAAGCTATCGCGATCGCGGATCGTCACGGTCTGATCACTGACCGTGTCGCCGTCGATCGTGATGCAGTAAGGCGTTCCGGCTTCGTCTTGACGACGATAACGACGCCCGACCGCACCTTTGTCGTCGTAGAACACATTGAAGTGCTTCTTCAGTTCGCCATACAAGTCCTGCGCGATTTCCGGCATCCCGTCCTTTTTGACCAAGGGAAAGACCGCCGCTTTGACCGGCGCCAACCTGGGATGCAATTTCATCACCGTACGTGTTTGCAAGTTGCCCTTTTCGTCTGGCTGTTGGTCTTCGGTGTACGCTTCGCACAAGAACGCCAGCACGCCGCGATCGGCACCGGCGGATGGTTCGATCACATGAGGAATGAACTTCTGGTTTGTCGCTTCGTCACGATAGGTCAAGTCTTTGCCGCTGCCGCGATACTTGGGCTTTCCATGTTCGTTCAATTCGACGGTCATGGGATTGGTCGCCGGGTCCAACTTGCCTTCCATGTGGCTGCGGAGATCGAAATCACCACGGTGGGCGATGCCCTCCAATTCTCCGAATTCGCCCGGCGGCAAGAATGGGAATGCGTATTCGATGTCCGCGGTACCGACGCTGTAGTGAGCCAATTCCTCCGGATCGTGTTCGCGCATGATCAGCGATTCCGATCCCATGCCCAGCGATAGGTACCAATTCATGCGGCGATCACGCCAATAGCGATACCAGTCCTGTGATTGGTCGGGATGACAGAAAAACTCGATTTCCATCTGTTCGAATTCACGGCTGCGAAAGGTGAAGTTTCGCGGAGTGATTTCGTTGCGGAACGACTTGCCGACCTGGCCGATGCCGAAGGGCACTTTCACCCGGCTGCTGTCCAGCACGTTCTTGAAATTAACAAAGATGCCCTGGGCCGTTTCGGGTCGCAGGAACGTCACATCGTCCTCGCCGCCCAAGGCCCCAAGGGTCGTCTTGAACATCAAGTTGAATTCACGCGGCTCGGTCAGCGTGCCCAGGGTCTTCGCATCGGGTCCTAGCACGTTGTCCGTATTGTCCAGCTTGTCGATCGTGATCGATTCGCTGCCAATGGTGATCTTGTCCGCGTCCTTGTTCCGCAGCTTGAAGAACTTCATGCCGCGGCGGCGGATGTCATCTTCTTCCTGTTCCGCTTCGGCCAAAGTGGAAACAAAGATCGTGCGGTCTTGGTAGGTGACTTCGCGTCCACGTACCTGGTCAAAGCGGTACCGCTTCTTGGATTCACGACAATCCACCATGTGATCGTGGAACAGATCGTAGTGGCCGCTGTTCTTCCACACCTGCGGGTGCATGATGATCGTGCAATCCAAACCGACCATTTCATAGGTCGACGGCGCACCGGCGGGCTGCTTCAGCTCGTTGTGGCCGCAAATCATGTCCTGCCACCAAGCTTCCTTCAGGTTCCGCTTCAGATCGACGCCCAGCGGTCCATAGTCCCAAAATCCTTGGACGCCGCCATAGATTTCACTGGACTGGAACAGGAACCCGCGTCGCTTGCAAAGCGAAACGATCTTGTCCATCGACTTGGTTTGCGGGGCGTTGGTTTCGGGGGCGTTTGCTTCGGTCATCGGTGGGTATTGGGGGATGGTCGACAAATCAGATGACAAAGGGAAGTCGCCTATCATGACCGCACGGTCCGTTTCGTCCCAGACCAGGCGGAACCCCGGCGAGGCGGGAAATCTTCGTTTCTCGACAACGTTTTTTGGGACAAGCGGGCTTTGGCGGCATCCTTGGGGTGCCCCCGACGACAAAACGCTTGTGGAAAAAGACGTTTGGACGCTGAACAAATATGCCGGATTTGGGACACGCACCGTGATCGGCTGATGCTGATCGCACGTGCGATGGATCCGCTGGTCAGCGACGGCGGCGCCGATGACGCCGTCCAGGAAGCGTTCATCGAACTGGCCAAACGCGGGCAACCGCCCGACGACCCGGTGGCGTGGATGGCCCGAATCATTCGCAATCGCCTGCTGATGTGGCGACGCGGCCGACAAAGACGTCGTGAAAGAGAAAACGACTATGCCCGCCTGACGTGGCTGGTCCGCCGCGACGACTCCGCGGCAATTGATATCGATCCTCGAAAATTGACCGAAGTCCTGCAGACGATGCCCGACGACCAACGTCAAGTGATCGTCATGCGATGGTGGGGCGACATGACGTTTCGACAAATCGCCGGCGTGCTGGGCCAATCACGCAGTCGCACGCATCGACAGTACCAGCACGGCATCGCACACCTAAGAACCCTTTTGGCCCCGGAGACACAACGTGAACCATCCCGCTGCATCCGATGATGACCGTGATTTCGCACGCGTGTTGCGCCAAAACTTTGCCCCCCTGCCCCGCCCCGATGGCGACAGCCGACGCCTGTATCAGATCGGTTTCGAAGCGGGTCGCGCCTCCGCGATTGACGCTTCCCCGGTGAAGGATTCCCATCGCCCGGTTATCCGGCGCATTGCGGTGGCCGCGTCTTGGCTGGCCGTTGCAGTGGGCGCGTTCGCGGCCGGGCAGTGGCGTGGCAGCGCCGATGTCGTGCGCGGTGTTCCCACAACGCAAAACGCCCAGATCACACGCCCCGCCAACGCTGCCGATGGGTCGTCCCGCCCCGGCCACCAGGTCGTTTCGGCCGAAACGGTGCGCGATACCGTCGACCGCCCGTCCAGCGCCGCATCGAATCAAGGATGGATGTTTTCGGAATCGATTCGCTTGGCGTCGACGATGCAAACCAGCCACAGCCGGTTGAACCTCTCTCGATTGGATGATCCGCAAGCCAGGTTGGCACCTCGTGGCGCGGTGTCATCCAGAGGTGTCCGTTTTACCAGCAGCGGTCAAATTCCCCACGGCAAATCGGTCAACCGGCCGGCCGCGAACCTGCGTGTCGTCGACGGATTGACGCGATTGCTGGACTTCGCCGGACGAACGGCCGATTGATCGTACCGCCAATTTGACCACGCAGGCCGTGTGTCCCACGGGCCATCGGCCCCCATCCCTTCACCCCTTGTCGCGTGCCCCGGAGCCCTCCGATGCAAAAACCTGTTCGCACCGCAACGATTGTGGCGGTGATCGCTTGGCTGGTCTGCGGACCAGCGGGCGTAACTTTCGCGGATGATGCGACGCTGATTCGCATCTCGGCGTCCAAAGAACCCGACCCGGCATTGCGGTATCGTTTCTGGCCTTCGCCAAACGACCAGCGTGATGCCAACGCGGCCGGATTGTTGTCGCGTGCCGTCTTGATGACCGTTCAGCATACGCAACACAGCCGCGACAACGTTCACCCGGGCGTGCTGACGGACGAGCGTATCGAGCGTTGGATCGAATCTCCCTGGCAGCCCGAACATGCGGAAGAAATGCAACAGTTTCTGTCCTACCACGAATCGGTGCTGTCGGAAATCGACCGCGCGGCAAACTTCATGCGTTTCGATTACCCACTGGCCACCGACCAGATGAATCTGACCGAGACGTTTGAATTGCTGCTGCCGGAAGTCCAAGAATCACGGACGCTGTGCCGGTTCCTGCTGATCCGTGGACGCTTGGAAGCCAATCAGCATCGCTGGAATGATTTTGATCGCACCGTGCGGACCCTGTACCGTTTGGCCGACATGATCGGCATGCAAAGCGACTTTCTGGTCGCACAACTGGTATCCGTGGCGATGCAGGAACAAACGCTTCGGTTGGTGCGCGAAGCCAGTGAGATCAGCGATAGCCCAAACTTCTATTGGGCGCTTAATGCGGTTCCCGCGGATCTGTTTGAACTGAAACGCACGGCGGAAAAGGAAGCTTTCGCCGTCTTGAAAGTTTTGCCCGATGCCGGCAGGTATCCCGATCATCCGATGGGCGGCGAAGCATCGCGACAAAAGTTGGCCGAACTGAACCAACAGTTTGCCGCCGTGGTCCAAATGCTGGATACGGGATTCGACCTACAAGAAGCGCCCGAGGCCCGCGTGGTCAGTGGCTTGATGATCGCAACGATGGGGCCATCGTCACGCGAGTATCTCCGCACCGTTTCGCAATGGGGCGACCGCGTGGACGAATTGGAATCCGTCGAATGCGTGTTAAGAGCGACCGCCCTGAAGCTGCGACGCGGCATCCACGACTATTACAAGTGGTACAGCCTGCCCCGTGACATGCGAAGCGACCATTTGCAACGTTCTGAAAATGCGCTGGCCAACAGCAATCAATCGGCCGAATCTCAACCGGATCCGGCACAGCTTCTGTTACAAGCCATTGCACCAGCGCTGCGTGCCGTCGACCAGGCGTCGCGCCGGTTGGAACAGACGCACCACTTCACCGTAACGTTGCAGGCGATTCGCGATCATGCCGCTCGACATGGCGAACTGCCATCGAAGTTGGATGATCTGTATCTGCCCGCGCTTCCCGATGGCCTGCGTCCGGGTTCTTTCAAGTACCAACGCCAGAGCTCCGACCGTGCCACGTTCGAACGAGCACCACGGTACCCCAACGACGATGAAACCACTTTCGAACTCCAATTGGCGGAATGAATACCGATGAAACGATGGATCCCCTTTCGTACCGCCCCCGTGGCGATTTCCCGAATTCTGCTGGTGTTGGCCGCAGCGCTTGGTGTCTTCGAACGACCGGCGCCGGCCCAGGCGGCCGGGGATGTTCCCTGGTCCGATCAAATCGTCGCCGCGGCACGGCTGAATCTGCGAACGCTGGACGCGGCCGCCACCGGTCGCTTGATTGCTGATGCCGCGTCGGTGGACGCCGGCGACATTGCACCGACGGCAAATAAGATTGACGAATTTGTCGCCGAATTACGCGCGCTGGGATGCACCGACGTGTATTTGGCGATCCACACGTCAGACATGCTGCGTGGCGTTGCCACCGTCCTGATCCAGACGGACGATCCCGATTCCGTGCGACAGCGGATCGAACCGTTGTGGAAAAGTATCTATGGCCAAACGGAGCTTGATTCCAACGTTGATTCTGGTTGGCTGATTTTGGGGCCCGCCACGACGGTCAAGACTTGGACATCTGCGACCGACTCCGGTGCAACCAACGGTTCGCAGCGGTGGCGTGAACTGATTCGCGGTGACGACGAGGACAGCCAGTTGGCGATCGCCTTACCCAATGACATGCGTCAAACGTTGGCGGCGATGTGGCCCCAGCAACCCTTGAAAAGTCTCCCGTCGAAACTGTCACCGGCGCAGTGGGTCCAAATCGTCAAATCGGCTCGCGTCGCATTGTCATTGCCGCCCCAAAACGACACGGTGATCCAAATCGAAACCGCCGACGCGGATGCCGCGACGACGGTCGCCGATGAACTGACGCATTTGCGATCCAGCCTGGATTGGATCGACGACCGCTGGTCCGTGTCGACCGACGGTCCGTCAGCCATCATCCAGACTTCACCGGATGCACTGATCGAGCAACTGGCTGCGGCGGTGGGCAACCTGAATCAGCGTTCGATGCGTCTGCGGACGATGAACAACTTGAAACAAATCGGCTTGGCGATGCACAATCATCATGCCGCCTTCGAAGCGTTTCCCGACGCGGCGATCCGCGGCGCCGCTGGCGGGGAATTGCTTAGCTGGCGGGTCAAGCTGCTACCGTTTTTGGAACAGCAAGCTTTGTACAAAGCGATCCGGCGCGACGCCGCCTGGGATGCGGAGGTCAATCGGCAAGTGACCCAAACGGTGGTCCCGAATTTCGGCACGCCCGATCATAATGGCCAGATGACCAACATTCGGATCCCCGTGATCCCGGGTTCGATGTACGCCGATCCTGCCGCATCTAAATCGTTTCGCTCGATCACCGACGGAACCAGCAATACGATCGCGTTGGCGGTGGCCCCCGCCGATCAAGCCGTGCCTTGGACACGGCCCGGTTTATGGAAATTGGACGCCGATCGCTTGGTGGAAAGCTTTTTTGGCGACCGCGACACCGTCCCCGTGTTGATGTTCGACGGAGCCGCCATCGTGCTGGACCGGGCGAAAGTCGATGCCGAAACATTGCAGGGCATGCTAACGATTGCCGGCGGCGAAGTCGTGCAGTGGTGACCGCACGCTGGACAGCGGCATCCCGAGGGTCGCGGTCGATCAAAGTCCAGCGGGAAGCCCCTAGTAACGCTGGGTCGAAAAGTCCGGTGTGGTCGCCATCCGGGTGCCGGCCTGTGATAGCGCGGCGTCTTGAGCGCTGTTGATCTGGCGTGAAAGTGCCGCGACCCGCTCGGCCACCAGCGGTTGGGCGCCGTTGATCGCCAAGGCCCGCTGGTAATTCTGCAGGGCCTGGGTCGGATCGCCCATCGATTCACGCAACCGCCCCAGGGCCAACCATGCTCTGGGGTTGTTCGCGTCCAACTGCACGGCGTCCTCCAGATACTTCAGTGCCGTCTGGGGTTCGCCGTGTTCTTCGTACAGCCGAGCCGTTTCGATTCGCGGCTCGGAATAGTTCGGATTTCGGGCCGCCCAGTTCTTCAGCAGAGCAAAAGCACGATCCGGCCGGCCGGTGTCAACCAACAGCACTGCCAGGCCCCGATGGCATTCGACGTGGTTGGGATTGTGGTCCAGGCACTGGTTGTACAGTGCTTCGGCCTGCTTGTACGACTCCGCATCTTGGCGTTGCTTGGCCTGCTGGTGGACCGCGGCGGCCAGGTTGTAGTAGCTGTCCGGATTGGCCGGGTCGCTGGCGATCGCTTTCTGGAACTCTTGCATCGCCGCGCTGTATTGGCCCTGCTCATACAAACGGGCTCCCTGGGCGTTTTGGCCGCTACTGGCCCACTGGCACCCGGTCAAACAGGCGGCCAGGCACCCCGCAACAAAGGCGGTGAACACCCACGCGCCGTTGAGCCAATTCGACCGGCCGGTCTGAAAATCGGTGTCGGACGTGGCCGAAGGTCGTGTGGTGATGGCGGTGGTGGTCATCGGGGGAACGTCCACGCGGCAAAAAAGGGGCGATTCGGGTTCGGGCGCGACGGTAGCAACGGCGCGTCGCCAGTGGCAATAGAGATGTGAAATGAGGGACCAGCGGCCTCGCGAAGGAACTTTCCGTCGACACAGGCCATCGAATCGCCACAGACGTTCGGTTCGATAAGACCGGATCAAGTCGCCCAGAGGCGACCTAACCCCAGGCCTAGCGGCGTTTTTCGTTGCTTCAAAGCGGTGCCCGATTAGACTTCGAATCGTGGACTCGCGCAATTTATCCAGCCTTCGCGTCTGCCCCAGTCCACGCATTTCCCCACGACTTTTCCTGGCCGAAGGCGGCCGCTAGCCGGTTGCACGGTCCGCGTCGCCCCCCTTCACCTCATTGACGAACACCACCGCGGCCGAAGCCGCGGTCCCTAGACGAGGCCTCTGGATGACCCTTCATCGCAGTCAATCTTCATCAACCCAAGCTCGTATTTCGGACGAATCGCCGAGGTCCAAGCCGGGTCCGAATCGCGGTAGTGCGTCGCGTGATCGGCAACGTCGCCGGTTGAAGAATCGTCGCAGCTTGCTGGAAACGCTGGAAAATCGGCAGCTGTTGGCCGGTCCAGATCTGATCGGCGTCCAGCCCAACGTGGGATCGTTGCTGTTCGAATCACCGGTCCAGAACGTCGATCCGGACGGCCAGTTGACCGTGCTGCAGCAGTCGCCGCAGGAACTGGTGTTCCGCTTTGACGACGACACCCAACTGGACCCCAACACTTTGTCAGGCATTCGCATCACGCGGGCCGGCGAAGACAAGGTGTTCGATTCGGCCACGGCCACCAGCGACCTGGGCACCAACGGGGATGTGGTGCTGGAATTCCGCGCCCGCCAGAGCGGTGCGACCGGAAATGGCATCCAAGTGGTCATCACGGCTGATTCGCTGGCGACCAGCCAGCCCCAGGTTTCGGTTTCCGATCGCACGGTGTCGATCACCGTCAGCAACACGCCCGGTCGCCTGAGCAATGCCCAGGACGTGATCCTGGCGGTTGCCAACAACCCCTTGGCCAACGACTTGGTCGAAGTCATCCAAGTCAGTGGATCCACCTTGGGCGTGGTCGGCGATGACGTTTCGGGCACGACCACACTGACGCTGGAAGGGGCCAACGCCGCCGAAGCCGTCACCGACTTGGGTACCTCCGGAACGGTGCTGGTTCGCATGATCAGCCAAGTTCCGGGCGAAGACGGTTTGGGTGTCGAAGTCAACGTCACCAAACGAGACTTCGGTGGTGCGGCCAATCCGGTCGTCTTGGTCAGCAATGGCCAGATCAACGTCCAGCTGAACAGCAACTTTGGCAACGAAACCACGGCCGACGAATTCGTCGCCGCCCTGAATAACAATCCGAATTCGGCCGCGTTGGTAAAGACGCTGTTGATCAGTGGCAACGGCGACACTTTGGTGGGCAACCGCAACACGCTGTATTCCCCGCTGACGTTGTCCGGTGCCAGCGACGTGGTGGTCCAGCCCGGTTACGTGGGCTTGGGTGATTCGTCTCGCGAAGTCGTTTTCCGCTTTGCCGAACCGCTTCCCGATGACACCTATCAGATCGACATCGTCGGCGTCGGCCCGACTGCACTGACCAACATCGCTGGCGAACCCTTCCAAGACGGCGTGAACTTGTCGCGTCAGTTCCAAATCAATTTGGGCCCCCAAGTCGTTGCGGTGGTTCCCGAACCGGTTCGACGCAATGCCAGCACCGGCGCGTTGCAACCGCAAACGGGCAAGATCGAAGTCCATTTCGGCAACGATACCCTGTCCGCCGCGACGGCCAGCAATCCGGCTCACTACCAGCTGATCTTCACCAGCGACACGGCCAACAACACCGACGATTCGGCACCGATCAATCCGACGTCGGTCCAGTTCGATCCGATCAACAACATTGCGTTGCTGGATTTCAGTTTCCCGCTATCGCGAATCCCCAATCCGGCGGGCGGTTTTTACGATAGCGCCGCGCGATTGCGGATCGGCACCAGCGAAGGTCTTCCGGCGGCACCGGCGGAATTCGACCTGCAAGGCGCCGAGCCCGGTGATTCGCTTTCGACCGCGACCGACCTGGGTACGCTGGGCGGTGGCGGCACACAATCGACCGTCGTCCAGTCGACGATTGAAAACGAATCGCCCTATGGCATCACCCTGCCCGGCCCCGATCTGCCTGGGACCCGCACGATTCGTCCGGAAGACCCGTCGCGTTTGACCCGCACGGTCCCGCTGGATTACGTCCGCAACGACGCCGACAGCGAAGACGGCATCGCGGTCATGCAGTACGCCTTTCCGGCTTCGTTTTCCGGCCCCAATCCCAACGGGCCCGGACAACAGACGTATTTCAACGTCATCAGCGAACAACAAAAGGAGCGCGTCCGCGAAGCGATCCAGCTGTACAGCGAATACCTGGGCATCAGCTTTATCGAAGTCGAAGGTGCACCGACATCGCCGGCATCGATCAGCATCGCCGTGGGTGACCTGTTCGCCAGCGGCGACGGCGCGACCAGTGGCGAAGGCGGCTTGGCGGCTGTGACTGCCGACAGCAATGCCGACGGTATCGACGATCTTGGCATCTTGGACCTGCAAGATTTCGATGATTCGATCGACGACCAATTTGGCGACGAATTCTTCCGCGGTGCGATGTTCATCGTGGGACAGCTTTTGGGTTACGGCTATGCGGACGATCTGCCGCAACCGACCACACAAAGCACCAGCTTTATCTTCAACCCTGGCAGCGATAACGAACCGTCGTATCCCAGCACCGCGGACATCGTTCACGGACAATACCTGTACCGTCCCGAAAGCACGGACGTCGACCTGTTCGAATTCACGCTGAGTGAAGCCGGCACGTTGACCGCCGAAACGATCGCCGAACGCTTGGGCAGCCCCAGCTTGCTGGATTCGGCATTGCGTTTGTATCGCGTGACCAAAGACGGTTCGGGAAACATCGTCAGCTACGAAGAAGTCGCCGCGAACGACGACTATTTCAGCAACGACGCGATGCTGCAAATCGATCTGGCCGCGGGTGACTACGCGGTCGGCGTCAGTGCCAAGGGCAATACCAGTTACGACCCCGGCATCGGCGGCACCGGATTCGGCGGCCGCACCGAGGGCGATTACGAACTGCGATTGGACTTTGTCCCCCGCGCCGCGGCGACCATCACCGACGCGACCGGCGTCGCGTTGGATGGTGATGCCGATGGACAGCCCGGTGGCGTGTTCAATTTCTGGTTCGTGCCGGCCGACGCCGACACGACGGTCTACGTCGACAAGTTGGGACCACAGAATCCGACCGGCATCTTGGGATCGGTTTCCAATCCATATCGCAACATCGACGACGCCGTCGCGGCTGCGACCCAACGTCCCGGAACAACGATCCGCGTCGTTGGCAACGGCGGGATCGACGGCGACGTGGCCACGATGCAGGACAACTTCAGCTATCAGATCGGCTACGACAGTAACGGCTTTGAATTGGCCGACGGCGCGACGCTGAATCTGCCGAAATCAACGCGGCTGATCATCGACAGCGGTGCGATCCTGAAGCTTTCACGCGCCCGCATCGGTGTGGGCAGCGTTTCACCGACGATCGATGCCAGCGACGCGGCAATCCAAGTCTTGGGAACACCGTCGATCATCGGTGCGAACGGTTTGCCGGTTCGCGACAGCGTCGGAGAAATCATTCCCGGCAACGTGATCTTCACCAGTATCAACGACGACACCGTCGGCACGGGCAACACGTCCGCCTTTACCCCCGACGCACGCCCCGGCGATTGGGGCGGAATCGATCTGCGTGGCGACTTGGATTCGGCCGACGAATCACGACGCAACCGCGAAAACGAAGGCGTCTTCCTGAACCACATCCAGCACGCCGACATGCGTTACGGCGGTGGTGCCGTATCGATCGCAGGGCAACAAATTGCCGTTTCGCCGATCGACATGGCGGTGACCCGGGCAACCGTCGCCAACAGTGTCATCAGTGACAGTGCCGACGCGGCCATCGCGGCCACGCCGTCGACATTCACCGAGACTCGTTTTACCGACAACATCTTCCAAGGCGGGGGTGCATTCACGCCCGACTACACGCGAGTCGGACCTGACATTCACGGCAACATAGTCGTTAACAACTCGTTCAACGGCTTGTTCGTCCGGGTACGCACTCGGACAGGCGATCGTCTGGAACCGTTGACCAGCGCCGCGCGTTTTGATGACACCGACATCACGCACGTGCTGACCGAAAACTTGATCGTCCAGGGCACGCCCGGCGGTCCGCTATTGGTCAGTTCATCGCCGTCGTCGCTGTTGGTTCAATCGGCCTTTACCGACCAAGGTGATATCGCCGAAGGCAACTACACCTATCGCATCACGTATGTGACTGCCGAAGGTTTGGAATCGGCCGCCAGCGATTTCACAGTTCCGTTTGAACTGACGGGAACCAGTGACGGCTTTGGTGGCATTCAACTTAGCGGTTTGCCGACAATCGGATCGAATACCGACTTTGTTTCCCGTCGTCTGTACCGCGCTGAAATTCCCGCCGGCGTGGATCCGTCGACGTTGCAAGCCGACGACTTCTTGTTGGTCGCGCAACTGAACGCCAGCAGCACATCCTTTGTCGATCGAAACGGTTCTCCGGCCGGCCCGCTTTCCAGCTTGGGCGCCAGTTTGCAAAGCCGTTTGGATGCCAGTTTGAAGATCGATCCGGGCACCGTGATCAAGTTGGAAGGTTCGCGCATCGAAGCCCGCTTTGGTGCCGACATCTATGCCGAAGGCACTGACGGATTGCCGGTCGTCTTCACCGGTCTGGAAGACACGCGTTACGGTGCCGGCGGAACCTTTGACACCAATGACCAAGGCACCTCCGCGTCGCTGAACCCCGGGGATTGGGGCGGCCTGTACATCGGCCAGGGCGCCACCGCCAGCATCGACCATGCGGTCATCGCTGGTGCCGGCGGCCTGACCCGAATCGAAGGTGGCTTTGCCGAATTCAACGCATTGGAAGTCCACCAGGCGAATTTGCGTCTGGCCAACAGCCGCTTTGAAATGAACGCAAGCGGCGACAGCGATGACAGCGGCACCCGCGTCGGTCGCGGCGAAAACGCGGCGGGCAATCTGTTCGTCCGTGCGTCGCAGCCGGTCATCGTCGACAACGAATTCTTCGACGGCGGCGGCGCGGCGATTACCTTCGACGTCAATTCGCTGGGCGAAAAAGAAATCAATGATCCCGGCCGCAGCACAGGTGCGATCGATCGCGTCGATGTGACGGGCAATCAAGGTCCGCTGATCCGTGGCAACACGATGAGCGGAAACGATATCAACGGTCTGCAAGTTCGCGGCGGTGAACTGACCACCGCGGGCGTTTGGGATGACACCGATATCGTCCACGTCGTGACCGACACGATTGAAATTCCCAACCAACACATCTTCGGCGGCTTGCGTCTGCAAAGCGACGCCAATAGCAGTTTGGTTGTCAAGTTTGCCGACGGCGATGAACCTGCCGCGATTGTGGTCGGCGGCACCATCGAAACCGGTTCGGACGAACTGGTCGATATCGCGGACCGGATCGGCGGTTCGCTTCAGATCGTCGGTTCACCCGACTTCCCCGTTGTGCTGACCAGCCTGTTTGACAACACCGTGGGTGCCGGATTCGATTCCCAGGGCAACCCGTTGTTGGAAACCACCACCGTCACGCCCGCGGCCAATACCACCGCAGGCCCCGGTGACTGGACCGGCATCATCATCCGCGAAGCGGCGCATGACCGTAACGTTGCATTGGTCAACGAAACGGAATCGAACGACAGTCCGAAAATCAACAGCAACGCGATCCCCGGACAATCCAGTTTCCTGGGTGAATTGGCCCCCGATGAACAATCGGGCGACGAAAATCGCCGACTGGGATTTGTCGTGTCTGGTGAAATCAGCACGACCGATGACGTCGATGTGTACTCGTTCGTGGCCGAAAGCAACACCGAAGTCTGGCTGGACATCGACCGTACGTCCAACAGCCTGGATTCCGTAGTGGAATTGATCGATGCGAACGGTCGCGTCTTGGCTGCATCGAACGATTCTTCGATCGCAGGGGCTGCCGGTGGCCTGTTCATCGCCGACGGATTGAATGAAGGTTCGGCGCAACCGCTGACCGTTCTGGGCGGCGACGGCCAGGATGCGTACAGCACCAACGCCAAGGATGCCGGCATGCGTTTGACGTTGCCTGGCGAAGCGGGCACGCGAAACCTGTATCACGTCCGCGTTCGTAGCAGCAACACGGACACCCCGACCGATTTCGCGACGCTGACCGATCCCGGCCAAGTGCTGGGCGGCCTGACCAGCGGATCGTACCAACTGCAGGTCCGGCTGCAGGAAACCGACGAGACGCCGGGCACACAAATCAATTTTGCCGACGTCCGGTATGCCGACAACGGCGTCCAAATCATCGGCCAGCCGATGCATTCGCCGCTGTTGGGCGAAGAATCCGAAACGGATGCGTCCAATGATGTCCGCGCCGACGCACAACCGTTGGGCTATTACGGTGCCGGAAACGATGGCGCGGCCGACGCCGGCCCGCTGCAAAGTGACTTGCTGGCCAAGTCATTCTCCGGATCGCTCGACAGCGCAACCGATGTCGACTGGTATCAGTTCACGATCAACTACGAAAGCCTGACCCGAGACGGCGCGGCGATGTACCTGTCGACCGTCTTCGACCTGGACTACGCGGACAACTTTGCCCGCGCCGACATGGCATTGTACGTCTTCAACGAAGCAGGCCAACTGATCTTGATCGGCGGCGACAGCAATATCGCTGACGACCTGCCGGCGTCGTCCGGCAGCAACGGTTCGACCGACCTGTCACGCGGCAGTGCTGGAACGAATGACCCGTTCATCGGTGCCGCCGAACTGAGCGAAGGCACGTACTACGTCGCGGTTGCCAACCAACAACAAGTGCCACAACCGCTGGACCAATTCTTCAACGCCAATTCGACCAACCCGTTGTTGCGATTGGAACCGATCGATTCGGTCCGACGCATTGCCGAAGATCGTATCGCGCCGTTCGGCAACACCGACTGGGTCTATGGCGGCACCGCCGACGATCCGGTTGTCCCGCTGTTGTTTGATGCCGATAGCGTGGTCGATTACACGCTGGACGACGTCGTCTTGTACGTCAACACCAGCAGCGGCCTGCACATCGTCAATCCGTACACCGGTGACAGCTATGGTTTGCTGGGCAACTTCGGTGAAACGGTTCGCGACATCGCGTTCACGGCCAACGGCGAACTGTTTGGCTACAGCGGTTTTGTCGGCCAGGCATCGGACACGACATGGTTCTACAACCGCATCGACACGACCGATGGTTCGTTGAGTGCTCCGCTTAGCACCGGCGGCAACATCCAAACGTTCCACGACGATCCCGATCCGGTCACGGGCAACCCGCCGGTGGACAACGAAATCACGCTGGAAGATTCCAGCGATGTCGGATTCGAAGTCGAAGCAATCTCGATCCGTGCCCGCGGCGGTGAAGAAACGGGCTTCTTCGTGGGCAACCGTGCTTCGCGTGCCGGCCTGGATTACTTTGAAAACGTCTTGTTCCGCTTCAACCCCGAAGACGGAACCGTCGACAGCCAACCCTCACCGCTGTTGGAAGCCCAAGCCGGTGCCGGTGCATCGCTGTTCGAAGTCGGTCAAATCAACACCGCTGCGACAACCCCCATCGATACCGAATTGGGGCTGCAAGAACCGCTGACCCTGAATTCCCAAGGCATTCTGGTTCCGCAAGTGTTTGACGGCGATTCGTTCACGCTGTCCAACGGCACCGACACGCTGAAGTTCGAATTGGACAGCGGCTATGCATTAGCCGCCAATCCATCGATCGCGATCGCCGACGGCGACGCGGTACTGATCGATGGAACCACGTTCGAATTCAACACCGGCGTCGCAATCCAATTGGATTCTCCGGGCCTGGGTGGTTTGACCCAAGGTTCGACACTGATGGTCGAAGACGCCAGCGGTCAAATCGTGACCATCGAATTCACCGGCGGCGGTGTCGCCCAACCGGGGAACGTCGCGGTTTCGATCGTCGATGGCACGCGAACGCGAACCGCGGGCGAACTTGCGGCGGAAGTCTCCGGAATTCTGGGCACGCAATTGTCGGGATTGTCGCCACGCAGCATGGGCGACCAGATCATCTTCACGTCCGCATCACCGGTCGCCGTCAGTTCGACCGGCAGCGGCGTCAACCTGTCCGGCGATCCGACGCTGTCCAACGCCGGTGCGGTCGAAGTCTTCATCGCACCTGGAACGCGAACTGATGACGCCATGAAGGCGCTCGCCGAAGCGATCCGCAACGTCGGTGTGGCAGCGGTACAGTCGGGCACGCTGGTGTCCCTGCCGAATTCCACCAGTCTGTCGATCGTCTCCGGTTCAAGCGTTGGCATCGCCGGCACACCGGGCGTCAGCGCCGGCAGCGTCGCGATTCCGCTGTATGCCAGCGACAGTTTGGACAGCTTGGCCGCACGCATCGTCGCAGCCATTGACAACGCCGAAGCCGGCGGAAGCCTGGCTAACGTCACGGCGGTCGCCCGCGTCAATTCGATTCAAATCGGCGGCCAAGGATTCATCACCGACGTCGGTGCGGCCGGCAATGCGTCCAGCAGCTTCATCCAAGGCGGCAACGGCATGGGGGGGCTGATCACGGGTGCTGAAATGGTCGGCAGCCAACTGTATGCGATCAGCAACGCCGGTGGACTGTACGTGGTATCCAGCGGCGAACTGAACAGCGAAGGTGCCCGAACCGTCGGTCGTTACGTGGCCACCGCCACCGACCTTCGCGGGATCAACTTCACCGGCCTGCGTGCCGGCCCGCAAACGCTGCAAAACGGCGAACTGCAACAGATCTTGTTCGGGATCACTGCGTCGGGAGACATCCATGCCTTCGATACCAATGGCGTGTTGCAACCGATCTTTGCCGGCGGCCAAACCAGCATCTCCACCGGCATCGGCGGCGCCCAAGGCTTGGACTTCAGCACGCTGGACTTCAACCTTTGGCACACCAGCGAAGAACGCACCACCGATGCGGGACACCGCCAAACGCCGTTGGACATCAACAACAGCACGCGGCCGGGTCCCAATGGAGCCGACGACTATAGCCTGGGCTTCAATTACGAAACCGATGTTTTCGGCGGCCTGTTCAGCCCGCAAGAAAACCCGGTCGTACTGAACAACAACAACGTCGTCCAGAACCCGCGGCAAGACGGCCAGACGATCGAAAACACCATCAACTTCCCCGGTGGTGCCCACGGTGTGATGCAAACCAACACCTTCGATCTGGAAGGCTATTCGTCGACCGACCAGCCGATGCTGTACTTCAGCTATTTCCTGGAAACCGATGGCGTCGACGGCACCAACCGCAACGGACAAGTCAGCGATCGTGATGCGTTGCGTGTCTACGTCGTGACTGATGAAGGTGTGGAACACCTGGTCGCAACCAACAACACCGCACGCGGTGGCAATTTCAGCGACGATGAATTCGACGACCCGCCGCAAACCGGGGTTTACGCCGATGACATCGATCTGCAAGTCCAACAATTGTTCGACAACACCGGCACTTGGCGACAAGCCCGGGTGCCGCTGGGCGAATTCGCCGGCATGTCGGGCCTGAGCCTGCGAATCGAATTCTCCACCGCCGGCGCGGTGGTCACGGGTTCGACCAAATTGCGTGCCGTCCCGGCCAACAAGCTAAACGAAGGCCAGACTTTCACGGTCAACGGCCAGGTCTTCGAATTTGATTTCGCTCCCACGGTCGTGATGCCCGCCGGCAGCACGCTGGCCGAACTGTATGTCGACCCGAACGAAGTGGCTTCGATCACGATCGAAGGCGATACGTTTGTGCTGAACGATGGCACGCGAACCGTCCTGCCGGGTCAGCGTTCGATCGACCTGCTGGCCGGACAACCGGCGGGCACCATGCTCAGCGACTTGTCCGGTGCGGACATCGCACAGGCGATCGCCAATTCGCTGGCGATCGCTCCGCTGCAAGGATTCGAAACCAACGGATTCGATTTCTCCGATGCCTCGGATTCGCCGACCGTCACCGACGGCACCAACGACTTCATCTACGAAGCGACTCCACTGCCCTACACCGGGGGCAATGTGGAGATCAACGGAACCGGCCGCATCGGCGGCTTGGATTCGCTGGGCAATCCCACGCGTCCCGAAGACGTCGATTTGTTGACCGTCGATGTGATCGAAGGCAGCGTCATCGATGTCGACGTCCGCCTGGACATCAATCCGTCACTGACCGCAGCGGTCCGTTTCTTTGATGCCGCCGGCAATCCACTGACGACGACATCCACCGGCGGTGTGGTCCGTTACACCGCAACGGAATCAGGAACGATCTACATCGGCATCAGTGGCCGTGGCAACGAATCGTACGATATCCGTGACCCAGGTTCGGCGTCGCCGGGCCAAATCGACACCTACACCGCCAGCGTTTCGATCGCCACCCCGGGCGGCGTCAGCGTCACCGGTGGCGTATTGGAATTGACCAACATCGGCAACCTGCAAGTGTCCGATTCGTCCCTATTCATGGTCGGCGGAACACAGGGCATCGTGGGGGCACCGGTTCAGGTCACCACGGGCATGTCGGCGGCGGAAGTTGCCGAAGCGATCAGCCAAGCCATTGCGGATCGATTCAACGGTGGCAACACCGACGCGGTCCCGGTCGCCGGATCGTCGATCCAACTGGGCAATCATGTCGTCAATGACGTCGGCCCGCTGGCTTTGGAAAACAACCGCTACGGCGATCGATTCGGTGTCAACCTGAATGACACACGCACGATTCGCGACGGCGTGTTGGACAACGAGGTCGAAGGCGTTTACCTGGACGATTTCATCATCGGTTTCGCCGAACGTGGTGAAATCGCCACCGGATCGGCGGTCGTCGATGGCTCGTTCATCACTGACGCTCGTCCCGATTTCGCCCAGCCCAATGACGAAACCAGCAACCTGAACACTGGGACGTATCAGGTCGAAATTCGCGATGCCAGCGAATACGTCGTGTCCTCGACCCCCAACGGACTGGACAAGCGGTTCCGCACGTTCGACACGAATGACCGCTTGAGCGATTCGCGCAGCATCACGGCGATGTCGGCCGATCAGTTGTCCGACGGCCAGACGTTCCAGATCCATGACGGTCGTTCCACCGTGACGTTTGAATTTGATTTGGTCGAAGCCGATAACGGTGTGCAGCCCGGCAACGTCCGTGTGCCGTTTACCCTGCAACAGGAAATCGCCGGTACCGAAGACATCGATCCGGCCACCGGCCAGCCGATCCCCGGCACCGCCACGACGCGTCCCGGAACGGCGGGCGAAGTCGGTGCGGCGATCATCGCGGCCATCAACCGCGCCGATGTTCAATCGGTGGTCAACGTCAGTGCGTTGCCCGCCAGCGGCATCGACAGCACCGCGGATCCGAAGATCAACCTGTACGGCAATGTAGAAATCGTCGACGACGACGGTGTCTTTGCCGCGGTCGATTTTGAAACTCGACGTGGTGATTCCAACCGTGATCGTGGCGGCCAGGGCGTCATCTTGGTTGAAAACAGCCAGTTCCTGTTCAACGGCCAGTACGGCGTCAACATCAACCACGACGCAACGGCAACCGTGGCGGGCGTCACCAGCGATTCGATCCAGCGATACCCACGCAACCTGATCGAACAGAACACCGAAGGCTTGGTCCCCGGTGTCGTGGTCCGCAGCAACGTGTTGGCGTACAACGAAACCGGCGGACTGCAGGTCACCGGCCTGGCATCCGGCGGCGACGGGACCAGCAACCCGCCATTGCCATTCGAACGGATCATCAACAACACGATCGTTGGTGGAACAATCACCGCCGGCGCTGCCTCGGGTGCGGAGATCTTCGACGACATCTTGTTCGACCTGGGCGACACCGCCTTTGCGGACACGGTCGTCAGCTATGACCCGGCCACCGGAGCGAATGCTCCGGACACCGGTTTCGATGACGCAACCCGTGCGTTGGGCGCTCCCGATGCAGGGTCAACAACCACCGAGCCCGCCAACGGAAACTTCACCACGTCGTTGGGCCTGGGCGGATCCATCACGCTGCAGTTCACCGACAACCTGTTGACCGGCAGCGGAGATTCCAGTCCCGACTTGGCGATCTTCGAAGTCGGATCGATCGAATCGGTCATGGTGGAACTCAGCCGTGACGGCATCAACTTCATCGACGTCGGCATGGTGTTCGGTGACAACAAGACACTGGACATCGACGCGGCCGGCTTCGGCCCTGGTGACCGCGTGGCCTACGTTCGACTGACCGACTTGGGTCAGGGTGACGCCGCCGATGCATCACGCGGTGCTGACATTGATGCGGTGGGTGCGATCAGCAGTGTTCCCGCCGATCAGTTCACCGGCGGTGGAACCGGAATCAACTTGGTCGGTGCCGTCGCCCCGACGTTGCTGAACAACTTGGTGGCCAACTCCGACACCGGCATCGCCTCGGACACACCAGCGGAAACCATTGTCTTGGGCGGCAACGCTTATTACCGCAACGCCAACGACGCGACCGGTGTGACGCCCGGTGAATTCTCGTTGCTGTTGAACGACGGCGAATCCGTCTTTGTTGCACCTTCCGACTTGGTGTTCTCGCCCGCGGCAAACTCGCGAATCATCGACAGCAGCATTGATTCGCTGGAAGACCGACCGAGCCTGGTGACGGTGAAGAACCCGATCGGCCTGCCGCCGTCGCCGATCCTGGCACCCAGCCTGGACGTCAACGGCCAGCTGCGTGTGGATGATCCCAACGTCGAAACCCCCAGCGGTCTGGGCGAACGTGTCTTCAAGGACCGTGGTGCCGTTGACCGCGGCGACTTGGCCGGTCCGCGTGCCGTTCTGGTTTCCCCACAGGCTGCCGGACTGGGAACCGGCGCCGGAACCGTTTCGGTATTCGGTAACGCCCCGGACGCTTTTGAGATTCAGCTGATCGATGGCTTGGCGCCGGCCGATGTCACCCCGGGAACGGGCATCGATGACCGCACGGTCAGCAGCAACAGCTTGATCCTTCTGCGTGACGGCGAACTGTTGACCGAAGGCGTCGACTATCGCTTCGGCTACAACCCCAGCAGCAACACGATCCGCCTGACACCGATCGCCGGCGTCTGGCAAGAAGAATCCACCTACACGGTGCGGCTGATTTCCGGATCGGATTCACTGATCCGGGCGTCGGCGGGCACCGGTTACGTCGACGGCAGCCTGTTCAGCCTGGCGGACGCCACGGCAACGGCAACCACCTTTGAATACGAATCGGGTATCACGGTTACGGTCGACTCCGCATTGACGGGTGCCGACGTCGATGGCATGGAAGTGGTCGTGTTCGACGGCGTCAGCGAACTGACGCTGGAACTGGACAGCAACAATGCCAGCACCGGCGGCAACATTCGGATCGCCATCGAAAGCGACGACGACTCGACCGAAATCGCTGCCAAGATCGCTGCGGCCATCGACAGCGTCGGATTGAATGTCGACGCGGCATCGGCCGACAACGTGGTCCAGCTGCTTGGCAATAACCCATTGTCGACCGTTGCCATCACCGGTGCCTTGGGCACCAACAGCGGATCGATCGGCGTCAGCCCCGGATTCGGAATCCAGATTCCGGTCAACGGCAATCAACCGGCTTCCGCCTTGGGCGACGGCGACACGTTCCAGATCACTGCCAACGGTGTCGGCACGGTCATTTTCGAATTCGACAACAACGGTGCCACGACCACCGCAGGCGCGGTTCCGGTCACGATCCCATTGGGAGCGTCGCTGGATCAAATCGCCGACGCGATGGTCCGTGCGATCGGCGGACAAAGCCTTGGCTTGACGGCTTCCAACTCCGGATTCGGTCGCGTCGCACTTAGCGGCAACGACAATGTCACCCTGACATTTAATGACTCGGGACTGACCCAGATCGGCGAACCGGGCGACGGTGCCTCGGTTCCGGTCGTCATCCCCGTCGATGCCACTGACGAACAGGCCGCACAGCGAATCGCCGATGCGATCAATGGCGCGGGACTGTTCGGCGTCACCGCCGATGCGATCAGCGGTGTTGTCTTTGTCGAAGGAACTGCGGGACTGACCGGCGACGGATCGGTCGTGTCGTCGACCATCAGTGATGACGTCGGCAACCCGCTGCAAAGCAACCAAACCAACGGACGCACCGAGCTGACGATCTTTATCGGCGGCGGCTTCGACTACGGCGACGCTCCGGCACCCTACGCCAGCAGTTTCGCTGACGGCGGTGCACGACACGGCGTCGACACCAGCTTCAGCATCGGCACCATTCTGTCGCCCGATTCGGACGCCCGACTGGACAACGCCGACGATGACGACGGGGTCTTGGTTCCATCGGTCGTACGCAACGGTTTCGATGCTTCGTTCACCGTTGACTTGAACACCGACGGCCGCGCTTTCTACTTCGACGCATGGTTCGACTGGAACGCCGACGGCGTGTTTGAAACCGTTGAGCGTTACGGATCGGTGGCCGGCAACGGTCGCGAATTGATCAGCGACGGCGACACCATCACGGTCCAGGTTCCCGTCAACGCGGTGCTGGGTGAAACCTACGCTCGATTCCGCTTGAGCGAGGTCGACAACCTGGGCAGCACCGGCGATGCCGCGACCGGCGAAGTCGAAGATTACCGATTGGTGGTTTCGTCGAATCCGTTCACCAACCCGTCGCTCGGACCGGATGTCAACGCCAGCGGTGCCGTCACGCCGCTCGATGCGTTGCAGATCATCAATATGCTTAACCGCAATGGTGGCAATACGATCGATCTGCAACCCAGCGATGTCCTGCCGCCGCCGGCGATCTATCCCGACGTCAGCAGCGACGGCAGTGTGTCCGCATTCGACGCCCTGTTGGTGATCAATTACCTGAACCGCATGCAAGGCAACAACTTCGGCCAAGGCGAAGGGGAAGCCGCCGCGACGACCGCCTATCAGCCGGTGGCCTCGGGGGTCATGGCCAGTGCGGCAACGGTCCAAGGTGACTTGCTGATCGCCGAAAATCAGTCGACCAAATCCGACTCGATCCCCAGTGTGGGCATCGCCGAAGGCGAAGAATCGGTTGCGACCGGTTCGACCAGCGTCTTCGACGACGCCGCGGTCGTCGCCTTGGACGACACCGTCGATTTGATCGCCGCTGCCAACGCAGCACAGGACGATGATGACGATTCGGATTCGGCCCTGTTTGACCAAGTCCTTAGCGAGTTTTGATAGCGATAGGCCTCCAGCCATTCGGGCCGGCGGCAGACCTGTGCGTCTGTCGCCGCCCGATTGGCGGTGGGAACCCTTGCGGGTTTTAACGCGTCCAACGATTTTGCGAGTCCATCGCGACTTCGCAGTCGTTCTTGATGGACTTGCGCGCGATCGTTTTCCCCCAGGCGAACGATAATGGTGCAGCGGTTTGTCGAATCGGCTGATGAAGCGTCAGCGCCGCAGGCCACCCACTTATCCCAAGCAGATCCCCTTATCGCTCATGGCTCGACGACCGAACGGTCCGCGAAAACGCGTTTCGGCACGACGCCTGCCCACACTGCAGGCGTTACAGCCGCGTCAGATGCTGGCCGCCGACGGGATCCCCCTAGGGGCAACCCCCACCGACACCGGTGAATTCTTGCTGGGCCGGGTTGCCGTCACACCGGTCTTCTTCGAAAGCTCACAGGCGACGTCCAACACGCAGAACTGGACCGCCGAAGAAATCGATGAAACCTTGGCAAAGATCGCCGACGGCGTCGCCTGGTGGTCGGATTTGCTGGATTCCTTTGACACGGTTCATCAACTGGAATTCGTCATCGATGACACATGGGCCCGCCAACCCGTGGTGGTTCCCTATGAAACGATCGAACTGACCAGCAACGGCCACAATCAACCGGCGTCGTCCTTCCTAAGCCCGCTGGGATACGGTGATTCCGCGTCGCTGGGTGATGCCGTTGTCCGCTTCAATCACGATCAACGTCAAAAGCTGAACACCGATTGGGCGTTCACGATTTTCGTCGCCGACGCCTCGGACGATCCCGACGGCGCCTTCGCATCCGGCGGTTCTTTTTCGACCGCCTTTGCGTATCCCGGCGGGCAATACATTGTCACGCCGTCGACCCGCCCGGCGTCGACCATCACCCATGAAATGGGCCATATCTTTTGGGCCCGCGATGAATATTCCGGCGGTGGATCCTGGACCGACACCCGCGGCTATTACGACGCCCAAAACTGGAACGCCGCCGACAACACGACCCCCGGATTTGTCCAACAGGTCAGCATCATGGGTGGCCGCGAATCGGCATCGCTGGCGTACAACACCCTGACCACCCCGGCATCCACCTTGGCCATGATCGGCTGGCGCGACAGCGACGGGGATGGCATCTTCGATGTGGCCGATGTCCCGCTGGATTTGGATTTGATCGGCAGTTTGGATCCCGATTCGGGCCTGTACCGGATCCAAGGCTCCGCGTCGGCGGTCCCGCTGTTGAACGCGAACAGTTCCGGAAACCAAAGCGACATCACGCTGAACGAAATCAGCCGTCTGGAATACCGTTTAGACGACGGCCCATGGATCACCGCCGAATCGCCACAAACACAGACCTGGGATTTCAGCCTGGATCTGGACGTTGGGACGGATTTTCAGTCGATCAGCTTTCGCGTCATCGATGACACCACGGGAATCACCAGCCCAACCGTCGAAGGCCAACGCGACGACCTGGCGATCAGCCAATCGGCCGTCCGTGGCGGCGTTTTCATCGACGCCGACGCCGACGGTGTACGTGACGCCGGCGAATCGTGGCTGGTCCTTGGTGACGTGACCCTTCGCGATACCAATGGCGACCCGCTGTTTTTTGCCAGCGTAAACGCAGCCGACTTGCCCGATCACGAAGTTCGATCGAACCACCCCGCAGGCGTCTTTTCGGCAACCGGTGACTACATCAACGATCGTGTGGCGGTGTCCGACACGTTCTGGCCTGACACAACGATTCGACGCGTCTTTCAACCCTACAACGTCTTTCAAAACAACTGGGTTGACCGCTGGGACGATCGCTCCGGCTTGGTCGCCCAACCCGCCCAGACCGTCGGCACTGCCACGGCCGACATCATCGGATATTCCGATGGGTCCTATGGCAGGATCGAGGCCTACGACGTCGATGGCAATCTGATCGCCCGCCAGGCCAGTCCCCCTCTAGACCCCGGCGAATCTTTCCAACTGGTGGTCGACGACCCACAGGGACGCATTGCCAAAATCATCGTCGGTGGTCACGCCGGCACCTCGATCGGCATCGAAGGCCTGCATTTCGGACAAGCATTCGATGCATCGCTGGGCGACGACGGATCGTTTCGTTTTGACGGATTGGCCGACGGCACCTACCAAGTCGCGATCACGCCCGACAACTTGACCCTGCAGACCGTTTCCGAATCGATCGACGTTACCGTGACCGGCGGCGTCGCCGCGCAGCAAACGATTCCGGTCCAGGTCGTCGACAGCCCCCGTTTCAACGCCGACAACCCGGTGGACGTCAACGGTGATCAGGAAATCAGCGCCTTGGACGCTCTACTGGTGATCAACGACCTGAACCGAAACGGAAATCGCACGTTGGGTCACGATGAAATGTCGGGGCTGGACATCGACGTTTCCAACGACGGCCAAGTCACCGCCAATGATGCACTGCGTGTGATCAACGCTTTGGCCCGCGGGGCAACCTCCGCCGGCACCGCTGGCGGTGGCGAAGGCGAAGCCGCCCAGCCGGCTCCCGCCACCTTGCCCCCCGCCCCCCAGGCTTGGGCATCCGCCACCTCATCCACCGGATCATCGGAAAGCGTCCTCGGCGATTGGGCGATTTCGGCATCCGCGGAGGGTGAAGAAGGCTTAGGGGAAAGCTCGCAAAGCCAGACAGAATCGACCAACGGCGCCATGTCGCCCCTTGCCTCGGGTCGTTCCGGTGCGGATTCTTCCGATCGTGAGGACGGAATCGACGAGCCCCGAGATTTTTTCTTTGGCCAATTGGGACAAGAAATTCATTCCAGCGATGACACAGATCCTTGGAACTTTCCGGGCACGGGCGAATCCAACGCCTAACAGTGAGTACGCGGATCGGATCGGTCGGACCGAACTTCACGAAACCGGAAAGTTGATAAAGCAGGTCGCCCAGATAAGATAGGGCCGACACCCAACCCCGATTCTGCGGTTTAGCGCTACCCAGAATCGCCTATTCGTCTCACTTTGACACACGCGATATCGCATAGCCGCCGTACCCCCCACGATTCGGCGGCTTCGCTTCTCCCCACCTTCCCCAAAGTCTTCGATCACCTCCCGAGATTTACAGATGAAAAATCTGAGTGATTTGCTTCGCCGCACCGGATGGATGGCACGTGCACCGCGGCGGGCAAACGCCCCGAAGCGTCGCCGATCCAAAGCGATGGGCGGCTCCTATGCCGATCGCCAGCTGCGAAGCGAAACCTTGGAGAAGCGGAACCTGTTGGCTGGCGATATCGGTTTGGCCAGCGACTATGCCTTTGCCCACAACTACTGGCACGCCGCCGACGTCGATAACAATCAGCAGCTGACCGCCAGCGATGCATTGCGAGTGATCAACCTGCTGAATCGGTCCGGCGGCGCGGTGGAGGTGACTCACGCCGGCCAGATTGATTCTTACGCCGACGTCAACGCCGACGGCATGGTCAGTGCGTCCGATGCCCTGTTGGTGATCAATTCGCTGAACCGCGGTGAAGGGGCCGGCGAACTGGTGGAATTGTTCGCCAATGCGACCATTGAGGGCGATGACGTTCTGCCCGGTCTGCCAAGCGAACAGATCCTGACCGATGCGTCCAATCGTGAGATCAATGTCGAAGTCGGCGAGATCTTCTATCTGCAAGTCAGCTACAGCGACCTACGCACCGCCGGCGACGATATCGGTGCGTTCCAGGTTCGTACCGATTTTGAAGTTGACCGGCCGGGCTTCCTCATCCCGGTCCTTAGCGAAACGCAGCAACTGACGTTTGAAGGCAACATCCGTAGCGCCACCAGTGGCACCATCACCCTGGAACGAGAGGGAGTGGGCTCGACACAGATTCCAATTCAGGACTACCTGGACCAAGGGGCCGCCGCTCTGGAAACAGCCATCGAAGCTCTTGGCGTTTCCAGCGATCAATACCAGTTGCGACGATTCGACAACCGCGTGCTGTTTGACGGCCAGCCGGATGATGTCGACCCGACCAACCAGACTTGGGAAATCCGTTACGACATCAATCAGTTTGCCAACCAAGATGTGCCCAACATTTCGGTTTCGACCACCATGTCGGGCGGACAAGAAGTCATCGCTGGACTGGACATCGATGTCCGCGCCGCTAGCACCGCAACGCCGCCGATCGACGGCTCCGGTGCCATCAACGGCGATGCCGCAGGTGACAACGTTGACACCCGAAGCAATACCGTTCCGTTCGCTCGGCAGTTTGGAACCTTCGGCGACGAAATCTACGGCAGCCTGAAATACGGCACCTTCGACCAGACCACCGGCGCCTTTGACGAAATTGGTGTTGCGGGCCCGAACAGCGTGCTGGGCTCAGTGGGAGAAAGCAGCCTGTTCGAACCGTTTGACACCTTCAGCATCCCCGTGACCATTACCCAGCCGGTGACCGGCTTGGTAGTCACGATGACCAAGGGCGAAGACGACGAAGCGATCCTGTTGCTGGGACGTGACGAGAAAGTTCCGAACGACTTGGTGTTCGTCAACGAATCTCAAAGCCAGATCATTATCAATGCGACGGGCGATGCGATCGGTGTGACCGCCGGCGATACCTCAGAGTCGCTGGACGAAGACACACCGATCACGATCGACTTGGCAGCGTTGACCACCGTCAACAGCGGCGACACACCGACCTTCAGCCTGACCACCAACGGTTCGCTCGGCAACGCCACGATCAACGGCAGCACGCTGACCTACACTCCGAACGCCGATGTCTTCGGCGGCGACACCCTTGTCTACACGGCGACCAACAACGCCGGCAGTGACTCGGGAACCATTTCGCTGACGATCAACTCGGTCAACGACGAGCCGGTCGCCGGAGACGATTCGGCCACGCTGGATCAAGACACCAACGTCACGATCGATGTGTTGGCCAACGACAGCGCCGGTCCCGCCAACGAGAACCAAACGCTTAGCATCACATCGATTTCGACGGCACCGGCCAATGGATCGGCACAGATCAGCAACGGCCAGGTCGTCTACACTCCCAACGCCGGATTCTTCGGCAGCGATAGCTTCGAATACAGCGTGACCGACGGTATCGATTCGACGACCGCGACGGTCACGATCACCGTCAACGAAGTGAACACCGGATTGGTGGCCGCCGATGGCACCCTGACCACCACCGAAGACGCCATGGCGGCGGTGACGATCGACCTGGAAACGTTGGTGTCGATCAACTCCGGTGGCGACGCGACGATCTCGATTGCGACCGGGGCCAGCCGCGGAACGGCGACCTTGAACGGAACCATTCTGTCCTACGTCCCGAGCGAGGACGAATTCGGTACCGACACGATTACCTACCAAGCGACGAATAATGATGGAACCGATACCGGGACCATCACCGTCACGATCGATCCGGTCAACGACGAACCGATTGCCAACGACGATACCGCGTCGGGTGACGAAGACACCGCAATCGTGATCGACGTGCTGGGCAATGACGCCGCCGGCCCGGCCAACGAAACCGAGGCGATCGAAGTCACCGCCGTGACCGATGGTGCCAACGGAACCACCTCGATCAATGCCAACGGCACGATCACCTACATCCCGAACACCGACTTCAACGGCACTGATAGCTTCACCTACACGATCAGCGATGGTGAACTGACCGCGACAGCAACCGTGAACGTGACCGTCAATGCGGTCAATGATCCGCCGGTCGCCGTCGATGACACCGCGACCGTGGACGAAGATTCCAGCGTCGTGATCAGTGTCTTGGATAACGACGATGACGGAGCCACCAACGAGTCCGACACGCTGTCGATCACCGCTGTCGGCACCCCGTCCAACGGTACCGCCGTCGACAACGGTGACGGCACGATCACCTACACCCCAGCCGCCGACTTCTTCGGTTCGGATAATTTCACCTACACCATCACCGACGGAACCGATACCGATACGGCAACGGTCACGGTGACCGTCAATCCGGTCAACGATGGACCGGTTGCGACCGACGACACGGCCCTGACCGAACAAGATACAGCAGTCACGATCGACGTCCTGGCCAACGACAGCGCCGGACCGGCCAACGAAGGCGATTCGCTGACCATCACCGGAATCGCCTCGGGGCCGAGCAACGGGACGGCACAGGTTTCCGGAAATCAGATCGTCTACACGCCGAACACCGACTACTTCGGCTCCGACAGCCTGACCTACACCGTCACCGATGGAACCGACACGGCCACCGCGACGGTCAACATCACCGTCACTGACGTCTTGGATCCGCCGACCGCCGTCAACGGAACGCTCGATGCGGTCGAAGACGCGGGAACAGTCACGCTGGACTTGGCCACCTTGGTCACGGTGGAAACCGGCGACACTTTCAGCATCACGCTCAATGGGTCTCCCGCGCGTGGCACGGCAACATTGAACGGAACCGTGTTGAACTACACACCGGCCCCCGATGAATTCGGCACAGACTCGGTCAGCTTCACGGCCACCAATTCGACCGGCAGCGACACCGCGACGGTCGCCATCAATATCGAAGCCGTCAACGACCCACCGATTGCGGATCCTGAGACCGAAAACGTCAGCGCCACGCAAAACACGTCGGTGACGTTCAACGTCCTGGCCGGTGCATCATCCGGTGCGGAAAACGAAAACGATACGCTCAGCATCGTCAGCGTCAGCACCCCAGCCAACGGCACCGCGGTGGACAATGGCGACGGCACGATCACGTACACACCCGACACTGACTTCGAAGGGAATGATTCCTTCACGTATGAACTTAGCGACGGTGAAAACACCATCACCGCGGAAGTCAACGTGGTCGTCCGTGTGTTCGGCCCGTCAACCGTCGAAGGTTTTGTCTTCTTTGACTTGGTCGACAACATCGTCGAATACAGCCAGGATCCGCTGAACGTCACCCCCATTCGAAACGGCGTCAAAGACACGTACGAAAACGGACTCGGCGGCGCGGAAGTCAAACTGGTTTCATCCGCGGCAAACAACATCCTTGGCGAAGACATCGAACTGGATGTACTGACCCGCCTGGACGGCAGCTTTAAGTTTGAAAATGTCGCGCCCGGCACCTACGAAGTGGTGTACGACGCACCGGGATCGATCATCGTCGGAACGACCATGTCCACGGGTTCGGCAACGCCGCTGACCAGCAGCACCATGGAAGTGCAAATCGATGATGAAGGTGACGAGGAAATCGCCGGCCTGAACTTCAGCCTGTACGGTGTCCGCAGCAGTGGCCTGGGATACTTGAACCTGTTGGCGACCAAGCACATCAACGAAAACGGTGCCATCAACGAACTCAGCGGTGGCGGCGTCGAAGGTGGTGTCGTTGCCCTTCATGAAGACGGCACTCAAGAGTTCTTCCAGCCCAACGAAGGATTTGACGACGTCGACTTTGCCGAACTGGTGCTGAACGACAGCCATGACGAAGCGTTGTTGACGATCATTCGAAATGGCGTCATCGAAACGGCTCGCCTGTCGCAGGATCACTTTGTGGTCAACGACGCGGGCACCGGTGTTCAATTCTTTGGATCGGTGGACGATTTTGACTTCGCCCCCGCCGACATCGATCTGCTGCGTGCAGAATTTGACCAATACCGCAACGCGATCGATGAAGTCCTGGCTGACTTGGGCAGCGACGTCTGATCCATCAAATGCACCGAATTCGTTTACGCAAGCCGTGGTTGAAAGCGACCACGGCTTCTTTCATGAATGACCAACCCTTGGACGTCGACGCGATCAAATCCGACGTTCCGGACACCGATACGTCGTTGTTGCCTCCCGGTGCCGATGGGTTCTTGGTCTATCAACGAACGTTCAATCGGCCGACCGGCATCGGCGATGCCACACGTGTCCATCTTCAAATCGACAGTTGGGCCGGGCATCTGGCGTGGGTCGACCTGAACGGCGATGCACTCGCTCGTGACCTTCCGCAAAGCCGCGGCCCGCTGCGGATCGATGTCACACCTTCACTGCAATCCGGCAATCGGTTGCGAATTGGACTGCGAGCGACCGATCAGCAGGCTCTTCTAAACGGTGAAGTCTGCCTGTTGATTGAAGACACCTCTTCCAATTCAGCCTGAATCAGATATCACGCTAACCGTTGACGCTTGGATCGATCCTCCGACGATAGACGCTGCTGTCGATCCATCCCAAAAAGTCGCGACGCTGCGAATGCTTCTGCCATCCGGCGCGCCACATTGCACCGGAGACGTCTGGCAATCGGCGCGTTTTCAATCCCGTCGCGTAACGAAAAAAGATGATCATCAGGTTGATCCACATCACCGCCCACCAGCGTGTCAGTCCGCCACGTGGCTCGATAAAATCAACCACGTACCAAACGCCATCGGATTGAACGCAACAACCAATCTGTCGCACAACGTCGTCCAATTCGTCATCCACAAAGCAGTCCAAGTGAAACGCGGTGACGACCACATCAAAACGCCTTTCAATCGGCAACTGCCTTGAATCTGCCTGGACGAAACGGACAACCGACCGGTTGTCCGTTGAAGCGTTTGAATCCTGCGACCACCCTGCCCCATCGATTCGCTTTCGCTGCAACAACAGCATCTGTCGACTGTAATCGACACTGACGACTTGCTCCGGTGCAAACCGCTGAAGAAATGCTTCCAGCAAACGCCCGTCACCGTCACCGACGAACAGCACCGCGTTTGGACTGGCTGGCAGGTCATCCAGCCCACGCTGCCTGGCACGTTGCAACCGGCCACCAAAACGACTCCATTCCACCCAGCGATACCATTTGGCCAGCCGATCATAACCATCGGGTTGCTTCATCGGACATGCATCCACGATCGATACAGCAGTTGTGTGCCGACCACCAACATCGGCGGCACGATCAACGCGGGGTCAGCCAGCAAAGCGAACCGTGAAGCTTTCCCCGGCGTCACGCATTGCATTCGGTAGACCAGACCCGACAACGCAAAGCATGATGCGACCACCGCCGCCCCCAGCGTCCATGCCAACCACTCGGTCGCCAGCCCCCACACTGACAACGCCACCAAGCCGATCGTCCATACGTACAGAAAGCGATCATGGATGTGGCCCGCTGACACGGATTCATCGCCGACCCGCAACAGCCACACGCTTTCCGACCTGGAAACAATCCAGCAGTTCAGTGTGAACAGGCCGGCCAGCAAAACACCAACGGAAACTCCCCTGCCCCCGTTCATCATGCCTGCGTTTGTGGCGTATGCCCCGACGACACCGGCGGCAAACAGGACTCCGACGATCGGTTCCTTCCATTGCATTGCCGACCGGCGACGAAAGGCATGAACCCACAACAAGTACAGGCCAACAGCCAGTGCCAGAACGACGCCAAACAATTGCACCGCCGAGGGCAAATAGATGGTCGCCACCACCGCATCGATGCCAAACACCGTCGTCCACACAATCAGCAACAACCGCCAGTTTCGACGCGAAAATCGATGCCTGGCCGTACGCACGGCGGCCCCGCTGCGGAATGAATCCAACAGCCGATCGCCGCAATAGATCAACCAAACGGTCATCGCCAGAACCGAGCCCGTCGCGATATCCTTGCGATTTGCTACGCTAAAAATGTTCGCACTGTGGTCATTCTCGCACGTCAGCACGACGAACCAGACGACTGCCACGATCGGTGCATCCAAACTGGTGACGTTCAACACAAGAATCAGCCGCCACAGCCCGCGCGCTCGACTCGGCCATACTGATTTCAAAAACGCCACTTTTCCCCGATCAGATGTTTCATTGAAAACTGATGGCCAAACTGTATTTCTATTATTCGGCAATGAATGCCGGCAAGTCGACCATGCTGCTGCAGTCAGCCTACAACTATCGGGAACGGGGTATGACGCCGGTCATTTTGTCTCCCGAGATCGACACCCGCGAAGGACGGTCCACCGTTTCGTCACGCATCGGCCTATCGCAACAAGCCATCAGCTTCACCACAGCCGACAACCTGTTCGCGATCGTCCAACGTCTGGTGGAACAAGGGCCGGTGGATTGTGTTCTGATCGACGAAGCCCAGTTTCTGACCCGCACTCAAGTTCGGCAACTGGCCGACGTTTGTGACAGCCTGGATATCCCTGTTCTAACCTACGGCTTGCGAACCGACTTTCAGGGGCACTTGTTTGAAGGCAGCGAGATGCTTCTTGGTTGGGCGGACACCCTGTCCGAGATCAAAACGATCTGTCACTGCGGACGCAAAGCCACCATGAACATGCGGATCGATGATCAGGGGCGTGCCATCAAACACGGCCAGCAAATCCAAATCGGTGGTAATGAACGCTATGCATCGGTTTGCCGTTTGCACTTTCAACAAGGCATGGCCGAACGGCGTCCCGACGAATTGCCGTTGCTGGATAAATTGGATGACAACGGCATTGGCTAGGTCGACACGTTCGGCGGCAACGTTGCATCACCCATTTCACCAGCGATCGATTCATTCCACGGTGTGAACCAACACGAAATTGTTGGCCCGCTTCATCACACCGGTACCCGCAACGAAAACGACCTTGTCGCCGGCATGCAGCTTGTCGTGCATCCGACCCCACTGACAGATTTCAGAAATCAGTCGTTGGGCATCGTCAATCTGTGGCATCAACAGCGGCTTGATCCCCCAAAACAGACTCATCCTGCGAACCGATCTCGGATCATCGCTGGCACCGAGCGTCGGGATCAGGCTTCGCATCCCACTTTTGCTTTTAACCCAGGCCGTCCCACCGCTGTGCGTCGCGATCACCAACACCTTCGCGGCGATCGTTTCGGCGATCCCCGTCGCCGCCAGCGTGACCGCGGTGGTCACCGGATGCACGTGGTTGTTTTCCGGTGGCTCGACACGTTGCAGCCCCAACAGTTGCCGCTCGGTCTGTCGCATGATTCGATTCATCGTCTTGACCGCTTCGACGGGATAGTCGCCGATGGCCGTTTCGCCGGACAACATACAGGCATCGGTTCCGTCCAGAACCGCGTTGGCCACGTCCGAGGCCTCCGCCCGGGTCGGCCGACGACTGTGGTGCATTGATTCCAACATCTGTGTCGCCACGATGACCGGCTTCATCTTGTCCTGACAAACGCGAATGATTCGTTTTTGGGCGACCGGCGTGTCGGCGACATCGATTTCCACGCCCAAGTCGCCACGTGCCACCATCACCCCGTCGGATTCTTCCACGATGTTCTCAAGGTCTTCCAACGCCTCAGGCTTTTCAATCTTCGCGATCACCAAGGCCTCCGATTCATAGCCTTGTAACAGCGATTTCAACGACTTCACGTCGCTGGCTGAACGCACGAAAGACAGACTGATAAAGTCGATGTCATTCTTCACCGCCCAAATCACATTGTCGATGTCTTTGGGCAGCAATGCCGAAACGGAAAGCTTCACGCCGGGCAGATTGATACCTTGGCGACTGCGAACTTCACCCGGTCCGGTCACCCGACAATCCGCACGATCGGCTGTCACCTTTTCGACCTTCAGGGCCACCGTACCGTCGGCCAACATGACCCGATCGCCGACTTCCAATTCGTCGATCAACCGCTTGTAACTGCTGGTCAGCTCATTCGGCGCTCCCGGTGTATCGCCCCGGACAAAGCTGACACGCATGTCCCAATCGCACTGCAGCGGATCGGAAACCAACTGCCCCAGTCGCATCTTCGGACCGGCCAAGTCCAACAAAACCCCGACGGGAAATCGTGTCTGCTCGGCTGCCTGGCGAATGGCGGCCAGCACCCGATCGTGATCCTCTCGAGTTCCATGTGCCGTGTTGATCCGAAAAACATCGACGCCCGCCTCGATCAATTCCGCCAACCGGTCGACACTGTCACTGGCCGGTCCAACGGTGGCAACAATCTTGGTCGATGCTTCTTCAAATCGTGGTCGCGTCATCGGGTCGGGGTCTTTCTGGCAAGATGCGAAACGGTTCGTCCGTTCTATGAATGTAAACGTCGACGGCTATCATGCGAGTCCGCCACGGCAATCCAGGCTTGGCAATCATGGCACGCAGGCTTTTCGATGACACAACCACACGATTCCCCCTCGTTGCGTTTCGAATCCCCGGTCGCCCTGGTCACCGGCGGCTCGGCGGGGCTGGGAACGGCAATCGCCCGCGCGCTTCTGCATCAAAACTACCACGTCTTGATCGTGGGCCGAGACTTCGAGCGGTTGCGTCTGACGGCAGACCAATTGGCGTCAGAGGAAAAAGCTGCGCCGTCTGCCGAATTGCACCAATACGCATGCGACGTGACCAATCTCGACGAAGTGACCAAGCTTGCCGAGTTCGTCTCCGACCGTTTCGGCCGGCTGGATGTCTTGGTCAATGTGGTGGGCCAAAGCGACCGCGGCTTGGCCAGTGAGATCACCTTGCAGAGAATTGACGAATTGGTCCGCATGAACGTCCACTCGGCCGTCATCTGCACCGAAGCCTTACTGCCGTTGATTCGCGAAAACCGGGGCAGCGTCATCAATATCGGATCGCTTGCATCGAAAATTCCGGCCCGGTACCTGGGTGGCTACTGCCTGGCCAAACACGCGTTGTGCGGCTGGACCGATCAACTGAGCCTGGAAATGCGGCAACACAACGTGCATGTCGGCCTGGTTTGCCCAGGACCGATCGCACGACAAGATGCCGGACATCGCTACGACAAACTGCTGGCAGACGATCTGCCACCGGAAGCCGCTGCCCCCGGTGGTGGTGCAAAGATCAAGGGACTGCCGCCGCAGAAAGTCGCCGACGCCGTCATCGATTGCATCGCCAAACGCAAACGCGAGATCATCTTGCCCGGCAAAGCAAGGCTACTGATCATCCTGCGGGCAATCTTTCCGGCTTGGGGTGATCGAATTCTGCTGCGCATGACCAGCGGAAAATAAGCCGAACGCACTCTCTTTGACCGCCGCCAAGCGATGACGCCTGCCGAATCCGTCCTACTGCGTTGACGACTGGCCCGGAATCTCCAACGTGATCAACTCCATCGTGTTGACCACCTCAGTCGCCGGCGTGCGATTGATCGCCTTGACCAATCCGCCGGGCACTTCGTTACTGGACCACGTCTGCGTGTACGTGATCCCGGCTTCCACCTTGGATTCAATCTTTTTCCAAGTGGTTTCAAAGGTGCCAGCTTCGACCTGCAAACGTTGCTCGCCCTGCTCCTTCACACCCTTGGCTTGACCGAACCGCTTCGGATCGATCCCCGGCGGCAAACGGAAGTAATGCGGGTTACGCAGCTTCATCTGCGGAAGCTTGGACTCTGATCCGTCCTCGGAAACCATGACCACGGTCCGGCCGATCACCACAGCCTCATCGGTCTTCTCCAAAAGTTCTTTGGACGTCTTTTCGATCTGCTTTTTGCCGTCGCGTTCGGTGACGGAGCGAACCACCACTTTGGTCCCGACAGGAAAAGACTCCCACGCGGTGTACACGGGATTCTCCCGCTGCGAAGCGGACCGTTGCCCCGCCTGCACAAACGTCGACAACACGAACAAGAACGAAATCGATATTACAGCCAGCCGGACTCTTGGGGGCATAACCAAACCTTCTTGGGATCTAAGAGAGCGTTGAATCACGAAGCGAGCCATTAGAGCCGCGACCAGAAGTACGGCAACCTTTGAACATCGAGACCTAACAAAGTGCTTCATTGTGAAGCCCTCGTGAAGTCTCTCGGAAAAGACTGAATTGGCTTTGCACACCCGGATGGCCGCTACTAACTTTCCCGCCTGTCAACACCACCGAAGCAACTGGTTGCTGCCGAATCAAGCCACTTCATCAAATCTCCATAAACACATTCCTTTGGAAAACCTCATGTCTTCTTCAAGACGCACAAATCGACCCAGCGGTTTTACGCTGGTCGAACTGTTGGTTGTGATCGCCATTATCGGCGTTCTGGTCGGGCTATTGCTTCCGGCCGTACAAGGTGCACGGGAAGCCGCTCGACGCGTCCAGTGCATGAACAACATGAAACAAATGGGACTGGCCGCACTCAATTTCGAAAGTGCTTATAAGAAACTGCCCGAAGGCCCGATGGACGGTGACCCCGAAGCGGTGGACTACAGCGGATCACCAAACCCCGCCGGATACAACTATCGCGAAACACCCCCGGCCTACGGTGGCACCACCTGTTGCCGTGCTGCAACACGACGCGGATTCAACCAGTTTTATAAGATCCTGCCCTTCATGGAACTTCCGCAGGTTTATGACCTCGGGCGGGATGACCCTCCGTTCTGGCCGAACCAACCCAACAACGGCGGCGAAGACGACGTCGCCAAGGTGGCCATCAGCCACTACTACTGTCCCAGTCGTCGACCTCCCAAGCTCTACAACAATAATCTTCGCGGGCGTCTAGATTACGCGGGCTGTGCCGGCTTCTTTCAAGGCGAAACGATTGAAAACACCGATGACATCCCAGAACCTCCCTTGGGACTGGGCCCGCGTGGCGACGAACGCTCCAACGTCAATCAGGGCGACACCCCGGGTCGCAAAGGTGCAATCGTTTGGCCCGGATTTGGGACCAAACGAACCCTAGGTGATATCACCGACGGGTTGTCGAATTCCATCATGTTCGCAGAAAAATCCATCGCCAAAAAACGCTATGGCACCGACGGCGGAGACAACGAACGGTGGAACAACAGCGGTTGGGACGAAGACTGCATTCGCTGGCACTTCCCCCCGATCAGCGACCGCCAGGCACCTGAGTTTCGCCCGGGAACCACCAGCAGCACCGCCTGGCGTCGATACTTTGGCGCTGCTCATGCGGAAGGCTTGAATGCCGTGCGATGCGATGGCAGTGTCAACTTTTACGCCTACACCGTCGACGCAGAACTTTGGAAAAACCTATGCGTGATCGATGACGGCGAACAAATCCAAGAATCCGAATAAACGCCCGATCAAGTTCATCAAATCACAACATTCAAACCGTAAAACACCACAAAAAGAAATGAACATTTTAAACATTGCAAAAACCTGGATGACGCCTGCCAAATTCGGCATCTGCATGATCGCCGGGATAATCACCGTCACCAGCCTCGGATGTGGCGGCGGCGATGTCATCAATGATGAACCGCTGTCCGCAGAAGACGAAGCTTACATCAAGCAGATCGACGAAGAAATTGACGCAGCCGAAGGCGGCTGATCATCGACCAGACCGGTCGCTATCGACTTTACACGTCTTGGGGCATGGTAATTCCATCGCCCCATTTTCGCATGAAACCAATTCCATGAAACACCGCAAAAACCCGCCTCCACACGCCGGCTTCACCCTGGTCGAACTGCTCGTGGTGATCGCCATTATCGGGGTTCTGGTCGGCTTGCTTTTGCCGGCCGTGCAAAGCGCCCGAGAAGCTGCTCGCCGCACCCAGTGCATGAACAACATGAAACAGATGGGCTTGGCAGCCCTAAATTTCGAAAGTGCCTACAAACATCTTCCCACTGGTCCGATGGACGGCGATCCAGAAGCGATCAACTTGGATGGAAGCCCTAATCATGCCGGCCGAAACCACGGCGGACGTGCCCCGACGTACGGTGGGACGGTTTGCTGCCGTGCCGCCACCCGCCGCGGATGGAATCACTTCTTTAAGATCCTGCCCTTTATGGAACAGCAAGTGGTTTATGAACTAAGCCGCGATGATCCGCCGTATTGGCCCTATGTCACCAATAACGCGGGTGAAGACGATGTCGCCAAGGTTGCGATCGGTGGATACCATTGCCCTTCACGCCGCAGTCCCAAACTTTACAACAACAACCTTCGCGCACGTGTTGACTACGCAGGGTGTGCGGGGTTCATGCATGGACCGACCATCGCCGGCACCAATGACATCCCGGAGGCTCCGTTGGGCGAAGGCCCTGAAATTAGCGAACGTGGTTCACCCAACATGGGTGACACACCGGGAAGAAAAGGCGTGATCGTTAACCCTGCACTGGGCGCCAAGCGATTGCTATCCGAAATCACCGACGGACTTTCCAACACCGTTATGTTTGGCGAAAAGAGCCTTCCCAAGGATCGGCATGGTGTTGACGGTGGCGACAATGAACGCTGGAACAACGCCGGATGGGATGTCGACGACCTGCGATTTCACTTCCCGCCCATCCCTGATGCCCAGGCACCGCCTTACAAACCCGGCACCACCGGCAGCACCGCTTGGCGACGATATTTTGGGTCCGCCCACGCGGAGGGCCTCAATGCGACCCGAGCGGACGGAAGTGTAAATTTCTATTCCTACATGGTTGATCCTGAAGTTTGGATGTACCTATGCATCTGTGACGACGATGCGACCATTGACGAAGAAGCTTTATAAGAAGGCGTCGACTGAATCGTCATTCAATCCATCGATCATGACCTCAAGCTTGTGTTTCGAGCTTGAGGTTCTTTATGCGCCAGGCCCGCAGGCCTGTCTGATCAGGCACGAGAACGGAACAACCTTCCCAAGCTGACCTGATAATCCAGCACCACATAGACCCGGCCAAAGAATGGCCACCATCACTATTTTTGAATCCAGTCGGGATCAGAGAACGAGAAGGCATCCGTCGTAACCAGATCCTTATAAAACTCACCACTGACACTCACATACAAAGATGAGAATTCCATAAAGGTTCCGCGACGATTGAGCACAGAAAGTCTTGAGGCACTTTCAGTTTCCCCGTGTTTTCTGCTCTGAACGCGGATAGCCGTCAACAAACGAACACGCATCCCGTGGGGGATGGGGGGCATGTCGTCACCGTCTTTGTTTCTTGCAGGGAAAGACGCAGCGGGTACTCTCCCGCAACAAACCGTCAGATTCCCCAAATCCTATAGACTCACCCTCAAGGCCCCATTCAATGAGCGCCTCGCAGAAGCCTCACGTTGCCAAAGCATCTCGATCACGAAAAGAAAACAAGAAGCGATCGCGGCGAAGCCGACGTAGCCGCAGCCTGCTGGTCCAGAACCTGGAAGACCGCCAACTGATGGCCGCCAACGTCCTGGACGACGTGATTGACTCCACGGAGCTGTCCAGCGTCAACTCGGAAGGCCTCAACGTCCTGATCAACGACAGCACCGGGAACGAGGCTCAGACCGTCTCGGCGTTCAACGCCGAGGTCGACCTGACGACTCTTCCGGATTTGGCTCCGGTCAACGATTCGGATTGGTTCATTCCGATGCGTCAGGATCCGAACGATCCTTCGAAGGAAATCCCGCAGCGATCGATCTTTGAAGGCGCGGTGCTGTTCAATGATGAACGCGAGGATGTCAGCAACGGCGGCGCGAACAACGGCGACATCGACTTGCTGCGTGATGACGACGCCGACTTCACCAACGACCACCTGCTGACCAACGGCAACCGGCTGAACCCGACGACCCCCGGCGACCGTCTTGACGCGTCCGAAGGGATGTTGATTGCAACGCTGCGAAGTAACGATCCGGTGGACGCGTCCAATGTGAATTTGGGCGTTCCGCAATATGCCAGCGAAGGTGGCGGAGAAACTTGGATCGCCATCGCGGCGGGACCAGAGAACAACGGCGAACTTTCCATCGACACCTCCGCCGCGTTCTTCCCCTACGACGCTGGATGGATCGGTGCAACCTTCAACGGCAGTGCCAGCTTCACGACGGGTGCCAAAGATGCTGACGGAAACGGGATCCTGTCGGCAACCGGCTCGGGGGGCGTCTACGAAGTGACCGTCCCCGGGGTCAACGATTCTTTCTCCGACGGATTCTTGTTCGGCATGGGAGCCGACAACGAAGACAACTACACCCGGACTCGTCCGATCGGCGACAACCAATGGGCCGTCCAGCACCGCGACAACGCCGCAGAGATCGGTGGTTCGGAAGGCGACGATTTCAATGTGCTGTACATCCCTCGCACCACGCGAGGTTTGATCGGCGGTGTGGTCGATGGCGACAGCACCGATACCAATTCGATGCTGGATGAGTTCGGCGACTTTACGTTGCTGCCGCAAGGCGACGGCTTGTACAAGCTGACCGTTCCCGGTCACGACATCACCTCCGGTGTCCTGATCATGGAAAACTATGACCTGACGGTCACCGAACCGCGGAACACCTACTTCACCTACGACGCCGACCCCAACGATCCGTCGTCGATCCTGATCCGCCAGTTCGCATGGAATGGCAACACGGAAGAACGTTTGGACACGGACTTTGTGTTCTTCTTCATCCCGTTTGAAAACGACCTGGGTGTGACGTCGGATCTGGAGGTCACCAGTCTGGGGGCAACCACCGATGCACCGGGCGCGCTGGGTGGCCTGAGCGATGGGGGCGTTCCGGTTTCGGTATACGCCGACGGATCGATCAATTACGACTTTGACCTGGCTGCTTTGGTCGAAGGTGACGTCCATACCGACACGTTCGTCTACGAAGCCACCGACCCGGCGACCATGGAATCGGCCATCGGAACGGTTTCCGTGACGCTGCGTGGAACCAACGATGCCCCGATCGCCATCGGCGAACTGGCGGATCGCGACATCAACGAAGACGAAACCGAAGTGATCGACCTGGCGGCCATCTTCGATGACTTGGACAACGGGGATTCACTGACCTACTCGTTCGATCCCGGGATCGGTGGATTGTTCTCGGGCGAAATCGTTGGCGACACGTTGACCGTGACCCCGACACCCGATGCATTCGGTTCCACGACCATCTCGGTCACCGCGACCGATAGCACGGGCTTGACATTGACCTTGTCCGCATCGTTCAACCTGGTTCCCGTTGACAATGATGACGTGGTCGCAGTCGACGACGTGGCGGTGACAGACAAAGTCACTCCGCTGGACATTGCGATCCTTGACAACGATTACCACCCAGACACTTCGCCGTTCTCGGTTTCCGCCGCTCACATCGGCGGAAACCCCGAAGCGACCGGCAACGGCGACACCGTTTGGACGGTGGATGCGACCACGGCGGCGCCCAACGACTTGACGATCCAAAGCCCTGCCAACCGCGGTGACGTGGCGGTTGGACGTGGTGGCAGCGATCTGTCGCTGACCGATGGTGTCTTCTTGGGCACCGTTCGCGATAACACGGATCCGTTCCAAACGGTCAACGCCTATGCAGCGTTCAGCAGCTATGGCTTCGCCACCGACACCGGTGTCGGTGGTGGCGAGCGAAACTCACCTTTGCATGCCGCGTTCTTCCCGTTCGCGGAAGGCTGGACCAGCGGCCACGTCGCATCAGACGGCACGTTGCTAGGCGGCGTCGGTGTTTCCCAAGCGAACGTGACCAAATTGGGCACAGGCCTGTTCGAGGTGTCGATCCCCGGTGTTACCAACGCTTCGTTCGACGGAATGCTGTTTGCCATCGGCGGAAACAACGATGACAACATTGTTTCGGTGATGCCATCGGCGTTCGGCAACACATGGCAGATCCGTCAGATGGACAGCGATAGCGATATCGACGGATTCGAAGACGACGCATTCAGTTTCGTTTACATCCCGGCGTCGACCGCCGGATTGATCGGCGGTCGAACGCAGGAACAAGAAGGCTTTGTCAGCCTGGTCCAGTCGTTCGGGGGCGCGTCGCTTGACTTCAGTTCGCAATCCGGCGATTACTTGGTCAACATCCCTGGCTACACGCCCAATGACGGTGCGTTGATCGCCGTGTCTTCTGGTTCGGTATTTTCCACCATTGATGGCATCCCGACTCAGGTCCCGGCCAATCACCAAACCGTCGCCGTCGCCGATGGCAACAGTTTCCGCATTCAATTGAAGCAATCCGGCGACTATGCGATTCCGTTGACGGTCGAAGGCGTCGAGACCCCGGACGTTCAGTTCATCTTCCTGCCGTTCGATCAGCCACTTGAACGTGTCGAGAATCTCGATTTCAGCATGACGTCGTTTGACACGACGTCGGCTCTGGGCGGAACGATCACGGCCGGTCCGGATGGAACCTTGCAATACGATCCGTCCACCGGCAACGCTTCGATCACCGGGCTTGGCAATGGCGAATTTGTCGAAGACACCTTCACCTACACCGTCACCGATGGTCGTGGTGGGACATCGACCGCAACCGTCACGGTAACCGTTCAAGGTCCTAACCGCGATCCCGACGCTGTCGACGACACGGTCAACCTGAACGAAGAAAACAGTAAGGGTGCCGTTTTGACGGTCCTGGGCAATGACACCGACCCGGACGTCATCGACCTTCGTGGCCCAATCCAAGGCGTCGCCGCCGGCAATCTGTCGGTTGACGAATCGAGCGTCTGGAGTGTCGCGCAAACCAGTGCGACCACCAACGCGATCACTCTGGGTGCCGGTACGACTGGTGAAGTCGAAGTCCAAATTGATGGCGGTGCGATCGCGCCAGCCAGCGGCATCACCTTGGCAACCGTCCGCGAAAATCACGACGATGCGGGCCCCAACGCCAGCTTGGTGCAGGCCTTTGCGAACGGTTCGGGCGGCACGTCGCTGGCAATCGAAGCCTTTGCGACGGACACTAGCACCGATGCCGACGTATCGGTCGCATACTTCCCGTTTGCCGATGGATGGATCGGTGGACACGTCGACGCCGGTGGTGCCTTGATGTCCGGAAACGGACTGACCGCGACCGACATCGTGCGTACCGGCGATGGCCGCTATGAAGTCACTATCCCCGGCGTCACCGATGCCTCAATCGACGGATTCTTGTTCGTCATCGGAAATGAAGACTCCGACAACGCTGTGTCGTCGCGTGCGATTTCCGGCTCGGGCATGTACGAAGTCGCCGTGCGTGACAACCAGCAAGACTTTGGTGATGGCGAAGACGGCGGTTTCAGTTTCCTGTTCGTTCCGCGTAACGCTGAAAACCTGATCGCCGGGACCGTCAATGCCGGATCGGGCTTGGCCAACCCGGTCAGCCTTGCGATCGGCGACTTCACCTTGGAGCGTCAAGACATCACCGATGGTGGTCAGCAGTGGAAGTTGACCATTCCTGGCCAGTCACCCGACACGGGCATGTTGGTGCTGACGAACCAAGACAATGGCGAATTGGAAGACAACTACTTGTCTTACGAGTCAGACGGTTCGGGCAGCTTCCTGATCCGCAACCACGACATGCCGGGATTGGGTCGCCAAAACCAGCCGTTCACGTTCATGTTCGTCCCGTTTGACGGCACCGCCAAGCCGGTCAGCCGTCCGGTTACCGGACCGCTGTCGATTCAATCGGTCGACGCGACGAGTGCATTGGGAGCAAGCGTCACGATCAATGCCGATGGCACGCTGTTGTACGAACCGGGCACCCTCTTTGACGACTTGTACTCGGACGAATCGGTTGTCGACACCTTCAGCTACACCGCCACCGACGGATTCGGCGGTTCCGATACGGCCACCGTTACGGTCAACATCAATGGTTTCGGTGAAGCTCCGGAGATCGACCTGGGCACCGGCCCGGCCTACTTCGGCATTGGCGATTCACCCGTTGGCATTGCACCGTTTACTGACTTGATTGAAATCGACGATGCCAACGTCGACGGCGCCGTCGTCACGGTGGAAATCACCGGCGGCGGTGTTGCCACCGACGAACTGGCTATCCGGAACGAAGGCACGGGCCTGGGCCAATTTGGCGTCAGCGGTGGGGACATCACCTATGAAGGGACGATGATCGGATCCTTCACCGGTGGCGATGGCACCAACCCGCTGGTCATCACCCTGAACGCCTCGGCCAACGGTGCGATCACCGAACGATTGCTGCAGACGATCACGTTCAACAACACCGACAGTGCAATCCTACCCGGTACTCGTGAAGTCACCTTTAGCTTGGTTGATGGCGGCGGACGATCGAAGGACGCGGCCGCGACTACTGTTGAACTTCGTTACATCCGATCACGTGAGATCCAAGAGGGCGTCGACTGGGGCTATGGGATCTATGAAGGCACCGACGACGCACGTCTGCTCCAGTCGCAATCCGATATCGTTCAAGACCCAGCCGCAGGAATCTGGATCGACTTTGACAGCGGAAGCAGCAACTCTCAAGGCGTCTTGCGATTCGGAAACATCTTTGGGGACGGCCCCGGGCAGATTCCGGTCGGATCCATCATCACATCAGCAACCTTGACATTGAACTCCGACCTGGGCGCTTCTTCCAATGCACAAGGTGACGGTGCCCGCATGTTCCGCATGCTGCAGGACTGGGATGAGTCGCAAGCGTCGTGGGATTACTTCACCGACGGCCTTGTCAATCAAAGCACGACCGGTGGCGGGGTTCCCGATGGCGTCGAAGCTCGCACTGAATTTGAGTCCGCCATCGGTACGGAGTCCTTGTCAGGTTCCACAGGCACCGGCTTTTTAGACTTCAGCGTTCTGCCTGATCTGCGAGCCTGGGCCAGTGGTGAAGCCAACCACGGCTGGGCCATGATCCCTTGGGAAGGCGGCAGCGACGGCTGGTACTTCGACTCGTCTGAAGATCCCAACTCGACTCATCGTCCCCGGCTGAGCATCGAATGGTTGCCGGCCGATGCGGTGGACGTTGTCAGTTTCCAAGACGGCGTTGATGGATACGAAGGCACGGTCGATACCGAGATCGACAGCAATGGTGCGGATAGCGACTTGTCCGCCGCCACGACCCTGTTCATCGATTCGCCGAGCTCCGGTGCATTGATTCGTTTCGATGACATCATCGGCGAGGCGGTCGGCCAAATCCCCGCCGGATCACAGATCATCTCGGCTCGGCTTCGCACCGCTAGCACGACCAGTAACGCCCAAGGGGATGGCGGTCGGTTCTATCCCATGCTGACCACGTGGTCGGACACCGACACGTACAACACATTGGTCGACGGCGTCAGCACCGATGGAACCGAAGCATCCGACGTGTTCCATACCCAAGCCGGTTTTGAAAGCCGCAACCCGAACGTCCAAGGCGGTTTCCATGACTGGGACGTGACCACGGATGTTCAAGCCTGGGTCAACGGAACGACCGACAACAACGGGTGGTTCGTCAACCACTGGGAAAGCGGCACCGATGGTTGGGGATTCCAATCATCCGAAGCATCGGAAATCACCGAACGCCCGCGTTTGGAAATCTATTACACCGATGCACCGGCAGGCACGGCACCACAAGTTTCTGATGTGGTCATCGCCGATGGCACCGACCAACGATCGATGGTCAGCGAAGTCACGGTGTCGTTCGATCAAGACGTCAACGTTCAACCCGGTGCGTTTGAACTGGAGAAGCTTGGCAATGGTGGTGGCATGGTCGATGTGACCGCATCGGATGCCGTCTTCAACGCGGCCACCAGCCAGTGGGAAATCATTCTGACGTTCGGCGGAAGCTTGGTGGAAGCCAACGCAACCAACTCGCTGACCGATGGCAACTATCGACTGACGATCAATCGCGAATTGATCACCGGCGTGACCGGTGGCATGTCGATGGCCGATGACCGCGTCGATGACTTCTTCCGGTTCTACGGCGACGTCAACGGTGACCGTCTCGTTGGCATTGGAGACTTTGGTCCCTTCCAAGCCTCATTCAACAAGCAGGATGGCGACGAGGACTTCAACCCCGCTTTGGACTCCAACGGCGATGGGCTGATCGGCATCGGCGATTTCGGTGCGTTTCAAGGGCGATTCAACACTCAGCTGGATCCCCCCGCTTCCTGATCCCCAGGACTGGATTCACCGATGCACGCCGTCGGTTATCCCCAAACCTTTCCTCTTTCATTTGATTCTTGATTCGCAACAAATAGGACCTTTCGATGATTTGTTTCCATAAAACTGCAGCCAGCCTTGTGGCAGTGCTGTTGGTCGCGGGAGTCGCCCGCCAGAGTTGTGCAGAAGTTAGCATCAGCGTTGCTTTGACACGCACTGACGGACTTGGCGTTGGTGATGCGTTCGATCCGAACAGCACGATCTTCGCCGATTTCTCGATGGAACTCCTGGCAAGTGATTCCGTCGGCAGTTTCCAGACTTCCATTGTCTACGATGCGACCGAACTGCGTCTGGTCAACGCCGAGCAAGTTGCCGTCACTGGACTCCCCATCGAATTGGCTCCCGGTGTTGACGACAGTGTGCCCGGAGAAATTCGTGGCTTTGATGCCGCTACGTTTGTAGGTGGCGTCCAAGGGCCAACGAGCTTTGTGTTCGGTCGCGCTGAATTCGTGACGCTTGAACAGCCGATCGGAACCGTTGACGACGGGTTGGCCGACATCACCCCGTTTTTCACCGGTTTTGATGGAGTCAATGCGGTGGGTGGTGCCGCGATCGATCCGGTAGGTATCATTTTCAATCCGGCTAGTGTCTCGATCACCGCGGTTCCCGAACCGACGTCGTTGGCCGCGTTGGGTCTGATCAGCAGTGGCGTTGCCTATCGCATGCGTCTTCGTCGCAAGACGGCAGCCAAGAAGTAAAGGGGTCTGCGACTTCAATCGCGGATGATCGTCGGCCCGCCGTCGATCTCGGCCCGAAACTGACAAGGCGGAACTGGTCCTAAGTGACCAGTTCCGCTTTTTTCATGCGCTAACGCGGTCGATTCCACGCGAAAGCTTGGTGGCATCGCGAATCTCTTTGACCGCATCAATGAGGGATTCTTCCTCAGCGTCTGCAAATCAAGATGGCCGATGACCTCGCACCTTTGAATCACCGCAGGTGCTTGCCCGGACGCGTGGACGCATCAATACTGATGCCCCCCACCACAGAGGAGTCAGCGGCGACGCTTGACCAGGTCTGCCGGCTGGGTCCCCACAAAGATCTGGCACAACCCCTACAGGGCCACCCCACATTCGCCACCGGGACCTCTTTTCCATTGGCCACGGCACGGCTTTGAATCAGACTGTTTCCCCATGAGTCGTCCGCTGTCGATCCCTTTGTCAAGCTCCGCCCCATCACCGCCCGAATCGCGGTTGGAAGCGGTCTTGGCTGCGCCACTGGCACCATTGGCCTGCGCGTTGGCTCTCTTAGCGGCCGCGTTGGTCAATCCGTTGGACGTGGGCTTCCGGAACGCGGCGGAGAGCGATTCAGTCGGTTTGGACTGGCAGGTCGCGCTCAAACTGGTCGTGTCGGGAATTGCCGGTGGCGTCGGCTTCTTGGGTTTTCTGACCAACTGGCGGGTCCGCGATGCATTGGCCCGTTTGCCCGGAATGTTCTTCGTCGCACTGGGATTCGTCTTTTTGGGGACGTCACTGTTTGCCTTGGACGAAGTCGCCAATGTGTGCCGCGTCGCTGCATTGATCTATTGCATTTACGTCCTGTTCATCCCGACCGCGTTGTCGTTCCTGTCATTGCGAACCATCGTGCTGATGGTGTTGACCGGTTTGGTCATGCACATGGTGGTGTCTTGGTTTCTGTATTTGTTCGTCCCTGAAATCGGCGTCTACGAGGAACGGCTGATCGGCGAAACCGTTGTTTTGCGGATGTCAGGCACAGCACACCCCAACTCCGTTGGACGCGTCGCCGTGCTTGCGATTGTGATTTGCATTGCCTTGTTGCGGGGTGGTCGTGTCGGGACGGTGTCACCGCAGAAAGGATTGATCCTGTATGCCCTAATCGCGTTGGCCATCGCGACGGCAATCGAAACAAAAAGCCGCACCGCAATCGCGGCCGGAATGGCATCGACCATCGTGATGCTGATCGACCTGGCGGCCAGTCGGTTCGGACGAATCTTGGCCGCCATGGCCGGCGTCGGCTTCTTCGCCGCAATACTGGTTTATGGGCTAGGCAACGGCGCAGAAGACTTTGGTTCGACCATTGTTTCGCTGGGCACCAAAACGGGCGACGCATCGGAATTGACCACTGCGACGGGGCGGACTGTCATCTGGACCGAAGCGTTGTCGTTGATTGCCCAGCGTCCATGGACGGGATGGGGTTTGAACAGCGCGCCGATTCTCCTGGCTGAGTTTTCCCAGCACACGCATAACCTTGTTTTGCACTGTTTGTTTTCCGGCGGCATCTTCGCGGGCATTCTTGCGTTGGTCTTGGTCGGCTGGACACTGCTGGTAGGCCTGACGTCCAATGAGCCTTTCGTGCGAGGAATCTCCGCCTACGTCCTTGTTTCGGGAATGTTCGAAGACACCGTTTTTGAAACGTTTCCTTTTTCGTCCACGTTGCTGTGGATGACCGGACTGTTTGCGCCGGTGATCTATGGGAACTTGGCCAGCGACAAAAGGTTTGGAATGCCAAGCTGGCCATCGCTTGTCGGCAACGCCGACTTCACCGGTTCCGCGTCTGCTTCGGTTGATCCACCGAAGCGTCCCTCCGATCAAACGTCGGTCCAATGATGCTGATTTATCGTTTGTCCGCCTGACTTCCATTCATCGTGCCCGCATCCGGAACACTGTCGACCAGCGAACCGCAGACATTCGCAAGAATATCTGGGGCAAGCGGTCCGCTGCGCCCCGGCGTTAGCGTCCAGATGGCGGTTTTCAATGCGATGCCGTATTTGGTCGACGCAGTGGAATCGATCCTGTACCAAAGCTATCAGGACTTCGAATTCATCATCGTCGACGACGGCTCGACAGACGATTCCCTGGCATATCTGCAAAGCGTCGATGATGCACGCATCAAAATCATCCCCCAATCCAATCGGGGAACGGCCGCTGCGGGGAATGTCGGTTTAGCTCATTGCACCCGACAGTACTTAGCGCGAATGGATGCCGACGACTGGTCGGACCCTAGTCGCTTGGAACGCTTGGCGGATGCTTTGGACGCAAACCCTGACGTGTCCATGGTGGGCAGCAGCTTTGCGTACTTTGGTGACCGTACCGCGGGACGTCCGGTACCGATGCCGCAAAACCACGATTCGATTTACCGTGCACTGCTACGAGGCGACCACGGGATGGTTCATGGCGCCAGCATGATGCGAACCGATTGCATGCGGGCGGTGGGCGGATACTGGGAACACCGGTTCTTTGAAGACTGGGACTTGTTCCTACGGATGGCAGAAGTCGGAAAGTTGATGAATGTTCCGGACAGTCTGTATCTATATCGCGCGCACGACACCAGTCTTAGCAGCCGACGATTGGAAGAAATGCGACTGCACTACGACTATGCGATCGACCAAGCCAAGCGTCGTCGCGAAGGCATACCGACATGTGACCTGGCCGAATTTCAATCACAGCGAAAAAACCGCCCGGTGACAAAGGCAATCGGCGAGCGGTTGGACAACATCGCGCTGGCAAACTATCGACGCGCGATGGGGGAAATCTACGGGCACAGGCCGCTGCGAGGCCGCATGCGATTGCTGTCAGCGTCGTTGTGGAATCCACGTCGAACCTTGAATCGGATCGGACGACGTTTTCAATCCCGAATCGATTAGTCTTCTTCCGATTCGTCGCCAAAGGTGCTGGCTGCCCACGCAGCGGCCCCAAGTGCCCCGGCGTCGTCGCCCAACTTTGCCGGCACAACGTCGAATCGATCGCGGTAAACGCTCATCACGCGTTTGCGTGCAGTGCGTTTCACCGTGCCGACAATCAGATCTTCCATCGCTTCGACCAAGCCACCCCCCAACACAATCTTGTCGGGTGCCAACAGGTGCACGATGTTGACGACCGCAATGCCGACCGTTTCGGCGGCCGTTTCCACCAAGTGGTGAATCGCGGAATCACCCTTTTCAATGGACTCCGATAGCGCACCGCTGCGAATTTCCGCCAGATCTGTCCCGGCAATTTCTTTCAGCGCTGGCGCGTCGCCACGATGAGCCGCCTTGGCCGCTTCGGCGGCAATGGTCAATCGGCTGGCTTCAGCTTCCAACGTTCCGGGCAAGTCATAACCGCTTGCACGATCGCTGCTGGAAATTCGAGTGTGACCGATCTCCATACAACTGATTCCGGCACCCTGAAGAATCTGGCCTTGGTACACACATCCGCCACCGATGCCCGTTCCCGGAAAAATCCCCACCACGCAGCGGGCCTTCTTTGCGGCACCAAAGCGATACTCGCCATAGACACCGGCATCAACGTCATTGACCACGGCCACCGGACAATCGAATCGCTTCTTCAACTTGTCACGAACGTCCAAGTTGTTCCAACCCAGGTTGGGTGTGACCAAGATACGTCCTTTGTCCACATCGATTGGTCCAGGGCAACCGATACCGATGCCCGCGATCTGGTCTGCGGACAGATCGTTTTCGTTTAGCAATCGCTCGATCGTCGAACAGATGCGGTCCAATCCGCTGTCGGACGAATCACGTCCGCGGGTCTTGCGACGGCGGCGGCCGAGTTCCTTCCAATTTTGGTCATAGGCGATGGCCAGCATCTTGGTGCCACCAAGATCAAAGCCGATCCAAAACTTGTCCGCCTTTTCGGTGTCTTTCTCGTTGCTGCGATTCGGTTCTGACATGGCGTAGCTGGCTCAACAGGGTTCATGCGACAGGATCAGCCGCTCATTAAACACCCATCGGGCGCCGATCAAAAGCCAGCCCGGCGTCGATTCACTGACGAAATCGCCTTAGCGCAAAGAGAAGGGCCATGGTGAAGCCCTCCCTGCCTCACCATGGCCCATCATTGCTGGAACGATGGCACCGATCGTTCCACCCTCCCAATCCATGGTACAAGTCTGATCGGCAACCTCGGTCCGAATCCTGTAGCGGATTTTCAGGCCGGCAATTTTTTTTCGGCCTTTTTTCGCCGGTGGATCAAAGTCCCCCGGGACGCGGCATTGCAGGCCATCCAACCGCGGGACGTTTCCCATCAAACGAAAAAAGGGTCGGCGTCCTTCATGAACGCCGACCCTTCGGTTTCACAACCCGCTAATGGTGTGAACAGTCACAGCCCCCTGACGAACATTGACACTCGTCACAGGACCCTCGGTACACCGGCGGCGACGCCCGGTGCAGGAAACAAGATTTTTTCTTAAAGCAATCGCATTGGCCGCGAACATGTTTGTAGGCGTGTGCTTCGCGATGCGCCGCCTCGGCTTCATAGCCGGCCCAGAGATCAGCGTTGGCCGGTCGACTGTGGAACACCTGTTGGAATGTCGATGGCGGCGGTAGAGTCGGCTTGCGGTGCGGCGTGCATTGATAGGCCGAACCACATTGCCCCGAGCTACAACCCGCAAAGCTTGCCTGACCCCGCATGTTTGCCCCGTGTCCACTGCACCGATTGCACGAACAACCGGCCTGATGGGCGGCCCCGGCCATGGCGGTGTTTTCCGAGACGATCGGCTGTGGCAATGCGGTCGGTTGTTCGACAGCGGGACCGATGGCGGTTTGTGGTGCCAGTTCAACGGACGGTGTTGCCTGATACGCCGGCTGTTGCTGAACCAGTGTTCCTGACGCCGGAATCGGGTCTGTCAGGGCAAGGTCATCTTGATCCGATTCAATCATGCCATCGTTGGCAAAGCCCAACTCCGGTTGCTCACTGGCAACGTTGGCGTCCGGGGGTGGCAACTGATCAATGGCTTCTTCAGCGTCCGACGGCATCGCGCTGTCGCTGACCAATTGGGATTCTCCGAACGACAATTCGCCCAGCAGTGCATCCAAATCGGCATCGGCCGATGCTGGAACCGCCAGGGTGACCAACAGCAAAATGATGGCAAGTGTCGCGAAGGTACGCATAAACAGACTTCCTTGTTGAAAGGGAACACTTGTTCGAACAGAATCCCGTCGGCGTCTAAAACCCACAGTCTTCCTACGCGGAATTCAAAAGAAGACCCAACAGCCTGCGGCGGTGACGCGGTCGATCACAAAAGCGCTGGTGATTGCCACCGGCGATGATTGATCCCATGCGTCACGCGTTGCGTCATTGCCCGGTGCATTGCCGACGCCACGTCGCGTGGCATCGGCGAATGCACCGGGATGGATGACGGCCAGTCGAAATCGGCCCGCTTGGCGTGCATCTGCTTGCCAGGCCAAACCAAGTCGAAATCAACGCATATAGCTGTTCGATCACCGCGTCGGATTCGCGTCCCGGAATCGTGGTAACCTGAACCACATCTATCCGCGGGTTGGTTACCGCGGCGGGGGAATCAACAAACGAAGGCGGTCATTGAACCACCAAACCATTGCCGCGCCGTTGCGCCGGTGCAAACAAGCTGCAGAAATTTGGCGTAGGCTTTGAAAGCCCCCCGCGTGAGAACCAATGCGATCCAAAATCGTTCGCCGATTCGCATCAACATTGGTGATCCTTCGATCCGAATCGATCGTCTTGATTTCGTCATTCCGATTCGATGACGTCGATCGATCTTTGCTGCAAAACCGGCAAAGTCTTACACGCGACGCCCGGCCATTTCCAGCGATTCCAAGATGGACTGCTGGACGACTTTTTGGCGTGTCGGATCGACAATCTTGTTGCCATCCGATTCGGTGACATAAAAGACGTCGGCGATCTGATCCAGGTGTGTGTCGATCTTGGCAAAGTGCAGCACGATCGATAGTTCCGCCATCGCCCGGGCCACGCGATACAACAAGCCCTGACGATCATAAGCGAACAACGACAATATGGTGTACTGTTCCAACGTGTCGTTATCGAAGGTGACCTTCGTTGGCAACACATCCACCGAATCAGGTTCACGGATCGATGCGCCACGCCATGTATCTCGGTGGGCAGTCACCGGCGCTGTGGGATCGGCCAACAATCGGCAAACGTGGTTGCAGACTTCATTCACCCGGTGCTGTGGTGGCGGGTCTTCATGATCGGGGTCCAACACCCAAAACGAATCCCACGCCACCTCTTGATCATCCACTTCGATCGTGTCGACATCGGCGCGCATGATCTGCAACCCCAAACCGCTAAGCGCGCCGGTGCTGCGTGCGAACGTTCCAATATTTCGGCGTGCTTCGCGATGCAACACGGTGTATCGCATCGCCAAGAAACTGGAGTCATAGTTTGCGACGCAGCACGATGAACGCCCGGTTTCATACCATTGGGCGATGCCTGTCAATTCGCCGACCAATTGGTCCGGTGTGATTCGCCGAAGAATCGATAACGGCAATGCGTTCAGAATATCCAAACCGATCTTCGGTGCACCCGAGTCCGCCAACTGCTCGGCAATCTGTTTGCGTTGGCTGGCGGTTTCAGCATCCATCTCATCGGGCAACGTCCCGGATTCGAAATAGCGTCGGGTCCGCAAGTACAAGTCTTCGATCAGATTCATTTTCCAATCGGAAGCCACGCCGGGGCCGACGGCAATCAAGTCCGCCACGGCGTGCACGATCAGCAACTCCAGCCTTCGAATCGACCCGACTTCTGCGGCGAACGACAACACCACTTGGGAATCATTTAGATCGTGGCGGAATGCGGCGACGTTGACAATCAAGTGTTTGTGAACCAGCCATTGCAAAGTTTCGCGACTGGCGTCGTCCAACTCCAGATGATCCGCGATTTCACCGGCGATCCGCCGCCCGACTTCACAGTGGTCTTCTTCATAACCTTTGCCAAGGTCATGAATCAGCAGGGCCAAGTGCAGAATGGCCTTGTCTTTCAGCCGGGCATACCGCCGTGCCATCGACGACGAATATTCTTCCAACTTCGTTGCCGCTTCGACCGCGCGAATGCAGTGTGCGTCGACCGTGTACTTGTGATACGCGTTGAACTGCAACAAGCCTCGGCACCGCTTCATCGGTGGAATCAGCTGTTCCAAGACACGCAATTCATGCAACCGCCGCAACAGCGACGCCAAACGCCCGGGCTTGCTTAACAGGCCCAAAAACGCATTGATCGAATCGGGATCTGGTGGACTGGGGTTGCGACGGGCCATCGAATGCCGAATCGCTTGCCAAGTTCGGTGCGAAATCCGTTTGAAGTGCTGGTTGGCCAGATTCATCAAACGCAACACGTCCGGCAGGCTGGTGGCGAAGCGATCCAAATCGGAATCGACCACCCAAATTTGCGTCGGCCCCATCCGGATGTTTTCGGTCAACTTGCGTGACAGTGCCCGTTCACTGACGCGTGACAATCGTGATTGTGACAGCGTGTCGTCGGTGAAATAGGCGGCGGCATAGCGAACATTCTGTGTGTGTTCGAAATAGTCCTGCATGAAATGCTCGACCGCCAACACCCCTTCGCTGTTCTCATATCCCCACTGTTCAGCGATCTCCATTTGCGTCGCGCGATCCAGCACGTCTTGGCTGCGGCCGGCCCGAAAGTGCAACTCATTCCGCAACCGCAACATGAACGCGTATGCGTGACGCAGTTGTCGCAAATCTTCCGCCGGAAGCGCTCCCAGCCGATAAAGCTTCTCCAAATCCGATTCGCCGCTGCGGGCAAACCCGATCCAACGCACCAGCTGGATGTCACGAAGTGCACCACGCGACTTCTTGACGTTCGGACGCAACAGATAGTTTGTCTCGCCCCATTTCAGGCGTTCGCTTCTTCGCGCTTCGACCACCGCTTTGGTCAAACGATACTGGCGTCGGATGCTGCCCTTTCGCAATCGATCAAAGTATTGACCGAACACCGTGGAACTGCCCGCCAGAAAACGTGATTCCGCCAGCGATGAAAAAATGACGGGATCTGTCCAGGCCCGTTTGCAGGCTTCGGCCGGACCGCGAATGGAAAACCCCAGGTCCAGCCCGGCATCGACCAAATCACGTGTCAGAATCCCGGCAACCTCGGTCGCCAATCCGGCCGATCGTGCCGTCGTCAACAACATCAAATCGACGTCGGAAAACGGTGCCAAGTCGCGACGTCCGAATCCGCCGTGCGCGACCAACGCTAAACCGCGAAACCCCAGATCGTGCTGCAACTTCCGTGATGCGGATTCCCAGACCATCAAGACGACATCGTCGTACAAGTCGGCCATACGATTGGCGACTTGAAATCCGGGCGACCCGTCGGCGTGTTGGCCACGGATCTTTTCGCGTACCTGAGCCAGTCGCTCTCGCGCTGCTAGAACGACCGGTTGAAAAGACATGTAATTCGATTCTGTGAATCAATTCCGCAAACAAGACGGTCGCGATCCACGGCGGCCGCCTATTGTTCCCATCGACCGTCATACGGCATGACGGCCAAAACCTGTCGCACCAATCGGTCCGTGGCTTGCATCGAAGCAAACGTCCCCGGCCACTGAGCCCTGCTTGGCGACTTCACCGACCGAAAGACTCCCGACGCAGAAAACCGATGCTGGTCCGGACCGGAAGACCGCGACGAACATCACCATCGGCGCGATACTTCGGCGTCGCCTACAGCGCTTCTTCGCCGCGCTCGCCGGTACGGATCCGGATCGAATCTTCCAAATTGGTCACGAAGATTTTACCGTCACCGATCTGGCCGGTTTGGGCGGTCTGCAAAATGGTGTCGATCACCGTTTGCAAGTTCTCGTCGGTACAGATGACTTCGATCTTCACCTTGGGAACGAAATCGATGGCGTATTCCGTGCCGCGATAGATTTCGGTGTGCCCTTTTTGACGGCCAAAACCACGAACTTCGCTGACCGTCATTCCGTGGATCCCATGGTCAGTCAACGCGTTTTTGACGTCTTCCAATTTGAAGTGGCGGACGATGGCTTCGACTTTCTTCACGACCGATATCCTCTAACAGGCAGCTGATCATAGGGTTGGCTACCGGCAGAGACGCGGCGAGCCGATGGACGGGTGGGCCGCCGAACGACAGATCAAATCGTCCGAACGAGAGTCCCAATTTCGACGTGCATTGTACAACGTCGAGGGCTTGGGAACAGCCGGGCGACGCCGATGTGCAGGCCGTGGCGGACCATCGCCACAATGCCCGTCACAGAGCGAAAATCAGGGCCTTTGGCTAGGGTTTTCGCCAGGGCTGATCGCCCTGCCCCGTCCGATGGTTGGCTGCCCTTGCCTGGACAAACAGGAAATCGCTGAGACGGTTCAAATAGATCACCAGATCTTCCGATATCGCATCACCGACGTGGCGACGGAGCGATACGACCCGGCGTTCGGCTCGGCGACAGACCCCGCGTGCGATGTGCAACCGGGTGGACGCCTCATCACCGGCCGGCAAGATGAACGACTTTAATTCGGGCAGTGACCGCTCGGCATCGTCGATCCAAGTTTCCAACCGTTCGATGTGGTCGGATCCGATCACCCGCAAGCCGTGCTTGTCCGGCTCGGGTGTCGCCAATTCCGCGCCCAACGAAAACAATTCACTTTGGACGTTTTCGATTTGACCATCGATCGCTTCGGGCAATCCCGCCGACCGCGACCATCCCAAAACGGCATTCAGTTCATCGACGGTTCCGTAAGCTTCGATCCGGACATCGTCCTTTTCAACACGAGGCCCACCGAACAATCCCGTACTGCCACCGTCACCGCTTCGGGTATAGATTTTCACTTGAGCCGGGCTTTCACTTGTTCGCGGATGATACGTTTCGACTTGACTCGCCTCAGGCAAGGAGCCAATCCTGCTTGGCTCGATTGCTTTGTAGACGTTCGCACCAAGACGACAAGTCCCCCAGACGCCCGGTCATGGGATTCCAATGCGGGTCAGCTTGGCACGCGTCGCTTCCGGTTTACTTCTGTTCGGATCGCTTGACCCCTTATGACGAAACACATCGCTGACGACGGCAAGGTTTATGCGGCGGGGGTGCTGTTGGTTACCGGTGATCCGGTCACCGAGTTCCTGTTGATGCGACACCCGAATCGCTGGGACTTGCCCAAAGGGCACCGCGATCCGGGCGAAGACGATTTACAGACCGCCAAGCGGGAAATGGAAGAAGAGATTGGTGTTTCCCCGGACCTTGTGCGATGGGACCCGGACTTTCGTTTCCAAATCCGCTATCCCGTCCAGTACAAGAAATGGGCCGGACAATCGTATGAGAAAGTGGTGACCTACTTCTTAGGGCACATCGATCATAAACCCGAAATCAAACTGACCGAACACGAAGGATTCCGATGGTGGGCCTGGGCACCGCCACACGCCATTCAGCCGCAAACGATCGACCCATTGCTGAAAAGTGTTGCGCAGTTCTGGGGCGATACCCCCTAGCCGCCGGTCACTGGCTTAGCGGCAACAGCAATTCCGAGTTCAAATCATCGTCCTCGGCAACGGGTTCTTCTTCCTTCTTCAAAGAGAATCCCTGGACACGTATTTTTGTGTTCTGCATCCACTGAAAGATCGGCACGAACACATCGCGATCAATCGGTTTGGTCGTGTCCAACATCTTCAGCACGATACGATCAGCCGGTGCTTCGCGTCCGGTCACCGGATCCAATGAAACCCAGCTGCCATCGGCCAACGCCAACGTCCAGACGGTGAATGCCAACTTGGGCTGGTCGCCGGGCACATAGACCAACCCCAGCGCCAACCGCGACGGTAGTTTGCGTTCACGCAAAAGAGCGGCCAGCAAGACCGAAGACTCCATTGCACCACCCTGGGACGCCAGCAAAACATCCGACGCCCGGGTGAACTGTCCCGCGTAGGTGGACTGCTGAACCAAAGTGTGGACTGTACGATTCAGTTCCACCGCCATGTCACGCTCGGTCAGGTCCAGCCCTTTCAACGCAACGCGTCCCAGTTCTCGAACATTGGATGCGTTGAAGTTCAATAAAGACGTCGGGCGAGTGTCGCCGGGGCCGGATTCCGTTTCGTACGGTTCGAATCCCTGACTGACTTTTTCACGTTGGCGGCTGATCAACAGACGAATCCGCCCGTCCTTCATGCGATTGAAATACTGATCCGGTGCAGGTTCCAGGACCGTCGGCTGCTCCGGATTTTCGCGGATCGGCGTGATCACAAAAGCCACTCGGGACGCCCGCTCGGGGGCATCGATTTTTTTACCTTCGACCGCCGCCCATGCCGGGGGCGTCATTGCCAAGTTGTCGATGTCCAGCTGGGCTCCCGGGCCATCCGCCGGCTCCAACAAGTCAGGCAATTCTTCTTTGTTGACGCGATACGACAACAGTCGAAGCGCGGGTGTGAACGTCCGCTGGATCTGGCCCTCATCGTCGACCCACAAGACCAATTCGTTGCTGGTTTGTCCGCCAGTGTTCACTTCTTCGATGACTTCCAACAACATTCGCGTGGTACCGTCGTGCCAGGGCACAGATGTCTTGGAAATGGCGCTCAGATTGACCGTGGCTAGTTCATTCGTGATTGGCAGAATGTGTTTGATCTTTCGCGTTTCTCCCGGCTGCATGGGACTGGACTGCAGCGACTGAATCACCGCCATCGCCCCGCGCACACTGTCTTCCCATGGAGCGTTTTGTGTGATCCGACGTTGCCCGCGAAATGTTTCGATCGACAGTTGATCGTTTTCGACAACGCCGATCGATTGGGTTTCGGCGGGGCCCACCCTCAACTGGCTCCAAAACGAACGCAGCTCCCCCTCGACCGACTCACGCGTCACCTGGCTGAGCGATTGGATAAAGGAGGCATTTCCGCGATCAAATCGGATCACATCGCGGACATCAAACCACAGCGAATTGGAGCGGGTCTCGGTCCGCATCAGTTCCAGCGCCGGCGCGGCAGGCACATCGATCAAAAAGTCGTCGCGGCGTTGGGCGCCCATGCGGGCAGAAATGTGGCTGTACCCGACCGGACGCTGATCCATCACGTAGTAAAACCAGGCGTCCCAGTCGTCGTTCCACACCGTGGTGGGAACCTCAAACGTTTCTTCGTCGCTGGGCAGGGTCGGCCGGGCCGCGGGCTTCTTATCCACGATCGGTCGTTCCGGCAAATCGCATCCCACGCAAAAACCGAGTGCCAATATCACCCCCAGTCCGTGCGTCAGCGGCAAGGCCCACACGGTCTGTCGGATCGCGTGAGGCGAATCTGCGATGGGATCGATCATGTTGGGTCCTAACCGTGCCAGTAAGAAGCAATGGGGGATCAAAGAAAAGCCGGGATTCAATGATGCCGTGCGTACATCCGGTCCATCCGATCGCACCATTGGAACACGCCCAACCCCCATCGGAAAACCGCCGGGCCGGTCGCGATAACGACCTGTCCAGGGACAACAAGCAACGCCGGGTGTCTGCCACCAGTCTATCCCGCCTGCCCGATTTGTCGCTCCGCCGCCGGACCATTCGATGACGCCGCCGGCCGCAGGCGGGCGATCATGCATCGGCTATCGCAGTCAGCGCGGTCGTATCGACTGTTCCGGCTTTGACGCTTGGGGTGACCTTCGGTTCCCAGATTTGCCGTTCGGCGGTTCACTTCGGCACGCTTGCGGGCGGATCGGGGCCTAGCGTTGGGTGTACAGGGTCGTCGGTGCGGTCGATCAAGTTTCGCACACGCACGGCATCCGAGGCGACCAAGACGGGGTCGTCATTATCCAAGGGCTAACGCCACAGAGTTTCAATTATGGGCTTCCTGAAACGCATCCTTCGAACCAACGCCAGCGACGCCACCGGCAAAGCATCGGGAAGCTTTGAATCGCTCAGCGACGAAGAACTGCAAGTCCACATGGGCATCCGGACCTACGATGCGTTCGAATTGACCGACGCGATCCGACCGTCCTACGACGTGCAAATCAAACCAAGGCAAGGCTTCCGATACGACGAATACGTCGACGAAGCCAGCAAGACACGGACCCCGGTGATCATGGCTTCCGCCACACGCGGCAGCCTAATGGAACTGTTCCTGGAACTGGTCGAACCGCTCGGCGCGGTGGTCGACGTCGCGCTGGAATCCAGCCATCACGCTCGCGGCCGTGACGAAGATCTGTATCGCGAACACATCGATGTCCCGGTGCTGAAGAGTATCCTGTGGGAATTCGAAGACCTGCTGCTTAATGACGGCTGCACCGGGATCGCGGTGATCAACCCGGCCAAGAAACAGGAAGTCCAATTGGACGAGCACAAACTGTTGATCGCCTACGGCGAACCGCTGGACGACTTTCGCCAAGTGCTGATCCAAGGCGACGTGTACCCCGATGAAAAACTGAAATTCATCACCGAGGCGGAACATGTTCACAGCAGCAGCGAAGCCTATTTGAACCGATTCACCATGCTGAAGAATCGTTTGGGGATGGATTCAGAAACGAGCTTGGACGCCGAATCCTGGGGCGTTTGAAGCCTCTGGAAAAAGCCAGCACGTCGGGAAAGCCGTCACCGGCGGCCTTCCCCCTGGACGTAAGGTCCGAAACAATCGTTGGCGATTCACCACGCCAAGGATTCGTTCATGTTGCTTGTTCTCAGCTCCAGCCTGCACCCGACCAGCCGCAGCCGCATTTTGGCCAAGGCGGCGTATCAACGTTTGGACCAACAGGGCCGTCAGTGTTATTTCTTTGACCTGGCCGAAACCCCACTGCCCCCCTGCGACGGCGCCACCGCCTATGGGCACGAGAACGTGGCCGATCTGGCCCAACGGATTCGCGACGCCGACGCCATTTTGATCGCGTCGCCGGTCTACAACTATGACGTCAATGCGGCGATCAAAAATGCGGTGGAATTGACCGGCAAAGCATGGACCGACAAGGTCGTTGGACTGATGTTGGCCGCCGGCGGTGCCGGTAGTTACATGTCAGCGATGGGGCTGGCGAACAGTCTGATGTTGGATTTTCGCTGTCTGATCGTGCCGCGTTTCATCTATGCGACCGGCGAAAGTTTCGAAGGCAACTCCCTGGCCGACGACAGCATTTCTGACCGCGTCGATCTGCTGATCCGCGAAACGCTGACGATCTCCGACGCCCTGCTGGCTCAACCCTCCGGTGAAGCCGACGACGACGCCTAGGCCCCGGAATGGAGGTGAGCCTCAGGAAATCTTCATCGGGCCTTTACGAATCTAACGGCGATCATTCTGAAACCAACGAGTACAGTTCTGTCTTCAAAGGAAACTCGGCCGCCCGCCTCGCCCTAATTCACCACTTCCCAGTGGCGGTGCGGCCGATGCTTCGACATCCCAACCATGCCCCTGCCTGAGGTCTCTCGTGAACATCCGGTTCCCTCGTACTCGATCCATTTTTGCGGCCGCGATTGTCGCGATCTGCGGCGCGAATCTGACCGCCCACCAACACGATTCGCATCACGCCCCGGCTAACGGCCAAACCGCCGTCGGCACTGTTTTCGAAGACGTCAATGCGAATGGCATTCGTGATGAAGGCGAACCCGGATTGGCAAACATTAAGGTCAGCAACGGAAGGGACATCGTCAAAACCGACCAGCATGGAAAGTACAGCTTGCCGGTCACCGACGACACGATTCTGTTCGTCATCAAACCTCGCAACTGGATGACACCGGTCGATTCCGACAATCTGCCTCAGTTCTATTACATCCATAAGCCGAACGGATCGCCCAAGGACTTTCGATATCCCGGCGTCGAACCGACCGGGCCGCTGCCCGAATCCGTCGACTTTCCTTTGACACGTCGTGACGAACCGGACCAATTCAAAGCCTTGTTGTTCGGCGACACCCAACCACGCAACGTCAAGGAAGTCGAATACATGGCGCACGATGTGATCGAACAGATCATTGCCGAAGATGGTCACGGCGCCTCGTTCGGTGTCACGCTGGGCGACATCGTGTTCGATGACCTGTCGGTGATGCCACCGTTGAATCAAGCCATCGCGCTGATCGGTATCCCCTGGTACAACGTGATCGGCAATCACGACATCAACTACGACGCGCCGAACGATCGACTGAGCGATGAAACGTTCGAAAGTCACTACGGCCCGAATTACTACTCTTTTGATCACGGCCCGACGCATTTCTTGGTTTTGGATGACGTGACCTGGGTCGCCAAGCACGACGGTCAGCGGGCCCACTATCACGGTGGATTGGGCGAAGATCAATTGACCTTCATCCGTAACGATTTGGCCATGATCCCTGAGGATCAATTGGTCGTGCTGATGATGCACATCCCCCTGCAAAACGTCGACGACCGCCAAGATCTGTATCGACTGATCGAAAAACGCCCCGCCACGGTTTCAATCTCCGCTCACACGCACTACATGGAGCACGTGCTGATCGGTGACGAAGACGGCTGGCAAGGCCCCAAGCCTCATCACCACATCATCAACGTCACGGTGTGTGGCAGTTGGTGGCGTGGCCAACCTGATGAACGTGGAATCCCGCACGCCACGATGAGCGACGGTGCCCCCAACGGCTATTCCATCATGTCGTTTGACGGCCAAAATTATTCGTTGGATTTTCGTGCGGCCAGCCGTCCCGCCGAACACCAAATGAACATCTACTTGCCCGAACAGGTCGCGTCATCAGATCTGGCAACCACCGTTGCAATCGCCAACGTGTTCGCCGCCGATGCGAACACCCAGTGCCAAATTCGCGTGAACGATGCTGACTGGTCGGACATGGACGCGATCCGCATCGAAGACCCGGCATACGTTCGTGCTAAACGGTCCGAAGAAGCTCTGGCCGAGCGAACGTGGATCGACTTGCCCAAACCGCACGTAACGCCACACATGTTCCGCGGAATGCTGCCGACACATTTGCCAGCCGGCACGCACCGCATCGAAGTCAAAGCGGTCTTTGCCGATGGCCGTGAAATCATCGATCACCGAATCATGCGGGTCGAATAGTCAGCTTGCAGTGGTTGTTCCCACCGGTGATCGTACCGCCGGTGCGATGCTGCTGTGATTGAAAGCTTAAGTCTATCCGTTGACCGGACCGAAGCATCGGAACGATCGCGGACCTCAGGCCTCTGCGGATCGTCGGTATAGCGATTCGGTCTTGATTAGCATTTCGACCGCGTGGGGCACGCGAAACCGAATGCTTTTTCCGCGGGCCACCCGCTGGCGAATCTCGCTGCTGGAAACTTCAATCCGCGGGACTTCGACAAGACTGTCTTTCAGACGACCGACGACCGAAGCACCCAACGCCTGCTCCAGCCCCCCAAAGTCGATCGGCGGTTCGCCGCCGCGATGAAACACCGACAGTTGGGCCAGGGACAAGATGTCTTGCAGTCGACGCCACTTTGGCAAGGTGGGGACCAAATCGCTGCCGACGATCAACACCAGATCATCGTCGGGAAATTCTGCTTTCAGCTCCGCCAAGGTGTCGACGGTATAGCTAACGTCACCCCGGCGAATTTCGCGATCGTCGACGATGTGTTGGTCGGCACCGCCCAATGCCAACCGCAGCATGGCCACACGGGTTTCATCCGCGGCCGCCTGCCGATCCTGTTTCAGCGGGGACGTCGCCGTCGGGATCCACCTCAATTGGTCCAACCCCAGTGTTTCGATTGCTGATTCGGCGATCCACAAATGCCCCAGATGCACCGGGTCGAACGATCCCCCAAAAACGCCAATACGCATGATGAAATGTCACTCTTGTCTATCGGTCCGGGCAACGACGGCCATCTTTCGACCGTGAATCATTCTCGAGCCATGGCCCCAACGCATCCGCATGCCTCAGTTCGCCCCGCGGGTGACCAGACGTGTCAACGACATCGGCAAAATGCCAGCCAACGACACTTTCGAAGGGATGCATTATGTTGACAGATGCCTGCAATCACGCCCCCCACGACACGAGTCCGCCGTCGGGCAACGCCATGACGCACGATTTTGACCACGATCCGCCCCACCGCAACCGCGGGGATGACGCGTCGCGTCAGGTGGATCTGTTCGATAAATCGCCGCCGCCCTGGGAATTGGTCGCAGCCGAAGAAACCGCAATCGCCCGCGTTGTCTTCAGCCAGTCGCCGCACGGCCCGTATGACTACGCAATTCCCGATGCAATGCGGTCACACATCCAACCCGGGTCGCGAGTCCGTGTCCCGCTGGGACGACGACGGGGCGGCACGATGGGCTGGTGCATCCATGTCGACATGGCCGGCAAAAGCCGGCACAAACTGCGTGAGATCAGTGAACTGCTGGACGAGGAACCTCTGTGCGATCCAGCTTTGGTTCGACTGGTCCTTTGGATCGCCCACTACTACCAGGCACCCGCCGGACAAGTCTTCGACACGCTGATTCCGTCCAGCGTACGAAGCAGCGCCGGCACGAAACAGAAGACGTATTTCCGGGCCGACCCCAAAGATTTGACAGAAGAAATCGTAGCCGGCCTGTCACCCAAGCAACAAGCTGTTGCGCGAATACTGCTGGCCGCAAACGCCCCCATGACGGCGGCCCAGATCAGCATCCAAGTCGGTTGCACCGAAGACCCGATTCGGCGTCTACACAAAAAGGGATTGCTGTCCAGCGAACGCCGACGTGAACAAAACAGCGGCATGTCCACCCGCTGGCAAATCAACGACGGGGAAGCGGAGAAAACACACCATCTGACTGACTCGCAATCGGACGCATTGAAACAGATCAATCAAGCCGTTGAATCGGAGAAAACCAAGGTCATGCTGCTGCATGGCGTGACCGGCAGTGGAAAAACCGAAGTCTACATTCGTGCAATCGAACACTTGGTGAAATTCGGCCGCGGTGCGATCGTGTTGGTGCCCGAAATCAGCCTGACTCCGCAAACACGGGGACGTTTCGAACGACGCTTCGATAGCGTCGCGGTTTTACACAGCCAGATGACGCCCGCCGAACGCCATTTCCAATGGCAGCGAATCCGCAGCGGCGAAGTTCAAGTCGTCATCGGCCCGCGAAGCGCCGTGTTCGCCCCCCTGCCCAAACTGGGGCTGATCATCATCGATGAAGAACACGATGGTTCGTTCAAACAGGACACCCAGCCTCGATATCACGCCCGAAAGGTGGCCATCGCTCGTGCAAATTCACTGGGCATTCCCGTGCTGCTGGGTTCCGCCACGCCGTCGCTGGAATCTTGGCATGCCACACGAACCGGCCACGCCGAACGTCTATCGCTGCCTGATCGAGTGCATGACCGGGCCATGCCCGACGTTCAATTGGTCGACATGCGCATCAAAGACGATCGAACCGTGGGTGCGATCAGCCGCCCGCTTCATCAAGCGGTTCAAGAAACAATCCATGAAAAGGGCCAGTGCATTTTGCTGCTAAATCGGCGAGGGTTTGCGACCACCATCCAGTGCCCATCGTGCGGTCACGTTGTCGCGTGCCCGGATTGCGACATGCCACTGACGCACCATCGCGACGGCGGCAAAGCGATGTGCCACTACTGTGACTTTTGCATCGCGACGCCTCCATGGTGCCCGGCATGCCGATTCGACGGTATCCGATACGGAGGCCTGGGCACACAAAAACTAGAAGTCGAAGTCAAGGCACGGTTCCCCAACGCCAATGTCGCACGGATGGACAGCGATACCATGCGGCGACCGGGCAGCCACCAAAAGGTGCTCTCAGCATTTCGATCAGGAAAGATCGACATCCTGTTGGGAACACAGATGATCGCCAAAGGCTTGGACTTTCCCAACGTGTTATTGGTTGGCGTGATCAACGCCGACAGTGCCCTGCACTTCCCCGATTTTCGCGCCGCTGAACGAACATTCCAACTGGTCACCCAAGTCGCCGGACGAACCGGCCGTGGTGACCGCGGTGGTCGCGTGATCGTGCAAACCTATTCCCCGGAACACCCCGCTATCCAAGCGGCATCGCGGCACGATTACATCGGGTTTGCCGAAGACGAATTGGTCAACCGAAAGAAGTACAACTACCCGCCGTGGGGCAGCGTCGCTCGGATCATCATCCGTGGCACCGAAGAAGAGACCACCGAACGTATCGCCGAAGAATTGGTGGGACGCATCGAAGCAACGCGGGACTTGCTGAAACACGAAATTCGCATCCTGGGCCCTGCCCCGCCCCCGATTGCTCGTCTACGCGGCAAGTTTCGTTTCCACGCTCTACTGCAGTGCCCGGAATCCGGCCCGCTGGGCGAAACCATTCGGCGTGCTTGCCAGGATTTCCGTATCCCCGAAAAGGATGACGTCCAGTACGTCGTGGACATCGACCCGATGGACATGCTGTAGCCAAACTAAATCCTGATTCACCACTCACTCGTGCCTGGCATCGAATCGCTGAGCAACCTTCCCACCTGATTACAGCGACAGAACGTACGCCACCAGATCATTGACCTGTTCGTCACTCAATTCGGACGTTCGTCCGTGACGATCATTTTCATTGAACTTCACCAAGACGTCTTCGATGGTGGCCGCACGTCCGTCGTGCAAATACGGCGCGGTACGCCAGACTTCCACCAGCGACGGTGTGTCAAATCGCTTTCCACGTTCCCGATTCAAACCAGTCCCCACGTCATAAGCATTGCCTTCGGTGAAGTTCGGTCCGGCGTGGCAGTGGATGCAGCCCGATGTGGCGAAAACCTCGCGACCTCGCTGGGCCGCTTCGCTCAGTTGGCCATCGATACGGTGGGGGCTGGGCATCGGACGCAGGCTTTTCAAATACTCGTCGATTGCCGACGCATCCGCCTCCGGACGCACGGCGAATTGAATGTGCCGAATCCCGGCACGCACGGCGGCTTCCGCATTCGCACGAACGCCCAGTGCCATAGCCGGCGGCGTCTGATGCGACAGCAACAACGACTTGGTGTTCTTCGGGTTGCCGATCCCATCGTTCAGCAAGTCCCAGTTCAATCCATCCACCCGCCCATCACTGGGATGGCAACTGGAACAGCTTTGCCAAGTCTGAAAACACAATGAAGCATCATGGAAAAACATCTCGCCCCGACGCTGCGGCGTCATCTCCACATCATCGCCAAGCTTCAATCGGCCGACTTGCTTCGGATTCGTCCCCGACAAATCAACGAAAGCGATTTCGTCCGTAAAAAACATGGCGACTGCCACGGTGTCACCAAAGATGACTAGCGACCGGGCACCATTGCCGTTCACGTCGATGCGTTGTCGCCCCCCCGCCAAGAATGCCAAATCGTTGGGAACGTTTTTCGCTTGATTCGACACCTCGGTCACCTTTCGACCGGCTGCCACTTCGTTCAATCGGTGATGCAAATCCGCCCGATCGATCACGCTAATTTCTTGCGTGCCCGCATGGGCAACACAAAGTCGACTGCCGCCCCCATCAACCGCAACGCCCCACGGATTGGCAGCCCCACGATCGATTTCATCCAGCAAGACCGTGTTGACCACTCGCTGTTCCGGAACATCGATCACTGTCACCGCATTGGTGTTCATCCAACCTCGTTCCAACTGAGTGGTCGGCAATCGATACCTGGCCAAAACGTGCGTCACGTATGCAAACCGACCATCGGCATCCACACAAACGTCCCGTAGCGAATTGGATCCGTTGGGCAGTTCAAGCGTGACCGTGTGCAGCGAATCGAGGTCGATCAACACCACCTTTGACGCCAAGTATTGACCGTCGGCGGTGCCATCGGGCAATTCGTGTGCAACGACCAACGCTCGACCATCAGGGGTCATCACCGCGGCACAGGGTTCGCGTGACACCGCCACACGTTCGATCACCCTGCCGTCCAACCCCATCACAACGATGCTGGATCGATATCGATCAGCGACGTAGATTCGTTTCCGCTTTGCATCGACCACGGGAGCAACCGGCGCATGCAGCCCATGTTGGATCGAACTCACCTTCGACGATTCAACGTCCACCTCCAGCACCACCCCGTCAGCGGCACCGGCGGTCACTAACAAGCGATTTGAATCCAGAATCGCCGCCCCGGTTGGATTCTCCGGCAACCGGATTCTCTTTCGTAGCCCTCGATTTTCAGTATCAATGACCGCGAGCGCTTGTCCGGTCGTCTCGCACACAAACAACGTTTGCTGGTCTTCCGAGACAAGCAAATGCATCGGAGACTTGAATTCAGAAGCACCGGCATCGGCCGTCCGCGCCCGGCCAAAATGAGATTCCCAAACCAGCAATCCTAACCAGAACACGACAAGCAACTTTGGCATCCGACCGAACCTTTTCATGGCACTGTGACCTCGTGATCCACCGGATGATACCAAAGCGATTCCCAATAAGCCCGATCTGTTTCGTACACATCAATGGCATCGCGTCCGAATTGAAACTCCGCTGGCAAAACTCCGAACCGCTTCATTTCTCGGACATAGGGCCAGGTTGGTTCAAACCCCGGCATGTCAAACCGCTTTCGCTTCTGCAAATCTTGATGCCCGGCGCGAATCATCGACAAAATTGCTTGATAGTCGGGATCGTCTTTAGACCGAAACACGGGTTTGTCACCGCAACGGCCATCGCCCCCTGCGTCCTTGGCCAGCGGTGCCCGCAGGACCAAAGACTTCTCGGGATGTGTCAGATTGAAAACGATGTGACGTGTTCTCCCCAAATTCGGCTCGTCCCACGTCGGACGCCAAAACGAGATCTGGGAATTGTCGGAAAGATCCTTCGGAATCTTCTCGTGACAAGAAACGCATCGTCGCCGAATCGCCGACGCGGCCAAAACCGTCTCCGGCCACTCCCGACCCGTATGATGCACCTGTTTGTTTTCTTGATAGCCGCCAATCATTCCGCTGGCCAACGCCGCATAGGTCCCTGGATAGGGTGCCCCCGTCTCAATCCAGTACTTCACGATCTTTCGTTCCGACTCGGTTGCCATGACGCCATGATGTTCGCCTGACAACTTTTGCATCAACGGACTGACCACGGCACCGATGGAATAAGGTGACAGATTGCTTTTCGCCTCGTTGCGTCCGTCAACGAACTGCTTCAAATACGTCAGCATGTAATAGCTGTGCGAGTAAACCGGCCCGTGATCTCCCGTTAGCATCACACCGCCGTCGCGACGTTCCGTACAGTGGCAAGTGACACAATGTCGATCCAAGATGGGCTGGATGTCACGCGGAAAGTCAAAAACATCGGGAACACCTTCGATGGGCTGAATTTGACTTGGCGGCCGGCCGATCGCGAGATAGTCCTGGGTGGTGTCGATCATGTCGGGACTTTGTGTCCGATGCTCGTGGCATCCGACACAGCCGGTGGTCTCACCGGGCATCACGTTGGTGAACGACTGCATACGCTTCACGGTGTCCCCATCCTCATCGACCGCGATAAAGAACAACGATCGCAACGCCGGCACTTCAAAGAATGCAGACCCGTCTGCTTCGACGGGAACCGTTCCCAACAGTCTTTCCAGCGTGAAGGTTCCGCCATAGCTGATCGGTTCCATACCACCGGTGTAGTTGATCGGCTTTGGTAAGGATTCGACCACCAGCAGACGAGTGATCGGTTTCCCGCCCACCTTCATCCGCCGTCCTTGATTGACATCCGACAAAAACATTCGTCCAGTCGCTTGGCTTGCATCGACCCGCGATGGAATGACCGGCTCGCGTTGCCTCGGGACCAGGGGACGTGGTTCGTGAACCCAGACGGATTGCTCGGCGCGTTCGGCGTCCACTTGATACAGTTCACCCTTCTGGCCATCAGAACGAATCCACAGCAGTTTGTTGGTTCGGGCACAAAGAATCAGATCTCGCGTGATGGGATAGGGATCGCGATAGTTGAAATCCTTCTCTGGTGTGATTCGAATCGCTGACGATTCTTGATCCGGTCCTCGTTTGGGACTGACGACGTAGACCGCGCCGGCATGTTCCTTGCGTCCGTGGCCGGGTGAAAAGATAGACACGACGTTGTCCGTTCCCGGTATGGGCTTGGCATCGATCATCAACGTCGACGGGCTTTGATTCCCATAGAACACCATTGCACCGGAACCATCGGGATTCATCGTCCAAAGATGGTGATAGTCGACTTGTGATCGGTCGATGTATTCCCAACGCTGGTACAAGATGCGGCCATCATTCAATGGCCACGGGGTGTTGTCATGTTCAATGTTGGCTGACAACTGGCGAATGTTTTGGCCGTTTCGGTCGCAAGCGTACAGTACCGCGACGTGCGTCAGCCAGCAGTTCACCCAACGCTTGGCACGTGTGGAAACAAACACCAGCGAATCGTCTGGCATCCAGGTCGGTTCGATATCATCAAAGGGACCATCGGTCAGTTGCCGAAGCCCCGTGCCATCGGCTTGAATCTCGTACAGATGGTAATAATCGGTATCGCCGGGGCGGTACGAAAAGACGATCGTTTGGCCGTCATAGTGTACGACCGGATCGCGAACCGCCCCCTTTGGATCGTCTAACAAGATGGTGACTTTGCCAGTAGCGACATCCAATTTTGCCAAGCGTCCAAGATCCCCGTACGCTTTACGATCTCGGTCATCGGCGTAGTATCCGAAATTAGCGTACCAATGCCCGTCATAGTTCAGTGACCGTTCGGCAAACACGATCTCCGCGACATTGCCTGGCAACGGATCCTGTTCTAAAGATGCGGCTTCCAAGAAGCGGAAACTGCAAAACAGGATGCCGATCGCACAACAAAACTTTACGGTGGGCATAGCGGTCAATCCACGACCGGAGCACGTCGGCGAATTTGATCCGACGGTCCGTGACGGTTGGATTCTTTGGCGGGGGCGGGCGTGAAGGGGATTCCACGTGTGATCCCAGTGTATCAAACCGCGAACGAATCACTGCCAGATCAAAGCGGTCAAATCGACGCACCGCGGTGCAGGATGCCATGCGCTTTCCGACGGCGAATTTGTCTCGCCTAAAATGTGCACGTCCAAGAGCATTCATGCTTCCCCTTCGATTCCCTCCCGCCTTCCGGCAGAACACCATGTCACGCATTCCCGCCTTTCTGATCGTCGGCGTTCTTGCCTTCAGCGCCTCTGCCGCCGCCCAAACCGACCTGTGGAAATTGGCGCAAGAACATGCCGACACACATCGGTTTTCGACACTCTTCACGGCACAGCAAGTCACCTCCGACTTGGCTAACGACAACGACATTGATCAAGCGATTCAATGGTGCCGCGAAATGGGAATCACCAAGGTCTATCTGGAAACGTTTCGCACGCAGCACTGGGCGGAATCCGAAACCATCGCCCATGCCCGAGACCGATTTCGCAAAGCCGGCTTTCTCGTCTCTGGTTGTGTCACCACCACGCGAGTCGGCAAGATTTCGACCGGATGGAATTTGATTTCCTGTTACACCGCCGAGGAAACGCAACAGCAGACGAAACAGATCTTCGAATTCACCGCAGGTCTGTTTGACGAAATCATGATCGATGACTTCTGGTTCACCGATTGCCAGTGTGACCAGTGTGAAAAAGCACGAGCGGCTGAGCGCGTCGTTGTCGATGGGAAAACGTTTGACGTCGACGGTGACCAGTGGAGCGACTATCGACGCGAACTGATGCTTCAGGTCTCCAAAAACCTTGTCCTGAAGCCGGCAAGGGAAGTCAATCCAAACGTTTCGGTGATCATCAAGTACCCACAGTGGTACGACAATTTTCAAGAGCGAGGATACGACATCGTTCGCCAAACCCAGGTGTTTGACCAGACTTGGGTTGGCACCGAGATCCGAGACGAATTTGACGAGCGTTGGGGCGGGCGTGGTCGCACAACCGCTTACTTTTTGCAGTCCTGGGTGGAAGGTCTCAGTGGCCGAAAATGCGGCGGCGGTTGGTACGACACTCTCGGAACCACCCCCGCGACTTACCTTTCCCAAGCAAGACAAACCATCTTGGGCGGTGCCAATGAATCGATGTTGTTCAACGCCGGAAATCTGCGATTCAAGGATCCCGGACGCTCCGACGCGGAAGCCTTACGAAAGGCCCTCCCCGAACTGTTGCAACTCGCCAAGCAGGTCCGCAAGCGCCAGGCGATTGGCGTCACCATGTACAAACCACCAAACAGCGACGGCGAAAATGATCGTCGTGTTTTTGAGTTCGTGGGGATGATGGGCATTCCGTTTGTCACGACCGATCGCTTTCCCAATGACGCGGACGCCGCGTTCTTTTCGGTGCATGCATTGCACGATGCAGACTTCGTGAAGAAGCTTGCCCAATTTTTGCATACCAAACGACCGGTGATCCTGACGGATTCGCTTGCGCAAAAGATCGCTGGAGACATCGACCTTTCTGGTAAGCACGTCTCAATATTGACGTTGGATGGCACGATGGAAAACGCCTACTCCTTGCCCGCCAAAGAATTATCGATGCTTCGAGATGTGGTTCTCAAGCCACTGGATTTGTCAATCACCGCGCCTCAGCGAACAGCGATCTATTGCTACAGTGACGGAAGCTGGGTCGTTGAAAATTTCAATGACCAGCGGATCCAAGTCACGATTAACGGCCGATCGCAGTCTGTCGAAGCAAACCATTGGGCATCGCAGTGGATGGAACAACGCTGAAATCGGCCCGCCTACTTAAAACAGCTGCTTCAATCCTTCATCAATCCATTGGACGAACTGGTCGTCATTGCGTTCCATCGCTGGTGAGACACGGTCCGACCGCCGCACGTCGGCCTCCGTCGATTCAGGTTCCGCGGCATAGCGACCACGCGATACCTGATTGATCACCAGCAGTGCGTCGTAGCTGGATATTGTTCCACTTCCATCGACGTCATAGAACGGATAACCGTGACCGGCCATAGTGACCGGGATCTCCGACTGCGTGGATCCTAATTCCCTGCCAAGCCGATTGATGACCAGCAACGCGTCGTACGCCGACACGTCGCCTTCACCGCTGACGTCATAGCGATTCTGTGGATTGTGTTCTGGCCGGACGCCGACATGAATAAACACGACGGCGGGTTCGCCAACCCGCTGCATTTCATCAGCGACGTCGTAGGTGAATGAATCTGTGCCAACGAACCCCGGATCCGGAATGTACGTTGCGATCCCCGATTCATCGATTTCAACGTTTCCGTTGTTGGCTGGCACACGAATCTGCATCGTCGAGGCATCCAACGGTTGATCGCCCACAACATCATTCGCAAGCAGATCGATCTGAACCGAGGTGTCTTGCGCGGTCAACGCACCATCATCGTTCAGTTTCGGTGGCTGGGGAGCTTCCACAATCAAACGATAAGCCGGATGCAATTCGCCCACATATCCTTCGACCTTGAAGATATAGACAGACCCAGCCTCGGCCTGAAACACCACCGATTCCTCGTCACCGTAATTCGTCGATCCTGCAACGAACGTTTCATCGGCATCGTAGACCGACAAATCGATGTCGCCACCATCGGACTGGCCCTCTAGCAAGACCGTGACGCTGCCCGCCGATCGGGCCTGCCACCGAAAATGATCCAAGTCACCAGCGTGATGAATGGTCAGGTCATCGATTACCACAGAACCGCTGTCGATAGCCACCGCCTTGGCAAACCCATCGTTGGGCTCGTACGCATCAGGGGCAATCTCCGTTACCCCCGTGATAAAGTCGACTTTGACATTTCGACCGGCCATGTTAACCCCCGATACCACAATCGGCTGATCAAGCCCTGCACCCGTCGCGGTCAACTCATAGACACCGTTGGGAACCGCCAGTGCATACCCGCCCGACGGTCCAGTGACGGTCTCGTACACACCGCCATTTTGATTGCGTGCTTCGATTCGAAGGTCCGCCAACTCTTCACCGATCGAGTACATGCGATCAAAGTTGGCTTCGGCAAACGCCACGCCCGTCAAGAATGCATTCCCGTTCCGAGTGCCGTAGACCTGCGTCAGAAGATCATCGCCGTCGATTGCCACCGCGCCGACACCGATCTCTCGAAACGAGTCATCCATGATATTGACTCGGTGGGGAGGACTGTCGAACAAGTTCCAGTGATGGAATTGCGTATCCGACTGATCTCCAAACCAACCATAAATCGCGCTGATGTTCTCGCCCCAGCGTCGGGGCGAATAACCGGATTCGCGGATGCGGTGCCCGGGATCTTTTCCATCCGGCGAAACGTGATCGAAGTACGCACGATCGATCATGTCCCGGCTGTGACCTCGTGCCGCCGCAATTAGCTGTTGATTGGGGGCCAACGGTTGCTTGGGGCTTGAGGAAATTGTCCCAGGGGAAAGACCGTCGTTCAGCGGATATCCGGCTTGCGCGGCAGTCCCCAACGGATCGGCACGTGCCGCATTGACCAGTTCCAAGTGCAACTGTTCCTCCGGCGTCATCACGATCGCGGCCAGCAACCGGCGTGATTCCATGGTTTCGAACCGCGGAACGTAGCAAATCCGACCCGCACACCGCACTGTTTTGCCCATCGCAGTCTCCCGTCCGATCCCGGATTCAAATCCCAAGGACCATACGCACGGTCCTGGATTCAAGAATCTATCCGACGGCCAGGAAATCACAACGAAAGAATTCGATCGGGCGGGCGGATCACCCGCGTCGCCGGCGTCCAGTGTTTCATCGCATCAGTAACCAAACCGGCTTCGCGGCCCCCGCACCACGAACATCATGCCGCACCGGCCCAGTGGGCAAGCCGAATTCCCACACGCTCGATGGCGACCGCTAAAATGGTAATCGCTGCGGGTGTAACTCAGTTGGCAGAGTGACAGCTTCCCAAGCTGTTTGTCGCCGGTTCGAACTCGGTCACCCGCTCCTCAGAAAACCCCGTAAAACCTAGTGTTTTGCGGGGTTTTGTCGTGTCTGCGTCCGATCCGGCAACCTTCCCTGGATTGACTGTAACTGACTCAGATTTACTAGGTTTGCCAGAGTCTGGTGCAACCGTTGGTGCAACCATTCGCACTGCGTCATCGGTCCCTGTCGCCGCCGCCGTTTCGGTCGTGGTCCCGTCGGCGTTCAATGCCGGAAGCCGCTCAACCGCTCCGGCAATGTCCAACAACTTCGGGTCGGTATAGTTCCGCATCGTCAGTTGGATATCGCTGTGTCGCATCGCTTCTTGGGCAACCCTCGGTGCCACACCGGCCGCACTCAGCATGGAACCGAACGTGTGACGCATGGCGTGAACGTCAACGCTCTTTCCACGCTCGTCCACTTTCGCGATGCCGGCTGCCGCCAAATCCTTGTCCAGGATTCGTATCAATCCAGCCGGAACGTAAAACAGCGGTTCTGATAACGCCAATGGTTCGTCACGTATCGCAATCACGTCGCCACATTCCTTCAACCGGCTTGTTCGTTTCTGGTTCAACCATTCCCGAAGTTCGTCGGCTAGGTCGGGTCGCAACGGAATCGTGGCGATGTCGCCGGACTTCTCGGCTTCAACGTCCACCTGAATGAACGGCGGATCGGAATCAAGCGATACATGACCGACTGTGATAGATGCCAACTCGCCTTTGCGTAACCCGGTTAAGCAAAGCGTTTTGTAAAGCATCACCCGTTCCTTCCCCAACCGTTCCAGTTCGGACCGCCGGTCAGGCGAACCGTCCAATGCGTTCAACCCTCGCTGATGGGATTCGCGAATGTTCGCAACGTTCAAAGGTTCTTTAATCCAAGTCCGCCGACCGGTCGGGTTTTCGTCCTTTGTCTTTCGCCGGGTTTTGCGTCCGTACTCGGCAACCGGACGCAAGCGAGCCACAAGCAACAACCGGGACAATTCATCTTCGGTCAGCGCCCGCCGCGGTCGCTTCTGGTTGCTTGTTTCATCCAACATCGACATTCGGCCAATCGGATTCACCACAAGCCGCCCAGTGTCCACGCACCAATTGCAAAACGATTTCATCGACGCAACGTGTGCGTTCAACGTGCGAGCCGCCAAATCGACTTCGGCGGATGTTAGGCAATCAGACACCCAGCTTTCCAAGCGGTCCCGGGTGATATCCCTCAGCAACCGCAACCGACAATCGCGGGCCAGTCGGTACAGTTCGCGTTTCTTGTTGGTGATGTGTTCGGGGGAGACCCGTTTTCGTTTGCCTTTGCCGCGCTGATTCCCAAGCCACGCCAAGTAGGCTTCGAAGTGTTCGGCCAGTGGAGTTTGCTGGTGGTCGACCGTCCTCGACTCTTCGGCCGTCAGGATGTTCCCGCGTACCTTTTCGGCCCGCCGTGTCAGCTCTTGCAAGCGAGACATCGCGGCGTCCTTGTCGCGGCAGCCGGTCGCGACTTCGCGGACGATTCCTTCGCCGTCCCGATACTTGGCCGTCCACGTTTTCGCTTCGGTCTTGATACGGTCCCCGGCTTCGGTCAGTTCCGCTGTGCGACGTTTCCCTTTCCGGTCGGTCCACTGGGCAAACCGTTTCAATTCGCCTTTGACCGTACGGGTGACGACTTTTGCACCAGCCGGCATCGGCCGGGTGACGAACTTTTTGAAAAGCGTTGCCATCGTGTTCATCTCCACGATTCATCAAAGGAAAGAAAACGCGACGGCGGCCGGTGATGATGCCGGTTTTCGGAGCGGGTAATTAAGCCGCTCCTAGCCGTCGCGATACGCATCATACCGTTTTGAATCTTCGGACGTTTCGCCGCTTACCGGTCAGCACCGTTCGGTCGGTAGCCGACGAACCGGCCACAAACCCGGCACGTCGTCCGAGTCCAACCCGGCCGGCTTTCGTGATCGTCGATGTAGTTCGCCGGGTTATTGTGCGGCCGGCAGTCCGGTCGCAAGTGTTCAAGCAAATCGGGTTTATGATCCCGAGCCAGCGCGACCGCTTCGGCCGGCACGTCGCCGGCCTCCACGGTCAAGCGAATCTTGCCCGGTCCCGAGTTCACCACGCTAACGCCCAACGCGGATAGTTCGGCGACGATCGCGGCGGCGGTCACAATTCCACCGCCGATCCGCCTTCCGGCGTCGCGTTCGGGGCGTGTGACGACACGCCCTCCGGGTCCAAACGCCCTGAATTAGAACCACCAAACCAACCAAACCCACCATCGACGTCCGCCGGCCCGATAGGATCGGGTTGGTTTGGTGGGTTTGAGGGGTTTACTTCCAGCCGGTCGCGGTTCGGCCGCTTGTCGTCAGCGGAACTAGCGCCGGAAGGAAAACCGCTGGCAGCCGATCGGACCCGCCAGCGATTCACACCGCCCCGAGCGTTGTCGGCGTCAAGGAACTTTCCGCCGTGAACCCTGCCAACAAACTGTCGGACCCGCCGGCCGAATTGCTTACCGTTGAAGTGTTCGCCGCAAATCTCAAACACTGCTTCGGCCAATGCTTCGTGTTCTTCGAAGTCTGATTGGCTTCCGAACGTCTTTCGCTGAATCTCTTTCGTCGTCAAACCGATGCCCGACGGGTCGGCCGATTCGATGCCGGCAATCAGCTTGCCGAGTAATGCGGCCGTATCATCGCCCGCAAGAGCCGTCGCGCGTGTTGGCAACGGATCGGCACCGCCGGCCCAAACGATCGCCCCTCGAATCTTTGCCGACCAGTTTTCAAACGACCCCCAATCGCCGCCCGGTTGGACCGGACAACCGGCGACGAAGTACGCCCGCAGGATTGTCAACGCTGCGACCGCCAATCGCGGCCGTTCCGTTTCGATCCACGAGAGCAAATCAGGATGCCGAAAGCCGCTTCGATCTTCCGGCGTTTCGAGTGGCGATTGCAAGCGGATCGGAAGAACGCGCCGCCCGACATCCGACCCAAACGCCATGTTGTTGCCTGTTGCGGCCCAAACCGTCCGCATTGGCAAATCACCCGTCATGCGGGATTGCCCCAACACTCGGTCCGACCACGTTGCTGACGTAATCGCGGCATCGAGAGCAGCCCCGCCCAATTGGATGTCCAGGTTGTCGAACAACACCGACGGCACTGCACCGATGGCGACGGCGGTGATTGTCTTTCGCATTTCGTCATCGTCGCGGGTGAACGCTTTGCGAGCCGCCCGCCGACCGTAGGCAATCAATGTTGCTGCATCGACCAGCAACGACTTCCCTGCCCCGCGAATGTTCGCCGTCACCGCGAACAGCGGAACGTAGCCGTCAATGCACGATCGGCCGATCATCGAAAGAACCATCGTCAACCACGCGCTAGCGTCGGCATCTTCAAAGATTGGGAAGTCCGCCAACACATCCAACAAATCCGCGATAGCCTTTGCCGCGTCATCCTTCGTTGGGTTGTCCGGCACGTTCGGGAATGCGACCGATGGGCGAAAGATCAATCCTGTTTGGGGATCGTATCCCGGCGTTTGAACGATCGAACCATCGACGCGGATCGTCGGAGACTCGACGATGCCGGACAACGGACGTACTGCACCGCCATAGCTGCCACGCTTGTAAACCGCTTCGATCAACCATCCCGGCGGCCGGATCGGTCTCACTTCGACTTCATCTTCGCTGTCCGTTTCAGTGAATAGCTGAACCGCTTGCGTGATTCGTTCGCGAATCAAACATTGCGGCAGATCACGGACCGCCAAACGCCCGTCCGCGTCGATGTCGTCGCTTTCGACGGCGTGAACCAGCACGCCACCGCGAACGAATACCCGCACCACTTCGGCGTGTTCGGGTTTGATCCACGACGTATCCCACCCGAGCCGCCCTAGGTGCGAAACGACTTGATCGGTGACATGGGCTTCGTTCATCGTGACGATGACTTCCGGTCGGCCGTCGCCAGCGTTGTCAGCTTCGCTTGGCTTCCACGGCGTTGCTGCTTCGATTGCTTCGCGGACCAGCTTTTCGCCATCCGGCTTTCGCAAACAATCGCGAACGTCATCCCCGCCTTTGTCCTTCATCACGCCCGGCAGCCGAGCGACCGAAACCGATGACGCGATACCCGACAAATTGCCGGCAGTATGTTCGGCCCCCATGTTGCCGGCGGTATCCAAATCGGGAACGACAACGATGTCCACGCCTTCGAATAGCCGAGCGTACCGCGTCGCCATTTTGTTGCCGCAGTAGCCGAAAGCCTGATAGCCGAGTCCGATCAAAGCGGCGGCATCTTTCACGCCTTCGACCGCCAACCAAAGTTCGCCAGGCTTGGGCAATCTGCCGGGAAAGAATAAGCCGCTTGGGCGGTCGTTCTTGTCTCGCTTAGGTCGCAGGCGTCCTTTATCGCCCGGCCACAAATCGAAGTAGGAATGAACTTCGCCGGCATCGTTGTAAACATCGACGCGGGCAACGGTCCGCCGTTCGCGTCCCCGCTGGGCTTCCTTTACTCCGAACAATTTGAACGCATCAACTGGCATCCGTTTGTCGCGGCACGTCGCGGTGATGATGTCCACGGCGGCGACCGGACTTCCGTCGCCGGCGTTCATGCCGAGCCGTTCGGCGACCCACGTTGCCGCTTCGAAGTTTGTCACGCCAAGCAACCACGCCACCGTCGCGATGCCGTCGCCGGGTTTGATCTTGGACGACTTGTTGAAGCAATGCCGGCAAAAAACCGCACCGGTTTCGTGAACGTCCTTCGAGGCGTTGCAACGATCGTCGCCACCGCAATGAACGCACGGTCGCCCGCGACCATCGAGGTATTCCGCCGGCAACCCGGCATCGGGCAACAGCGTCGCCCACCTGCCACGAGCAGCCGCTTTTACTTCGCCAATTGACCACCGGCGTTTAGAATGTCGGCGGCGGGTTGCACTGTCGCCAGGCTTCGGGGGTTGCTGTTTGAGCTTGCTCATTCGGTGGCCCCCGTTGCAGTTACGGACGCGGACAACCAAAGTCGCTTTATCGCGTGGTTGTGCTTCGCGGTCTCGCTGATGCGAAAACCAGCCGGCACAATTTCGCCGTCGCGGTGCATCGCGGCGGTCAGGTGCCCGAACGCCCGTCTGTCGAACCAATCAGGCGTCTTGACGCCGCGAACGGCATCCTCGAATGCGATTGGCTTTCCCGTTCGCAGCATCCGCCGAAAGATCGCGGCAGCTTGCCGGAACGCTTGGTCGCGTTCCTCTTGGCGTGTTTGCTGTTGTTCGTCGCAATTCATCGTCGGCCCCCTTTCGCAATGTTGCGAACATTGGGGCAACCGTCAGCAATCCATTGTTCGATGGCTGAGCGCGGCCAACGGACCAGCGAACCAAGTTTGATCGGCCTAGGCATTCGGCCGGCATCGGCAAGTCTGCGAACGTGTCGCGACGAACAACCGAGATAGTCGTTTGCAATGTCATCAACCGATAACATCGCCCGCCCGCGACCGTCAGCGATCGCATCGGCGTTTGCTTGGGTAGGCATTCTGTTTCCCATGTGGAGTTATGCCACGTCGCAACGTGCGAGCGTGACATAAACCACAAACCAGACGGGAAACGGCCCTAGGGAATCTGGTTTGCGGAAACGCCGACCGCCGGATTACGCGGGGAAACCGCCCTGTCCGGCGATGTCAAAAAATCTGGTTTTCGTCTGGTTTCGTCGGGTTTATAGGTCGGATGATTGGGCGATGCTTCGCCCCGTTCGTCCTTTCCTGGGCATATTCACGTTTGCCCCAATCTTTCCACGGGCCTGGGTGACGTAGTCCACGAAAGCTTGACGCCCGGTGAATGGGTAGTCCTCGTAATGCTCTTCGACCCAATCCCATGCCATATCACGCGTAAACTTTTTCCCCGGTGTCGCCATCGCAGATTCGGCCAATTTGAAAGCGATCAGCGCATGGCGGTGCCTATCGCTCAGTTTCGCTAGCTGGGTGGTCCATTCTTCGCTCCCGTTCTCGGATTCCCCTTCGCCCGCGACCGTGGCGGTTTCGTATTCCTTCCCGCACCAAATACAACGCCAGGGCGGGCAATACGGATCGGCTTCGCATTCACGCTTGCACCACTGACACACCATCACCGCCGGACCGGCGCCCCATTCCCTTGGCTTGCGGGTTTCGTCGGCATCGACAATGCAACGGATCGCCAACACGGTCGCCTTCAACAAATCAGGGATGCGGATCAATTCAGACGTGCCGTAAACCAGGTCAGGCTTTCCCGGTAAGTCCGCCGGCACTTGATGAATCAACGGGCGTTTGTCTCTGTGCACCAATATGAAGTCCGATTGTCTGAACGATCGCGTCACCTTCACCGGGAACGGGAACAATTCGATCCGATGAAGTTCGCGAAAGAGCGTAAACCAACAACCGGCCCAACGCGGACGAACGGCGCGAGGGTCCAGCCCGAGCGGCTTCACCCAATCGCCAAGTAACTTCGATGTTTCTCCAGCCAATTCCAGCCAGCGAGTTATCGGCGCCGCTCCTGTGTCCGTCGCATTCCAAAAGATTCGACCACTTAGCGGCGGTTGCCCTTGCAACAACGCATCAATTTTCTTCGGCCATTGCTCAACGTCGCCCGGCCGCTGTTGCCCACCGCCGTAACTGATTTCGCAAGCGGCTTGGATCGGCCGATCGCAATCGTTTGCTAGTTGTTTGAACGCGGGCAAATAGTCATCCCGCAACGATTCAATACGCTGCATATCTCACCTTTCAGAATGCGAGCCGGTCCGCCCGGCGTCCGATGAAAGGTGCAATCGGAAACCGGGCGAACCGTGCGGCATCCCGTCGGACGCCTGCTCTCGAAAAATCGCGGGACCGACCGCGACTTACTTGCCGGTGGTGAGCCGGCGCCGGTGAAGATAGCACTTCTGCCCCGCCGATCAAAATTCACCGACTGGGTTTCGCCCCCTCAATGCGGCACAACCTCCGCATCCAAAAAATGGTGCGTCAAAAAAATCGCTTGGGACATCGGGCTACGCCCCGTCGGCACGCCGCGCTTCCAAGGACCCATTCGATTCCGCCCGCTCCTGCAACTCTGCAAAAAGGCGGGGGACAGCTTCATGCCCGAACAGTTCGGCCACCGCATCGACCAGCACGGCCGCGACCGATCGTTCATCCGATTCGGCTATCTGGTGCAACGCCTGGTGCAACCGTTTAACGGCATCTTGGTTTGGCTCCGCAATTTCCGGTGTTTTGAACCCAGTTTCACAGCTTCCCAAGCTGTATGTCGCGGGTTCGAATCCCGTCACCCGCTTTGGTCGTTTCCCGCCGGTAAATGGCGGCGACAAGACGGGCCGCCGAAACTAGAAGGCAAGCACGGCGTCATCGACGGTGTCGTAAATTCCGAAAAGCTTTTCGAAGTGCACGACACGCAGCACGTCTGTGATCGAGGAATTGACGGCTGCGAGTTTAACAATGCCACCCGCTTTGCGAAGACGCGAGTGCAACCGTACCAACGCCGCCAAGCCTGAACTGGACACATAGTCCAATTCTTCACAATCGATCACGACACGATTCAAATCCGATTCGACTTGGCTGCTAAAGACGTCGAACAGAAAATCGGACGTCACCGAATCCATCCGCCCGCGCAGGTGCACCACCAGCACGTCGTCGTTCTTGCCAACCACTTCGGTCCGATAGTCAATCATGTTTCAAAATCCTGAGATGCTGGCCCGTTTGAACATCGGCCCGTGTGAAAGACCAATAAAGTAGCCGACAAATGATCGTCGATGGCCTGCATCCGCCGAATCTGGCCTAATCAGGAAAACCATCGACAAGCGGACATGAATTTTGAAAGGGTCGCATCCGCTAAACCAAGGTCCCCAGGGCGAGCCCGATGTTTCGATAGTTGATGTTGGTCCGATACGCGAACTCTGTGGCTTCCATACTGCCGGTGGTTTCGAGCGTACGTTTGGCTTTTGTTTTCAATGTGCGTAGATCGTACACCCGCTCGGTGCACTGGCGGATGATGTCCCACAGTTCGTCCGGAGGCATTGATTTGGGACGATGCACCAGTTTGGTCAAATCATAGTGCGCCCAATCATTGGGAAAATTCGTGTACAGCAAACGCTCTTCTTCTTCGAGTCGTTGAAACAGTCTCGTGCCAGGTAACGGCGTCATTGTGGTCAATTGCATCGCGTCGACGTCGCTGTTGACCATAAATTCCGCACGACGAAAAAGGGCCTCCGGCGTGTCACTGTCCATCCCAAAGATGAATGCCCCCAGTACGGAGATTCCCGATGCGTGGATACGGTCAAAGGTTTCCTGATAAGCCGAGGCACCCTTTTTCAAATTCAATCGTTTATTGACCTCCGTCAACGCGTCGAAGTCTTCGGCTTCAATCCCGATGAATATCATCCGGCATCCGGCACGCGCGGCCCAGTCCAACACCTCCGGGTCATCGGCTACGCTGATCGACGCTTGGCAAAACCAGGTCTTGTTCATGCCTCGGGCGACCATCCCTTGAAACAATTCCAACGCCTGTTTTCGACAGGAAGCACCGTTTCCAATGATATTGTCGTCAACGAAGAAGACCATTTCGTTGTTCAGCGTCTCCAATTCATCCAGCACATCGGCGACGGGGCGACGGCGATAGCGTCGGCCGTTGTAGGCGGTGACCGAACAGAATTCGCAATCCAGAGGACAGCCGCGGGACGTCTGCACCGAGGCAAAGACATACTCATCGCTATAGATATCCCTTCGCGGCGGTGCAACACGATCCGGATCCAACCATTGTCCGTGGTACAACCCGCGGAGACGCCCAGACTGGGCATCCGCAAGCACTTGCCGCCAGACCGATTCGGCTTCGCCGACAACGACCGCATCGGCAAAACGCAACGCTTCATCGGAACACATTGACGCGTGAATCCCGCCCATCACGACGGGAACGCCCTGATCCCGATAGATGCTGGCGATCTCGTAGGCGCGATTCGCCGCCGACGTGAATGCGGTGATGCCGACCAAGTCAGCGTCCCGGTAGGAAAACGGCGCGAAGTTCTCATCCAGCAGTTCCACCTCCCAGTCGTCGGGCGTCAAGGATGCCAGAATCCCGAGACCCAGCGGTGGAAACCGTGAACTCGGGTTCACGGCAAAACCGGACCGAACATTGTTCACCGGGTTGATCAATGTCAGTCGTTTTTTCGACAGTCGTTTCGGGCTCATCTCGAGTTTGGCTCCCAAAGCCTTCACGTCGCAGGGAGAAGTGCGGGCAACTTCGACGTACCGACCGGATGGATCAATCGTCGACAAAGCACTGGCCGTTTGATCGACATGGCTGTTCGTGACACGCAGCGATAACGACGCGTACCTGATTTGCTTCAACGCCGACGAAACGTTTGCGGCACATCCCTCCACAACCAAGCTTACCTGACTTTGGTTGGAACACACCTTCATCTGCCGCGGTCGGTGGGAACTGCGACCATCTAACACCCGTTCGCCGAAAATCGGTGCCGTTTTGGTCACCGGGCGTCGCGACGAAATTGTCGCGGCACTGGGATGGATGATGTCGATCCCGTCCGACTGACGAGACGCCGATTTGATCTAGGGTTCTGACGGCGGATCGGTTTCAAGACCGTAGCTGCGAATCTTTTCGCGCAAAGTCCCGCGATGGATCCCAAGCATCTCCGCCGTTTTGGCTCGGTTTTGTCCTGTCCGCTGCATCAAAATGCGAATCAACGGCTTTTCAACTTCGGCATGCAGTCGGGCCAACAGATCCGCCCGCTGGCCGTCCGAGAGCGCATTGTGAACCCAGCTTTCAACGTGAACGGCCAAATCAAACGGCCGGTCGTCCGTCGGTGAGAGATCATGTTTGGAAGATGCCACTGGAAAATCATCGACGGATAGACGTCGGCCGCGTGCCACAACCGCAGCGCGTTCCACCGAGTTACGAAGTTCGCGCACATTGCCTTCCCAAGGTCGACCCTGGAGATCGGCGATCAGATCGTCCGAGACCAGGGATGCCGGGTCTGCGTGTCCCGCCAACCGCAAGAAATGCTGGACCAAGGGTGCCACGTCTTCGCGGCGTTGACGCAATGGTGGCAGGTGGATGTGCAATCCGTTCAATCGATAAAACAAGTCTTCGCGAAATCGATTCTCGCGAACGGCATGCCCAAGGTCCGCATTGGTGGCCGCCAGCAGACGGACATTGCACCGACGTGGCGTCACGTCGCCGACACGAAAGTATTCGCGTTGCTCCAGAACCCTTAGCAACTTGACTTGGATGTGCATCGGCAAGTCGCCAATCTCATCCAATAGAATCGTCCCCCCCTCGGCTCGTTCGAATAAGCCTTGTCGATCATCGGTAGCTCCGGTAAAGGCCCCTTTCACGTGGCCGAACAATTCACTTTCGATCAAATCTTCATTCAACGCGACCGGAGCGATGGGAAGATATGGCTTGTCGGCACGGTCGCTGTGTTTGTGGATGGCCGCTGCCACCAACTCCTTTCCCGTTCCCGTTTCTCCCGTGATCAACACGCTTAAATCGCTGGATGCCACCAAAGCGATCTGACGAAATACGTGCTGAATCGCTGCCGAAACGCCAACAATATCGTTGGCCCCGCTGGCGGTCGGTGAACTTGCTGGTGCACTCGTTACCGCGGGCCGACGAAGCGCGTTCTTACAGACACGTCGTGCGTCTTCCAAACGAAAGGGTTTTACCAGATAGTCGCTGGCGCCTTGACGAACGGCGGCGACCGCGGTGTCCAAGTCACCAAAAGCCGTCATGATGACAACGGGCGCTTCGTTGGTCACGGACCGAAACTTGGGAAGCGCCGAGATGCCGTCTTCTTTCGGCAGCCTGACGTCCAACAGAATCAAGTCCGGCGCACGGTCTGACGCAAGTTCCAGGCCTTCCTCCGCCGAAGATGCCGTCCGGACGTGGTGTCCCTGTTCTTCCAGCATTCGCTGAAACGCCCAACAGATCGACGGTTCATCATCGACCACCAAAACATCGGCCGGTGCGTTTGCTGAATCGTTCGTTGTCATTTCGGCTTGGTCACTTTCACGGCACAAAAGAATTCAAAGATCGTTCCGGATGTGCCATCATCGCGGCCACGACAATCGATCTGCCCGCCCAATTCGTCGACACAACGCTGTGCCAACGGCAACCCCAATCCCATCCCTTCGGGCTTGGATGTCACAAACGGTTCAAACAACCGATCAGCGACCACGGGATCGATCCCCGGTCCATTATCAATGACCTGGACACGGCATTGTTCCGCCTGTTCGTCGCTCCGTCCCGACGACACACGAATCTCCACAACGCTTGCCACCTGCAGTGCGTTAAGTACCAGATTAGAAACCGCAACACAGAACGATGATCCGTTGCTGACCCACTGGTCCCCGGTCTCCGGCCTAACATCCCAAATCAACTTGACCCGCAAGTGTTGTGCGACAGGCCGATGCGTGGAACGAAGATCGTCAATACATTGCGTGATCGTTGCCGGCTTGGCATCCGGGGCTCCCGCGCCGGCGGCCCCCAGGGACAACAACCGCTGGATATAGTTTTCAGCTTGTTGAATCTGGTCGACCGCAACATCGATGTCCTGCTGATCGTCAATGGGACACGACGATTGGTGCAACTCCATTGCCATGCGTGCACCGGTCAACGTGTTGCGTAATTGGTGCGCCATACCGCCGGATATCTGATGCAACAGCTTTTCACCTTGTTGGGCATGCACCTGTTGCCACAGCTGATCCAATTGGCCGGCCATCACGTTGGCAGCCCTAGACAATCGCCCCAGTTCATCGTTGTTGGCATCTTCCAATCGCGCGTCAAAGTCACCTTGGGCGATCCGTTCAACATGCTTTTGCAGCCGATTCAAACGTCGAATCATTCCCACAAGGATGGTCCAAATCCCCACACACACGACGACGATCGTGGACAAGCCGGTCGCTAAAGGAAACAAGGCGGCTTGCCGTGCAGCGGCGTCGACCTTGGACCGGGGAAACAGAACAGCAACCGATGTGACGCCGTCCACACGATAACCGGATTGAACACGGCGAAATGCTCGAGCCATGAAACGGGCACCTTCACATCGGATCGGATACCACCCGGAGTCCAAGGGACGCAAAGCCTTAAACTGCCCGATGTCTTGGTCATCCATGGGCAAGGTTGCCGAAACCAAATTTCCTTCGGCATCCAAAGCCACCCACTGCGTTTTGGTCAAACCCGAAAGCGATTCCAGTACGGTTGATTTCAAGGGAAAAGTCGACCGCGCGACGGTGGATTCGATCGAAGCAAAACGCTCTTCCATTTCCAGCAAAGCCGATCGCTGGCCGAACCACCACGACGCCGCGGTGACCAACAATGCGGCGGCCGTCGCCACGCCCAGCAGAGGTGCCAGGACACGAATCTGAAGCGAATCACGGTGACGGGGTGCGAAAGAAATCACAAGTCGCGTTGAGCCGAATGCGGGGATGATCGTCAAACCATCATTCTGACATGCGCCAATCGGATTGCGATGCCGCTTGTCGGGTAACCACCGACGCAAATTTGTCCGCCGGCGACGGCAAATCCGCCGCCGGCAAACCCCATGGGCTGCGAATTCCATGGTCGTTCGTGCGACTTACCCGTGATTCCCTGCCCTGGTGGTCACCCAAGGCACTGGTACGGCGGTTGCAATGTGCGGCGGGATCGACAACGTCAGCGACTTTATTCCCCGTACATCCGTTTTCGCCCGATATGACGCATTCGCAACCGAAACGCCCTCCCGCTCCATCGGTCAACGGATTCACCCTGGTCGAATTGCTGGTCGTGATCGCCATCATCGGGGTTTTGGTCGGGCTGCTGTTACCGGCGGTGCAAGCAGCCCGCGAGGCGGCGCGTCGAATGCAATGTTCGAATAACCTGAAGCAGATCGGATTGGCCTGCCACAACTACCAGAGCGCGTTCAAGAAATTCCCGCCCTCGGCAGTATTGGACATGTCGGTTTCCCAGACCGGAAACAATGGATCCTGGGGAGTGCATGGGCGAATCTTGCCTTTCTTGGAACAAGGCAGCCTTTATGACAACGTGGACTTGAGCATCGGCTGGGACCATCAAGCGGTGATCCACGAGGTGCGGGTCCCCGTTTACGCCTGCCCCAGCGATCCAGGCACAGGACAGATCCGGACCTTCAGCGACAACCGCCCGTCGTTGTATCCGACCACGTACGGATTCAATTTCGGGCGTTGGTACGTGTACGCACCGAACGAACGCCGCGTCGGCGACGGAATGTTCTTTCCCGATTCATTCTTGCGCTTTCGCGACTGCGTTGATGGCACATCCAGCACCTTGTTGGCATCGGAAGTCAAAGCTTGGACGCCCTACACGCGGAACGGTGGACCATCCAACACCGACATGCCCGCCACCATCGAAGAAGCCGAAGCGGTGGTCGCAAGCGGTGATCAATTCAAAAACACCGGTCATACCGAATGGCCCGACGGCCGAGTCCACCACACAGGCTTCACTGTTACCCTGGCACCAAATTCCGAAGTGATGTACCAGAACGGAGGCGAAACGCTGATTGAAATGGATTTCAATTCTTGGCAAGAAGGCAAGAACGGAATCGCGGGCAATCCCACCTATGCCATGATCACATCGCGCAGCTTTCACGCAGGGCAAGTTCAAGCAGTCTTTGTCGACGGTTCGGTTCGAAGCGTGACGGAATCCATCGACTTGGATGTTTGGCACGCGTTGGGAACCCGCAACGGACGCGAAACAATCGATGCCGACGATCTGCCCTGATCCCGATCACGCGACGAAAACCAACCTCGGCTCGTCGAACGTACCCGCAGACGGCGGGCTGTCGCGTTTTGCCAGCGTCAAAAGCACTAGGCCTGACGCAACATCGTTTTCAACGATTGCTGCAAAACACCAAAGTCTTCGTCACGGGGGTCGTCCGCGATATCGGTGTAGTAATCGTTGTCGATCCCCAACTGCTGCTTCATGATCGCAGCCCGCGTGGGATCGACGTCCAGAACCAGATCTGACAATTCAAAATCCCGGTCCCACAGAATTTCATCGGCCAACGCATTGATGACAAAATCCCAGCGGTCTTCGTCATCGCAATCCAGCGGCGGGAGTCCAAAGTCATCATCGAACAGATCGTCCGCCTCGGTGTCCAATCCCGATTCGCCGGGTGGAAAGCGTTCCAAATAGGCCTCGCTGACCAGCGCCCGCCACGCACATGATGCAAGCTGCCCCTGGGCCGTGGTATCGTCCTGCCCGTCGATCAGCGGACAGGGTGTCGGCAGGCCCATGATTTCAAAATCAATCTGGTCCATCACGTTGCGGTACACGGCATAAACGGTCCCTTCGTTGGTCGCGTTCAGTTCCGCCGGCGTGATGGTCGAACACAGCAAATGACGAGTGACATCGGACAGCACCGCGATTTGCTGCACGCTGGACAGTTGGTCAAACAGGGACACACCGGTATTGACCAGCCGAGAGCCGGGAGCGCCGCGATTCTGGCGAGTGATCTGATCGATCAGCAGGTCAACGCTGCTGCGAAACAGCCGACTTTCCCAAACCGTAAGCGTGCGATCACCCGCGGGAGTTTGCCATGTCATGACGCTTTGAAACCTGTGCGTCGGATTGATTCGTCGATGGATACCATGCGTCGGTGGACGATCCGGCCGGCAGCCCCAATCATTGCCCAGCCGTGCCGACCCACCCGACTACGAATCATAACGCGGTCGTCACAAATTGTCCTATCAAAATCTTTTGCCGACCGACGGCCATCCCATCAGCCGAATATCCAACTGGCTGGATTCAAAGGCCAAACCGCCGACAGCCGTGGCGTTGATCGCCGCGACATGGGCCGCACATCGCGAAGCCGATTTTGGATCTTGCCCTCGCGCGATCGCTGCCAGAAAAGCTCCGTGAAAAACGTCACCGCATCCCGTCGTGTCGACCACTTTGTCGACGGAGAACGCCGGTTGATGCCAACTTTCCCCCCGGGGATCGGGGCTGTCGGCGGAAACAAACCAACTACCGTCCACACCAGCGGTGACGCCAACAATTTCGGCGGATGTCGCATCGAACAAAGTTCTTGCCAACGATTCCGGCGACAACGTTTGTTCCACATCCGTGTTGCCGTCGATGGATGCGGCCAACATGGTTTCGGCAAATTGCCGTGCCACGATCAAGATGTCGGCTTGGCGGACCAACGGTAAGATCGAATCACGGTACCGATAAGCCCCGCCGTCATAAGACACCCGCGTCCCGGATCGTTTGGCAATCGCGATCGCTTGCAGGCTGGCATCCAGGTGTCGGCCGCTTAGATGCAACAACTTGGCCGAAGCAACGGTTTCGACATAGCGTTCTTCCCAACGCAGGTCGATGTCGCGTCCCGGTGAAAACACGATGGTTCGCGTACCACCCTTTTCGGCACTCCAAATACTGGCCACCGAAGCGGTCACCCCTTGGCACCGTTGCAATAGTCCGTCGTTCACGCCCGCGCGACGCAGAGAATCGATGATCTGCATCGAAGCGTCGTCGTGCCCCAAACGATCCAGCAACACAGCGTTACACCCGAGTTTCGACGCGGTCGCCATCGCGACGGCGATTCCGCCGCCGATTGTTTGCAGACGGTGATCCGACCGAACCACGGAATCTTCGTCGGGGTATCGGTCGACCAAAAAGATCTGGTCCCAAACCGACACGCCGATGCCGACCATGTCGACCGATTCGGCGTTTCGTTCGCGCTGTCCCGTCACGGCGACAGTCGCTGAATTTCCCACTGATCTTGATCACGTCGGTACTGGATCCGATCGTGCAAACGACTGGGGCGACCCTGCCAGAATTCGATGCGGTCGGCGGTGACCTCATATCCGCCCCACTGATCGGGCAACGGAACCACGTCGCCGTTGAATTGATCGGTCAACTGCTGATACCGCTGCTGCAACACATCGCGTCCATCAACGACGCTGGACTGCGCGCTGGTCCACGCACCGACTTGGCTTTCCCTTGGACGCGAATGGAAATACTGTTCGCTGCGTTGGCGACTGACCTTAGCAGCGACGCCGTCGATCAAGACTTGACGTTCCAAGTGTGGCCAGAAGAAGCACAGGGACACACGCGGATTCTGCTGCAAGTGTTGACCTTTGACCGATCCATAGTTGGTGTAAAAGACGAACCTGCCCTCTTCGACGCCCTTCAACAAAACGATCCGGCTGGTGACCGTCCCGTCACTTGATGCCGTCGCCAGTGTCATGGCGTTAACTTCCATCCAATCCGGCAGATCCGATTGCCGGGCTTCGTGAAACCAACGGTCGAACTGGACCAACGGATCTGGGTCAACGTCGCCGATGTCCAGTCCCGCCAAACAGTAGTTTTTTCGCATCGTTTCAATCGTCACCGCAAACACCCTTTCATTCTTCGCCACGAATCCATTGTGAAGGATCCGGAAATCGGCCGATCACGCCCTCCCCGCCCGAAAGGGGGCCGCAAATTGGCACGAACAATTGGCACGAACCTTGCATTTTCACAGACCGGTATCCCGCAAATTGCCATGCTGGCAGCGGGGCAACACCTGACCGTTTTCGTACACTCAGCGAGATGAAAGATGAAGGACCCTTCGGCGGGCAACCTGCTGGTTGCGTCCACTTTGATTGATACCCCGACGGTCGAGCGATCGGTCTGTCTGTTGGTGCATCGACAAGACGACGCCGTGATTGGCGTGATGTTGAATCGTCCCATGCAGACACCTCCGGGACTGCTGGACGGCCTATTCGGGTCGGACGAAAAATCGTCGCAGTCGCGTTTTCGGATTCCCAATCCCTCCGCGGAATTGCCGGCCGATTCCGACGAAAGCGATGACCAGAGTCTGATCGTGCCTTCGGCGGCCGCATTGCCGTCGACTGAAACCGCACCGCCGATCCATTTTGGTGGCCCCCTTTCCGGTCCGTTGGTGGCGATCCACGCCGACGCCGATCATGCGGAAAGCGAGACCGGCAAGGGGATTTTCGTCACCGCCCAAAAAAACAACCTGCAACAACTGATCCGCGACGCGGATCGGCCGTATCGTCTGATGATCGGCCATTTGGGCTGGCATCCCGACCAGTTGCAACGCGAAATTGACGAAGGCTGGTGGCACGTCTTACCGGCATCCGCGGACAGCGTTTTCTCGGACAATGCCGAAATGTGGCCCCGGTTGGTCCGCCGTGCCACCGCGGGCTCGATGGCCAAGTGGATGCAGATCCCTGACGACGAACGGGCCCACGAGCTAAATTGATCCGGACAATCTGATCGCGCGACGCCAACAGCTTGGAATCGTCGCCGTGTCGTTTCCATCTGGCCCCGTCAATTCTTTCCGAGCCGTTGTATGCCGCGCCCCACCGATCCCGATCCGGATCGTCCTCGCCCGTTCCCGATTCAACGAAAGCGTCTGGGAGTGATCCGATTCATCCGTCCCGACGGTGAATTTGGCTTCATCGAAGCGGAAGATTTTCGCGACGATGTCTTCTTTCACCACACCGTATGGCAAAGTGAGAAGGGGCAAGTTCCGCAAGAAAAAATGTCTGTCGAATTTGAGATCGACGATGACCACATGCGGGAAACGGACAAACTGCGGGCCAAGGTCGTCCGGCCAACGACACGTCCATTGGGCAAGAAGCTTTCCGGACGAGATGCGCCTCACCTGATCATCAAACATCACCCCAACGCCAGGCGAAAACGCCCAAACTGGCGCAAATAGATTAGTCCCCAAAGCGGCCTCACTTCGTCGCCCGAGCCGCTGATCAGCCGAACGGGTCCTCGTCCTTGGGATCCGGTTCGGATTGCGAAGGAGCACTGTCGGCCTTCTTTCTGGCGTTCAGGACTTCCACTTCGAGTTCGGATAGCAACCGTCCGTTGATGAACTTCACCAGCGTCTCTCGTGTTGTGGCAAACAGGTTGTCGACCTTGCGTCGCTGATTCGGATCGCGACCAATGGCCTTCAAGAACTCATCCTGCTTGTTGCTCAGATCGTCCGCGATGGCTTGATTGGTGGGCTGATCGCGCAGTTGTCCCAGCAGTTCTTCGGCCTTGTCAATTTCCCCACGTTCCAATCGCAAACGGATGCGAGCCGCAAACAATTCGCGAATTGCCACCAAGTCGATGATCGCGTTCTGGACGCCACGCACGTACGCCTCCGCACGCAGTCGCATGTCGTCGCCAATCAGCCCGGCGGTTTCCTGGGTAGCACGGCCAGGCACTAGTGGCAAACGTGCCAGGACGGCGCCACCGTTTTTCACATAGAACAAACGTAAAGGCTGGTCATTGCGTTCGATCACCAAGCGACCATCCCAGTTGGTGCGGCCGACAAAGTTCATGTGGCGCGATTCCAATTCACGCTCGTAAATTTCGTAACCGATCAGCGGAAAATCGGGCTTTTCGCGGGCGTGCAGTCGCAGTTCGGTTTGCTCCCCATCGATCGCCACCTTCAACCCCATGCGGAAGGTGCGATTGTTCATCCGCACCTTCAACGTGTTGGATTTTCCAGCGTGGATATTGCCTTTGACTTTCCTCTGGTCCGCTTCGGTGACCAACACATAGGTCCAATCGGCGGGGCCGACGATCAATGGTTTGCCGTTGTGATCATTCTTGCGAATCATTGGGCGCAACACATCACCAACCCGAATCATCGCTGGACTGTCTTCATCGACGATCAGCCCGCCACCACGCACCAAGCCACCGGAGGTCTTGGTACCGGCATCATCCAAACGCACGACGGGGGCAAACGCCGCCGTGACGGCGCGTCCAATTGCCCCGGGGACTTCCGGCCGTGACCAACAGGAAAACGTTTTGACGCCACCGACGTACCGCATCAACGTGTCCAATTCCACCGCTCGAACCACGGGGCCGGATTCGGCGAGGGACTCATAGGTGACAATAAAGACTTTGTCATACTCCTTCATCACCTGGATGACCTGATCCTCCAGTGGCGGGATCACCAACTTGGCCTCGGGATCATCCAGCTGACCAGCGGCACCACGAGTCAGAAACAATGCTTCGGTGGACTCCTCGGGCCACTGTCGCATCAATTTCAGTGAATCACCATCGATGACATTCAATTTGTCGGCGATCGCCGAAAGAGAAGCCTTTTTACCGTTTTCGATATGACGAGTGATGACATCCCGTCGTGTTGACGTCGTTGTCACCTTGTCGACGAAGCGATTGACGTCATCGATGTAACGGATCTGGCTGGCGTCCGGATGATTTCGCTTGACGGCGATCACCAAGTCGGACGACGCCAGTCGTTGAAAATCCAAACCCTCCAAGTCTCGCATCGCTTCGGTGCCAACGGCGACCGGCGTGTCGCGAATGTCCAATCGCCACAACGCGTCAAAATCACGACGCAGGAACTTTCGCAGCGGCTTTTCAACAGCGTCGGCATCGATAGCGGGATCATCGCTGGCCAACCAGATCAACACCCGGTACGGGTCGTAATCCCAAGGTGTGACCACCGGTGGACTTGTGGAGCTTGAACCGGCATCGGCGGAGCGCGACGTCCGGGAATTTTGGCCCGATGCACAAGGCATCCAGGACAGCACGGTCCAGCACGCCGCCGCGACGATAACGAAACCACGTCGGCCCCAATCGGTCGGTGCCATCATCGCGGACACGCCGTTGACTTGACCGCTAGTGTCGCGATGGAAGTATTCGTTGGTGCCCCGAGCTTTCGGATCCTCATCGATCAACGCTGTCATTGCAGCTGCCATTGGTCGGCGTTTTCGTAAAGTGAAACAATGTCCGTCCCGATCCCGCGGATCTGACGACGATACGCATAGGAATCAATCAATTGCCACAACGGCAGGATCGGCAATTCCTGGCTGACGTAGAAGTGCAACAGTAACAAACGGTCACGAGCCTCGCGCCAATTTCGCGACTCTTCCAACTGCCGCAGACCGAGACCAATGTATTGGTTGCCGCTTTGGGCCAAACCGTCGGGGCCCAACAGTCGTCGAGCGTCGATGATTGGTTCCCAAATCGCCAGTGACGTGTAGACCAAGTCGGCGGTGCCTTCCTCGGGGTAACTGGCACCGGTGGGCAATTCGACCAGTTCGACGTCCAAATCCAACAGTTGCCACTGCGACTTGATCGCTTCACAAGCGGTTCGCGACAGGTTGTCCGACGGATATGCCAAACGCAGCGGCGTCATCTCCGGCATCTCTTTCTCGGCACGCTGTGCGGCCGATTTCATTTCATTTTGGTTCAATGCGACCAACAGCTTGGCAACCGACGGCTCATAACGTCGCGGCTGGATCGTCCGATCATAGGCATAGCCCATCGGATCATCCCGCTCCTTGCCGGCTGGGAACGGGCCGGAAATGACCTGACATCCCGGCGTTTGGAAGCCTTCGAGAAGTTCACCCTTCAGAATGTCTTCGCGATTGATCCCGTACAACAATGCACGCCGGAAGGTCCGTTCCGCGACGAAGGGATGATCGCTGCAGGGAATCAGCATGTGCACCGTCGGCAATGGATATTCCGACACACGAATGTCACGGCTGCTTTTCAGACGAGCGGCATCCGAAGGGAACAGTTGGTCCAACACATCGATCTCGCCCTGCAGCAACTGTGCGACGCCTTCGGCGGCCGACGACACTTTCGTTTCAATGATCTCCCGAGGCTGCGATTCAATCCGCGGCTCGTTAATCAATCGGTAACGCGACTCCACTTCATCGACATCGACCCGTTCATAGTCCCCCGTCGGCGCCCCGATCTCTTGCCCAAACCACGAACCGTCCACCGGCAATTGCAACAGACTGGCGGGCAACACGTGGGGACGTCGCAGAATACAGCGGATTTCCTTGGGCCCGTTCATCCCCATGGTTTTCAGCGCTGCGGCGAACGCCGTGAAATAGGTTTCACTTTCCGGACGTGCCCGATCGGCAATGCGATCAAACACATCAAAACCATTCACCTGGTTCAATGGCGGCGGCAAACTTTCGGGTTCAAAATAGAGATCAAACTCCAATCGGTCGGCACTCTGTTCGGTTTGCCCGAACAGAAACTCGTACTCACCGCCCTCGGGCCCGGCACCACGCATTTCAAACAACGTGCGGTACAACAATCGCCCGGATCGACGCGACGCCCAATTGGACATGTTGGTGGGGTCCAAGTCCCGCGCGGCCTGTAACACGCCGACATTGACCATCGGATAGATCCGATTCAGTTCACGAACCAATTCTTTCGCGCCCGCCAGGGATGGCCGCAAATGAACCGCGTCTCGGGCCAAGCGATGCGCTTCGCGATAATCTTCACGGTCCTTGGCCGCAATCGCTTGATCCATTCGCTGCGTGGCCATCCGCACGAAGGCTTGGTTCCATTTGGCGACGCTTTTTAAATTCTGCCCCCGGTACTCGTCTTCCAGTTGCGACAACATTTTCTGGGCGTCGTCCAACTTTCCATCTTCGACCAGCTGCCCCATCAGTCGATCGTTCAGCCCGTCGATCGCCCCCAATAATCGTTCGACCTTGTAGTCCGGGTTGTAACGCCGCAGCTCCTTCAACATCGCCAAAGATTGCACGAATTCGCTGCGGGACGCACGATCAATTGCGTCTTGCCAAAGAAAATCACTGCGAATCTGAGTCAATTCGGGCAGATTTGGGAAATCGCGAATCAGCACGGAAAGAAACGGATAAGCGCCCTTAAAATCACGTCGGGCAATCCGCTCGGCCGTTTCACGTTTCAAACGCTGTTCCCAGAAATCAATCCGTTCGACGTCCGACCATTTGGCTCCGAAAACACGGTCGTCGATTCCCAACACTTCCACCCGCAGCGTTCCCGTCTGGCCACTGATGGATGTCCGATTGGGCAAATCCAACAATCGGGCTTTCACCCAACCGGCACCCGAATCTTGGGTGAAAAAGATCAGGTCATGGGGTTCTTCCTGCAACAGCTGCAGTCCGGGATCGGGTGGCGATCCCGACTGGGCGTAGTTCAGCAATTCAGCCGCACGGGCAACGCCGGTGGAAACCGTTCCCGCAACAAGGAAACACAAGAAGATGCACCGGAGCCCCCCCGCCGAAATCGCGATCGATCGCCGGACAATGTGTTCCACGTGATCGTCTGCTGTGAATTGCGTTGCCCCCGGTCGACATCGAGCCCCAATTGGATCGGTCGTCGGGAAAGGCGTCGGTTTGGAAGCGGGGTTCCAAACGATGTGTTTTGCGATCATGACTAGCGACCCAATGTACTGGCACGGAGGCAATCGAAAGGCGGACGAATGGGATGCGATCGATGTCCCCAAGATTCGTTTCACCACAAACGGTCTTTAAAACTCCGTGATGTAAACCACCCCTTCTTCACCGGGCACCAGAAAACGATTATCGCCGACGGTCACCGGCTGTGCCGAAATTGGTTGTCCGAGATCTTTTTCCGCGATTCGTTGGCCCGTGTTGCGATCGACCGTCACCATCCATCCGTCGCGTCCGGTGAACAACCATTGGTCGTCACTGACAGCGGTCGGCGGTCCGACCAACCGCCCCGCAGGTAGATCAACGGCAAACTTTTGCTGGCCCGCTTCGTCAAAGACACGAAGCTGTCCATCATCGGTCCGCAACAGCGCGCCCGAGTCGTCTTGGGGCGCCGCGGTGGGCCCCCAAACCACGCGACCATCCAAAAGCGATTCGAATTGCAACTCCAAACCGGTCATGTCATAGCCGACCAGAAAATCGGCGGCCGGCCCGGCCGTCGTCGCGACCATGGTGGTGCCGACGCGGGTCGCTGGCCCCAACAAAGGTTTGTCAATCTGTGTTTGTGACAGCTCACGCATCTGTTGCCCGACACGCAACCGGTAAAGCCGGCCCAGACTGTCGGACAAGACGACCTGATCGGGATCATCCGCCAATGGCACCGGATCGGACCACGAAACCACACCGGTCGGATCGACCGAGGGCTGGAACGGGCTGCCCAACGTGGCCCCGGTTTGCCAACGCATCAAAACCGCGCGACCGGTATCCAGTGGTATCAGCAAACCGCCACCGGCAACGATCGGTTGTCCGGCGGTCTTCGCACGTCCCGGCAAGCGAATCGTCACCTTCCGCAACATGTCGCGTTGACGTGACGGATCGTAAACCAGAATTTCGCTGGGTTCTTGGCTGTTGATCAAAATCCGATTGGGGGTTTCCTGGCCGGCCGAAGCGGCGATGATCGGGTCGACAAACCGCATCGCAACGCCTTCGCCACCTGGATTTTCCAGCGGTGCTTTCGTACTGCCTTCGGCCAACGCGGCGCGGTCCAATTCGAACAGCGCACCCTGGCTGGTGATGGCATGAAACGCCGCCTTGCCGGGCACCCGCTGCAGCATTGCGATCGGCACACCGACATCGGTTTGCCACACCATGTCGCCCGTTTCCGGTGACGCCGCGGTAACACGAATCCCCGACGTCCCCCGCAACACACGGGCATGAATCAAAGCGTCGTCCAATGCAATCGGCTGACCGACGAAAGCATCGCCGTCGTGTTTGACCCAATCACGAACCACCGTCCCGGTATTGATCTGCAATTGGAAACGAGCGATGCGGGTTCCGGTGATCCACATCTGGCTGCGATTGGCGGCCATACGGGTCAATGTCGGTTGCTTGTACGACGGCGAACACTTGGCAATCGACGACACCTTGTCACGATCGGCGGTCGGTTCCACGTCGTACACGTTGACTTCGCCCAGATCCGTCAAAACGATCAAGCGACGTTTCTGGACAATCGGCGGGACGATGACGTTGCCGTTCAACTGAAACACTTGGACGGGCGTCAAATTCTTGCCTTCGTCGTCCAGACGCAGGACATGCACTTTCGTCGCGTCGGTGGCATAGTTTTCGAAAACGAACAGGTGCCCCAGCAACGGAACCGGCGGGACCTGGATGGTGCCTTCGCGATGGCCGATGTAGTAACTTTCGACGCATTTTCCGTCGCGTGTGTTCAGCAAGTAAAGATTGCTGTGGTTGCCCGGCAGGTACGCCATGTCGGCACGATCGTCGACCCCCGGACTCGTTTCCAGGGGTTGTGGGATTTGTGTCGACCACATGGCATCACCGGTTTCCAAGTCCAGCGAATACACCACACCGGATTCTCCGGAAACAAACGTCGCGCCGCGTGTCATCACGGGCTGGCTAAACGGTTCCCCCAAGCTGCTACGCCATTGAACATCGCCGGTTTGACCGTCGCATCGCGACAAATCGTTTCGCACACCGTTGGTCAACAATACACTTTGCCCGGCCCCGATTCGCAGTGGCGGATGGGTATTGGTGCTGCCGACGTATTTGCGCCACAGCAACCGCCCGTCCTCGGCCGAAAACGCCAGCACCGACGCTGCGGCACCGACATAAACAATTTCGTCCCGCAGTGACACGATGGAGTCGCCGACCAGCGTGGTCAAAGCAATCGACCGCATCGAATCCGATTCATCGGCGGTTGGATCCGTCTTGGGCAATCGGCTGGAGGGCCCGACCAACGTCTGTTGAATCTCACTTGCCCTTTGAATCAGTTCTTCCAGACGATCGTTGTCACGCAATTCGGGAAAATCACGCAACAGTGCGAAACGAGTGTCATAGGCATCCTTGGTCTCTTTCGCCTCCAGCGATGCCTTCATACTGGCAACGGCCTGGTCCAGCTGCAGGTTTCGGTTGATTTCACGCTGGACACGTGCCCGAGTCTCTTTGACTGAATTCAGACGACCGGCCAAAGTCACCCGCATTTGCGACGACACATACAGCGGGTTATCCATGAAATCGATGTGTTCATCCAAATCAGATAACAACTGCTGTTTTTCACCGGTCGATTCCGATTCGTCGGCGGCCTGAGCGATATTTTCCGCAATATCCGTCAGCAATGCAGCCAGATCATCGCGGTCATCATTCAGCGCCTGTTCCTCGGCAATGCTCGGCAACACATCCCTGGCGACTTCCAGTCCACGCACCGGATTGGGAACGGCCTTGGCACGGTACAGTTCGCTCAGGGCGACACGTGTCCGAGCCAGCGAAGAGTATTGGTTGTCATCGCCATAGCTGTCCAAGAACTTGGTGTACTGTTCCTGTGCCGGCTGAAAGCTTTGTTGGTTGTAAAGTTTATCGGCTTGCTTGATGAAGTCTTCGGCGCTGTCGCGTCCCAGGACGAAATACAGCGCCGAAAAGATCAGCACCAACATCACGATGATGCCGGCATAGCCGTAAACCTTGAACGAATCCCAAATCGACTTGTCCGGTTTCTTTGTTCGACGCACGGGCCGGGCCGATGTGCCGCCGGCAATGGACGACAAGTCGCCGCCGGCATTTTCGTCATCGGAATCCACCGGTTGGGCCATCGGGACGTCGTCGTCAGCCGATGCCGCCAAAGCGACCGGCACCGCTTCGGCAATCGGTTCTTCTTCCTCGGCTTCGACGGATTCTTCGGAATCGGCAAACGTCAGTTCGTCGACCTGCGCTTCCGACTCCGGTGCATCCTCTTGTTCATCTTGATATTCGCCGCTGCGAAGTTCGCCAATCAACTTGGTGGCTTGAAAGCGAGTCAGTTGCCCGTTGTCGACCAGCAATTTGGCTACCGCTTCGGGTGTGACGCGACTGCCACTTTGCTGAAGCTGTTCGCGGAGGGCTTCGATGATCTCTTGATCGAGCAACGCGAGTCGCTCCAATCGATCGATCAGTTCTTTGGCAAGCATGATAAGACGTTGGTCAGGGTGAAAAGTGGATTCGATGGTTGCCGTCGACGCGGCAAGGTTCCGTCGATGCGTCACAGTCTGGTCGGGTTTAAATCGGGGGTGGTGCAATCATTTTCCACCATGTTTTCCGGAAACCGCCGCCGACGAAGCTGAACGTCGTGGGTTAATCAAACCCGTCGACTTGTGCGACTTTGATTTCCGTGTATCCGGCGATCGTCCCGGCATCCATCCCGTCGACCAAGGCCTGCAGTTTCGCCTCTTCGTGAACCCGAATGTTCAATTTCATTCCGTCACGTCGTCCCGCAATCGCTTCTTTCAGTGTATTGGTCAGGTTTTGTTTTCCTGGGGTCTCGCGTTCCCAATCCGGTGCCAATACCAAGAACGAACCGTGTTGGTCGATTTCCAACTCGACGACATCCAGTTCGTCCAGGATTTCCTCTTCGTTAGCCGTGCTGGGCAGATCGCTGGTCTGCCGTGGCATTTCAATCGATTTTTGCAAGCTGAATGATGCGGTGACCATGAAGAAGATCAACAACAGGAATGTGACGTCCACCATGGGCGTCATGTCCAATTCCTCTTGTTCTTTCGGTTCACGCTTCAGGCTGTCGGCCAATTCGTCGGCCACATCATCATCATCCCATCCTTCGGGGACCGGCGTGCCGGCAACGCTCTGTTCGTCATCTGCACCGGCAACAGGAATCGCCTGGGCCACTGCCAGGGGCACTGCGACCGCGGCGTCCAAAGCTTCCGCAGCGGGTTCATTGGCCCAGCGTTCTTGGCCTCCCTGATCCACGGCGGCAATAACATCGACCGGAACTTCTTCGCTCGGCTCGGCCACTGGCAGGTCCGCCGCTTCCACCACGGGTTCGGCTGGCGAATCGACTTCATCGGGCACGTGAATCAACTGATCACACTCGGGACAGCGGATGTCCTTTCCCGCCATGCGTTGATTCACCGAATGGGTGCTGCCGCAGTTTTCGCAGGTCAACGGGATCGACACGTCACTGCTCCTTCACCGCGATGTAGGTGACGTCCAGATCCTCAAACGCGTCGCCGATGATTCGTTGAACGCGTGTGACATGCATCACACTCAGATCGGCATCGCCCATCAACATCACATGTGTCTTTTGACGTCCGACGGTCCGATTCAATTCGGTATCCACATATTCAACGATTTCGGCCGCCTGAACTTCTTCGTCCATGCTGAACGGGGTGCCGTCCAAACGCGTCACAATCGCCTTGTCTTCCGGTCCAGGTTCCAAGAACAAAACCGCCGAATCATCCGCCGACACGGCCAACCCGTTGTCAGCACTGGGGATGGTGCCGGTCTGTGTCGGATCCATTTTGGACGCAACGACAAAAAAGATCAGCAACAAGAACGTGATGTCGATCATCGGCGTGATATCCATCTCGTCCTCGGCACGTTTGTGTCGAGGCAGATGAATCGAATCGTCTTGATCGGAAAGGTGCTGTGTCATCGCAAAGGATCAGGCGGCACGACCGGTTTCTTTGGACAGTCCTGTTTTGAACGCTTCGAAGAATCGCGTCACTCCGGAACTGACCAAGTCTTCCATTTTGGCGATTCGGATGTTCACGTTGGCCACCAGGATCATCAACGGAATGGCAATCGCCAAACCACTAGCGGTCGTCACCAACGCGACACGAATATCGCCGGCCAGCGCCGATGGTTCGACGGTTTCGGCCGTTGCCAACGTTTGGAATGCGCCCATCATCCCGAACACGGTCCCGAACAAACCGATCATCGGGGCCGCCTTGATCACCGTGCCGACCCAACTGAGCCGATACTCCAGGTCGCTGAGCACGTCACGCTGGAACCGGTCGGTCATGATTTGACGGGCGCGACGCAGACCGAAATGCCGATTGGCCACGGCCAATTCGACCATTTGAGGAATCGCACGAGCGTCGTCTTCACAGTGGTCCAGCACCGCGTCGAACTGGCCCGATTCCAACAACGGCACGACTTCGTCCAGATACGCATCCTGTTCGTCTTCGCTGACGAAACGCTTCTGGTTGACACGAGTCCACACCAGAACGATGCAATAGATGCCCCACAGCGCGACCGCCGCCAGAGCCAAGTAGGTGGAGTTCGAAATGATATCGAAAAGTGAGGTAGCGAGGACCATCAAGGATCCCATCCTTCCACTGCGGGGGATTTACTGACAAGCGGTTCAATCTGTACGACAAGTGGTGCCGACGGGCGCCGGACGTCCCATCACCAGGCGGCAACGCAGGGTTCCAACACTTTCACCCGAACACCCCGCCGGTGCAACGCGGCATGGGCGGATTTCATGGACACTTCGGACGCCGTGGGCCGGATAACCCGCCGCTTTGGCGGCCAACGCAGCGGCCGTGGCGTCTTCGTCCCGGACAAGGTGCCGCAAATCAAGGTTTCGGCGACCGATAACGTTGGTCGATCACTTCAAACGTGAATCCGTCACCGCCGGGTTTGCATTCGAAGACCGTCTTGGCGATTTCCTGAACCGTCTCGCGTCCCTTCGAAAACGCATGAGTCATCTCGATCGTATACAACAAGTCTTCTAATTCGGGCGGGATGAACCGCAACTGGGTGCGCCCACCGTCCAGGCTGACGCCGGCCTGCATCAACAGTTGTTGGTCAAAACGTTGCAGCGGACTGGGGCGAGTCCACATGAAATACAGTCGTTTTTCAGTGGACGTGTCGACCAGTCGCCGTGATTTGGGTTTTCCCGCCAGGTTGAATGCATAGTCCACGCCCTGGGTTCCACCGCCCATCACGGCCAATTCGATGCCGAAAAAGTCCAGCTGCTTGGCGTAGGACTTGATGTCTTTGGCGGTGAAATTTAACTGCCAGCGTTCGCCCCGCGGCACGACATAGGGGCCTTCGCCGGGCGGCCCAGGGGGCCGACTGTCACCCATCCCGGTGCCCACATTCGTGGCGGTCGCCTGGGTGTCGTTGGATGTCAGGGTGGCGGCCACGCTGCTGACGCTATCGGTGACCGCTTCGATGGTGTCTTCCAGGGTCGGTTCCAGTAATTCTTCGACTTCTTCTTCGCCCGGGGGTTCGAAGTCGCGTTCAAAGCCTTCGGCGTTTTCGCCGCGACCACTGGCTTCTTCGATCTGCGGCTTCAGGACCATCGGCCGCGGGTCACCGGACAACAGCCAGATGATGAACATCAGGACGACAAACGTCCCGATGAACCAGATCAACGCCATGAAGAACGACGTCACGACATCGAAACGGCTGGTCCGCAACTTTTCACGCTCCGCACGGCGGGCTTCGCGCAACAGTTGGACATCGCCGTCGGCGACCGGCGGAGGTTCAATTTCGGCGGAAGTTGCCGGGGGCATGGGTGGTTTCAGCTCTCAGATGCGGTGGTGACGCAAACGTTACTTGCGCGGCTGATGATCCAGCCGACTTGATTGAATGTGACGAATACAGAATCTGGCATTCAGCGAAGGTCCGATTCCAAGAACACGTAATTCGGTTCCATCGTGTGATACCACCGACGCCAGTCGCGCTGGGCCTGGACCACTTGTTCACGATCCGGCTCGTCTGGCATGCCAACGCCGTCAAACTTTCGGCTGATGAAACGTAAACCATCGCGTGCGAAACGCTGGACCATCGCATCGTTGTCGCTCAAGGCAAAAATCAATGATGGGACGACGCGTAGTTCATCGCTGCTGCCCAGCAATCGTGCAGCGACACGGCGGGCCTGCCACGACCGACTGCCACGAACCAGTCGTTCCAGCCGATCCAACTGGGCTTTGCGAACGTCGGGGTCGTCGGACAATTCCAAATCTTCGGGCAACGACTGACCGTCCAGTTCGTCGGCACCGTCGTCTTCCAAGATGTCCAACAAATCAGTCACCGCGGCGGCAATCGGACGCCCTTTGATCTTGGTCCCTTCGACCCGAATATCGGTGGTGTCACTGGGCAAACCACGCGATCCGGCCAGCGACCCGCGATTCAAATCGACAATCGATTTCTGGGTACTACGGATCAAGAACAGGACGGCAAATGCCGTGGACACGCCGGGATTGGTTCCGGCCCCATCGATGATCCCAAATCCGCCAGTCTTCGGATCCTGATACTCCTTCAGCTCCTCCACGCCGTCGTTGTACCAGGCGGGACTTTTGGCTTTCGTCCCGTTGGCAAACTCCAGAAAGCTCTCGTATCGCTCCAGCGTGTACAGCTGGTAGTAGTACCAATCGAAACCACTGACTCGCTGGACACGCTCGTATGGATTTTCGGCCCGATAGCGTTCGGCATAGCTGATCGGTGTCATGACGATGTCACGGGGCACGCGAACCTTTTTCCGGCGTTCGGATTCTTCGCGATAAATCTTGAGCGCCTTGGGCAAACCTTCGATATCGCTGACGTCGTCACCCCCGGTATCGCCAAAGGTCTGCAGCGCGTCGGCAGCAATCAGCAACGCGCTACCGGCAGCCAGTGTCGTCGACATCGAAACCGGGCGCTGGTTGATCCGCTGGCCACCGGCCGTATCGACGCCGTGATAGGGCCATCCGCCCTGCACGTCTTGGACACGCCCCAGCCAACGAATCGTGTCGGCCAACTGGTTTTGATCGACGTCGAAGCCGTTCCGTAACAATGTCCACAATGCCAAGACCGCATACTGCGTTTGGGACGTGTCGCCGTTCTTTTCGCCCGGATACGTGTAGCCGCCGTTGGACAGACGAAACTGTTGCATCAATCGATACAACTCATTCAATTCCGACTTGTAGCCATCCGGATCCAGGTCGGCCAACAACAAGATCGACACTGCCACGGTGTAGCAAAGCTTGTTGCTGTGCGAAGCTTCCGTCGTATCGGTCCGCCGCATGCGATCCAGCAGCCAGCGGACCCTTTCTACCCCTCGGGTCACCGCCGGAGCGTTGGGATCGCCGACCACCTTGTGATGGGCATAGGCCACCATCGCTCGCTGCCCCACACCTTGCCCGAAACCGGTTGTCACCTGGGCAAAGGACCGTTCGTTCAAGGATTCAAGGTACTGAACCCCGCGGTCAACCATCTGCATGACCTGAGGGTCATAGGGCGAATAAGCCGACGCGGAGGGCAGCGTCCCGAACAGCCCGGTCGCCACCCACAACAGGAATCCCCAAGCGGCGGTCGCCCCCCAGGCGGTCGGCGACCGACCGATTCGTTGCACCGATAGACGGAGCCGACACGACGCCGTTGACAGAAATCTGGCTAGCATCAAACCGAGGACTGAAGAAAAAAGACGAAAAGACCGATCCATCCAAAACGCAGCGACCAGACCAACCACCTGACCGATTGACGTTTGATTTGAGGATAACCTAGGATACGCGAACCGGGAAACGAGTGATCATCCAGGATCGACTTTATTTGCTTCGCGAGTAAACTGTCGCCCTTCGCATGACCACACGAATCACTTTCGGTGGTTCGGTCAGGTAGCTCAGTTGGTAGAGCACGGCCCTGAAAAGGCCGGTGTCCGCGGTTCGAGCCCGCGCCTGACCACTTTCGACACTCGCCCGAAACCGACGCGTGTTTCTGCTGCGACGAAATTTCTTTTGCGGCGGTCCCTCGATCGCCCCTAGCGTGCCGTTCGGTCACCGATTCCGCCGATGCCCGCCTGCGGTAAAGGCCGGTCAGCCCGCCCCCCACGTCATGCGTGCTACACTGTTGCCGATTTGCGGCCTCGGTCGCCCAGACGAACGCACACCGCCCTGCCCAACGGTCCATCATGAGCGAAGCCGCGGAGCCCGAGTCCAACGTTCCCGCAGCCCCCGTTTCCTCGTCCTCTACCGACCCAGATTCCACCGCGTCGCCGCCGCCCCGGCGTCGCAAGGAACAATGGGGATCACGGTTGGGTGTGATCATGGCGGTCGCCGGATCGGCGGTCGGACTGGGCAACTTTTTGCGGTTCCCCGGCCAGGCGGCCCAGAACGGCGGCGGCGCGTTCATGTTGCCGTACTTCATTTCGCTATTGATCCTGGGCATCCCGTTGTGCTGGACCGAGTGGACCATGGGACGCTTCGGAGGCACGCGTGGATTCCACAGCGCGCCGGGGATCTTCTGTGTTCTGTGCCGAACACCCAAAGCCCGCTACCTGAGCGTTTTCGCTTTGCTGATCCCGCTGGTCATCTACATGTACTACATCGTGATCGAAGCGTGGTGCCTGGCTTACGCTTGGAACTACGCAACGGGCGATCTGATGCTGGGCAAAGATAGCGCGGCCTACGAATCATTCTTTGCCGACTTCGTTGGCATTGGCGAAGACGGACACGCCTTCGGCGGCGGTGGATCGCCACTATTGCTGTTCATCGCGATCACGTTCGTATTGAACTTCATCCTGATCTATCGCGGCGTTGCCAAAGGGATCGAAACCTTCTGCAAGTTCGCCATTCCATTGATGGTGGTTTGTGCATTGTGCGTTCTGGCACGCGTGCTGACCTTGCCGTCGGACCAGGTCAATGACGGACTGGGGTTCATGTGGAATCCGAAACCCGAAGCACTCACGGACCCGAAAACTTGGTTGGCCGCATCCGGCCAGATTTTCTTCAGCCTGTCGGTGGGCTTCGGCGTCATCATCAACTACAGCAGCTACCTGACCAAGAAAGATGATGTCGTGCTGAGCGGGTTGACCGCATGCAGCATGAACGAATTTTTCGAGGTCTGCTTGGGCGGCCTGATCACCCTGCCCGCTGCTTTCATCTTTTTGGGTGTCAGCGTGGCATCCTTTGGAACGTTCGGTCTTGGCTTCAACGCCCTGCCCAATGTGTTCGCCCAGATGTATGCGGGCCAGCTGTTCGGTTTCTTGTGGTTCTTCATGCTGTTCCTTGCCGCGGTGACCAGCAGCCTGTCCATGCTGCAACCATTCATCGCTTTCTTGGAAGAAGGCTTTGACCTGGAACGTCATGCCAGCGCCACCCTTCTGGGCATCATTGCATTGGCGGGATCGCTGTTTGTCGTCTACTTTTCCGCCGGGTTGAAGGCCCTAGACACGTTCGATTTTTGGGTCGGCACGTTCTTGATCTTCGTTTTGGCGATGATCCAAGCGGTGGTGTATGGATGGGTCTTTGGGATCGATCGTGGAGAACACGAGGCACACATCGGCGCCCACATGCGAATCCCACGATTCGTCCAATTGCTGCTGAAATTTGTCGTCCCCGTGTACTTGGGCGTGATCTTTGTGGCGTTCTTTTTCCAGAACGTGCTGGACCGCAAAGACCCGGAAACGGGCGAAGTCATTCAGGGGTACTTCAGCACGATCATCCAGGACCGCGTCGCCTTGATGTCGGTCGTCTTTTTGCTGGGAGTGACTGTCCTGTTGCTGGTTCTGATTCACTTGGCCGGTGCCCGCTGGCTGGAAAGCGGACGCCTTCAACGAGCCCTGGCCGATGAAGCGTCCCCGGTCACCGATCAACCGAAAGGAACGTCATGACATCGAGCGGAATTTTGGTGATGTTGCTGTCGTTGGGTTTTGTCCTGACGTTGGTATCGTATTGCCTGTTTCGGGTGCTGACCCTGCCGTCGGATGACGCGGACACACCATGACGAATCGGACCGTTGCAACATGAAACGACTGGTCCTGATCAATGTTGTCGGACTGACCCCCAAGCTGCTGAAATCCGCGGAATCTGTTTCCACGCTGGCATCCGCCCCCGGTTACACCGCTCTGCCATGGTCCAGCCCGCTGCCCGCGGTGACGTCGACCTGCCAGGCGACGATGATGACCGGATTGGCACCCCGGGATCACGGGATCGTCGCCAACGGATGGTTCTATCCGGACACCCAAGAAATCCGGTTTTGGCAACAAGCCAATTCTCTGGTTCAAGGTCGCAAGTTCTACGACGACGTGGAAACCGCCAATATGTTTTGGTGGTTCAACCAAGGGTCATCGGTCAAGTACTTCGCAACGCCCAAACCACACTATGGGTGCGACGGCAGTAAAGTCTTTGACATCATCGACCAGACCGGGTGCAACCTCGTTCACAAACACGGCCCGTTTCCGTTCTTTGCGTTCTGGGGTCCCGGTGCGGGCCTGGCGTCCAGTCGCTGGATCGCCGACGCCACGGCGACGGTGATGCGAACCCAAAAACCACAGTTGACGCTGTGTTATCTTCCGCACCTGGATTACGACTACCAACGCTACCCAGACCAAGATCCCGCACGCGTGCAGGAAGTCGATCAGTGCGTCGCGACGGTGATGAACGCCGCGGATGATATCGGCGCCGATGTCGTGATCGTTTCTGAATACGGGCTGCGTCCCGTCCAACGATGCGTCCATCTCAACCGCCTGCTGCGGGGCAACGACTTGCTCTCGGTTCGAGGCGGTCCGTTCGGCGAGATGTTAATGCCGGGTGAATCTCGCGCGTTTGCGGTCGCCGACCACCAACTGGCCCACATCTATGTCCGAGATCCGAGTGACGTTCCCACCGTGGCCAAGATGCTGGACCAATCCGATGGTGTGCAATCGGTGTTTGCCCCGGAAGATCTAGAACTAGATCATCCACGCAGCGGTCAGCTGATCGCGTTGGCAGACCCCGATGCGTGGTTCAGCTATTACTACTGGGACGATGATCGGCATGCACCGGACTTTTCCCGCACGGTCGACATTCACCGCAAGCCGGGTTACGACCCTTGCGAACTTTTCAAGACGAGCATGCCCCGCGTGGTGGCCAGACTGCTCCAGAAAAAACTGGGCTTTCGATACAAGATGGACGTCGTCCCGCTAGACCCCGCCTTGGTCCACGGCAGTCATGGGTTGCACCCCGACGACTCGGCCGATGGACCGATCATCATCGGGCCACAGGACCCGCCCGATGACATGCGTGGATTCAGTGATTACGTCACGCGTCTGTTGCAATCGTCGCCAATTTAGGTCCGTCAGACGATCACCGCCGGACGGTCTTGTGGAAAATGCTCATCGACCACGGCATAGAATTCTTCGGCCGATGCCACGTTGGCGACGTGACTGCGAAAGTGACGGGCCCCGTGTTTGCCCTGCGCATAACAACAAGCGTATTTGCGCATCAGCACCGTGCCTTTTTCTTCGCCGAACCTTTCGACGACCAATCGGTAATGACGCAGCATGACGTCACGCTGTTGGGCCAAGGTCGGGTCCGGCGGAATCTCGTCACCACGTAGCGCGGCGGCGGCCTGGGCGAACAACCAAGGACGGCCCAGACAAGCCCGGGCAATCATCACGCCGTCGACGTCATAATTCTTGAAGGCTGCGACCACCTTGTCCGCACTATCCAAATCACCGTTGCCGATCAACGGGATCTTCTTCAGATGCTGCTTGATCTCGCTGATACGTTCCCAGTCGGCATGCCCGCGAAACATGTCTTTGGCGGTCCGCCCATGAACGGTCAGCGCGGCGGCCCCGGCTTCTTCGACCACGTGGGCGACTTCATTGGCATTGATGTTTTCGGGTGAACACCCCAAGCGAATCTTCGCCGTCACTGGTGTGGGCGCACAGACTTCGACCAACCGACTGATGATCGCAAACATCCGATCGGGCTCACGCAACAAATAACTGCCGCTGTGAGCCTTTTCGGTCACTTGCCGAACCGGACAACCAAAATTGATGTCGACAACGCTGACTTTGTATTCCTGGGCCAGCCGTACGCCGACTTTGGCCATCGTTTCGGGATCGTTGTCCCAGATCTGGACGGCCAGCGGCCTGGCTTCGTCCGCGACGCCCCACAATCGATCCGGATGTTCCGCTTCGTTCTGGTCCATCCAGACAAACCCGCGAGCGTTGACCATTTCGGTCGCCAACAATCCGGCACCACCGAACTGACGAACGACCTGGCGAAACGCCGCATTGGTGAACCCCGCCATCGGGGCCTGTAAAATCGGCGGATCGACGACCAAATCGCCGATACGCAGCGGTGGGGGTGGAAGCGGGCGATGAGACATCGAACCGAGATTCCGCAATCAAACGGTCACAAACGGATCACCAAGACGACGACAAACCGACCGCAGCGATCGGCGTGGTGATCACATGAAAAAGCACGTCGATCCATGCTAGGCCGATCCAGGAAAGCTGCCAATGCGTTTTTCCCAATCGGCCGCTGACGATTTTGTGTGACCGCCCCCGTTACCATGGTGAAGAAAGGCCGATCCGCGGCGTTGCGTGCCCGCAACCGCGGGCGTGGCCCTCACGATTCACCATCCGCCCCACCGCAAGCGTCTTTGCAACATTCGTTTCGCATCCCCCACCTGATCGCAGACATCGATGAATCACCGCATTCACATCGCCCCAATCGGGCTCCGTTTTGGTTCATCCCCATGCCTTTCACTGGCCTGGTTGACCTTGCTGCTAAGCGGCTTCATCGGTCGATGCCAAAGCTCTCGCGGCGAAGAAACCAACGCAAGCGACCGGCGTCCCAACGTGTTGGTTGCCATTTGTGATGACCAGTCGTATCCACACGCTTCGGCCTATGGCTACACCGCCGTATCGACACCCGCGTTTGATCGTGTCGCTGCGACAGGAGTCCGTTTTGACACTGCCATCACGCCGTCACCGGGTTGCTCGCCGATGCGAGCCGCCTTCTTGACCGGTCGTCCGATTTGGCAGATCGGTCCCGCGGGCACTCACGCATCCTCCTTTCCCACGCACCTACAAGTGTTTCCCGAGCTTCTACGACAGTCCGGCTATCACGTCGGTTCAACCGGAAAAGGCTGGGGACCGGGACGCCACGATGGATGGCCGGACAATCCAGCCGGAAAGGTCTACAACAAACGCAAGCAGAAATCCCCCAGCGGGATCTCAGACAAGGACTACGCCGCGAACTTCGAAGACTTCTTGGCCGAGCGAAAACAAAACCAACCGTTTTGCTTTTGGTACGGCGGGCACGAAACTCATCGTGGTTATCAGCAAGGAATCGGCCGCCAAAACGGCATCAATGTCACCGCGGAGCAACTGCCACCGTTTCTTCCCGATGCACCGGAGATCCGAAGTGACGTGGCCGACTATCTGTACGAGATCCAATGGTTTGATGACCACTTGGGACGCATGATGGAAAAGCTGGAAGCCATTGGCGAACTGGAAAATACCATGATCGTGGTGACCAGTGACAACGGCATGCCGTTCCCACGTGCCAAAGCCAACTTGTACGAATACGGGATTCACATGCCGTTGGCGATCACATGGCCCGTTCGTATTCCGGCCGGACAATCCATCGATACACCCGTGTCTTTGATTGATGTGACGCGCACCATTGTCGACGCCGCATCGATTGATCCCGGTCAGTGTGAATCCATGACCGGCACGAGTTTGCTGGGAGCAATGACCGGCGCAGAACCGGCAAATTTGCCGACCGCCGCCTTCAGTGGTCGCGAACGCCATTCGTCGTCACGGTTCAACAGCCTTTCGTATCCCTGCCGATGCGTTCGCGATTCGCGTTTTCTGTACATCCGGAATTTCAAACCCGAACGCTGGCCCGCCGGTACGCCCCAAAAATTCAGCTCGGCGACCTACGATCGCGATGGCCGGTTGATCGTATCGGAACGGGGCCCTGAACACGGTGGTTACCACGACATCGACAACGGCCCGACACTGGCCTGGATGATTGACCACCGTGACGATCTGAATGTTCGCCCTTTGTTTGACGCTGCGGTCGCCAAACGTCCCGCGGAGGAACTGTACGACGTCGTCACCGATCCACAGTGCTTGAACAACCTGGTCGGCGACGACGATTTCGCGGCCGAACACCAGCGTTTGTCGAAACGATTGTCGTCTCATTTGGCTGCAACGGGCGACTTGCGTCAAACGGATCCATCGGCTGCGGATGTTTGGGAATCCTACCCACGTTTTTCTCCGCTGCGATGGTTTGCGACACCGGATTGGGCGAAACAGAACCCCGAAGCCATCCCCGACATGCCATGGCTTGAGCAACGTCGGCCGAAGGCAAAAGGATCCGAGCAACCGCAGTAGCCCCGGCCGCGCTTCAGTTTTCTCTGTGCGACCTTTGCCCAGAAGGCTGGGCGGATACGATGCTGTTGTGTGCATTGCCTGATCGGTACCCCAACGCGGTCACTATCCGAAACGGCCGTCAACAAGGTTGCCTTCTTGAAAAGGTCATCTTTTCGCACGGTCCCCCGTGTTTGCACCATTCGCTGCCTCGCTACCAGCATTCAAGATGCTCGGACAGCAGCGTTCTATCTCTGTCTAATCCGATTTTGTTCATGCCGATGTCGACTGACACCTATCACCAAACGGTTCAAAACGTTTATCGCGATGCCGCGCTGACGCCGGCGTCCAACCTGTGCTGTGTGCCGCAGCGACCGCAGTACCTGCCGGGACTTGTGATCCCGCCGATCATGCACGAGATGAATTACGGCTGTGGGTCGACGGTGCATCCCGAAGATTTCACACCGAACTGCACCGCGTTGTACGTCGGTGTTGGCGGCGGATTGGAAGCTTTACAGCTGGCCTATTTTTGTCGCCGGCCCGGCGGAGTCATTGCGGTCGATCCGGTCGCGGAAATGCGTCAAGCAGCAGAAAAAAACTTGGCCTTGGCCGCGAAGGAAAACGACTGGTTCGATCCGTCTTTCGTTCGGATCGTCGACGGAGACGCTTTGAATCTGCCGGTCGACGATGACACGATCGATTTGGCCGCACAGAATTGTCTGTTCAACATCTTCACGGCGGACGGCGATCTTCAGAAAGCATTGGCGGAAATGCACCGTGTTTTAGCGCCGGGCGGACGGCTGTCGATGTCCGACCCGATCACTCCCGTTCCGCTGCCACCGCACGTGAAAAACAACGAACAATGGCGAGCGGAATGTTTGTCGGGATGTCAGTTGCTTGACGACTACCTGAATCAAATGGTTGATGCGGGCTTTGGTTCGATCGAAGTTCGTAAACGGACGCCCTATCGCATGCTGGACACGGTGACGTATCAGCTGAGGGAACCGATTTTGTTGGAAACGATCGAGGTCGCCGCCCATAAAAATCCGGTACCCCCGGACGGCGCCTGCATCTTTACCGGTGCAACCGCCGTGTATTTCGGCGACCAGCCACAACTGGACGACGGCAATGGGCATGTCCTGCAGCGGAATCTGCCCTACCCTGTTTGCGACAAAACGGCCGCCAATTTGAAAGCGTTGCAACGCAAGGATTTGGTAGTTACCGATCCCACCTGGCATTACCAGGGCGGTGGGTGCTGCTGAATCAGCCCTAAAATCAGCGACGTCCGCATCTGAGTCTGTTTGTGGCGTGCCCATTCGTATCTGTGCCATCAATCGACAACCCGATGCCCCAATCGAAACCCAAACCGCCTTCTAACCGAATCGAATTGCCGTTGGTGCAATCGAACTCGTTCGATGCGCGGATGCGGGGCGGCAAATTGAACGCAGCAAACAAGATCGAAATACTGCAAATCAACATTGGTCTGGTTTGCAATCTGGCCTGCAAGCATTGCCATGTTGAATCGTCGCCCAAACGCAACGCTGCGTCGGACAACATGAATCGCCAAACCGCCGATCGAGTTTTGCAATGGCTGGCCGACAACCCGGGCATTCGGGTCGTCGACATCACTGGCGGCAGCCCGGAAATGAACCCCAACTTTTGCAACTTGGTTCAAGGCGTCCGGTCATTGGGGATCACGGTCATGGACCGCTGTAACCCGACCATCATCGTTCACCAAGACCCGGCCGGTAACGAACCCTATGGCTGGGTGCCGGACTTCTTGGCCGAACACTCGGTCGAAGTCGTTGCGTCGCTGCCCTGCTATCTTCCTGACAACGTTCGCAAACAGCGTGGCGTTCATGCGTTTGATGATTCCGTCGCGGGCCTGAAGCGATTGAACGATGTCGGCTACGGGGTCGACCCAGGCTTACAGCTGAATCTGGTTTACAACCCCGTTGGCGCTTCACTTCCACCGCCCCAGGAACAACTGCAAGAAGATTATCGTCGCGAATTACTGTCGCGTTACGGATTGCGGTTCAACCAGCTGTGGACGATCACCAACATGCCGATCGCACGTTGGCGTGACTCGCTACAGCGATCGGGCCAACTCGATCAATACATGCAAACGCTGATCGCTGCTTTCAATCCAAGTTCCGTCGATCACTTGATGTGCCGGCACATGATCCACATCGACAGCCAGGGCCGGACGCACGATTGCGATTTCAACTTTGCCATGGGAATCCCCACCGCATCCTTGTCGGGATCGTATCTGTGGGATCACCGTTTGGAAGATTTAAGCGGTCGTCGCATCGCGACGGACGCTCATTGTTTCGGATGCACCGCGGGTGCGGGAAGCAGTTGTGGCGGGACGCTGACGTCTTCGTGACACTGTCATCTCACGACGACAATTCCAACCAGCGTTCTTCCGCTTCGGTCAATTGCTGATCAATGTCGGTGATTTGTTCGTGCAACTTGACCGCCTGGTCAGGATCCGTTTCGGTCAACAGTTGTTCGTTCAACTTCTTTTTTTCGTCGTCCAGTCGCGCGATCTTCTTTTCCAGGTTCTTGATCTCCTTTTCGACTTTACGATTTTCTTGTTGGCTTCGGCGGTAATCGGTCGCTGTCGTTTTTCCTGACTTACCTTTGCCGGCGTTTTGCTTTCCGCTCTTGGCGTTTGCGACGTTTCGTTCACGTTCTTCGGCGTCGATCTCGCCTTCGACGGACTGTAGATACTCGTCATAATCGCCGAAATAGACTTTCACACGCCCGTCACGGACTTCGACGACACGGGTGGCAACCCGGCGAACAAAGTGCCGGTCGTGGCTGGTGAAAATCACGGTGCCTTCGTACTGTTGCAGAGCATCGCACAGGGCTTCGACGGTTTCGACATCCAAGTGGTTACCAGGTTCGTCCAGCACCAAAACGTTGTCGCTGCCCAGCAACAGTGCGGCCATGCACACGCGGGCTCGTTCGCCACCGGACAGCACTTTGACCTTTTTGTTGATCGCTTCGTCGCGAAACAACAGCGTTCCCGCCATGGCCAACAAGTCCTGCCGGGTTACCTCGGGATCACTGTTGTATTCCAAGTGTTCCAGAATGGTTTGGCGTTCGTCCAGGCTGGTGTAAACGTGCTGGGCATAGGTGCCAATGTTCACACCATGCCCCCATTTCATTTTGCCTTCGATCGGATCCAGCGAATGGACCAGGGTTCGCAACAACGTGGTTTTCCCTTGTCCGTTGTCTCCCACGATCGCCACACGTTGGCCGTGTTCAATTTCAAATCCAATATCTGACGCGACGGTGTGATCGGGATACCCGATCGCCATCGATTCACAGCGAAAGGCGGTTCCGTTGCGTGGTTGGACTCGCGGGGCACGGATCCGAACGACTGGTTCATCGGTTTCCAATTCCACCGTTTGCAAGCGTTCCAATTGCTTGGCCTTGCTGCGGGCTTGGCTGGCCGTGGATGCGTTGGCTCGATTTTTATCAATGAACCGCTGCAGCTGTTTCTGCTTGGCTTGCACGGTCGCATTGACCCGGCGGTCGTGTTCGCGTCGTTCTTCGCGATGTTCCAGGAACGCGTCGATTTTGCCCGAGAACATCGTCAGCTTTCCGCGTGACAACTCCAGGGTTTCGGTGCAAGTGGCTTTCAAGAATTCACGGTCGTGGCTGACGATCAGCGCCGCCTTGCTAAAGTCACGCAAGAAGTGTTCCAGCAGAATCTGGGTCCGCAGATCCAGAAAGTTCGTCGGTTCGTCCAGCATCAGCAGGTTCGGGTCGTGCAGCAACAAAGCCGCCAATTTGACCCGCGTCTGCCAACCACCGGACAGTTCCTTGACCGGTCCTTCCAGGTAGGCCCCTTTCAGTTCGAAACGCCCCGCGACTTCGCCGCATTGCCATTCTTCGGCACCGCTGTCCCGCATCAGAAAGTCCAAGGCCGATTCGCCGGGCTGGAACGGATCGTGTTGCCGCAGGTACCCGATTCGCAAGCTGGGGTGATGAATGACCTCGCCCTGTTCCAGTTCCTCCTCCCCCAGCAAGACCCGCAACAGCGTTGATTTCCCGGCACCGTTTCGACCGACGAATCCAACCTTTTTGTCGTCCACCAGCGACACCTCGGCGGCCTCCAGCAGCACCTGGTCGCCGAAGCGTTTATGGGCATCGCGGACTTGGATCAGAACGGCCATCGTTGGTTCAAAATTTCTCGGAACTAAGCTGTCATCAAGTGGATCGGCGACCACAATTGGCGACCGATCGATCAACCTATCAAGCTAAGTCCGATTCACAAGGTCGCGGTGAAGGGTTCGACGGTGACAGTGTCCTGGGAAATCGAGCGAATCGGGCAGTGAATCGACTACCACGGGCGTGGTCCATTCCGTACAGTGGACCAGACCAACGACACGCGCATTCGCAACGCCCGTGTTTGCACACCGCATTCAAGCTTGACCACCGCGATCATCCCGTCCGTGTTGGGCCCCTGCCGCCGCCATGAATAGCTATAGCTTGGACTACATCGATGACCTGTACGTCCAATACGTTCGCGATCCGTCGAGCGTCTCTGAAACCTGGCGTCAGTATTTCGAGCAATTTTTGGTCGGTGCGGGCGCTCCCATTTCCACCGGTAACGCCGGGGGCAACGGCGCCGCCGCAAAGGCCGCGACCGGCGGCAACGGTGCCGGCCACCTGACCGGCGACGGTTCGATGTCGGCAACCGCCCTACAGGCCCCCCCGGGATCGACGGGAAATGTGGTGGCCGACCAAGCACTTTGGATGGCCCGCATCCAAGACCGCATCGATCAACTGGTTCGGGAATATCGTGTTCGCGGGCACCTGATCGCTGAATTGGACCCACTGGGGCTGAACCGACAGGACTGCCCCGAATTAAGCCCCGCCAGCCACGGGCTTAGCGACGACGACCTGAAGCGCCCGTTCGACAGCAGCATTCTGGAAAACGTCACCGGCCCGACGCTGGACGTGATCCTTAGCAAGCTGCAGAACACGTATTGCCGGGGAATCGGCGCCCAGTTCATGCACATCGACAATCGCAACATCCGCGATTGGCTGCAAAAACGGATGGAAACGACCGAAAACCGTCTGGACCTGTCGCACGACGTCCAACGGCGGATCTATGCACGCCTGGCCGATGCGTCGATTTTCGAAGAATTCGTGCGCCGCAAGTTCGTCGGTGCGAAGACGTTTTCGCTCGAAGGCGCCGAGACGCTGATCCCGATGATCGACCTGGCTTTGGAAAAAGCGGGACAGCACAACGTCAAAGAAGTCGTCATGGGCATGGCCCACCGCGGCCGTTTGAACGTGATGGCCAACATTCTGAAAAAGCGGGCCATGAACATCTTTTGGTCGTTCGACGACCCGCGGCCCGAACTTCACCGCGGCGGCGGCGACGTCCGGTACCACCTGGGCTACAGCAGCGACTGGACGACGTCGGCCGGCGACTCGATCCATATCTCGTTGTGCTTCAACCCCAGTCACCTGGAATTTGTGAACACCGTCGCCCAAGGTCGTTCACGCTGCAAACAAGACAATCGCGGCGATGATCGACGCGAAGAAGTGATGACGATCCTGATCCACGGCGACGCGGCGTTTGCCGGCGAAGGCGTGGTCCAGGAAATGTTGAACATGAGCCAGCTGGAAGGCTATCGCACCGGCGGCACGCTGCACATCATCATCAACAACCAGGTCGGATTCACCACGTTGCCACGCGACGGACGCAGCACCACCTATGCGACCGACGTCGCCAAAATGCTGCAGATCCCGATCTTTCACGTCAACGGCGAAGACCCCGAAGCGGTCGCCCAAGTCGTCAACTTGGCAATGGATTTCCGCAAGGCGTTCCATCGTGACGTCGTGATTGACTTGTACGCTTTTCGCCGCTGGGGACACAACGAAGGCGACGAGCCGCGATTCACCCAACCGCGGATGTACAGCGAAATCGATCGCCGCGCCACGGTCCGCGAAAAATACCTGGAACGTCTTTTGTCGCTGGGCAAAATCACCGCCGAAGAGGCGGAGGAAATCAATCGCGAACGAACCGAGAAACTGGAAACGGAATTCGAAGCCAGTAAGAACGAACCGTTCGTTGCCGACACCCAAACACTGGCGGCCAACTGGGCCGACTATCACGGCGGCCCCGAGCCGTCCGACCCGGTCGACACCACTTACGACAAAGAACGGCTGGGCCAATTGATCGACCGGTTGACCCGATTGCCCGAAGGATTTTCCCAGCACAAAAAGCTGAAGCGTCCGATGCAACAGCGTCGGGAAATGGCCGAGGGCAACCGGCGTGTCGATTGGGCCACCGCCGAAGCGGCCGCCTTTGCCAGCCTGTTGGTCGAAGGACATCCGATCCGCATCACCGGCCAAGATTGCGAACGCGGCACGTTCAGCCAAAGGCATGCGGTTTTGCACGACGTGAAGACCGGCGAAACCTACACACCGCTGTCCCATCTGACCGACGACCAAGCCCGTTTGGAACTTTATAACAGCCCGCTTAGCGAAGCCGGCGTGCTGGGCTTTGAATACGGTTATTCTCTGGACTGTCCCGGTGGCTTGGTCGCTTGGGAAGCACAATTCGGTGACTTCTGGAACTGTGCCCAAGTCATCGTTGACCAGTTCATCGCGTCGGCCGAAGACAAATGGAGTCGGCTGTCCGGGCTGGTCATGTTGCTGCCGCACGGCTTCGAAGGCCAAGGCCCGGAACACTGTAGCGCCCGGATCGAACGTTTCCTTGCGATGGCGGCCGAAGACAACATCCAAGTTTGTCAGCCAACAACGCCGGCCCAGTACTTCCACCTGTTGCGTCGCCAAGTACTGATGAAGTGGCGCAAGCCGCTGATTGTTCTGACGCCTAAAAGCCTGCTGCGACACCCGGAGGTGACCAGCCCGCTGAAAATCCTGGCCAAGTCTCACTTCAAAAAGATCCTTCCCGACCGAAAGGTTCCTCTGGAAGGCTGTCAACGTTTGCTGCTGTGCACCGGCAAGATCTACTACGACTTGCTGGATGCCCGTCAACAAAAAGAGCTCGACGGCGTTCCCATCATGCGACTGGAACAGCTTTATCCGCTGCAAGTCGACGAGTTCTTCGGCGCCTTGGAAGGATTGGCCGAGGGAAGCGAGATCGTTTGGGTCCAAGACGAACCCCGAAATATGGGTGCGTGGCCGTATCTGAAACTGAACTTCGGCGACCAACTGTTGCGAAAGTACAAGTTCCGGGAAGTCACCCGCAGCGAATCGGCCAGTCCCAGCACCGGAAGCATGGCCACCCACAAGCTGGAACAATCTGAACTGATCGAAGAAGCCTTCGCCGGATTGTCTTAAAACGACACGGCATTGATGGTTCCTCGATCACCGCATCGTGCCGCGCGACGTGCTGCGGCCAATGGCGATGCCCGCGTTGTGTCCTACTGCCCGCCCAGTACCGTTGTGGGCATTTCCGCGGCATCCGCATCGTCAGCTTCCTGCTCACGCGCGCTTAGCCAATAGCCGGGCCACAAACACACGGCAAAGAAAATCGCTCCGACGATGGTTGCCCCCCAGGCGATGACGGTCTGTGTCCCCTCGGTCCACCCCAGCCACATGACCAACAGACGATAGGCATTCAGCCCGCTGTTGACGAAAATGTGGCAACCGATCGTCGGCCAAATGGAATCGCTGCGGAACGCCAAGTAGCCGAACCAACACCCCAGCCCCGCTGCTGCGGCAATCGCATGTGGACCACCATGGACCAACGCGAACAAGATCGATGTGACGGCAATGCCGATGACCGCACCCCAGCGATGAACCAATCGGGTCTGCACATAGCCGCGGAACAAGACCTCCTCGATCACGCCGGGCAGCAATCCGATCAAGACAACAAATGCGATTCCCGATGACACAGTGAAGTTGTCAAACAAACCTTCAAGCGATGTGTCCGCCGGAATCACCTTGGCGACCTGGATCGCCGCCCAAAGCCCGAACGCTAGGGGCAACAGTGAACTGAGCATCGTGACCGGATACACGTGCCATCCCGCCCGAGGCCGACGCCACGCAATTCGATGTCTCCATGGAATCGGAGACCTGGAAATGCCAATCCATGCAGCTAGCGCAAAACCGGCTTGGGACATCACCAGGATCAACAGAAAGACCCACGGGTCGCTCAGCAGCGACATCAATTTGGGGCCGATCTGTTGTGGCGGGGTCCCACGCCCCGCCTCGATCACCCCCATGACGATCCCCCACAACACTTGGAAGCCGACGGCCAGCACCAATCCCAGCATCAGTGCTACAAAGACCGTCCATACTCGCGGGCGACCTTTCGCCGACATCTCACCGGACATTGATTCCGCATCACCACCAAGGGCTGGAGGATCCTGCGAACGGTCTAGCAAACCGGGGTCGGCATACGGATTGTTGGCGTCGTGATCGTCGGATCGATAGACGAATGTCGGGTCGGGGTCTTGGTTCATCGACTGTGCTTTCCGCCCCAAGCCAAAAACATTTCGAAACGGTCGTACGATGCTTCCATCCGACGTCGTAAACAATCGGCGTCGCAATCGACCGACATCGCTGTACCGGACTAACGTTCGCGTCGTGCCAGCCGATCTTGCATTTGACGTGTCAATTTCTTCACAACATCGGGATGCGATTGGGCGACGTTGACCGTTTCCCCGTCACCAGATGCATGATCGTACAGTTCCACGTGACCCGACGGATGCAAAATCAATCGGAAACGATCTGACCGGATCGTGGTTGCCTTGGTGTAGGAGACCGCTGTTCCGGTGGTTTGATCGTCATCGGCTAAAAGTGGCCGCAAGCTTTGCCCATGGGCAAACTCGGGCATTGGCAACGACGCCAGATCACACAGCGTTGGAAAGACGTCGATCGACTCCACGACATGTTCAACAACGCCGCCTCGTGACGGTGATCCGGCATCACGAATGATCAAAGGTGATCGCAATGCCTCCTCAAACAAAGCATGCTTCCCCCAAATCGCGTGCTCACCTAAATGCCATCCGTGGTCTCCCCACAATACAACGATGGTATTTTCACTGGCCGCTAGCTGTTCCAATTGGTCCAACAGTTTGGCGACTTGGGCATCGGCGTAGGAAACGCAAGCGGCATAGTGTCGACGAACTTCGGTGGCAAATTCATGATCGACGTTGGGATCACGCCCCCAACGGTTGTACTTCATGAACTCCCCTGACCGATGCCATGTCGTTTCGCCTTCCGGTTTCTGGGGATGCTCGATCGGCGGCAAAGAGACACCGTCGTAGCGTTGCAAATACTTGGCCGGTGCGCCAAACGGCAAGTGAGGCCGAATCAAGCCGACGGCCAAAAACCATGGCTTCCCAGATGCGTCCTCCTGCAAACGCCGCATTTCACTTAATGCTGTTTCGACGATCAATCCGTCGGGATAACTTTCATCGGATCCATCGAACGCTTCGAATACATCCATCTTTCCCGCGTCACGTCGGATCTGACCATTGGCCAGCCCGTGCATCGCCCCGCGGGGATGCATCCAAGGGCCGCAGGGCATCAAATGGCGATCCCAATCGCCCGGCATTTCTGGTTGGCTGCCATCGTCCCAATCGGCTCCCGCACGTCCACCGGGATGATGCGAAACCTTGCCGACCGACACGGTCGCGTACCCGTTGCGGCGAAACCAACCTGGCATCGTGGGATGATCGGCGTCATCGCCCTGCTTCAGAATGGTCTTGCCCCGATTCAACAAGGCAGCGTTTCCGTACGGCCCATATCGGCCGGTCAACATGGCGTAGCGGGACGCGCCACAGGTCGGGGCTTGGACATAGTGCCGCGTGAACCGAACGCCATCCTCCGCCAACGCATCGATCGCGGGTGACTGGATGTACGATTGACCGAAACAATTCAGTTCCGGTCTCAAATCATCGACGCAAATCAACAAAACGTTGGCGGGCGTCTGAATCTGTTCGTTCTTTTCAGCGGCGGTGGCCGAAACCCCACCTAGCACCATGCCCTGGGTCAATACAAACAGAAGCGAAAACAAACGCACGACAGAACACCTTTGCGGAACGAAGAAAACGGTTCCCCAGAAACCGGTGCTGCCGAATAGCGGCATTGCAGATCACACCGGTTCAGCTCGTGGAACAACCGGCAAATCAGAAGCGGTTCGGCTAGCGGCCCTCAAAAAACCGCTTCAAAGCCTCTTCGGCAGCGTTCTTAGAATCTACCGTACGGCGATGCTTGATGTGGTCTGGCAGCTTGCCAACCTTCGGGATTTCGTCCTCGCCGTCTTCGTCAAGCAGATGCTCGTCGGCCTCTGCCGGGTCGATGCGAAACACCGAATCATCCTTGCCCACGATGGCCTCGGCGGTTTCGGCTAAAAAGCTGCCGGCGGACGTGTCGGCGTATGCCGATTCGTCCATTGTCGTGTCGCCACTGGGCTGCACATCTTCCTCGTCGATCAAACTGCCTTGCGACAGGTCATCGGATACCCCCAGGCTGAACGACGACTTTAGTTGCTCCAGTTCCTCGAACAACTCATCCACACTTTTGTTGGATTCGACCGGATTGGTGGCCTGCTTCGCAGCAGCGACATCGTCCTTCTTGCGACTGCTGCCCGATTCAATCGATGCAATGGTGTCCGGTGTCACCGCTTCACGCGACACCGCATCCCGAACGGACACACGGAACAGGCGTTTACCGATTTTCAACGTGTCGCCGTGCCACAGCAAACACCATCGCTTTGGTTTGCAACGCGCCCCATTGATCAAGGTGCCGTTACGGCTTTCCAAATCACAGACGACCACGCGATTCTTATAAACCGCGATCTGGCAATGCCGGCGACTGACGGAACGACTTTTCAGCCGCAGATGGCAACCATCGTGCCGACCAATGACGAACCCCTTGGGATCCACAGGGTACCGCGAACCATTCGTTTCCGCGTTGCGGGAAACCAGGCTGATGCGAAATGGGCTGGCGGGATCATGTTCAGGGGCGTTCATACTTGCCGATAGTCTATCCGGCAGCCATGAAGACACGATGAAGAGTTGACGACCGTTGCGCGACAGATTGAATTTCTAGTCAGTCACGAACCTGGTCAGACGCTCGCCGGCGCAATGGCAGCAACACGCTCGAAGCTTGTGTGTCGGTATGGCGGCGTCGCCGCCGGTGATCATCGCCCCGATCTTAGGCGATCAAAGTATTGCTGCGTGTGTTCTTGTTCGGCTCGGGGAAGATTCTGATTCTCCAGCGGGTTGGCCGCTTCATCCAATTCACTCTCGATCACCGATTTCAGATCTTCGCGTGTGACTCCCTTGCGGTTGGGTCCGTCGGCAAAACCGGCGATGATCGCTCGTCCACGACGCACATCGCCGCGAACTTGCGAGTCATAGAAATTGGTGTCGGTTTCCGACTCGGGACGATCGCCCTGGCCCGCCCCGCGGCCGAGCCCGTTGCCGGGTTTGTCCCCTTGCATCCCACCCTGGCACCCTTGGCAACCCATGCCCTGACATTGCTGACACCCCATCTGTTGCTTGGATTGCAGCAGGTCATCCATCGCCGACTGCAGGTCTTCCAGTTCTGACATTTCGTCAGCCATGTCGCCTAGTTGATCAGCCATCTGCTGCATGGCATCGGCGGCGGATGAAGCATCGCCCTGCTCCATTGCTTGGGCGGCGTTGGACATCGCTTCGGCCATCTGCTGCATCTTTTGCATCTGGCCGTCTTGCTGACGCAATTGGTCCAGCTTCTGTTGCATCTGTTCGGCATCGGCCGTACGGCCCTCGCGACGTGCCTGATCAATCTGTCGTTGCAGGTCTTGTTTTTTCTTCTCGTGATTTTCGACCGCCTGCTTCATCTGTTGTTGCATTTGCTTGACCTGCTGGGCCAGCTTTTTTTGGTCCGCTTTGGACAGGTTGCCTTCACGCACCTTCTTTGCCAGATCTTTGATCATCTTTTGAGCGTCACCGAACTGACCGTCCTTGATGGCATCGGCGACCTTTTTTGCCGGTCCGGAATCCAACCCCTTCATTTGCGACATTGCCCGACGCATCTGTTCAGGCGATCCCAAATTTTCACGCCGCTGATCCAACTGGTCTTTCAATTCGTTCAGCGCAATCAATGCCTCCTTGCGCGACATCTGTTTCTGCTGAGCGACCTTTTCCAGATCAGCTTCCATTTTTTCAAACAACTCACGCGCCTCTTCCAAACCTTCCGCTTCGGCGCGTTCCTTTTGTTCCTTCAGCGTGTTGCGAAGCTGGCGTGCCACGGTTTGAACTTGTTTCGTTTCCGCCGAAACTTCGGTCGCCTCGGTGACCGTCGGCGGCGTATCCCCATATTGCTTGACCAGCAAGAAAGCGGCGAAACACACCGGCACCATCGACAGCGGCAACCATCCCAGACGGCTCGGACGCAAGGCAAAGCGGTCGGCCACCGCCAACTGGCCTGCCCTGACGTCGGCGTCGGAAACCAACGCCTTGCCGAATTTCGTTTCACGCTGGGAATGCGACATGCCCATCGCGCTGCCGACCCGTTCGCGCAAGCCGAAACGTCGATCGACTTCTTCGGCAGCCGCCTGTCGACTTGGCGCGGTCCAAGCAGCGATGCACGCGGCCACTGCCATTCCGCCACCCAATCCGGTGGCCACCCAACCGATCGACCAATTTGTCAAATCGACCGGAACGTTCCACCAAACGACCGACACGATGGCCAGGGCGGCGATTGCCAAACCGACCGCGATGGTCCAGCAGCACAATCGGCCGAATCGTCCCAAAATCATTCGAATCCGGGCTCTGCTGACGGTGGATTCAATCGAATTCATGGGTTGCCGCCTGGAGAAAAGGTACGGTTCTAATAGGCAAAGGACGCCATTTTGTCACTTCGCCCGTCACTGGCGTGCCACTGGCACGCGGTTTTCACCTGTTCGCAGTATAGCGATCCGAACCACCACACCGCCCTTTTTTGCCCTCAATCCGGCTCAAGATGCCGCTGCCGAGGTCCTGGACACTTGTCATGTCGTCATCGTCCGAAAAAATCGATCTGCCAGATCCAGATTCAATGGAATCATCGGACGTCGTCATTTACGACGGGCAATGCAATTTCTGTCGCGCCCAAGTTCGACGCTTGCATCGCCTGGATCTTAGCGGCCGTTTGACGTTTCTTTCGCTGCATGACGACCGCGTCAACGATCGGTACCCAGATTTGCAGTACGAAGATCTGATGCAACAGATGTATGTCGTCGACCAGAACGGCGACGCCCATGGTGGCAGCGAAGCGGTGCGTTATCTGTCGCGTCGCTTACCCTTACTCTGGCCGGCGGTGCCGATCCTGCACTTGCCGGGAACCGCGTCGCTATGGCGTTGGCTATACCAACAGGTCGCCAAACGACGTTACCGCTTGGCCGGCAAATCATGTGACGGAGACACCTGCAGCATCCACCTTCGTTGATCGAACCGTCCGCGTCCGTATCGACCAAGTTCGGCGTGGATCCGTTGCAATTCGAATCGCCCGCTACTTGAACCATTCGACGGCATTGCGAAACATCTTCATCCCGTCACCTTCATCGGGTTGTTGTTCCCGACGTGTCCAACTGGGGTGATGCGTAGGATCCAGGTGTCGTTCGGGGTGGGGCATCAACCCGAACACACGGCCGGTTCGGTCACAGACGCCGGCCACGTTGGCGTCTGAACCGTTCGGATTGGCGGGAAACGGCAACGGCGAATCGACGATCATGTTCTGCTCGTCTTGGCAGTACCGAATGGCCAATCGTCCCTGCTGTTTCAACGCTTGCAATACGTCATCGTCGGCAGCCACAAACTTGCCCTCGGCATGAGCCATTGGCAAATACATGTGCTGGATGTCTTTCAAGAAAACACAGGGGGTTTCGTCGACAGCCAGATGAACCCATCGATCTTCGAACCGACCGTGATCATTCCAGGTCAACGTGGCCGGGACATCTGGATTCGCATCGGCGTCATCGTGGACATCGGCGGTCAGCACCCCCAGTCGCATCAACACCTGCATCCCATTGCAGATCCCCAAGACCAAGCGATCACCATCACCGTGCACAAATGCGTCGACCCAGTCGCTTAGATGCTGCTGCAGACGGCTGGCCAAAATCCGTCCGGCCGCCACATCATCGCCATAGCTGAATCCACCCGGCAGGCAGAAAATCTGATAGCGGTCCCGCAATGCCGGGTTCTCCATCAATCGATTGACGTGAACGCGTTCGGCGACCGCCCCGGCCTGCTCGAACGCAAACGCGGTTTCCTCATCACAATTGGTTCCGGGAGCCCGCAAGACGAGAACGCGTGGTGCGACCATGGATGCAACGTATGGGAGGAAGAATGGGTGAAACAACGTGGCTTTCAAAAGCCACTGGCCTCATCTTCGCCAATCCGGTCGACTTTGAGTAGGCGTCCCCAAGCCAACGACCGGTCACGACTCGGCCGCCGCCGGATCCGTCTCCCATACTCCCGTCTGCAGATAATCGTCAATGGAACTGGCCGCGGTGCGTCCGGCACCCATGGCCAAAATAACCGTGGCCGCACCGCTGACGATATCGCCACCCGCGAAGACGCCCACCTTGCTGGTCCGCAGCGATTCCTCGTCGGCCTGAATGTACCCCCAACGATTGGTTTTCATGTCGGGCGTGGTGGATTGAACCAATGGATTCGCTCCAGTCCCAACGGCCACGATCGCAACATCCAGCGGCATTTCAAACTCGCTGCCTTCGATCGCCACTGGACGACGTCGGCCCGATTCATCGGGCTCGCCCAACGCCATTTTCACCAGACGCACAGATTTCAAGATGCCCTGTTCGTCACCAATGAATTCCACCGGATTGTGCAGATCCAAAAATTGCACGCCTTCATCCTGTGCGTGATGAACCTCTTCTTGACGCGCAGGCATTTCTTCCATGCTGCGGCGATAGATGATTGATGCTTTCGCCGCGCCCAATCGCATCGCCGATCGCACCGAGTCCATTGCCGTGTTGCCGCCACCTATGACCGCGACGTGCCGATCACGACATTGATAGATCGGCGAATCATAGTGCGATGAATCGTAGGCCTTCATCAGATTCACGCGTGTCAAAAACTCGTTCGCCGAATAGACCCCGCCCAAGTGTTCGCCGGGTATGTCCAAAAAACGAGGCAAGCCGGCACCGGTGGCAACGAAGACAGCATCGAACCCCTCCTCCTGCATCAGTTCATCGATCGTGACGGTCTTGCCCACAACGACATTGGTTTGAAATTCAATGCCCATGGCCCTCATGTTGTCGATTTCTTGACGCACAATGTCCTTGGGCAATCGAAACTCGGGAATGCCATACAGCAGCACCCCGCCGATTTCATGCAATGCTTCGAACACCGTGACGTCGTGTCCACGCAAACACAGGTCGCCGGCACAACTTAAACCCGCCGGCCCGCTGCCGACGATTGCCACCTTCTTTCCGGTCAACGGTGCACGTTGAGGCAAAGCGACCTGACCCGATTCGCGTTCGTAATCCGCGACGAAGCGTTCCAGGTTACCAATCGCCAGAGAGTCAAATCGCTTGCCCATGATGCAAGCACCTTCACACTGGTTTTCTTGCGGGCAAACGCGCCCGGTCACCGCGGGCAAAACATTGTCTTCGCGGATCTTCGACGCGGCACCCAGAAAATCACCGGCCAACACCAGTTCGACGAAATCACGAACCTTCACACCGACCGGGCAACCTTTGACACATTTCGGATCGGCACAGGTCAAGCAGCGTTGCGCTTCGCACTGGGCCGCCACCACTTCCAATCCCAGATTGACTTCGTCGAAGTTGCGTGCCCGTGCGTCGGCGTCTTGTTCCGGCATCGCCTGTCGAGGAATTTTGACTCGCTCTTTGGGCGGCAGTGGTTCAGCCATGACAGATCAACTTGAAATGAATATCAGTGGGAAATGACGGGGACGGCAATGGATTCACAGCTTCAATATCAACTGCATTCAGTAGGTCGTCAGTGAAGCCGTCAAGAGTTTTCGGGTGATGTCACCGGCACATCGCTTCGGCTGTCATCGCCCGAACGGGGCCCGACTTCCGGATGGTGGTGTTGCAATTGGCATGATCGCGTGACGGATTCAGATGGATGTTTGTTAAATTCACGCAACGCTTCGGCTTCCTGATCGCGATACAAATTGTTGCGTTTCATCAGAACATCAAAATCGACTTCGTGCGCATCAAATTCGGGGCCGTCCACGCACGCAAACCGAGCCCGCCCGCCGACCAAAACGCGACAACCGCCACACATCCCGGTTCCATCGACCATGATCGGATTCAAACTGACGATGGTGGGAATCTGGCGAGGTTTCGTCACGGCCGATACGGCGCGCATCATGGGAACCGGCCCGATCGCCAACACACGATCCACGACCACGCCCGACTGAATCATTTGGTCCAACGCATCGGTAACGAATCCCTGGGTGCCCGCCGATCCATCGTCGGTCATCACGTGCAATTCGTCACTGGTTTGTTGCATCGCGTCCTGCAAGATTAGGCGTTCGCGATCCCTGGCCCCGATGATGCTGATCACCCGATTCCCCGCCTGCTTCATGGCGACCGCGGTCGGGTAGGCGATTGCGGTTCCAACACCGCCGCCGATCACCACGACTGTGCCGAAGGATTCCACTTCCGATGGTTCCCCCAGCGGACCGACGACATCGCGGATCGAATCCCCCGATTCAAGCGTGTTCAACCACCGAGTGGTTTTCCCGACTCCCTGGACGATGATCGTGATGTTCCCATCCCGATCGCTGTCGGCAATCGTCAGTGGAATGCGTTCGCCGTGCTGGTCGATGCGAATGATCACAAACTGACCGGCGCGTCGCTTGCGCGCGATACGCGGTGCTTGGATGCGGAACAACTTGACGTCGGGCGCCAAGAAACGAGCTTCTACGATTGGAAACATCGAATCGTGGGGATGATGAAAAATGAAAAGCGACGGAACCAATGGTCCCATTTTGTTGGCATAAGGTTTCGCCCGACAGTGGATCAATCGCAGAAGTCGGCGATTCCCGCCTAGTTTCGCCAAGCTGCGACGATTCGTCCCGCCATTAGCCTACGCCCTTCGACGTCGGCGATGGTGCAGCGTCCATTTTTAGCTCGGTCGTTCCAGCCGCACTGCCAAACGTCGGTGATCAAAATCCCAGCCGACCACCGTGGCCCGGCCCTGCCACCGCCGATTTCCCACTTGTTCAAATTCATCCGCCAATTCACCGGGCACATACAGCGTCATGGGCAACGGCGGATCGACAAACCTGGCCCACACGGCATGGCCGTCGGGGTATCCCAGCTGACCATCGTCGCCACTGTACAACAAACGCCTTTCGACAATGACTTCCATGGGAAACGTCATCCCGGAAACTGCGTCAAGCAACAAATCAAGACGCTCTCGATCGCGGCGCGCTGCGTAAAAATGTGACGCTGTTTCGTCGAAAGTGATTTCATCCTCCGGCGAATCGCCTGCCACGCGCTGCATCGACATCGACGCCTCCGAATCAATGGCACCGTCCGCGGAATCGGACCGTTGCGGTGGGACCACTTGGATTGCCTCGCTATGTCGCCAATCGGGCCAGCGTGGAATGGCGATCCGCATCGAAAGCGTCCACCGAATTTGGTTGTCACCCAGTTTCAACGTGTATGCATCGGTCGACGGCAACTGAAATTCAAACGGGATCGATGTCCGCACGCCGGGCAAGACTTTGATGGATTGCCGTAGCGTTTCGGTATGAGTCCGCAACGTGTGTTTGTGTGTCTTCTTGTTGCTGCCGCTACCACTGACACAGACTTCTTGCCCGGTCAATTCCGCCGTGACAGCATCCAGCAGAACCGCTTTCTTGGGAGACAGGTGCAGATTTCCGGCAATCGGTGATCCCGGCGTCGCCACTGGCGAATCCAACACGCAATCCACTTCACCGAGCACCATGCGCGGCATCACATGCCGTACGAAGTAATACGTCCCGGCGACGATCGCGAAGACCAAAACAATCGCCAGAATCACCGGGTTGGCAATCAAAACGACAAACACAAAGGCCAGAAACGCAAAGAAGACGACCGCCACCAGCCCGGCGATCCAACCACCGACTTGATGCGCCGTAGGTTTGAGTTCGGAACTCTCCGGTGCTCCCGATGCGGCGACGCGGTACTGGCAGGAAGCCTTTGGATCGAACGCCCACGAAATTTTTGCCTGAGCATCCACGGCGTGATTCACCGTCAAGTAGTGACCGTGATACGTCGGCGGCCATGCTGCCACCGCTAGTTCAAACGGATACTCCAGTGTTTGTCCCGCTTCCCAAGTTCCGCTGAAGGCGACAATTGATTCTGTTTCACCTCGCGATACGTTGCCTCGACCTTCGGTTCGCCACCCCGACCGTATCTGTAACGCGTTGCAACGCACCTCTGCATCGACGTCCACGCGCACACGCCCCGAAACCGTGTCGCCGGCGTAATAGATTCGATCGGGATCATTCAAAATCACCGTCAAATTGCATTTGGCCATGGTCTGTGGGTCTCGGCAAGAACGCTTGTGCTTGGGTCCATTCGTACAAATGATTCTCGATCGCGCGCAAATCGGACCCGAATCGTCGAATCAGGTCTTCGGCGGTTCGACGACGGATCTTGGGAACCGGCCCCTCAAACAGTCGACAGTGTTCGATCCGCCGGTTCAATACTTTGCACAAGTGATCCGCAGTATTCTGATGTCCCAATCGAATCGTGCGTACCCGATATCCTGCACCGCGCAGCGACCGTGACATGTCGCGATGCGTTCCCAACACCAAAGGCAAACCGGAACGAATCAACTGCGTCCGGATTCGACGTGGAACCCTTTGGAATTCATCGATCAAAAGCGGACGCGCCACGGGGATGTCGGGACAAGGTCCATCGACGGGCATGTAAACGTAGGCCGAATCCGACCAACGGCGTTGTAACCCCAGCATCTGGCTGGTCTTGCCACGCCCGCACTTACCGATGAACTGCCAGGCTTGAAAGTCACCCGGCGTCGACTGTTGTTCAAGATCGTCCAGCAGAACGGCCAATTCCGCTCGCTCCGACCGCGTCAGTTCTCCGAAAGGATTTCGGTTCAAGTTCCAGGCCTGCCACGGACGCCAACCGGTCACCGCGGTCGTCGAATCGGTACTCATCTGTTTTCGGTTTGCCTCCAGCTTCGAATCGAATTTCATGGCCAGGCGACCGATCTGTGATTTGTCACGTTCACGCACGGGGTCTAACGACGGTGCAGCGACGTATTTATGATTCGAAAGGTTACCGGATCCATTGATCCTTCACGCCGACAGCCTTCACCGTTTTCGTCTTGGTGTCCACCGTATGCCGGCATCCAGCCCGCCCCATCGACAACCCGAAGTGTTCCCCTCGGCAATCGACCGATGGCTCATTCTTATCGTCACCGTCGGCCCTTTAATTGCAACGGCCGCAGGCATTCACACTTGGCTGGATGGAAACCCGAACGATGCGGCGATGCTGTTTCTGGCCGGCGCCTTCGCGTTGCTCCTGACACTGCTGTTCATGCTTCCGTGTCGCTACACATTGTCCGACGACACCTTGGCGATACGTTGCGGATTGATCGTCTTCCACGTCCCGGTCAATGAGATCACTGACCTGCGTCCAACCAGCACACTGCTCAGTGGCCCGGCGTTGTCGCTGCGTCGTGTGGAAATCAAAACACGAAACCGCCGCTACATCGTATCGCCTCGTGATCGCGAACGATTCATTTCAACACTGCGTGCAGCGGCCAACCTGCCGGACGCCTAGTTCTGGTCGGCATCGCCTTGATTCGATGGTGGTGAATCCTTGGTTTGTTCCGCAATCTTTCGATTCAAGTGTGTCACCAATCGCGCCAGTGTCGTTCCATCGTACTGTCGTCGGACGGCAAAATCCGACAACGCCGCGTTCCACGACAGGTCAATTCCGGGCGGCAGGTTCACCAGTGCGAATCCACGCCGGCTGGGGATGCCCAAGAAGAAATGATCTTGGTCCACATGAATGACACGATCTTCATGAGTCCCGCCGGGCACCAACCGGATCGGTTCTTTCATGTTGCGATAGTCGTTCCGCTGATCATCGCCAGACATCAACCAGTTGGCCATCATCGTTTTTCCGGTGGATCGGTCGATCCAGACCAGATGCCGGGAAAGCAGTTCCAAGTGCTTGCCGAAACGATGGTAGATAGCCGGCACATCAAAAATCATCAACGTCGACGTGTGAACCACCACTCGCGTCTCCGTCAGGTGACTTTCGTTTTCGCTTAAGACTTGACCTTCGATGAATCCCAGGGATGCCCCCAAACGTGATGCACTATCGCCGTCGATGACCGTCAATTGGCCGTTGATCGGATAGCTGTAACCAATTCCCACACCATGCAAATGAAATCGCTGGTCTTCATCTTCCTGACCCACTTTTGCCATCAGCGTCAAACGAAATTGCGAAGCGGCATCTCGGATCGCGGGACTGACCAAATTGACATCGCCGGCAGCAATCCGTGGCTTGGCAACTAGCAAGACACGGTTCCAGGTGCCGGTTAGCGACGCATCGCCCGACCGCCTGATCGACACCTCGCCGGACTCGCCATCCGGCGGTAGTTCAGGCACAACCAAACCGGGCGGCAAACGCGAAACCGGTGCCGCAAAAAGCATCGGTCCTTGTGAAACCACAAACGTGGTAAAAACACAGGACACGACCAGCACCGTGCCCAAGAAGCACGATCTGGGTGGATTTGCCCGTCTGCGATTCGTCCGAATCCGACTGGAACAACTTTCTGAAATCAGCGTCTTTGGGTTTGGCCTGACGCCGTCACTCCATCGGTTCACCGCGGGAACTCCTTTGAATCAAAAAACACCCGTTCCTCCTGATACCAACATCGTGGAAATCCGCAACGTCAGCAAGCATTATGCGGATGGCGATGTCAAAGCATTGGATGACGTCAGCCTGCAGATCGCCAAAGGTGAATTGGTTTCGATCGTGGGCCCCAGCGGCTGTGGCAAATCGACCCTGCTGAACATGATTGGAATTTTGGACCGCCCCACCTCGGGCCAAGTCTATTTCGAAGGCCATCGCGTCAATCCATCGATGAACCTGGACCGATTGCGGTCTGAAAAAATTGGCTTTGTCTTTCAATCGTTCCATTTGGTGCCCAACCTGACCGCCATCGAAAACGTCCAGTTGCCGATGATGCCGGGTAAACTTCCCCCCTCCGCACGCGTCGCCCGTGCAAAAGCTCTGCTGGATTCGGTCGGATTGTCGGATCGCTTGAATCACCGCCCCGCACAATTGTCCAACGGCCAACGGCAACGTGTGGCCATCTGCCGTGCTTTGGCCAACGCCCCAAGCTTGGTCCTGGCCGATGAACCGACCGGCGCGCTGGATTCACAGGGGGGACGCGCGATCATGGACATCTTGGAAACGGTTTGCCGCGATTCCACCGCTACCCTTGTCGTGGTCACTCATGACAAAGCTTTGGCCGATCGATCCGATCGCCAAATCCGATTGTGTGACGGGAAAATCGTCAGCGACTAGCCCGACGGTCGATGCCTTGAGCGGCCCCGGTCATTGGCATCCCAGATCACTGGCCGCCCAAGTTTTCACGTGAGGCATCGAAAGCATGCTGTGGTGATGTCCCGGAACCCACAACACGTCCAGTGAACCCGTCCAAGCGGACCATCCGCGGTCTTCTGGACCAACCAGTTGCACCGGAACGTCCCGGGGTCGCACCAGGGTGACGGGGACATCGATCGGCTCCATCGCATAGCCGGAAGCCAACTGCACGTGATGATGAAACAGCCGCTGCAGGTCTTCCAGAGTCTGTCGCACCACGCCCTCCGGTGCATCGTCGTGCAACACACCAAGTTTCTTTGCATGATCCCACAAGAAAGGCAGTTGTTCCTCTGGTGCCAATTCACTCAGATCTTGCAGTGTCATGTCCAATCCATATTCACGACCAATATGGGCCGGCGAATTCGAACTCGCTGATGGATCGGACGCCGCGGCGTCCAAGGTGGTGTCAAACAACCAAAGACGCTGAACCCGTCTTCTCCGCCGCTTTAACTGACGTGTCAATTCCACCGCAAAGATTCCGCCCAACGACCATCCACCGACGGAAACCATCCCGTCGGGATACGTCCGATCGATTGCCGCCGCGTACTCATCTGCCATCTCAACAACAGTCGCCGGCAAACGCTCATCCCCATGCAGTCCCCGTGAACGAACTGCATACAACGGCTGATCGGGATGCACCGCTGATGCCAAGTCTTTGTAACAGACCACGATTCCACCCGGCGGGTGGACCAAGAACAAAGGGGTTCGGTTGCCGCTAGGTTTCCAAGCGGCAATCAAAGGATCGGAACCAACGCGGGCTTGATCAAGACCGTTCGCTGCCATCGTATTTTGAAAGACTTCGACGCCAAACCTTGCCTCCAATTGGCTCGGGTAAAGGTCAAGCAATCGTTTGCTCATCGTACGAATGTCGGCAAGATCGAACACCAGCGCGGGTGGAACGCGAACGCCAAGTTCATCGCTAAGTCGTGATGTCAGCGTCGCAGCCAACAGAGAACTACCGCCCAAATCAAAGAAGTTCTCCGACGTGCTGACGGCATCGGTTTTCAAAACGTCCGCCCATTGTTCAACCAGGTAGGACTCCAGAGGCCCCTCCGGTGCGATGCAACTGATTTCGGATCGTCCCGTTGATTCCAACGCGATCTGTTTCAATCGCCGACGATCAATCTTGCCACCCGACGTCCTAGGAATCGCAGCGATGCGGTGCACTTGGTCGGGGCGTTTGTACTTTGCCAAACGTTCCGCGTTTCCGACCAAGTCGGAAGCCAATTCAGTCACCACAAAGACGTGCAAACGAGCATCACTGCCGGTACCGACAATACACGCAGCCGCATCCTGGACGGCGTCCATCTGCTGATACGCTCGTTGCACTTCCGACAAATCGATCCGATAACCGCGAAGCTTGGCTTGATCATCCATCCGCCCCAGAAACATCAACTGCCTCTGGGCGTTGATCCGGCCTCGATCGCCGGTCAAATACGCCCGCGTGCCATCGGTCGATTGATCCGTCCCTCGCTGATAAACACGGTTCATTGACCAACGGACGAATCGCTGATCGGTCAACACATCGTCGTCCAAGTAACCGTCCGCCAGCCCCGGGCCCACGATGACGATCTGGCCCGGAATTCCGTCGGGAACGCCCTGCCCCGCTTCGTCGACCACCGCCACGCGACTGTTGGCGACTGGGCGACCGATCGGTATGGGTCGCCGAACATCCGCTTGAAAATCGACACGGTAGGCCGTCGCTTCCACAGCCGTTTCGGTGGGACCGTAGAAGTTCCAAAGTTCCGCATCGGGAATCTTTGCGACTCGCTGTACCAAGTCGTCCGTCAAATCCTCGCCGCCCGACCAAACCTGTCGTACCTGGCAATCGTCCAGATCCAAACGATCCAACACCGCTGCGACCATTCCTGGAGTCCCCGGCAACACGGTCACCCGGTCACGATCAACCGCCTGCACCACAGATGCCAAGTCCAACGCGGACGATTGCCAGACCAAACGTGAGCCTTGGTCCAACGTTGTCATCATGACACCAAATCCTGCGTCGAACTGGACTGACATCCACGCAAGAACCGCGTCGTCCGCAGCCAGCGGTACCGCCGCGCGTCGCCACGCCAGCGTATTTCCGATCGCCCGATGACTGACCTTCACACCTTTCGGCCCTGACGTGGAACCCGACGTGTAAATGACATACGCCAAGTCGTCGCCGGCGATTTCGGGCAAGCGATCGTCCGACAATTCAGTCGCCGAGACCGTTTCTTTCAAGTCCCATAGTGTCACCTGCTTTGCACGCCCCAAAGCCTGGTCCAAATATTGACGTCCCTGTGCATCCACGATGGCCAGTGGACACCCGGTCTGGACGACCAGGTCATCCGCGGAAACCGATGCCATCGACGCATCCAATGGGCACACCGCCGCGCCGCTACGCAGAACGCCAAGCACCGCCGGCACCACCGCCGCGTTCGACCGACAAACGATCGGAACGATATCACCGCGGCCCACACCCTGGTTGGCCAAACCTATCGCGATCGATCGGCTGATCGAATCCAATTGGCCGTAGGACCATGAAACGTCGCCCGATGTGACGGCGATTCGATCCGGAAACTGTGCACATGCTTGTTCGAAGCCTTGAAGCATCGACCGGGGCGGTTGGACGTCAATGTCGCCAAAGATCCCAGTGTCGTCCGATTCCGGCGATGCATCCGCAAAAGCCCGCGACAGTGGAACCCGGGGCTGCGTCACCAATTGATCCAGCAGACTTTGAAAATTCATCTCCATTTGCTGCATACTCGCCCGATCAAACAAATCACGACAGAAACAAAGCATTCCGTCGATCGTTTTGCCGGATGATTCAAACGCGAATTCCAGATCATAGTGACACGTCGGATGGTCCACCGAAAACGCTTCCTGCAACATCCCACCGACGTCGTGCCGCACATCGACCTGGCCGTGCTGGGGCATCAAAAACTTGGCCCGCCCCGATTCGCTTCGGTCCTGTGAATTTTCGAAGGTGCAAAGCACTTGCATCAGCGGCGATCGACTGACGTCGCGAACTGGTGCCGCATCACGAACGATCTCCGAAAGCGGATAGGCTTCATGTTCCAATGCCGCAACCATTCGCTGTGCCGTCGCACGCACCAGATCATCAAATGTCGACGCTTGATCGACGTCCGCGCGAATCGGCAACACTCCACTGAACAAGCCGACGGTTTGCTCATATTTGCGTTGGCGTCTTCCCGAAAAAGGGCTGCCCAACAAAAAGTGACGCTGGGCGGTGTAGCGATAAATCAACACAGCAATCGCCGTCAGCAATACGGCGTTGATCGTCGCGCCACACCTTACCGCCAAGTCACGTAAGCGGCGTGTCAGTGATTCATCCAGGTGCATTGGAATGACGTCAGCTCGTCCGGTGAATCGATCCGGACGCCGACGATCCAATGGCCAATCCAACACGTGATCGGCTCCATGATACTGCGTTGCCCAGTATTCACGTAACCGGTGGACCTGATCCGATTGCAACAGCGTCTCTTGCTCGCGAACAAAATCGCCGTAGTTTCCCGCTGCCGATGGCAGATCGGGATCCTGACCGTGCAAGATTGCGGGATAGATTGTCCGCAATTCATTCATCAACAGAACAAGCGACCAAAAGTCCGTGACAATGTGATGCGCCGTTGCCAAAACGATTTGGTCTGCGGGCGTTCGATCAAACACCGTCAGTCGCAAGAGCGGACCATTGGCCAAATCGAATGGTTTCGCTACGTCGGTGAGAATTCGTTGACGGACCCAAGAGTCATCCTGTCCTTTGGCCGGGCATGACACAAACCCCGGCGACATTGCCGGTTGGACCGTTTGCCGCAGTTGCCCGCTAGATTCTTGGAAAGTGGTTCGCAGTGCGGGATGACGATCCACCAACAATTGCATCGCCCGTCGAAGTGCATCCGCATCCAAAGGCGAACGAATTCGGGCTGGCAAGAACACGTTGTACGCCGACGATTCGGGGTCACGCTGATAAGCATGCCATATGCCGCGTTGCTGCGCAGACATTGCGAACGACGAACTCGAAGCACGCCGTTTTTGCAAAATCCGTTTCAGAAGTTCGCGTTTTTCGTCAGCGGTCAAACCCGCCGTGTCCGTTCCATCGGGTATCGATCGGGTCACAATGTTTCCGTTGATCCGGGATGCGTTTCATCCACAGAACCTTCGTCCAAGATTGCCTGTTGGACACCCTCGGCCCCCACACGCGACAACCATTGGTCCAGTTCCTCTTCGCTCATTTGGTCGACATCGTCGGGGCTTACTTGGTCGACGTCACCGGTCGCCGAATCAGCAACGAAGTTCTGATGATCGGCACCATCGGAAGATTCGGTGACGGGCGTTTGCATCAACTGACGATCAACCGCTGCGGTGATTCGAGACAGATTCGCGTCGCTCATCAAATCCGAAATCGGCATCACAATTTCAAAGCGGCTCTCAATCCAGTTTCGCAACTCGACGGCCATCAATGAATCCAAGCCCAACTCCAACAGTGATCGGTCGGCATCCCACTGATCGGAACGCAGGCCCAATAACCCGTTCAATTTCGAACGCAGTTGGTCAATGATTTTTGACTGGCGTTCGGCCATATCCACTTGCCGTAACGCGCCCGCGTCAAAGACGTCGGCGGCTCCCGATTCATGTCGAATCAGGTGGGCGAAACGAGGCGAGACGTTGTCCGTCAGCCCCAAACCTCGCCACAACGACCAGTCCATTTTCAAAACGCTGCACTGGATCGAATCGCTGCGAATCAGTTCCTCGAGTGAACGCATCGCTTCGTCGATCGAAAAACGCAGCACACCTTGCCGTTCCAATCGATCTCCTAACTCTTGACGCTGGGCCAGATAGCCGGCACCACCGACATGTCCCCAGTTGATCACCAACGCGGGCAACCCCTTGCAACGGCGATGCATGGCCAAACCATCCAGAGCGGCATTTGCGGCGGAGTAATTGGCTTGGCCGGCGTGCCCGAAAATGCTGGACAAAGACGAAAACAGCACGAAATGGTCAATCGCTTGCGGCACCAATTCACGGTCAAGCGATGCCTTGTGCAGATTCCATCCACCCAGGATTTTCGGGTTCAAAACTTCGTTCAGAGTCGAAGCGTCCAAATCGATCAACAGTCGATCCTTCAGGACCATCGCCGTATGAAAAATCCCAGCCAGCGGAGGCAGTTCATCGCGAATTTGTTCCATCGTGCGGCGGACTTGAACCGGATCGGTGATATCCGTTGGAAGGTGCGTCACTGTCGCACCGGCGGCACGAATCGCGTCAATCTGGTCGACCTGTTCGTCGCTCAGTTTGCCCGAACGTCCCCCCAACACCAGATGACCGGCACCGTGCCCCGCCATCCATCGAGCCAGTTCCATTCCAAAACCACCCAGACCGCCGGCAATCCAGTAGGTCCGATCGGACTTGAACAACGATCGGCCGTTCGCGGATGCGACGGACGGCTCCGGTGCAACATCCTGATCCGGGAACACATCACCCGGCGCGTCTTCGTAACTGATCGCGACCTTACCGATGTGCTTTGCCTGCTGCATCCATCGAAACGCTTCTCGTGTTTCGTTCGCCTGGAATGACTTCGTCGGCAAAGGCTGCAACGTTCCGTCGTCAAACTGGGGCATTAGTTCACGCAACATCTGGCCCATCATCTCAGGCTGCTCGGTGAACAACTGATCCAAATCAATGGCAAAGAAGGCCAAGTTGTTGCGGAACGGCGTCAGGTTCAACACCTGGTCCCCGTAGATGTCTCGTTTGCCGATTTCCAAAAATCGGCCACCCGTTTTTAACAACCCCAGCCCTTGCCGGATGGCTTCACCGGGAAGCGAGTTCAGTACGGCGTCGACGCCGAAGCCATCAGTCGCGCGGCGGACGTCGTCGGCAAATTGCAGCGATCGCGAATCGGATACCGAAGCAACGCCCAGACGCCGAACATGATCGCGTTTCTGTGCATTCCCCGCAGTGGCATGAACATGGATCCCCAATTGCTTTGCCAACTGGATCGCCGCCAGCCCCACACCACCACTGGCGGAATGCACCAACAACGATTCCCCACGACGCAAACGTGCACAGTGTTCGATGGCGTACTTGGCTGTCAGAAACGCAATCGGCAGACAGGCGGCCTGTTCCGGCGTCGTTGCTTGCGGCTTTCGGGCAACCAATCGCTGGTCCACCACCGCGTGCGTCGCAAAACTACCTTTGGCAATGGCGACCACCATGTCGCCTACTTGAAATTCCCCGACTGAACTTCCGACTCGCGTGACGCGTCCGCAACATTCCGCACCCAGAACCACCGGTCCGTCGGGCAATCCTGGGTAAAGGTCCAACGCCTTCATGACGTCGCTGAAATTCAGCCCCGTCGCCAACACTTCGATCTCAACATCGCCATCGCCCAATTCGCCTGGATATTGGGCCACGTAATGCAGATCGCCGATACCAACCGTCTTGCCCAACGCCAAACGTGAACGGCGGGGGCCTTTGGCCGAATTTGGAAGTGGCAATGAGGCGTGGGGAACATATCTCCGCACGAACCGCCTGGTTCCGCGGTACATCACTTCGTCTTCTTCGTCGTCCGTGGTCAGTTCTTTGACCAACTGCTCGGTCGCCAACGTTTCATCTTCGATCGAAAGATCAACCAATCGCGTCGACATCGAACCGAATTCACTGATCAGCACGCGTCCCAAACCAATCGTCGGCGTCTGACAAAACTGCACGTCTTCCGGTTCGTCGTCGGTGGACTGTGCCCCGGTGGTCACGACAGTCAACCGCGGCTTGATCGTTTCAGAAACCGGGCGTGTGGCGGTGCCCGCCTGCTTCAGGCGGCGATCCCACGCTTGGGCGAACAGAACCAATGATTCGGTGCTGACAGAAGTGGTTTGTCGAACCGCATGAACCTCTTGAATCTCATGATTCCGGGGCAAACCGGTGGCCCATAAATGCAAGACGTCGCTGATGCTCTCGGGCCCCACTTCATCCAACAGCCGATCCCAATGCTCGGGCACGCAGGGATCAATCGTCCAGCAACGTTGGTTGCGCGAAAACGTCTCGCCGACACGGACTTCGGCTATGTCGATTCCCATCATCCGCTGTCGCTGAATCAGATGCTGCGCGACACCATTTTCAGCGGCCATCACCAAATAGCGACGTCGCCCGTTCATGGAAATGCCGTCAGATCGTTCCGTATCGGGTGTTTGCCATTGGTACCGGTACAGCAAATCGGAAACGCCTTTGGATTCGGCCACGCCCGAAGCGTTACGGCTTTCGAAGTCTTCAATCACCGCGACCAGTTGGCCGAACGAATCCCAGATCGTCAGTTCGCAAAGCATGCGATAGGCATCTTTGGACACGATACGCGCGTGAACGGTCAATTCCGACAACCCGACATCCGACTGGGTTGCGTCGGGCAGATTCCACTGAACCCGCCCCATCCGACTGGGCAAATAGAGGTCCCCGACGTGGTGATCAAAATCTTGATCCGCGACCACCATGGCGTGAAAGCAAGCGTCCAATAAAGCCGGATGCACGACGTAATCACAGGCCTGTGACAGCAGGTCATCTGGCAAGCAAACTTTGACGACGGCCTCATGTGACCGGCGACGGCCATGACGCACACCTTGGAACATCGCCCCATATTCCAAGCCTAGCCGGTTGCAATAGCGATAGCAGCGGGACTGAGTCACCGTTTCGTCGCAACGATCCCAAACCGATTGAAAGTCTTGCTTCGATGAAGCGGGACGATTGTCGTCACTGACCCCAACCGTGGCAACCGATTGCCAGGGATCCGCTGTGCTGCCACGGGAATAAAAGTTCAACCGACTTTCACGCGAATCGAAATCGACCGTTGTCCATTGCGGATGTTCGGCATCCAGCACCATCGGCCGTAATAGACGAACATCCTTCAGACGTACAACCTGTTCAGCCCCCTGTTGCCGCATCGCCGAAAGAGCACTTTCGATCATCGCCGCAGCCGGATACAGAACCGATTGACGTACCCGGTGGTCGCCCAAGTAGGAATGCGTCTTCAACGACAGACGATTCTGCCATCGCGGCTCCGGTGCATCGACCAGATCTCCCAGTAGAGGGTGATAATTTTCCTGCAACCGCGTCGTTTCCGACTCATGTGATTCGTACCAGCAGTCTTCCTTTTGCATGACGTATCGCGGCAACTTGGCCCACGTCGTCTTGGAAGGAACAATCGCGTTCCAATCGATCGGCGCATCGACCGCGTACAGTTGGCCGAACGCACGTCGCATCGTATCGACTTCGTCTTCATCACGTCGCAATGATGCAACGGTGTGGATCTTTGACTTGCGCTGCGAAGCACATTCGTTGATCATGTAAGACAGCACCGGATGCGGCCCAAGTTCCAGCGCCACTTCGATGTCCCGATCAACCGCAACGTCGATCGCATCGGCAAACAAAACGCTTTGACGGACGTTTTGCCACCAGTATTTTGCATCCAGCTCGGGTCCCTGCACGAGCTTTCCGGTGACAGTGGAAACCATCGGCAGGGTCGGAGTCTTTGGCTGAATCGACGCCAGGGATTCCAGCAATTCGTCGCGTACCGGGTCCATTTGTGGGCTGTGGAACGCGTATTCGACCGCCAGTCGACGTACAAACTGCCCTTCGCGTTCCAACTGGCAAGCCAAGGATTCGACGGCATCATCGTCGCCAGAAATTGTCACACTTTCGGGCCCATTCACAGCCGCCAACGCAAGACGATCATGTTGCCCGGCAATGCGATCGGCCGCTTGGTCGGCGCTGATCCCGGCCGCAATCATGCTGCCGCGCGATGTCGCCAAATCCATGGTCCGTCCCCGATGAAATGCGACACGGCAGGCATCGTCAAATGACAGACCACCACAAAGGTAAGCCGCAGCAATCTCACCGACGCTGTGGCCAACCAAAACCGACGGTCGGACCCCCAACGTATTCCACTGCGATGCCAGCGCCACTTGGATCGCGAATAAAGCGGGCTGAGCAATCTTGGTTTCATTCAATCGTGAATCGGCTTCGTCGCGATGCAGCTCTTCCAAGAGCGACCAGTCGCTGTCACGCCCAATCTGCTGATCGCATTGCTGTAGTTTCTTGGCGAATGTTCCGCCGGCGGCATACAAACGGCGGCCCATCGCCCAGTGCTGGGCCCCCTGGCCACAACAGGCAAACAAGATCCCGGCCTGACGACCGGTTCGGCTGATCGAGCGTTGTGCGTCAGTCGTGTCGACCGGGCCACGTGTTAATTCGGTCGCCCAGCGATTCGTATCGCAACCGAAAACGACATGACGGTGACGCAAATGATTGCGATGGTGTACTGCCGCGGCCAACACCGCGTCCATTTGGCATGACGATCCGTCTTGGATCAAAAATTGTTCCCACCGGTCCATGTTTTCGGCCAAGGACACCGGTGATTGTCCAGAAATGGGCAACGGAACTCCCAGCTGGCCAAACTCCGATGCATCGACTTGTTGCTGACCAGAGGCCTTCGCGATGTGGTGCGATTCGCCAACGTCAAAGTCTTCGATAACCACGTGTGCGTTGGCACCGCCGTACCCAAATCCATTGATGCCGGCAATCCGTCGTCCTTCAATGGTCGGCCAATTTTGATTCTCCAGCGGCAAACGCAATTGCCCGTCTGCCAAATCAATTGCCGGATTCAAACTGCGGAAGTTCAGCAGCCTGGGAATTGTTCGGTGACGCATCGACAGCGCAACCTTGATAATGCTTGCGATCCCCGCACCGGCTTCCAAGTGGCCGATGTTGGTCTTCACACTGCCGACATAGCACGGCTGCTTTCGAACCGGATGGCGTCCAATCACCCCGGCAATTGCGGCGGCTTCGATGGGGTCGCCAACCGCGGTTCCCGTTCCGTGGGCTTCGACATAGCCGACCAATCCCGGATCGATTCCCGATTTCTGATAGGCGTGCCGCATCAAATCCATTTGTGCCTGCTGACTTGGCACGGTCATGCCATCGGTATGCCCGTCTTGATTCAGCGCGGTGGATCGAATGACACAATAGACCTGGTCACCGTCGCGCAGCGCATCATCCAAAGGCTTCAGCATCACCATGCCGGCGCCCTCGCTGCGGACGTAACCGTTGGCGGATGCATCAAATGTTTTGCAACGTCCGTCGCTGGACAACACACCCAATTGGCTAAAGGCGATATAGAAATCGGGCAGCAGAAGCGCATTGACGCCACCAACCAATGCCGAATCGGCTTGTCCGTCCCACATCGCCTGACAGGCCAAATGCAACGCCACCAGAGACGACGAACAGGCCGTGTCCACGGCGACACTGGGTCCACGCAAATCGAAACAATAGCTGACTCGGTTGGCGGCAATGCTGCTAGACGCGCCGGTGTTACTGTAGGGACCGAGTACGGATCGATCGCGAAAGCTAAGTCCCGCGACGGCGTAATCAATGCTGCTGATCCCAACGAAGACCGCCGTTCGTGAACCGGCCATCGATTCGATCGGTTTCCCGGCGTCTTCCATCGCCTGCCATGCAGCCTGCAGCAACAGTCGCTGTTGCGGATCCATTGCAGCGGCTTCGCGAGGCGATATGCCGAACAGTTGCGGGTCGAATTCTCGAATCCCGTCGACAAAGCCTCCCCACCGACTTTGTGTTTTTCCGGGCACCGATTCGCCGGACTGAAAAAACTTTTTCAAGTTCCAACGATCCGACGGCGTGGACGTAATCGCGTCACGTCCCTGGGACAACAACTGCCAGAACGATTCCGGATCATTCGCGCCGCCGGGGAAACGGCATCCCAGTCCAACCACCGCGATGGCGGGCGGGCCGAGAGTGTTCGATGTAGATGGGCTGAAATCAATCACGTTTGACCGGGGATAACCGAGAACCAGGCCCCACAGACAGTTCAGCGAGCGTCGAGTCGTCAGAGGGACAGAAAATTTATGAATTATGGCTCACCCTTAGCGACTGGCAAACCGGAACGGCCACGCAGACTAGGCAAGATCGCGAAAAGCATCCGTCGGCATCAGTCGTGCCGCCCGCACCGCCGGCAAAAACGCGCCGATCACTCCAATCCCGACCCCGATCACCGATCCCTGGAGCATGACCACGGGCCGAATGGATGGATTCAGCACCCCCGCAACCGCCGGCGAACGACTCATCAACCACGTTAGGACCACAGCACATGCGATGCCTGACAGCGTGGACGCCACCGCCAGCAAACAAGATTCCCCCAAAATCATTGCCACCACACGGCGACGCGACCAACCAATCGCCCTCAAGATTCCGATCTCGCCGGTTCGCTCGACGACGCTGGTCATCATCGTGTTCAACGTCCCCACCGCACCGATCAAGATCGCAATCACGGACGTCATCCATGCCATCGCAGACGCGATCTGCATTCGAGTGTCGGTCGACACGAAATCTTCGGTCAGCAAAGGCAAAAGCTTCGCATCCAAGGACTCAATCCGCCGGACCACTTGCCCGGCTTGCTGCTGGGTCGACGCCGGATCGATCACCACATTGACGTAGGTGACTTGATCTTCGCGGCCCGTCAACGCTTGCAACTGATTCAGCGGCAACACCATCGAACCGTTCTCCCAGGTGCTGCGACTGGTGAAAACGTCGGCGACCCGGTACGGATCGTCGAACAGCAAGACCGTGTCGCCAGGCTGCGTTTCCAAGCGATCGGCCAGATTTTTTCCCAACCAGACCCGACGGTCTTCGGATTGGTCGTTGCCGGACGACTGGAATTGAAAGTTTTCCATCATCCAAGAATCAGGGCGTAGCCCCATTGCCGGAATCCCGTACACGCCCTGTTGTTCCAGCGACAACGTTTCCAACAACACGACCGCCGACTTCTGGACGCCCGGGACATTTCCGATCCTGTCGGCGATCGAGGCGTCCAACGAACTGCTTAAGCGGTCCGCTGCCCCCTGTCGCGAAACCACGATGTCGACCGAATGACTGCGATAGACGCCCGCGAACGATTCCTTGAAACCCGATGCGATGCCAAGCAACGCGACGACGCTGGCAATCGCCGTGGTCAATGCGGCCAACGTCAACAGCGATCGAAACGGGCGGCGAAACAGGTTTTTCGCGATCAGGGATGTGAACCGCACCGGTCGGCTTTCCTTCGATAAGACTTCAACTTTTCTGACAAAGATCCGGTCGCCCCGATCAATCCACTTTAGCCGGGGAACCCTCATCGATCGGTCCGATTTGAACGACGGTATCGGATTTCGCGAAAAAGCCCACCATGCGGACATCCACATCGCCGACATCGGTTTCCCGTTCGCCCCGTCACGACAGATGCGTCAATTCCGCGTTCTTACTTGCTTGCTGATTCTTTTGTTCGGTGGCTGCATGCACCGACCGTTTCCAGTCGCGATGCGCGGCAACATCGGCGGTCGCATGCAAATGGACGGAAACATGAACGTCAGTGGCCAAACCGCGGTCGACGGCACGATGACCATGAAGGGTGATCTGGTGACCAAGGTAAAGGCGGACAATACAGCGTCGGCCCTTTCATCGGTCGTCGTCCAGGGATCATCGGATTCACGGACCGGAAAGATCGCAGTGATCGAATTGGATGGTTTGCTGGTCAATCGAAACTTGGGCGGCGTCGGGTCACTGGCGGAAAACCCCGTGGCGCTCTTTCGCGAAAAGATCCGGCATCTGGAACAAGATCCGACCGTCGATGCGGTGGTTTTGCGAATCGATTCACCCGGTGGCGGTGTGACCGCTGCGGAAATGATAGGTCACGATTTGAATCGCTTTCGCCAACGCACCGGCATTCCAGTCGTCGCCTGCTTGATGACGCACGGCGCTGGTGCCGCCTATTACGTCGCCACCCACTGCGACGCCGTTGTCGCTCATGGCACGTCCGTCGTCGGTGGCATCGGCGTGATCTTGAATCTGTACAACATGGAAGACGCGCTGGGCCAATACAACATCGTTGCAATTCCCGTGAAATCAGGCTCACAGATCGATGCGGGATCCCCGGTACGAACGATGTCTGAAGATGAACGAGCGACGCTGCAACACATGGCCGACTCGTTTCACCAAATGTTTGTCGATCAAGTCAAACAAGCACGTCCCGCATTGACGGGCCCCACAGGCGGAACCGTCGACGACTGGTTTGACGGTCGCGTCGTCACCGGGGTCCAAGCCGCCCAAGCAGGACTGGTGGATCAGACCGGATTCATCGACGACGCGATCACGCTGGCCGGTGATTTGGCGGGCATCACCCCCCAGGCCTGTTCGGTCATCATGCTTCGGCGCGACAACGACCGCGCGTTCACCCCGCTGGACATCACCCCCGTTCGATCGCAGATCGGGTCCTTGTTGCCGATTCAAGTCCCCGGGTTGGACCGAAGCGAACTGCCGACCTTCATGTATCTTTGGCAGATCGAACCGAAGTTCTCTCATCCCTAGGCATCTGCCAAGCTCCGGTTCCGAATCACTTCTTTGCGATTTGTCGGCGAAACTTTCGCGCCGCCTCTTGGATCAAAAGCGGGAACTTGCTGCGCAAAAAGTTGCTACCGCCGAACCAACCTTCCGGCTCGTACAACAAAAACCTTCCTTCCACCAAGCAAGCATCCACTGGCTGGTCGTCCAACGTCGCCAGGGACATCAGCTGCAGATAGCCACCGGCACCACGATAGGGTTCCGGGTCGCCGACCACTCGTTTGCCAACCGCATTTCGTTGCACGGGCGTCCAAACCGAAGCGTATGGTGAGGCCGAATCAAGGGGCTTCAATCGCCAGATCATCAAATAGGTGTCATGGTTCGAATTCGATTCCGCTTCGATGATCCCGCGGACGACGACTTGATTCATCAGTGGGACCTTGGCCAGACCATAGTGCCGCCCTGGCGACGCATCGATTCCAGCTTTGGACAACGCCTCGGTCTCCAGATCAACGAAGTCGCCATCGCTATCGTCTGCATCAACATCGCTAAACAAGTCACGCATCAGATCGCGGTCGCGCAGCGTCGCCAAAGGAACGTGCACGACGAAACGAAAATGAACGTGATGACCGATACGCTGCCCCGATTCGTCTTTGACATAATCCAAATCCATCCAAACCGGCGCGACGACCGAATCACGCACCATTCGATCCCAGGACAGACGACCAGCCAGCGTATCCACGTGCGGCGGCGTCTCCCAGTCCAAAGGCTTTTGAACCGGATGCAATGAACCGTCGCCAAACTCAATTCCGGGATCGATCAATTGATCGATCAGCCCGTCATCGCCCAGAGCAACATTGCCATTGATGCCGACGATGCAGGCCAACAAAAGGCTGACAACAGCCAAGAGACGTGCCAAAGCGTTCATTCGTAATCTGTGTTCCATTGTTCAATGCATTGGTGAACGATCCGAACCCCTTCGCCAACGGAGTACGATCTCCAGTCCGGTGACTTGGGAAAGAACGCTTCTTTCAACCGTCGTTTGGCCCCCGCGTATCTGGCATCGGTGGTCTGGATCTTGCCTGCCAGATGCAAATGATGGCAAGCATTTTCATCGCTCAATGCCTTCAACACCTTGGTCGAAGAATACGTTCCGAATTCCGCACAGGCATACAAATAATCGCCCCCGACGGTGTGCCGACACCAGTTTCCAAAGTCACCACGCGGATGATAAGCCTTTTCCCCCATGTCTTCGGTCACCATCGACGGTTCAAACAAGCGGCCCAGCCAGCGACGATGCCTGGGCTTGAATTGCCCCGACGGTAGCAGAACCCATGATTTCCAGGGGCCCAAACCAGTGTGGAAATCCATGTGCACCACCCGGCCAGCCGCATCCAGATATTCCGCCAGGATGCGTCGCATCAAATCGTGCTGGACGGCCGGCCCATTGCCACCAAAAAACAATCCCTGCGGGAATTCGTATTGCCCCGATGCAATCGCTTGACGCAACGCCGCTTTGGAATGAATCGCAATCAACCATGCGGCTCGCAACTGAAACAAGACATTGGGCATCGGTTCGACTGGATTGATAATCGAATCTAGTTTTGGGTATAGCGGTGCGGCCCCGCTGTACGGTTCGTCGTCGACCATGAAGTTGCGATTCAAGTCGCGGTTCTGTGGATCAAAACGACGCAGATGGGCAAAGCCCCATGGATTGACCGCGTGGATCAACACGACTTTGACATTTTCGGGAAACCCGTCCCGCGTCCAGTCGGCCAACAACCTTGCCTGCACCGCGGCCCCTAAGAATCCTTCAACGCCGTGCACACCGCTGGTCACCAACATGACCTGATCAGATTCAAGCGATCCGCCGACGGCAACGTCGATGGTCAACAGGTCGCCGGCCTGTTCGTTCTGGCGAACGCGGTAACTGACCGGACGGATTCCGGCATGAGTCGCAAGTTCACAAAATCGATCGCGTGCTTCGAAGTAGTCATCGGAAACGGCGTCGTCGGGCGGCACGCTCATGCGAGACATCCTTGGAGATACACGGATGGAAGTTTCTTCAGTTCTTCACGGCAAAGACCGGATCATGTTCATCCACAGCGGTCAGAATCCGGTTCGCCCACAGCACAATGATCCGCTGAGGTGCAGTGTCGGATCCGCATTCAAAAAGGCCGCAAGGCTGGCATGACGCAAAGGCCTTTCCGATGGCACGAATTGTCTACAGTTTATCAGGCGAAGGTCGTGGCCATGCGACCCGAGCCCACACCGTGATTTCGTTGCTTGGCCGACAGCATGACGTCCTGGTGTATGCCCCCGGAATGGCGCACGATTTGTTGTCTCAGTGCCAGTATGATCCTCAACGAATCATGTTGCGGCGACTGGACGGCCTGCGTTTTCGCTACCGTGGTCGCCGACTGAGCTACCTATCTTCGCTGGTCGCGTCGTCGGGTTTCCTGATGCGATTGCCGGCCCGCCTACGAACAATCCGTCATGAAATCCGCAACTGGGGCGCGACGCACGTCATCAACGACTTCGAACCGCTGTTGTCGCGAGTCGCTCGCAGTTCCGGCTTGCCATTGATCAGTCTGGATCACCAGCACTTTCTTGCGGCGATGGACACCAGCGTCTTGCCATCCTCGCTGGCCCGCAAGGTTCGCTTTTTGCGGTTAAGCATCCCGTTGTTTTGCCCGCGTCCCGACCGACAGATCATTTCGTCCTATTTCGATTTTCCAGTCCGACCGTCGATGTCGCATCAAGTGACCAAAGTGGGACCTTTGCTTCGTAACGCCGTGCTGCGTGCTAAATCAGAATCAGGCGAACACTTGGTGGCATACTTCCGCCGCGACCTTCCAAAGCAACTCCTGAAATCGCTGCAACGTTGCGGCAAACAAGTCTACGTGTACGGGCTGGGGGCGTTGTCGCCGACGGGAAACGTCCAGTTTTTGGAAACGTCCGTTGACGGTTTCCTGGAACACTTGCGGTCCAGCACCGCACTTGTCTGCAGCAGCGGAAACCAGTTGATCGGCGAAGCCTTGCACTGGTCGAAACCCATCTTGGCTGTCCCGGAATTCGGAAACTTTGAACAAGAGATCAACGGTTTCTTTCTGCCAACGACCGGCGGAGGCCAAACCGTACAGGATTCCCAGGTCAATCCACAAACCGTCGGGCAGTTCTTGGAAAACATTGACCGCTATCGCAACGCCAACGGCGCCGTCGCGGCGGGAAATCAAGTGGTCATTGATCGCTTGAATCAAATGATCTTGGATCACGATTCTGCGGATCAACAGTCTGCGCCGTCACACGCCGCCTGAAATCTGTACCCAGCATTCGCGTCGACTGGACGTCGCCCCCATCATTGTCGAAGCCCTCGAATCCACCCCATCCGGAGCCCCAAGCTTGTTCCGAGCACTCGCAGGCGTTGACCTTCCGTCGACTCATCAGTTCCGCCGAACCGCGCAAGCTTTGACCCGTGGTCCGGGATGGATTCGCGATGCGTGGCGTACGCGACGTCGTAAAGATGTCTTGCCTCGCATGCTGACGTACACGGTGACATTTGGCTGCAACGCACGCTGCATCATGTGCGATTCGTGGAAGATGCCCACCGACGATGACCTTCGGCTGAACGACATCAAACACATCTTTCGGCAACTGCCCACGATGGATGTTGTCCGTCTGACTGGCGGGGAACCCTTGGTGCGAATGGACTTCACCGAAATCGCAAATCTTGCAATCAAGACACTGCGTCCTCTGATGCTCCATGTCACCAGCAATGGGTTCTTGACCAAACGATTGGTGGATTTCTGTGAAAAGCGTGATCGATCGGTACCGCTGGAATTGCTGATCTCCGTCGATGGGATGGGTGAGAAACACAATCAAATTCGTGGAAGCAACCTAGCCTGGCCCAGCGTCGTCAAGTCGCTACAGGAATTGGCACCGCGACGAAAAGAGCTGAACCTAAAACTTGCGGTGAATCAGACCGTCGTCGACGCCGAAGGTGCCGATCACTACCGACAATTGCAGGCGATGCTACGCGATATGAATGTCCCGCATCACCTGGTCATCGCCTACGACACCAGCGCGACCTACAACGTTCAACGTGAACTGGATGTTGCCCCCAAAGCCCCCGGTGAATTCTTAACGTTTGGCGACTTGGACACACTGAAACTGGATGCATTGCTGGAACAGGCCGAACAGGACACGGGCCACCTTCCCTGGGGCGAACGTATCGCAAAACGGTATTACTTGCGTGGCATCCGTAATCGTATCGTCCACGGCCAAGCCAGCCCGAACCCGCCCTGTGTCGCCCTGACCAGCCACCTGCGACTGTTTCCCAACGGTGACGTTCCGACGTGCCAATTCAACAGCCGGATTGTGGGGAACTTGCGTGAACAAACCTTCGACGAAGTGTGGCACGGCCTGAAAATTTCTGAGTCACGCGACTGGGTGCGATCATGCCCGGGGTGTTGGGCCGAGTGCGAAGTGATTCCCAGCGCCGTCTACAGCTTGGACATCCTGCAACGTGCGTCCATGTCATCACCGAAATCCACTTCCGTGGTTTGATCAGCTACGCCGAACCGCCCGTCGGCGTCGGTTTGGAACTGGCTTGCCGCGTGGCTGTCACCGCCGCGGTTTCCAACGGAACCAACAACTCATTCCGCTGCTCGGCGACCTCGTATTCCGTTCTCGCACGACGCAATTCCGCCTGTTTTTCGGCGTGAACCAACGCATCAAACTGCTTGCCCGACATCACCCGCTGCTTTTCCAACAGAACTTCTGGGTCATACGTCAGTCCATCATGAGACTGGGCAACCGTGTATTTGGACAACTTCGTTCGTTCGTTTCGCAGACGCGTTTCGATTTGACGGATCTTTTCATCCGCAGTGTCGCGGGCCAATCCTTTGGGGACTTTTTTCTTAGCGCCGCCGAATGCGTTGTAATCATCGCTAGACGACGTCCAGCGATCCCACCATGACAGCTTGGGACCGAAGATGGCCGAGGTGATCCGATCCACACGATCGAGCATGTGAGCTGAAACGGCGCGACTGCGTTTAAGAAACGCGGTTGGAAAAATCGGCAAATCCCAAGCCGTGCGACTTTCCATCGCCATATACCTCAGGTTGGCGATCAAATCGTACAGCAACCGAAGCGTCGTTTCGTTCTCCTGCATTTGCCGATAAGTCACACCGTAGTTCAACGAGCGCTCCGCCAAATAATTCAACTTGGGCGTCAAGCTTGCCACCCCCCACGGCCCCCAAACCCGGCTGTTCCGAGCAGTCAACTGTTCGTTGTAAAGATCGACCATGATCGAATCCAACAACTCTTGACCGATCTGCTGTACTTCATCGTCCGTCAGTGGACGATCAATGTAGTCTTCACGATAGCGTGGAAACACTCGTTCGCTGACCACACGAATGAATCGATCGACCTTGTCTTCGAACTTCAACGCCAAAAAAATTCCGTGCTTGTTGGCATTGCTGGTAATGAACTCGGGATCCACTAGGTCGATGGGATCCACTTCATAAAGAACCACGGAACCCTTGGTGGAATCCAAAGTCCGCCGGGCCTCCAGCGTTCCCACCTGCCGATGTCGAAAAAATCCCCAGCTCGTATCCGAGTCTCCGGTATCGTAGCGATGCACAATGACCCATCGATGTAGCGGATCGATCTTGCGGAGTCGCCGCTGCAGTCGTTCGGCTTGTTTGGTCAGCCAGGCTTGGTCAGGCTGGAACAAGAAGGTGCGTTTGGAGACGTCAAATCGGTGGACCGCTCCCATCGCCTGGTCAGCAATCTCCGACGCATCGCTGGCCACAGCCTGGCTGACATCGCCACTGCGGGCCACATATTTGCCCCAGCGTTTGACGGCTTTTAAAAACTGCTTCTGATCTGTTAGCTGTTGGTCGGACTTGAATTCATCCAATGGCACCATCGCCGAAGCCAACATTGCTTCACCGCCGGTTTTCGAATCCCCCACGATATAAAAGTTGATGTCAAAATCGGCCGCAGCCTTCAAGAATTGCGACCGGGACAATTCATTGAAGGAAACGGTTCGCCCGGCGGCGGTCCTGAAATGATCATTCGGAATGATGATGGTCATTCCACGCCAGTGATCCAACAACGAATGATCCTGCTGGACCCGACGAACCAAATCGAAAAAACCGTAATACGAAACGTCCCAAACATCCAAGCCGCTTCCGAAATAGTCCGCCAACTGGGTCCACCGATCAATGTCGTTCACATCGGTGTTGCGATTCGCAATCAGCAAGAATCGTGACCCATCGTCACGTCGATAGGGTTCGGCAACGCGAATTTGCCAGTTCCGATAGTCGACACAACGGAATTCATCGTGACGCGGACTGGACTTGGGTCGTTGTAGATGCAGATCGATTCCGAATCGGAAAGCTTGATAGGGAATAATATCCGCATCTTCGCGAATGCCAATTCGGGTTTGAATCTGGTGTGTCTGCCCTGGCCGCAAGTCGCTGATGGGGCAGGTCAGATCCGTGGACATCAAGTCATACGGTTGATCGGTTGGATCAAAAAACGCGATGTTCTCGAAAGCCAGGTCGCCGCTAAGCAATCGCATCTGGCTTTTGACCGCCCGATACAAGTATTGGTTATCGAAGGTTTCATCGCCAACGTTAGTGACCCCGATACGCACCCACGTGGATTCCCCGGGCGTCAGGCTTCCTAAAGCTTCGATCTCGGTTAATTCGATCGGAAAACGAACCGCGATATCTTCGCCGTTTTCGAACTGACGAAAAGGGCGGCGAATCCCACTTTCCATCCGACAGTGTGGATCGACCTGATGATCCAACGTGAACGGCTGGCGTCGTGGACGATCAACGTCATAGTCACCCAAGCGAAAACGCAAGCCGGCGTTTTGAAACGTAAAGCTTTCGCCCGGCTGCAACGACCTGACCAGTACCAGATCCACTTCATCGGGCAGAATCCATCGATCACGTTCCAGAAAGATCCGCACCACAAAGTTGTCGGGCGTCGGCATTCCACCGCAATTGACAATGGTGATGGCGTCGGCACTGACCAGACTATCGGGTTCAAGGATGGCATACTCCGATGCAACATCCAGTGTTCGCAATTGCAGGTCGTAAGGGGATGGATAGCGAACCACGCCTTCGGGCAGCTGAACATCAATTGCCAGACGCCCGGGTCGAGCTTCGGCACCATCAACCGGTCGATAAAATGCGGGCGCACCGTCACGCCCCGCCCTGCCTCGGAAGCCTCCCGGATTACCACGATGGACCACTCGCGTCCGCGTTCGGCCCTCACTGTCACGATAGGTCTTGGTCTCGGTCCAGTGATAACTGCTGCCGCCGGGACCGCCGGGGCCACCTTTTCCGGGTTTACCTGGCGTTCCCGCGAAGCCCACATCGCCACTGCGTTGGTCGCCCTTGACCAACATCAACAAACCCAGGTCGCGATGATCGATCTGTAGTCGCAGGTCGGATCCGCGCCCCGCGTTCCCACCGTCGGTTGCATTGCCCGCATTGCCGCCGTCGCCACCAGGCCCACCGTTTCCGCCACGCGAAAACCGAGTGGCGTCGCGTCCACGATACCCGCGACTGCCTGGCTGGCCGTTGCCACCGTCACCGCCATTACCGCCTCGACCTCCCCTGCCGTCCATGAAGACATAGCCGAGGTCGCCAATGTTCAAATCGACTTGGACAGGACCGTTCAGCCGCAGACTTTGCCGATCCATCCCCGAAAATCCCAGCTGGACAATCGCATCGGTGGCGTCGCCGCCGTCTTCGGGTGATGTCGCATTGCCGCCGTTGGCACCACGCTGTCCGGGACGCACCGGCGGGCGACGATAACTGGTGCCGTGCTGTCCGTGTCGCCCGTTACGTCCACGTAGCGGCAGCTGGTACAGGCTATCGATTTCCCCGACCGAGGCAAAACATCCGGGTCCTGGTTCGTCTGTCGGATCTTGTTGTCGATCGATTGCCAATTCCTAGTCTCCGCATCGTGGGTCACGACGACATTCTATCCTGACGACACGGGGACATTGACGATGTCGAAAAAGATGAATTGACCGAGTGCCAAAACAAACATGTGCACGACAGCCATTCGCTGAAACGCGAACCTTCTTGGCAACCGTCGACAGTTAATGGGGCAAGCAAGAAGCTGACAGTTTCCGATGCCTTTGACTATTCCGTGCCCGTTGGATTTCGTTCGACGATTGCCATGATGCCCGCTGGCGAACCAACATCGATCATATGTCGATCACCGCGCAATTCCGCCATCCATTGTTCGCCGGTTGGTTGCCCGACGGCCCCGAGGATTCTGACGTTCAGCTTGTCAGATTCTCGCCACCCCTTGATCGAGACCTTCCCTATGACCGGACGAATCTCAACAGGGCCGTCGCCCCACTGGTCGACCGTCTGCATGTCGTCATGCCAAGTCAATCCCTTGCAAACGGCTCGGTCGGCCGCTAGCAACAACAATTGACGACTGTCTTGAATCGGTTGTCCATCCAAACTGACTAACATCACCACCGCGAAATCATTGGACAAGTCTGTCGACAAGTGGCGAGTGCCCTTCCAGGCTTTTCCCCGCCAATCCGATTGAAATCCAACGATCGCTTCGGCCATCGGCGATTGTATCAATAGATGCCCACGACCGTTTTGAAAGTCAAGCCAATCCAATTGTCCACCTTCGGATCGGATCCCGTTGTCAATCGACACGGCCGGATAATCCGCGGACGGCACTTCGTCATCACCCACATATTGCCAACGCGTCTGCTGTACTAGCGGTAAGGTTTTTGGAAACAACGGGTCGAAAAACGGTCGATGATCCCAACGACTGACTCGGCACCAATCGACCATTTCCCTTGCACTGACATTCCGAACCGTTTGTTCGGTCGCGGGCCGGATCACCCGTTGATGCCACATCAGACCGCACGCCCACAATGTGGCCACTTTGATTGGATCGGGTGACAACTGGAACAATTCGTGTCGCTCGATGATTGACTTGCTGTCATAAAAGCTGGATCCCCAAGCGTGGAAACACACACCATCCCAGTCTTGCAACATGCTGTACGCGGTCACAATCGGCATCCCTTCGGCGGCATACCGGTGCGGATACGGATGCTGTGTTTCGCTAATCACAAATGGTTTGCCGACCATTGCGGTGCGAGCAAATTGCACGATTGTGCTGTCCGATGGATCGTTCACCATTGGATCGTTTTTGATCCTGACTTCGGTTCCCGTACTGGGGTGCTGCCAATAACCATGTCCGTCCATGTAGTCGAACATGGCGTTGTTTAGCATGTGCGGATATCCGTTCAATGTATCGCTGTGATCAGAATCACCGATCAACATCGATTTCAGACCGACTTGGTCCTTCAAAAAGGATCGCATTTGCGACAGAAACTTGCGTTCCGTTTGCACAATGAACTGATAATCCGTTTCGAATCGTTCGCGACTGACCCCTGCGAACTGATCGGGCGACAGCAATGTCAAAGGACCGGCCCGGCCCGCCTGCATCTCGAATTCTAATCTCTGTTCTGGCGATCGATTTTCCGCCAGCCAACGGTTGAATTGACGGTTCAGTTCCGCGGCGTACTTCGTCGGCAAAGGGCTCCAGGTTCCCGCGTCTTGATCATCCTCGCCGACCAATTTGCCGCTTAACCAACCGCCCACAAGCGAATTCTCGTTCACGATTTCCACCACCACGACCGCGGGTTCTTCGCAATAGCGTCGTCCGGTGTATGGATTGGTGCGAGTCAACAGTTTTCGGGCGTAGTCCTGCTGCAACTGAATCAAACGGGGATGGAAATGAGTGGCCCATTTCCCCAGCCCCAGTTCGCGTGGTTGCGGAACTTCGTCAGCCGGTCCGTAGGTACGGAAAACGTTCAGGTTCAAATTGGCATAAATTCCACGCCGTCGCAGTTGATCAAACAAATAGTCGAACTTTGCCAGGTCTGCTTCATTCAGCTGATCCCAACGATCACCCGATCGGTCCAGGCTGCTTTTACCCCAAGCTGAATCCAATCCATGAAAGCGGACACAGTTGATTCCCAGAGCGGCAAGCGTATCGGCCAGTCGTTCGGCTTGCTGCTTTTCAGGAAAGCACGCCGGCCCACCCAGATTGACTCCCCAAATTCGAAAGCGTTTGCCGGATCCATCCACCAAGTGATCCTTTTGTGGACGGATGAACCCGTGTTTGCCCGCGGGAGCATCAAGAAAACGGCTTAGGTCAAGTGAGGAGTCTCCCATCGATGTCCAGTCCACGGGGAATGGAACACGTTGCTCCGCCCGCACCGTTGCCATCGCACCAAACAAGACGGTCACCAGGATCGCTGCATGCACCTTCACGGCCAAACCCTTCACCACGCTGGAAAACAAAAAACGTTTCGTCGATCGCTATCGTTTTTGCATCTGATACATTGCAATCCAGAACGATCACCGCCAAAGCGATCTGCTGCTTACAGGACGACTTTTCGATGGGCCTTCAAAATAACTTAACGCGACACGACCTCCGACCGACCAGCACGACTTGTCGCACCTGGACAGTCGCTTTTGCGTTGGTCGCGGTCCAAGCCGTCTTGTGCCCCTACGCCACCTTTGGCTTGGACCCAGAATTTGCGAAACCGCAAGCTGCCTTTACCGAGTTCATCCAGACGGCGGAACCTGATTATCAGTGGCAATTAGAAGACAAGGTTGATACAGCGGGTTATCAGAAGTGGTCGTTGAAACTGACCAGCCAGCGTTGGCAAAACATCGTTTGGAAGCACGATGTCCGTGTCTATGTTCCCAAGCCCTGTCCGCATCCGGATGCAGCAATCTTGTTCGTCAACGGTGGCTCCAACCGTCGTCCACCCAACGCAGCGATCGAACCCGCCTGTGTCGCTTTAGCCGGAATGAGCGGCATGCCGGTTGTGGCCTTGTTCCAGGTCCCCAATCAACCGTTGCTGGGCGGCAAATATGAAGACGCATTGATTGCCGCGACTTGGCTGAGATACCTCGACACAGGCGACGCGACATGGCCGCTGTTGTTCCCAATGGTTAAGAGCGCAGTCAAGACGATGGACTGCGTTGGTGAACTTAGCGAGCAACAATTCCAACGTCCCATCGAACGCTTCATCGTGACCGGCGCGTCAAAGCGAGGCTGGACCAGTTGGTTATCGGCCGCCGCAGATGATCGCGTCATCGGCATAGCCCCCATGGTCATCGACACACTGAATTTTCGGAAACAGATGGCGGACCAGAAGCAGAAGTGGGGCTTCTTCAGCGAACAGATCGCCGACTACACCGAAGCGGGGCTGGTCAACCTTGAAAACGAAAGTGACGCAGAACGGCAATTGCGTTTGATGATGGATCCATACGAGTACCGGGATCGAATACGCGTTCCCAAGTTGCTGATCAATGGTGCGAATGATCGCTATTGGCGTTGCGATGCACTGGACAACTACTGGAACGATCTATCATCGCCCAAGAATGTGTTGACCATTGCCAATGCCGGACACGGTTTGGAAGGCGGGCACATGCGTGTGACCGCTTCGATTGCGACCTTTGCCGCGCATTGCGTCGAAGGCCGGCGATTACCGTCCATTCAATGGTCCACCCAAACCGAAGGACGCTCCATTCGCTTCACCGCCCAGTCCGATCGTGATGTGTCAGACTTTCGTTTTTGGGTGGCATTTTCCGACACGCGTGATTTCCGCGATCGCCAGTTTCGTCGAATCGATGCGGATGCGGAAAACCAGCGAAAAGCGACCGTCGAATTCGACGTCCCCGAAGGTCAGCATGCTGCGGTTTTCGCGGACCTGACGTTCGGCAGCATGCTATCGGCCTTCGACCTATCCACCGGCATTGCCCAACCGGAACCTTAGCGAACGCTCGGGTCAGTGCAGACTGCGGATTTCATCGCTGTACATCAAACACGGTGCCAGTCGCCCGTACGGATTGGGATTTGCTTCCAAAAACGGAGGCCGCAAAGGCAGTTCCAGCTGTTCATCGTCGACGCCTTCCCAGTACCCATTGGGATCAAGACGAATTGCTTCCATCGCCAAGAACAAATCGATCCGTTCCAGAATGAAATTGATGTGTTCTCGAGCCACAGAATTCAAGGCTCCGGTAAAGTCTTGCTGAGCTTCCAAGAAGTCACGTGCCACGACATTGCCGACCGCTAGTTGCAGTTGCAGTCGAGTGCTGACAACACGCTCGTACGCCAGTGCCGCCGATGCAACGGCGATTTCATACTGCGTTCGTCGCAATCGAAGCTGCCGCAAGCGTTCACGAATCGAAAACTTGATCTGGTCTTCCTGGTCGATCAATGCACGACGTGCGGCGTTGTAGTTGATCAACGCGGTACGATATGCATTACGTTCGATCCGTCGGTTCAACGGCGTGTCGAGTGCAACACTTAGCCGAGTTTCGCTGTCGTCAAACGTGAAATCAAAGGCACGATTCACATCGCTTCTTGTCCGCAAAATATGCGTCGCACGAATGTCGATGATCGAACGCAGATCATCCGCAGCCAACTTGATCTGACGTCGCGCGTCGGCCAAGTCGCCGCGCTGATTCATCAAGTCGTAACGTTGCACCAATGCGGTCAGCATTGCTTCGTCGTCGTCGATATCGACTTCATCCAGCCCGCCGACGTCGCTACCGGCCACCTGATCCACCAAGTCGACAATTTCCTTGACGGTCTTGGCGATCAATTCATCCATTTCGCCCTCTTGGTCGGGCAACAAATCGCCGGCGGCTTCGCGATCCAAGCGATCCACCTGCTGCAACAAAGGATCGCCGCGTTTGGATAGCGTTTCCAATTCATCCAACCGTCGTTTTTCGATCGCGGTTTCCCATTGCCGGATCCATTGATCCAGTTCGCGATCGTAGGTTTCGACCTGCTGACTTAACTGTTCCAAACCTTCATCCTTGACCGGATCGGCCGGCACCGGGTCGGGATCACGGAGGTCCGATTCGGCTGATTCCGCCTGTCGCATCAGCGCGCGCAGACCGATGGCCGCTTCGGCTTGGGCCAGCTTGGCATCGATCAAATCAACCGTTCGTGCAAAGCGAATCATTGGCTCCGGCGGCAAGTCGCCGCTCAGTTCCCGACGCCGAATCGCGTCCAGTTGATCCGCCTGCAAACGCGACTCGATCAGGGCCAGGATCGATTCCAATTGCGTCGCGGCACGCTGTTCGTCGGTCACTTCATCAATCCCGGACACCTCGTTGCGGACGCGCAGGGTATCCATCAAGCGGTCCACCAATACGGTTGCACCATTGACCACCGAATCTCGTTCGCTCCATCGCCCCGCCGTGGTTTCCAGCAACGACGTTTTGGTTCGCTGGACAAGCTGTCGCGTCACGGTCAATTCGTCACTGGTGGTCAATGCCTCCAATTCGCTAAGCGAGATATTCAACGGCATTTCCGGAGGCAAGCCGATCGCAAGCTTCAACCGATCCAATGAGGTTTCCAATCGATTGCAATCACCCACCAGCGAACTCTGGCTTCGCAGTGCGTTCTGTTCAAACTGGTCGACCTGAATGCGTGGAATTCGGCCCGCCTTCAAGTACTCTGCCCTACCCTGCAGGAAAGCCCGAAGATTACTGAAGTAATCCTGTGAACTGATCTCGATCGCCCGGTAGGTCAGCAACAGGTTGTAATATCGACCGGCCATGTCGACGAAAAGCTCACGTCGGTACCGAATCAGATCCCGAGCCGCGTAAATCACGTCACGCTCTGCCTGGGTCAGACTTTCGAAAACGATGTCGCGTTGCAAAAGCGATTGCTGAAAATCGAACAGCAATTCTGATCCCACATCGGCGGCGAAGCCTTGTGGCCCATTGAACGTCAGCACCACGCTGTTGGCGAAGCTGGCCAGGAACTGGCCCCCGGTGCACAACGTTTGCGTCACCGCCGCATTGGTGGGGATCGCCAATCGGTTGTTGGTCAGCCCACGAAACCGAGAGTGCGTATAATTCAGAGCTGTTCCGTTGCCCCGCCGCGTCGGACGCAACCAAAAATCGTAGCGTTCGCGAGTCAAACGCAACGCCACCCGATACAGGATCTCTTTACGCGTCTGATATTCGCGGCTGTTGATCAACGTCAATTCCATGACGTTGGGCAATGTCAGGCGGGGCGCATCGCTAAGCATCGGCTCGATTTCTGCATCGGTTGCGTTGGGATACGACCGACGAAATTCTTCGCGTACCGATTCGAATTCCAGCATTCTGGGAATGCATGTTTGGGGAATCCGCCCCCAGTATTCCGGTGGAATTGGCACGATTCGCAAACCGCCCGTTGGTTGCGCATCACTGTCTTCCAAGCGTTCGTCATCTGCGACTGCCGGTTCGCTGGACGTCGCGTCGTCGGCGTCTGCGCTCGGAGCATCTTGCAGCAATTGGCCCAGTGAATCGGAATCGACCGCTTCCGAATCAGCTGGCAATGCTAATTCCTCCGGTGCGTCCACCTGTTCGGCAGCGGCGTCTTTATTGACCGCGAGCTCCGCTGCCGGCTGACCACCATCGGCGGAACCTGGTGCAACCAGCTGCACCGCGGATGTTTGTTGCACGAAAGAATCGGCAACAGGCATGGTCCCAACGCTTGGCGTCGCCGCACCCACCTGTTTCGGTTTTCCGACACTCGGCGGGTCGCTTGATGATGGTGCGACGGACTTGAATTCCGAGTACGGCGGCACAATGATCGGTTGATGGGCACCGATTTGCGATTGTTCGGCGGTCCCCTGTGCGTCCGGATCAATCAGACCAGGGTCGATCAACTCAGGACGATCACCCGCGGGAATCAGTTCCGGCTGCGGAGTCGTTTCAGGATTTGATTCCCCCCGCGTTTCTTCCGGTTCGGTTGTTTCGTCAACGGACTCCAAGTCGGCAGATTCGTCCGCGGCCAAATCCACCGATTGGCGGGGATCACCCGTCGCAAGCTGCGGCAGCGTGTACCCGTGCAAACGGGGTTCGGGTGGCGGCAGTGCCGGGCAATCTTCGGGCGACGGGTCAAAGAAACGCGATCGGGGATCGACCTGAATTCCTGGCAAACGAGGCAGATTCCAAGCCTCTTCGGCGCGTTTCTCCTGATAAATCGCCTCGACATCACAATCCGCTTGGGTGCGATAGTGTTTGCGAGTGCAGCCGCCAACGGACAGACAGACCGCCCCAAGCATGGTGCCAAGGACGAACCAGCGTGAGCGAAGATTCGTGAAGCTGATGATCAAGACGGTCATGCCGATTCCAAGGGCGCGCGAGAACCACGCAGTTTGGAATCGGCAATCGGTTATTCGCCTTTCGACGGTTTCTCACGACGAAGGGGTCGGTCGGATCAGGCAAACTTTTCCGCCCCGCCAGCGGCCGGTCCGGCCAATCCGACCGGACCGTGGACGCAACACCGACTAGAAACGCAGCAAAGACGTGAAACTGAAACGCTAGATTTCAATCCACTTGCCGGCGACGGGCGCCGGAAAGACGCCGTCGGCATCGGCCAGCACCGGCGGTGGACTGTCGTCGGTCAAGTCGTCCAGATAGTCACAGAACTGGAAGTTTGAATTGACGATCTCGTCCATGGTCACGATGCGGTTGTAGTGTGCCGCGGCGCGGCCCATCAACGACGCATAGTCGGCTTTGACCGCACGATGACATTCGTTGTAGGGGGTGTCCGACCGAATCGCGCGGACAAAGTCGACCCATTCGTAGTCCCACGGGACCAGTTTGTCCGCTTCGGGCCGCCAATCGATGTTGTCATCGTCAACCCGCAAGTCTTTGTACATGTGCACGGTCGCTTTGTGCACGTTCCCGGAAAACTGGGCGGCTCGTTTGCTGCCATGGATGTAGGTGGCAAAATCCCTGTGCCCGCCTTCGGCGCGACGGAATCCACAGAACGCTTTACGTCCGTCGGGGAAGGTGTATTCCATCGAATAGGTGTCGATGTTCTGGCCATGATCGGTGCTGCCGACTTCACGCCCGCCCATCCCGTCGCAGGAAACCGGCCAGTCGTCCATGATCCAACAGCACTCATCAATTTGGTGGATCAAATTGTCCACCATGTGCCCCGAGCCGACCCACAACAGATGCGTCTTCCCAAACCTTAGCTGCTCTTTGAAGATGTTGGACTTTTCACGCTGGGATCCCATCCACCGCCGTGAAGCGCGACGATTGGCACGAACATAGGCCAGTTCGCCCAGTTCGCCGTCGCGAAGTTTTTCAATCAAAGCGGCACGGGCGGGTGAGTGACGACACTGCAGACCGCAAGCAATCTTGACGCCTTTTTCGTCCGCCATCTTTCCTGCGTTGGCCATCCGCTGTAGCCCACGCGGGTCACACGCGAACGGTTTTTCCATGAAGACATTGATGCCTTTGCTGACGGCATATTCGACATGCACCGGTCGAATGTATGCACGCGTCGTGCACATGGCGACGTCGCCAGGACGTAGGGTGTCGATCGCCTTTTTGTAGGCGTCAAAACCCAAGAACCAACGTTCCTCCGGTGCATCGACCTGGTCCGGAAACTTTTTGGTCAACGGAACCAAGCGGGCTTGGATGTGCGACGATTCCAAATCGGCCACGGCGTGCAGCTTGATCGGACCCTGGTCTTTTGTATTGAATGCATTGACCACGGCGCCGGCACCACGTCCCCCACTGCCAATCAACGCCAAGCGAATCGTGTGATCTTCCGCGGCGTGAACACGACGCATTGCACCGGTCACCAAGGTCGCCGACGTTGCGGCGGCGGTCGCTTTCTTCATGAACGATCGACGGTTTTCCGTCGTGGATTTCTTGACGTCAGACATTGGTTGTGAATCCAATCTGAAAGGTGGGGATATCGGAGGGACAAAGCGTGCCAGCGACATGGGCGAACATGTCACCATTACAGCTCACTTTGCGCCCTATTGTAGCCACCTTCGGTCAAGAAAGACGCATCAGAACCGCACGCGCAGTGTCAAAACGGCATAGGCATATTGTCGCAAAAGACGTCGAGTTTCCCGACGATCACGCGACCGAATCACAGGCAACCGGTCCGTTGCATTGGTCACTGCTGCCGAAGGGCTTCGATGGGATTCATCGCCGCAGCTTTGTAGGCCGGGTAGACACCAAAGATGATGCCGATCGCAACGGAGATCCCAAACGCCAAGGCAATGGAAGCAACACTGGTGACCGTTTGCATCCCGGCAACCGCGGTGACCACCATTGGAATACTGATCCCCAAAAAGATCCCCAACAGACCGCCGGTCGCCGACAAGACCGTGGTTTCGACCAGAAACTGGCGAATGATGTCACGGCGTTTGGCACCGATCGCACGTCGGATCCCGATTTCGCGAGTCCGTTCGGTCACCGTCGCAAGCATGATGTTCATGATGCCGATCCCGCCGACCAGCAGTGAAATCCCCGCGATTGCCCCCAAGACCAAATTCCAGATCCGCTTTTCATGTTCCGCTTGGGCCATCAACTCCAGCGGAACAAGGACCTGGTAATCGGTGGCGTCGGTGTGTCGCTTTTCCAACAGATCACGGACCATCGTCGCGGTCGGTGCGACTTGGTCGCCATCGGCCACGGCGATCGTGATCTCGCTCAGTTCGACACGATCAAATTCGCGGCTGCTGGCGGCTTCACGCGTCAAGAATCCGAAACGTGCTCGGCCCGTCTCCAATGGCACGAAGATGTCGCGATTGGCATCGTCCCCGCCCGATTCACCGGCGCGAGCAATCCCGCTGTCGCGAGCCGACAAAACGCCGACCACGCGGAACGCGGTGCCGCCGACCAGGATCGGTTGATCCAAGGGATCGCTGTATCCGAATAGTTCCGTTGCCGCGCCTTGAGTCAAAACCGCCACGTTGGCCATGTCTTCGCGATCGCGACGCTGCAGAAAACGCCCGCGGCGGACCTGGATATTACGAACGGCTGACAATTCGGGAGTCGTTGCGACAACGCGGGCTTCGCCCAAACGGTTCCCTCCTTGGCTAACATCACGACGCTGCATCATCACCGGGACGACGGAACGTTTGGTGGGCAGATCTTCCAGCACACGCAGATCTTCATAGGTCAGTCCATATGCATTGACTTGATACAGACTGCGTGACGTCACCGCGGACGTTGAGGAATTGTTGTCACCGCCGTCTTCCGCCTCGCCCGGTGAAAGCGTGCGGATAATAACATTATTGGCCCCCAACGAACGGATGCGTTCCAAGGCCTCCTGCTTGCTGCCTTCGCCGATCGAAAGCATTGCGATGACCGACGCGACGCCCAGAATCGTCCCCAGCAACGTCAACGTGCTTCGCATCTTGTGCAGCAGCAAATTGCGGACGGACAAGCGGAACGTCGACCACCACATCAGGCGTCGGTCTCCAGCAAATCGTCGATGAACTCGCGAGGATTCAAAGCGATCGATTCACCCGCCTGCAGACCTTCGACGATTTGCACCATCGAATCGTTGTCGCGACCGGTTTCAACCTGGCGTGGAATCAGGCGACCGTCCTGTTGCGTCAACACCCACGTCACGCCGTTGCGTTCGACGATCGACTGCATGGGCACCGTCACGATTTGCTCCAAGTAGTCCACCATAATTTCGGTCACGGCGGTCATACCGGGCTTCAAGTGTGCCACTTCGTCATCGATGGTCACGACCGTTTCGTACACCTTGGTGGTGCTGCCACGCCAAGAGTTTTGAGCGGGCAAAACGGCGATCGACTGAACCGTCCCGGAGTATTCACGTTCGGGAAAGGCGTCGACAGTGATGCGAGCCTTCATGCCCTGCTGAATCTGGTCCAAGTCGGATTCATGAACGGTTGTTTGGACCTGCATCGCACTAAGCGATGGCAACGACATCAGGTGCTGGCGATAACGGACCGGCACGCCTTCGCGGATCTCGGTGTTGCGATCCGAAGCGTAAGCGACCATCCCGTCCTCGGGGGCAAAAATTTTGCAAGCCTTCAGCTGGGTCTGATAGCGTTCCAGACGCTCTTCTTCCTTCTTCAGCGATTCGGTGCGTGCCCGCAGGATCGCTTCTACTTTGGCCAACCGCGCTTCGTTGTTACGTTCGGTCTGTGACAGCAGGCGTTCGGCTGTTTTGACTTTGCCTTCCAAGGTCAACAACTGCATTTCACGCTCGTAGTTTTCCTTCCGCTTCAGCGTGGCCAAGGTGGTTTGCAGCTTGTTCAATTGAGCGGCATAGCTGCCTTCGGCCTGCAGGAATGCCAACTCACTTTTTCGCAGTTCGTTGCGATTGGCATAACCCAACTTGTACAGCGATTCGATGCCCTGGCGATCGTCGCGCCGAAGTTCCAGCGAAGCCTGAGCTTCCAAGATGTCGTTGTTGACGTTGTGAATGTTTCGTCGAATTTCATCCACGGCCAACTTGTAAGTGCCGCTTTCTTCATCAACGAACATTTCCAATTCCAGCTTGGCCAGCTGCACCTTCAGTTCGGCTTCCGCCTTGGCGGTTTCGTTTTGCACCAACTGGTTGCTGTAATCCGCTTCCGACTGAATCTTATTCGAACGAGCGGTTTCCGTATCCAGGATCTGTTCGTCCAATTCTTCACGCATCGGCGTCGAATCGATCTCCACCAGCAAATCGCCTTTCTTGACGCTACTGCCGTTGGGAATGATCCAAACGATCGGGGTGCCGTTGATGCCGTCTCGCTGGACGTCTTCGACTTCGCAGTTGATTTCCAGGTTGGTCTGGCTTTCCAAATTCCCGCGTTCAATCACGCTGATTTGCAAGTCTTCGGTCGCCACCGTGTGCCACAACACGCGATCATCCAGTGTTTCACCGCCGCCCCAGAAACTGGACGCCAAGACCAGTCCAAACACGGGCACCAACGATGCCGCGGCCAGGCTGGGAAACACGGGGATCGCACCACGACGCTGGCGTGATCGACGTACACGGGCATCCGATCGAACGGAAATCGCACCTTTCCAATTCAGCCGTCGGCTGACGTCAGATCGCTGATTCTTTTGAGACATCGGAGTGATCTTTGTAGGTGGGTGGGAATCGGTTCGTCGTCGCTTGCAAAACGGCCACCACTGCCCGAGCGGAACCTGATCGGCCCAGCATTAGGCGGCTGGCTTTCGTCAGCGTGCGGTGCACATAACGACACCCGGCATGGCAGGCGTTCGACACGTGCGTGACAACAAACACGACAAAATCGGAGGTGGGAAGGATGGAGCGTAGCGACCGCGACGACGATTCAACGTGTGCCGCGGTGTGCACCCCGGAGGGACAGTTCAATATACTCGACAATCAAGTTGGTGTCTCTGCAGGTTTCGCCCTGGGGCTAACACTTGGCCGCAAAAACCTACCGTCTTGATCCAAAGTGAGATCAGTCTGAGCCCAGACAGAGCCCACAATCGGATTTTCTAGGTCATTTCTGTCGACTCAGAAACGCAGATTCCCGCACCAGACTGCCGACTGCGGCAATTCGCCCGCAAGCAGCCAGTGGATTCGACGTCCTGAACCGCTGGACCCTAGGTCGGGCATGCTGGCGTTCATGCCGATTTGCCTCCAAATTCGCGGCAAGCCGCAGTTTCTGGTCGTTTTGGGCTCGGTGCCGCCCGTAAAGTCCGTAGGACCAGCCGCCTTCTCGGTGCACCGCATGACGGCTTCATCACATCAATCAAGGCTTGATGACCGGAATCCCATCGGATCGCCACCCGCGAAACGGCAAACCACCCCTTCGAAAACACAGATACACTGATCGGCTGGCTAATGATCAAAAACGGAAAATCCAGACCCATCTTCCTGGACAGCCCACAGTCCCGCCGCCGTCCGTGAACCTTCCCCAAAAATTCATCACCATGAAGTCCCCCCTTTCGCTTTCGGCCGCCGCGTTTCGCGTTCCCACTGCCCGACGCCGACACCGTCCTGCCCATCGCACCGCAACCGATCCCACAGCCGAACTGGCATCCGGTAGGTTGACTTTGCGGCAGGCCGATCGACTGCCGTCGTCACGGATCGCCATCGCCATGTGCCTGCTCCTGTGCTGCACGGCGCAAGCCGAATCCACATCGGAACCAACCGAACGTCCGAACGTCTTGCTGTGCATCGCCGACGATTGGTCGTACGGACATGCCGGAGCCTACGGCTGCGATTGGGTCCAAACGCCCGGTTTCGATCAAGTCGCCAAGCAGGGCGTCGTCTTCACCCATGCGTACACGCCGAACGCCAAGTGTGCGCCATCACGGGCGGCGATCTTGACCGGTCGGAACTCGTGGCAGCTGGAAGAAGCCTGCAATCACATCTGTGATTTTCCGCCAAAGTTCAAAACGTACGTCGAAGCGTTGAAGGTCGCCGGATATCAGGTGGGAACCACCGGCAAAGGCTGGGGCCCTGGAATCGCCAAAGACGTCAACGGAAGAAATCGCCAGATGACCGGTGTCCCGTTCACCAAACGCACCGCTAAGCCACCGGCCAAACACATCAGCGCGAACGATTATGCGGCAAACTTTGATGACTTCATCCAAAGTGTCGACACATCACAACCGTGGTGCTTTTGGTACGGCGCGACTGAACCACACCGAGCCTACGAATATGGCGTGGGCCAACGGATCGCCGGCAAAAAGCTTTCAGACATCGATCGTGTTCCCGGCTATTGGCCTGACAACGAAACCGTTCGCAACGACATGCTGGACTACGCGGTCGAAGTCGAACACTTTGACAAACATACCCAACGCATCTTGGACCAATTGAATTCACTGGGCGAACTGGACAACACGTTGGTCATCGTCACCTCGGATCATGGAATGCCTTTCCCTCGAGTCAAGGGCCAGGCTTACGAGCCGAGCAACCACGTCCCATTGGCGATCATGTGGCCGCAGCGGATGCAACACATCGGCCGACGGATCGACGACTATGTCAGCCTAATCGACCTGGCGCCGACGATCCTGGACGCAACCGATTTGCAGATCCAAGAAAGCATCATGCAACCGGTGACCGGCAAAAGCTTGGTCGCATTGCTGGAAAGCGACCTCGAAGGACAAGTCGATCCCAGTCGCGACCACGTGTTGATCGGTAAAGAACGACACGACATTGGACGTCCGAACGACTGGGGATATCCGATCCGAGGCATCATCCAGGATGACATGCTGTTCATCCAAAATTTTGAACCCGACCGCTGGCCCGCGGGCAATCCGGAAACTGGTTACCTGAATACCGACGGAAGCCCGACCAAGTCCATCATCCTCGAGGGCCGTCGTGACGGAACCGATACGTTGCATTGGGACCAGTCCTTTGGAAAACGCCCAAGTGAAGAGCTGTACGATCTGTCGGCCGATCAAGATTGCTTGGCGAATCTGGCGAAAAACTCCGACTACGCCCGCATCATGCGGGCGCTCCGAAACCAGATGAACGCTGAACTGAAACTACAGGACGATCCCCGAATGTTCGGCAAAGGCGAGACCTTTGAACAGATGGAATACGTTAACTCGGGAACGAAGAACTTCTACGAGCGTTACATGAACGGTGAAAAAATGAACGCCGGTTGGGTCAACAAAGACGACTTCGAAACGGCCCCGATCGAATAGCCGTCAAACGCATCGCCAGTCCCCATTCCCGCTCCGCATGTCTCCCACGTCAAACCCATGAACATCGCCTCTCATTGCCACCGTGTCATTCTGATTGCATTGATCACGTGTGTCGGCTCTCTGCTGTGCGCGGACGAAAACCAGAAGCCCAACATCCTGTACATCATGAGCGATGATATGGGGTTTTCTGATTTGGGATGCTACGGCAGCGAGATCGACACGCCGAACCTGAATCGTCTTGCCGAACGTGGATTGCGGTTCACTCAGTTCTACAACACCGGACGATGCTGTCCGACGCGAGCGAGTTTGCTGACCGGCTTGTATCCACACCAAGCCGGCATCGGGCACATGATGCAAGACCGTGGACACGACGGTTATCGCGGCGAATTGAACCGCAACTGTGTGACGATCGCCGAGGCTTTAAAGTCCGCCGGCTATCGTTCCTATCTGTCTGGAAAATGGCATGTGACGTCCAAGGTCCAGCCGGAATCATCGGCAGACAAGTTCAACTGGCCGCTTCAACGTGGTTTCGATCGCTTTTACGGAACCATTCACGGTGCGGGCAGCTTCTGGGATCCCAATTCACTGACGCGAGACAACGAATTCGTGTCGCCGTTTTCGGACCCGCTGTATCCACGCGATTCAGACCCAGGCGATGACCAAGACGACAGCGACGACTTTTACTACACCGATGCGATCAGCGACCACGCGGTCGGGTTCATCCATGACCATCACCAAAACGTCGGGGATCAACCGTTCTTCTTGTACGTCAGCTACACCGCCGCCCATTGGCCGATGCATGCTCGAAAGGCCGACATCGCCAAATACATTGGCAAATACGACGCGGGATACGAGGCGATACGCAAGGCTCGTTTCGAAAAGATGATTCGCCTGGGACTGTTGAATCGTAACAGCGTTACCCCTTGGCCGATTCCGCAAGATTGGATCAACGACAATCACTGGGAATGGGACAAACGTTGCATGGAAGTCTATGCGGCGATGATCGACAACATGGACCAAGGCATCGGGCGTATTGTCACCGCATTGAAAGACACCGGGCAATTCGAAAACACCTTGATTTGCTTCTTTCAAGACAATGGCGGATGTGCCGAGAACTACGGTCGCCAATCCAAGTCGACGACACTGCGACAAGACGCTCCAACGCTGGCACCGCTTCCCAAAGAACACCTCCAAGTTCACATGCAACCGAAACAGACCCGTGATGGATATCCGGTGCGGACCGGTGCCATGGTCATGCCGGGGCCATCGGACACTTACATCGCGTATGGTCGAGTGTGGGCGACGGTATCCAACACGCCGTTTCGTGAATACAAGCACTTCTGTCACGAAGGCGGCATTTCATCCCCCTTGATCATGCACTGGCCAGGTGGACTGTCGCGTGCGGGAGAAATTGAGCACACCCCGGCGCACTTGATCGATCTGATGGCCACCGCCGTGGACGTCGCCCAAACGTCGTACCCTGATACGTATCACGACGGCCGACCAATCAAACCGGCCGAAGGCGTCAGCCTGCAGCCACTGCTGTCCGGAGAACCCATCCAACGGGACGCGATCTACTGGGAACATGAAGGCAATCGTGCGATCCGGATGGGCGATTGGAAACTGGTCGCCAAGAAGGCCAACGGTCCCTGGGAGCTGTACAACATTGCCAAAGACCGCAGCGAACAAAACGACCTGGCAGACCAGATGCCCGAACGTGCAAAAGAAATGGCCGATCGTTGGCAGCAATATGCCCAGCGCGCCAATGTGCTACCGCTGAACCCCAAAAAGCCATCCGGCCAACGAAAAAAACAATGATTCAGGTGGTCGTGAACACGTCTTCGGCGACCTGCGAATAGGACAAGTCGTTCCACCCCTTTGCCAGCACGAATTCCAGGTGATCAGCCAGCTTCAATTGATGATCCCTTGGGTGGATGGAAATCCGCAGCGGCCGGCATCCCCAACGTCGAACGGCCAATCCAAATGCGTTGAAGGCACGCACAGACCATTTCCGCAAAATCGTGTCGGCTTCGAAACCGACCAGCGGTAGTTCGGCGACCCTGCGGTCTCGCATCGATGCCAAACCCGCCAAGGTTTCAATCCAGTCAAACGGGACTTCGCCCCAACGATCTTTCGGCAGATCGCCCAATGCCCAGGCCGGCGGAACGTACAAACGCGGACGTGGCAGGCTGACCATGTCGAACCATTCGGCACAGCGACACATCGTGCCGACAATCTGGTCAGTGGACCAACAAAGATGTTCGGCCACTTGCCGTGAAATCAACATCGAATGAAGTCGATGCTTCCATCCAGCGATTCGTTCGCATTGATGCACCCACCCGTGTCCACATAGCGTCAGCGACTCATCCGACCAACGACGCAATTGGTCCACATCGCGGCCGGACCAATCGAGACCGGGGACAACCAGCAAAGCGATTTGCCGAATCTGGTGACGGCGGCACAAGTCGATCAGTTGCCCAGTCTGTGCCATCGTCGATGGCATCACATCATGAATCGAAACAACCGCCTCGGGTTGCTTCGTTTGCGAAGGTGTGGAAACCGCCAACATCGAAAGCATCAAACACTCTGATCCGCGGGTACACGGCGCTGACCAATCACACGGTGTTCATCCAATCGTGCCGCATCAATTAGGAACTGCAACCAAACACGGACGGTGTGTTGATTGAAATCGGTTACCGCGTTCCAGCTTTTCCCCGCGATTTGGTTCAACGATTCATCATCCATATTTCGCAGTGATTCGAAACGATCGGCAAAGGACTGATCATCTTCGATATAAAACAATCCGGCGGAAATTGACGGCCATTTTGCAATCCCACAGTCGCGTCGGACGATGACATAACGACGCCGCGCCATGGCTTCCAATGCCACGGTACCAAACGACTCAATCATCGATGGCAACACCAGGGCATCCGATTCATCGAGTGCTCCCAACACCTGATCGCGTGACAGCCAACCAAGGTACTGCAGATTGGGCAATCGCTGGGCCGCCGATTCGACTTGATCGCGCATCGGACCATCACCCGCAATCGCGAACTGACAATTGGTAAACCTCTCGGCAGCTTCGATCAAATCGCCGACACGTTTTTCGGCGGCCAATCGCCCGACAAAAACCGTTCGCCGAATTCCCGTTTCCCCGTCATGCTGCGCTAGCCCTGGTCGCCGAACTGACGGACGACGCAAAAAATCAGCGGCGACCGGTGTGCCCATCACACGTACCAATTTGGCGTCCCATTGACTGGCTTCCTGGTACGCCTCGGCATTCAATGCAACCACGGCATCCGCCTGACGCATCAACCAACGATTCAGACGATTCAACGCCCAAGTCATCGGTCCGGCCACAAGCTTGGACCAATACAAACGAAACAGCTGTCCAAAACTGGTGTGATTGACGATCACCAGCGGAATGCCGTTTCGTTTCGCGTACCGCAATCCCAGGTACGAAAACGCGCCCAGGGTGGGCACGATGATAAGGTTCGGTGCCATTCGGTCCAAACGTTCCGTCACATGACGCCCATGGGGCAACGCCAATCGCTGTGTTGAATCCCCTGGCATGGGAATTGAAAAACGCTCCATTTCGCGACAGCGTTCTTGCTGCGGTGCGATCAGGTCGATCGAGTCGACAAACGGCATCAGATGTTCAATGAGATCCAGATAGAAAGTCCCCACACCATTGCGACCAACAATTGCATCGGAGACAATCGCAATCCTCAGTCGACCGGCGGACGGCGGCACCATCGTCCCGTCCTTCATTTGGCTTTGAACGACCCGGGCGCGGCTGGTTTTGGTGCTCATTTTTGATCTCCCGTCATCACATAGTCGGAAACAGGTCGCAAGTCATCACGATGAATTGAGTTTGGATCCATCACCGAAGGACTACCGATTTGAAAACGCTGGGAAAGTTGTTTCGCATCCAGCCCAAACTGTCCTAAGTCATAGTGATGCCGGCTTTGGTAGCCCGCCGCGGCGTCAGCCTTCGTCCGCAATTCGGTCACTCCCGATTCGCTAATCCGTACGGACAACGTGTCCAAGGCTCCCATGACGGATTCAAACGGCTGGGAAGTCAAATCGGCATACTCGATCAACACAAATCGATTTCGTGGCGTTGAATGATCAGCCCATCGCAGCCGATCCCAATACGATGCCAACAAGTCGACAAACCGGTCGACAATCTGGGGTTCGCTGGCACGATGTCCGAACAGACGCAGCCCGCCATCAATCGAACTCAGTTGGGACGGGACGGCCTGCTCGGGACAGCGACGAAGCCCAATGAAGCTTGCATCCGGAAAGGCATCCGCCAGTTCAGGCAACCATGCCGTAAAACACGGATTCTTGGATAGCAAACGTCGGTTGCCACCTCGATACTTCAGGTGCCGGATCACCAGTCGGCGATACGCATCGATCAATCGGTGCTTGCGTTGCGGGGATAATCGATCGCTGAAATGGCCCAGGTCCCAGACATGCTGACTGTGGGGTTGCAGTAGTACTCGCAGAAAACATCCATCGAAAGCGATCAGCCCCAGATAGTCTTCCTCCGGATCGGTCAAACGCGTGGCATGAATATCGTTCAGCGAACGAAAACAGCAGTCTTCGGCCCAACGTAGACAGCGGGCCAGCGGGCCACCGAAGCGTCGATCGATACGCATTAACAATCCGATGCATCGTTTCTGGCACAACGCCGGTGCAAACAAGACCTCCCACAGTGGCATCGTCGTGAACGTCTGACGATCAGATGACAACAAGCGGTGTGCGAAGGTTGTTCCGCTGCGTGGAAGACCGACGACGAACAAGGGGCGCTGGACCGCAACTTGATCCAACGATGGGTCCATCCAATCGTCCAGCTGCATTGCCAGACGATGAACGAGTCCCAAAGGAATCACCGTCGCCCAGACGATACCGCGCATGACCGCCCCAAAGACCTTGCGTGCGATGACCGACAGACGCTGGTTCGCCGCTAACATTGAAGATCGCGACCGATCAAAACGGAACGTATGTGTAGAACTGCGATGGACCTGCGGGTCGAGTATGGCGGACCGGGCGGGCGGGTATCTACCGTCATCATTGATACGGGACTTCATTTCATCGTCTCTTCACCGTAACCGTCACCAGAATCACAAACGAAGGCTTGCCGATAGGTGCAATGCACCTGATTCAGGCTCAAACACTTCGCATGCCGAAAGCGGCCGAGCACAGCCAATTGGTTGACAGGCAAACGTACATAGCAATCTTGACGCCAAAGCGTGCGGCCGGCGGTGAACATGCCGGCCTTCCCAACGCTAGAGCCTGACCCGAGACGAACGCTGCGCTTCGCAGGAAAGAATTTTGAATCGACCGTTCTGGGCGGACGGTGTGGACTGTTCTGTGAAGAACAGGCACGCGAATCGGTCCGCATCGCCGGAAAGCGACGCAGGATCAATTGGTATGACAGGTCACGAAGCCACCGAACAAAGGGGTCCGCCGGCGACAAAGGCGTCCGCCAGGCCGAATGCCAGCGTCATTCCGCCACCACCGGTTCCCGTCGCGACATGAACGCCCTGAATCGGCTCGGAACGGTAAATCACTTGCGTCGGATGCTTGGCATAAATTCCGCTCCATCGCCGTGAAACTTCCCAAGTTGGCAGTTCGATGATCTTGTGCAGTTCGCGCAGGATCAACGCATCAATCTCAGGACGATCAAACGGTCCGATCTCGGTATCGTACTCATGCGAATCGCCCAAGATGATTTCACCAGCCGCGTTTTGTGAAGCCATGACGTGGATGCCATAGCGATCCAGCTCCGGCGTCTCTTCGGCAACACGATCAACCAGTCGGCTCAGACTGGGACAAATGCGAAAGCTGTTGTAGTGACGCAGCGTCAAACCGCTGGCGATGTGAGTCCCCAAGTTCCATTCGCTGGGCTGCGGGATGGTCCGCATCATCTGAAGTTTGCAAGCCCGCAGGCCGGAACGCTGAAAGACCGTGGGCAACAGCGAATGAAAATCCGCACCGCTGCAGACAATGATTTGGTCCAGCGTCCATTCGCGCCGGTCGGATGTGGTCAAACCGCCGGATCGAACTGCCACCACAGGGCATTCGAAATGGAACTGGACTCCGTAACGTGCGTTCAAAAAGCCGGGCAGCGCGGCAATGGCCTGGACCGGATCGACCGCCAACTCGGTCCGGCTAAACAGCCCCCCCAACAAACCGTTCGGGTTGGCCGCGGGAGTTTTTCGACGAACTTGATCCGGCGAAAGAAGTTCCACCTGATACCCCAGGTCGACTGCTTGGTCAGCGAACTCGTTCAGGACTTGCCATTCGTCCTCTCGGTGGGCCAAGTAGATCGCTCCGGTGGGACGGCAAAAGAAGTTGGCTTGTCCTGCCAATTCCAACCAAATCTCTCGACTTCGCAACGCCGCATCCAATGCCGGCCCCGCTTCCTGGCCGACCGGCCACACCATCCCGAAGTTTCGAATCGATGCGCCCTGGCATGCTGCATTTCTTTCGAAAACGGTGACGCGGTGCCCCTGTTTGGCGGCGGCCAACGCGTGAGCGAACCCCACGATTCCGGCACCAACGATTCCGACATGTTGACGATCTTCCATCCACTCATTCCTTACGGTTGATGGGGCCATGAATTTTCCAGAACGGATCAAAAAACTGCGACGGGTTCAAAAGCAGCGTCGGTCATGTTTCAAGCACAACGCCCGGACAAGCCGGCAAGGAACGTTTCCCTTTCGGCCGGCCGAGCAATCTCTTGGAATCCTAGCCGTTCCTTCATCGAATTCGCATCCAGTTTCCCGCGTGTTTTGTTACGACACCGCTGCCGAACGGCTTGCCACACGCTTTACCGAATTCGCGTTTGCGTTCGGTCCTGCCTCGGACCTGCCGGCGTGAAAAGAGAATCCGAAAACACCCTCAATCGCATCCTGCCCAGGAGGCATGCGTTGATCAAGCCGTCCACATCAAATCTTCGCAGCCAGGACCTTGCCTGGGGGATCGTCGCGGTCGTCGCTGCTTTCGGCACCTATTTTTGCACCTACGGGCTTCGCAAACCCTTCACGGTGGCCGCCTACGAGAACCAATTCTTGGGTCCATGGGCGATGAAGTCTGTATTGGTGTTAACACAGGTTGTCGGCTACACGCTGTCAAAAATCATCGGCATCAAAGTGATAGCTGAAATGCGTCGCGGTCGGCGTGCATTGGTTCTGTGCGGCATGATCGCGGTGGCCGAAGCGGCGTTGGTTTTGTTTGCCGTCACTCCGCCCACGTGGTCGTTTGTGTTTCTGTTCGTCAACGGCCTAATGTTGGGAATGGTTTTCGGCCTGGTGCTGGGATTCCTGGAAGGTCGGCGTTTGACCGAAGCTTTAGTGGCCGGCCTGTGCGCAAGCTTTATCTTGGCCGACGGTGTGACCAAGTCCGTCGGGGCTTGGGTGCTGCAAGCGGGTGTCACCGAAGCTTGGATGCCGGCGGTTGCCGGCGGCCTGTTTTTGCCGCCACTGTTGATTTGCGTCGGAGTCCTATCACGGGTCCCTCCGCCATCGCTGGACGACCAGAAAGCACGACATGAACGCACCCCAATGAATTCACGCCAGCGGCGCAGCGTTCTACGACGATACTGGGTTACGTTGGGGTCGATCACCACGATCTATTTAATGGTCACCATCCTGCGAAGTTTTCGCGCGGACTTTGCCCCGGAACTGTGGCAGGCGTTGGGTGCCGACGTGGTCCCGTCCACGTTCAGTCGTTCGGAAATGTGGGTTGCCTTCGGCGTGCTGGTCATCAACGGCGCCGCCGTCTTGGTTTCCAACAACGTCCGCGCATTCTTGACATCGCTGGTCACTTGCGGGTTGGGCTTGGCACTGATTGCCGCCGTGCTGGTGGACCAAGCGTCGGGCAACGTGTTACCCGCTTTTCCGTTCATGGTGCTGATGGGGTTGGGGCTGTACCTGCCGTATGTCGCCATCCACACCACCGTGTTCGAACGATTCTTGGCAATGACACGGGCAGAGGGAAACATCGGCTACTTGATGTACGTGGTCGATGCGGCGGGATACCTGGGCTACGTGGTGACACTCGCGGTGAAGGATCAGATTTTGGCGAGCGGTGACGCTGTCGTGTTCTTTAACCGATTCGGTCTTGCCACGGTTTGCATTTCCGCCGTGTGCTTGTTGATCATCGCAATCCGCTACCGGTTCGATTTAGCCGGCGATGTCGCCGATACCGCATCAGATCCAAACGTGGACATGTCACCGTCGCGCCATCCCGCTGCGGCGACGACCACCTAGGCGGCGGAGATCGCTTCCATCATCAACGCACACAAGTACGCTGCGTAGGTCCCCAGCGCGTAACCGACGACCGCCAACAGTACGCCGACCGGCGCCAATGCGGGATGAAACGCCGCGGCGACGACGGGAGCGCTAGCGGCACCACCGATGTTTGCTTTGCTGCCGACCGCCAGAAAGAAATATGGCGCACGAATCAGCACGGCAACCACCAGCAACAATCCCACATGGATCATCATCCACAGGCCTCCGATCACAAACGCCATCGGGCGTTCCGCCACCGCGGTCACATCCATCCGCAGCCCGATCGTTGCGACCAGCATGAAGATAAACACCGTCCCCAACTGCGACGCGCCCGCACCATGCAGGCCACGTGCCGACGTGAACGACAACAGCACACCGCCGGTCGTCGCCAGAACGATCAGCCAGAAGAACGCAGAATTCAGACTGAAGCGATTCAGTGTTGGATAGTTCTGTTCGATCCAGGGAGCAATCGCGTCGGCGGCCAAATGACAAAGCGCTGTCACACCAAACGCGACGCCCAATACCATCAATAAGTCGGTGGAACTGGGAATCCGACGACTTTGTTTGGAAAACAACTCCATCTTTTCGGTCAACTGATCAACGCTGGAAGAATCGGCTTTCAACCGCGCATCGATCCAACGGTGCTTTCCGACGCCCAACAACAAGATCGCCATCCAAACTTCGGCCACGACGACGTCGACCGCCACCATCAGGCTGTAAAGTCGTTCGGACGGTTCAAAGATTTCTTTCATCGCCGCTTGGTTGGCACCACCGCCGATCCAGCTGCCCGCCACGGTCGCCAACCCTCGCCAGATCGCTTCGCCGTCTTGTCCCCCCACCGATTCGGGCGATACCAGGCCGACGATCAACAATGCCAACGGGCCGCCAATGACGACACCCACCGTGCCGGTCAAGAACATGATGATGGCCTTGGGGCCTAGTTTGACGATCTCGCTGAGGTCAATGCTAAGCGTTAACAACACCAAACTGGCGGGCAACAAATATCGAGTCGCGACGAAATACAACATCGAGTTTTCGATGTCGACCAACCCACTGAGCGTCAACAATGAAGGCAGGAAATAGCAAAGCAACAACATCGGAACGAACCGATAGAATCGCCGAAAAAACGGATGCGGGCTGTCGTTGGTCCGGAAAATTACCGCCAAGATGACCAGCAGTAGGCCCAGAATCACGGCGTCGTTGTCTATCACGAATGTCTCTTCTTGGGGTCAGAGTTGGATGCGGCGGACATCGTCGCGCGGGTCTGCCGTCACCCAAGCGAGCTCAAAATTCACGCCGTGATCGGCGACGCGGGGTCCCTTTATCTCGCTCGGATCTTGCTCGGGAGATCGGACCGCAACCCGTCAATCAAGACCAGCGGCGAATGGTGCGCATTGTAGATGTATCCGCCGCCGATGGCTTCCGCGTCTTCGCATCCACCGTCCTACTGCCGCACCGAATCGCCGCGACGCCGTCCTAAAAAAAGAATTCACATTGGCTGTGACGCCATCGGTACAATCGACTCGCCAGCCCAGACCGGACGACGACGTTGTGATCGTGAATCGGCGTGAACGTCCGCTGTGCCGCTGCTTTCGTTTCTGACCGTGTCGGAGATCGCGTCGATGACTTTGGCCCGATTGGCCCTCCAGGCCTTCGTTTGTATCTGTGTCCTGGCCGCTGGAAACCTCGGCGTCGCATCCGCGGATGCCGTTTCCGAGGCGACAGCTTTGTTAGAACGCGGCCAGTTCAGTGGCGGCTTCATCGTCCACGTCGGTGCCACCGATGGCGAACTGACGACGGCACTTCAACAGAACGATGCGACACAAGTTCAAGGCTTGGTGCAAACAGTCCGGCAATTGAAGCAAGCTCGAGACCATGCGACCGACGCTGAACGCTATGGCAACGTTTCATTCGATCAACTTCGCGATCGCCGCCTGCCCTACGTCGACAACTTGGTCAACCTGTTGATCCTCGAAGACGACATCGACATTGATGCCTCCGAAATTGATCGCGTCTTGGTGCCCGGCGGTGTCGCTTTGATCCGTGACGACAACGGGTGGACCAAGAACGTCAAGGCTTGGCCGGACAACATCGACCAGTGGTCACACTATCTGCATGACCCATCGGGCAACTCCGTCGCTCATGACGACGTCGTCGGACCGCCCCGCCACCTGCAATGGGTGGGCAGCCCGCGGTGGTCGCGCCACCACGATCGAATGGCCAGCATGAGCGCTTTGGTTTCCACCGGTGGCCGCATGTTTTACATCATGGATGAAGGCAGCCGGATATCCATTCAAATGCCTCCGAAATGGAAGCTGATTGCCCGCGATGCGTTCAACGGCACGGTGCTTTGGAAACGAGACATTGACGAATGGCAATCGCACCTTTGGCCGCTGAAAAGTGGCCCCAGTCAACTTTCCCGCAGACTCGTTTCTACCGACGACGTCGTTTATGCCCCGTTGGGTTTCAACGAACCTCTTTCGGCGTTGGATGCCAAAACGGGAAAAACCCTGCGGGTCTATGAAGGAACCGATGCCACCGAAGAAATCATTTGCACCGGAGACACGCTGTATTTGGTCGTCCGCAAAGGGGAAGCGGAACTTCAAAACTACACACCGCTGTTTGGAACCGTGGGTGATCAAGCACGATCACGAGAGGAATTCTTCTGGGACGAACACCCCAGGGTCTTGATGGCCTTTGACGCCGACAGCGGGAAACAGTTGTGGGCGAAGCAAACCGTGATTTCACCACTCAGCTTGGCCGCCCAGGATTCGCAGATCTATTTCCATGACGGACAACGCGTGGTCAGCTTGGACGGGCGATCCGGTGATACGGTTTGGGCCAGCAATCCCGTAACGCGTCGCCAGTCGTTCACGTTCAATTTCGGACCGCGACTGGTCGTTTATCAAGACGTGGTGCTGTATGCCGGCGGCGACGGCAAACTGGTCAGCGTGGACGCCAAAAGTGGCGAAGCGTTGTGGGATTCCCAGTTCCCCAACAGCGGCTATCAATCACCCCAAGACTTGATGGTGGTCGACGGCCTGGTCTGGTTGGCTCCCCTAACGTCCGGCAAGGACAGCGGGGTTTATACCGGCCGCGATCCGCGAACGGGCGAAGTGAAAAAGGAATTCGCCCCGGACGTCGATACCTATTGGTTCCATCACCGCTGCTACATCGCCAAAGCGACCGACAATTTCCTGATGCCATCGCGCACCGGCATTGAATTTGTCGACCCGGACCAAGAGCATTGGGACATTCACCATTGGGTTCGTGGCGGCTGTCTTTACGGCGTCATGCCGTGCAACGGATTGACTTACGCACCGCCGCACAACTGTGCCTGTTATCCGGAAGCCAAATTGTTCGGCTTCAACGCGTTGTCGGCTGCATCACCCACGCGACCGACACCGGGTGAAGTTTCCGATGAAGGCCGACTGGAACAGGGGCCTGCCTTTGGGACTGCTTTGACAAGCGCCGACAACACCCAACGTGATGATTGGCCGACCTATCGCCACGACGCCCGTCGCAGCGGCACCACCGATTTGCCCATCGATGACGATGTTCAAACGAGTTGGTCGGTGGATCTGGGTGGCCGTTTGACGTCACCGGTGATCGCAGACGAAACGGTGTACGTGGCACAAGTCGATACGCACACGTTGTTCGCCATGGACGAAACGACCGGTGATACCCGTTGGACGTTCAAGGCGGGCGGACGAATCGATTCGCCACCCACGGTGCATCGCGGCCGGGTTGTCTTCGGCAGCACCGACGGTTGGGTTTATTGCCTAACGACCGACGGCGAACTGGTCTGGCGGTTCCGCGCCGCCCCGATCGATCGTCGCACGATGGCGTTCGAGCAACTGGAATCGCTGTGGCCGGTTCACGGCAGTGTGCTTATTCACAATGACCAACTGTATTGCGTCGCCGGTCGTTCGATCTTCCTGGACGGTGGCCTACGTCTGTTGAAACTGGACTTGGCCACCGGGCAAAAACTGGCCGAGAAGATCATGGATGAAAAGAACCCCGACACGGGAAACAACATCCAAGAAAAACTGCAGATCCTTCAAATGCCCGTTGGTCTGCCCGACATCCTGTCCTGTGACGGCGATCATATCTTCATGAAGTCACAAAAGTTTGACTTGGACGGCAATCGTCTGGAGATCGGCCCCAACAGTGGTGACTTTGTAGGCCAAGTCAGCAAGCAACGTGGACCCGATGCACACATCTTTGCCCCCATGGGCTTCTTGGACGACACCTGGTTTCACCGATCGTACTGGGTGCACGGACAAAGCTTCGCCGGCGGCCACGGTGGCTATTACCAAGCAGGACGTTTCGCACCATCGGGACGCATCATGGTCAACGGCAACGGATACGTTTACGGCTATGGCCGAAAACCGGAATACCTGCGCTGGACCACGGTTCTGGAACATCAACTGTTCGCAGCCGAGCCGAACCCACCCAAGATCCCGGAAAACTTAGGAAAGCCGTCGGGCCCCAATGGCCCAACCGTGTCAGTTCCGATGTCGCCCAGCATCCAGCCGCAACAACAACCGATCACGGTCGAAGCTTGGTTCACGACGACCAAACCTAACGGTGTCATCGTCGCACATGGTGGCCCGAGCGAAGGTTACGCATTGACGGTCCGCAATGGTCGTCCAGAGTTCTTGATTCGAAGCAACAACAAACTCAACCAAGTGTCCGCGGACAAGCGTGCCGTCGGCGGTTGGCACCATGTGGTTGGCGTTTTGGATACCGATCGCTCGATGAAAATCTATCTGGACGGCCGGCTTGCGGGCGAAGGGGTCGCCAATGGATTGATCAGTAAAAAGCCCGCGCAAGGATTGGACATCGGATCGGATCAACAAACCGCGGTCGGCGAATACACATCGCCCGGGACATTCACCGGCATCATCGATGAAGTTCGCATCTATTTTGCGGCGGCAACATCACAGCAAATCGCGGAACGGTATTCAAACGGATCCGAAATCTCGGGCGATGCCGTACTGGCCTACAGCTTTGACGATGGATCCGCGCGTGATCACTCGCTGCACCGCAATTCAGGTACGGTCATGGGGGCCAAGTCGGTCGACGGCCAGTTCGGACGCGCCGTCCAGTTCACCCCCAGTCTCAAGAAGAACAAAAACGCCTCGCGTCAAGGCAACAGCTTGGTGGAACCCAAGTGGACCCAAGATGTACCGGTGTACGTTCGTGGCATGGTGTTGGCAGGAGAAAACCTCTTTATCATCGGCCCGCCGGACATCATTGACGAACAAAAAACGTTCGAGGGATTGTCTAACGACGACCCCAAAACACACGCTTTACTGAATCGTCAAGACAAAGCATTATTGGGCGCAGAAGGGGCCGCGTTGTTGGCAATCAATATCGACACCGGTGAAGTTAAACGAGAAATCCAATTGGATTCCTTGCCGACTTGGGACGGAATGGCGGGTGCCAACGGAAGTCTATTTCTTACCACCCTGAATGGCGAAGTCATTTGTTTCTCCAAACCTTAACGCGATCAAAACGCACGGCTCAAACAACGGGCGTTCGATGCCTCGGGATGGCGGTCGGGCTGATCGCCATGTCGATCACGGCGTCGGCCTGCAACATCCCCGTGTTTCGCTATGCACTGGAACGTTGGGCCCCCGATGATTGCCAGGTCTTGGTCATTCACGATTCACCCATCAGTGAAGATCAACGTCAATGGATTGACCGTTTGACCGGACCGATCGGCGATGATCAATCAAAGTGCAACGTGGATGTTCAGACGGTGGACATCACACAATCACAGCCCGACGACTTGGTCGCGGTCGGACGCAAGGCGGCGACCGACAATGCCGCATTGCCGTTGGTCGTCGTCCGAACCAAGCTCAGCCGGGGTCGTTGGACGCAACAGATCGCAGGCAGCTTGAATGAACAGCTGTGCGATCAGCTGGTCACTTCGCCGATCCGCACGGAACTGCGACGTCGGTTAATGGCGGGCGACTCGGTGGTCTGGTTGATGATTCCCGGCACCAATGAAACGCTGAACCGCGAGTCTCGTGAGCGTCTCGAACGATCGCTGGAAAGCTTGCCCGGACAACTGGAACTTCCCGACGGCGTCGGGCTTCCTGGATCGGAACTATACGCGGACCTTCCGCTGCTGCTGCGATTCAGTGTGCTGGAAATGGGCGACGATGGTGTTGCGGACCCGTACTTGAAAAAGCTGCTGATCGGATTTCAGCAAGAAGCGTTTGATGAAGGGCAACCGCTTTTCATTCCGGTGTTTGGCCGTGGGCGAGCCTTGGAGGTGCTTCCCGGCGAAATGGTGCAGGAACATTTGATTGAAAACATCAGTCGTTTCTTGTGCTCGGCCTGCTCATGCTTGGTCAAAGAACGCAATCCAGGATTCGATTTGATGATCGCAGCGCAATGGGAAAATGACTTGTTCGGCGGCATCGAAAACAGTCCGCCGGATCGCAGCCGAGAAGAAGGCAAAAATCGCCCGCCCGTCCTGCTTGAAATTCCGTCCGGGCGATAAACGTCCATCACCACTCGCAATTCCCTTTCCTTCGATGATGGGTCCGTTCTATGAACCGCCCTTTGCTATGGATGTTGGGTTCGATCGTCGTGCTCGGTCTGCTGATCACGACGATGGCAGGCGTCAATCTTTCGTCCCAAACGACTTCCGCCGACGGCCAATCGCCGATCGTTTTGTACTGCGCCGCCAGCAATCGCGCCGTCATGGAAGCGATTCGGGAACGCTATCAGGACGAATACAACCGCGAAATTCAGATTCAGTACGGCCCCAGTCAGACGTTGTTGTCATCTGTCGATGTCAGCGGTGCGGGCGATCTTTTTTTGCCAGCGGATGATAGCTATTTGAAGCTGGCGAAGCAGAAAGGATTGATCCGCGAAGTCTTGCCCATCGCCGACATGCAGGTGGTGGTCGCTGTTCGTCGCCAGGACGCCGATAACATTCAATCCTTGGACGACTTACTGTCCGACTCGGTAAAGCTGGTCCAGGCCAGCCCGGAAACCGCCGCGGTCGGGAAACTGGTTCAACAAACGCTGCAACAATCCGGCCAGTGGGACGATGTGTCTGGCGCCACGGTCGCCTATCGTGCGACGGTGACCGAAGTTGCCAGCGACATTGTCGTGGGCGCCGCTGACGCCGGCTTTGTTTATGACGCTGTCTTGCACACCTATCCCGATTTGGTTGCCGTCGAATTACCCGAATTGAAACCGGCCGTCAGTCGCGTGGCTGTGGGGGTGATCGACCAAAGCAAACAACCCACCGCCGCGTTGCACTTCGCGCGGTACGTGTCCGCGAAAGATCGCGGGTTGATCCAATACGACCAACAGGGGTTTCGAACCGCCGGACATGATGTCTGGGCGGACGTTCCCGAACTGTCGGTCTTTGCCGGTTCGATGTTGCGTCCCGCCATCGAAGACACGATTGCCGCCTTTGAAAGTCGCGAAGGCGTCACCGTGAACCGCGTTTACAACGGGTGCGGCATTTTGGTCGCCCAGATGCAAGCCGGCCAGCATCCTGATGCCTACTTTGCGTGCGACCAGGAATTCATGAACCAAGTGCACGACCTTTTCCCACAGCCGGTCCAGGTCTCGCAGAACGAACTGGTCATCCTGGTTCAGAAAGGCAACCCGCACAATATCGGATCACTGAAGGACTTGGCCCGTGAAGGTCTGCGCGTCGGCATCGGACACGAGAAACAATGTGCCATGGGCTGGATTACGCAAAATACTTTCCGTGAAGGGGGCGTACAGGAAGAAATCATGCCCAACGTGACCGTCCAAACTCCGACCGGCGACATGCTGGTCAACCAATTGCAAACCGGGTCCCTGGACGCCGCGGTGGCCTACCTGAGTAACGCAGCGGGGGCAGGCGAATTTTTGGACGCCGTTCAAATCACCGGAATCGAATGCAGCACGGCCGTCCAACCCTGGGCCGTCAACAAGGAATCTTCACATCCGGAAACCGCCTCGCGTTTGTTCCAAAAGATTTGCTCGGCAGAATCACAAGAAATCTTTGCAGCAGAAGGGTTCCGCTGGCGGTTGGAATCGGATGAAATTCGCTGAATGAACAGCGTTGCCGATCGACCGCCCCATCCGCCGACGTCCATCGCACCTCCGCTTCGCCGCAGGTCCGATGCGCCGTTTTTTCTGGTGATGGGTGGCATTTCGTCGGGCTTCATTCTCCTGATCGTGCTGTTGTTGGCCGCCGACATCTTGTTTGTCAGTTTCGACGATTTTATCGCGGCACTGAAGAAGCCGGAAATTCAATATGCATTTCGCTTAACACTGCTTTCCTGCACTGCCGCCGCACTGCTTTCGGTCTGGGTTGCAACACCGCTGGGCTATTTATTGTCGCGATTCCAATTTCCAGGCCGGATGGCAATCGACACGTTGGTCGACATCCCGATTGTATTACCGCCGTTGGTCCTTGGGCTTAGCCTGTTGATCTTGTTTCACTTGCCCATCGGCGGTTGGGAACTGGAATCATGGCTGCGTGATCGAGTTGGTTTCCCTGTGACCTATCAGTGGCCGGCAGTCGTCCTGGCCCAATTCACCGTCGCCTGTGCATTTTCAGTTCGGACGATGCGGGTCACCTTTGACCAGATCGACCCACGTCCCGAAAACGTCGCCCGCACACTTGGTTGCACCCGAGGCCAGGCGTTCCTGCAAATCGTTTTGCCGCAGGCTTGGCGTGGCATGATTGCGGCAACGACCATCGCATGGGCACGAGCGTTGGGCGAATTCGGACCGATCTTGGTTTTCGCGGGGGCGACACGGATGAGGACCGAGGTCCTGTCGACCACCGTATTTCTGGAACTCAGCATCGGTCAACTCAACGCCGCGGTCGCGGTGTCGCTGCTGATGGTCCTAATGGCGATCGTCGTGCTGTTGATTCTAAGACTCTTGGGGACGGAATTGGGATCATGATTGCCCTAGATCAAGTCACCATCCGAGCGGGGACTTTTGAGTTGACCGATGTGTCGGTGACCATTCCTACAGGTACCTATGCCGCATTGATGGGACGAACAGGTCGAGGAAAAACGACCATTCTGGAAGCAATTTGTGGCCTTCGCTCGGTGACATCGGGATCGATCACCATTGGCCTGACCGACGTCACAAATTGGCCACCGGGTGACCGTCAGGTCGGCTACGTTCCCCAAGACCTGGCCTTATTTCCCACACTGACGGTCCAAGAACACCTGGAATTCGCTTTGCGTTTGCGACGCGTGGCCACCGCCGACATCGCCAGCCGTACCGCTGACTTAGCCGGCCTGTTGGGAATCAGCCATCTGACAGGACGTCGGATCCAAGGACTTAGCGGAGGCGAACGCCAACGCGTGGCACTGGGCCGCGCGCTCTCGTTTCAGCCAGCGGTGCTGTTACTGGACGAACCTCTGAGCGCACTGGACGAAACAACGCGTGAAGAAATCCTTTCACTGCTGCTGGAGATCAAGCGTCAAACCGGTGTGACCACCTTGCACGTGACTCATAACCGAAGCGAAGCCGACACACTGGCCGACACCATCTATCAACTGCATGACGGAAAGCTGACTCGGACCACCGATGCAGATTCCTGTCGTTGATCGGCTAACGGGATCAATACTTCGGAACGGACGAATCGATTTCATCCGACCACGCGTGGATGCCGCCACGCATGTTGTGCACGTTTTCAAATCCCAGTTGCCGCAGCTGCTGGACCGCTTTAGCGCTGCGCCCGCCCATCTTGCAATGGACAATGATTTCCCGTGACGCATCCAGTTCGCCAACACGCTGTTGCAGTTCACCCAACGGAATCAGCGTCCCGCCCAGGTGACAGATTTCGTACTCGTGAGGTTCGCGAACATCCAGCAGGATAAAGTCTGCACCTGTTTGCAGTCGTTGTTGAACATCGCCCGGCTGGACATCCCATGGGCTTTGTTCGTTGGCGTCGGTTGAAGACATCTTTGGGGCTCCGCAAAATTCTTGGTAGTCGATGGGACGGGTAATACTGGGATGATCACCACAGACAGGACACTGAGGATCACGACGCACTTTCACTTCGCGAAACCGCATTTGCAAGGCGTCGTACAACACCAGGCGACCGGACAGCGACATGCCCTGGCCCAAGATCAGCTTCACCGCTTCGGTCGCCTGAATCATACCGATCATGCCGGGCAGCACGCCCAAGACGCCTCCTTCCGCACACGAGGGAACGGTTCCCGGTGCGGGAGGCTTGGGATACAGGCATCGATAACACGGACCGTCCCCGAGGCCGAACACAGACGCTTGCCCTTCGAACTGAAAAATCGAACCATAGCAATTGGGTTTGCCTGACAACACGCAAACATCATTGACCAAATAGCGGGTCGCAAAGTTGTCGGTGCCATCGATTACAATGTCATAGTCGGCCACCCGCTGCATTGCGTTTTCGGATGTCAGCGGTTCATTGAAAAACTGTAGCCTCACGTGTGGATTGATGTCCGCTAGGGTTTGTTCAGCCGATTCAACCTTCGGTTTCCCCACATCGTTGGTGCCATGAATGATTTGTCGTTGCAGGTTGGATTGGTCGACGCGATCGAAATCGACCAATCCCAAACGCCCCACCCCGGCCGCCGCCAAGTACATGGCCACCGGCGCGCCCAAACCGCCCGCCCCGATCAGCAGCACCGACGCCTGTTTCAGTTTTGCTTGGCCACCGACACCGACCTCGGGCAAGGTAAAATGCCGGGAATATCGAATACGCTCTTCCGTTGAAAAAAAATCCGCCGATTCCACGATCAGCCTCCGGCCAGCGCCGACACGATCAACAGCTCATCGCGTTCACCAGCGGCCGTTTTTAGCCCTGACAGATCACGAACGTTCTGGTCATTGACGAACAGATTGATATGGGACGCGACATCACCGTCGGGTCCGAACAACGCCGCGTGCAATTCCGGGTAATCTTTCCCGATGCCATCCAGTGCATCGCCGACCGTGGACGCGGTCGATTCGATTTGCTTTCGTCCGTCGCAGTGCTTTCGTAGTGCGGTGGGTATCACAAGAATCATTGGGGGCTTTCGGTCACCGTTGGTTGGAAATCGGTCGTGAACAAGTGTCGGCAAGTCGAACACGACTCGCGCCGGCCAATCTTTAAGGTTCGAAACGACATGTCTCGCAGATCCATCTGCAGCATTCGGTTGGCAAGTGGGTCCCCGAGTCCAGAAACCAGCTTGATCGCTTCCATTGCGGCCATGCAGGCGACCGAACCGGAAACGGCGCCAAAAACGGGAAACTGTCGTTTCCATGGTTGCGGCAATTCCGGATACAAACAACGCAAACACGGCGTTGCACCGGGAATGATTGTGGTCAGATGTGCTTCCATTTCATACATCGCACCTTCGACCAATGGTTTGCCCTGTTGGACGGCCTGCTGATTCATTGCAAACCGTTCTTCGAAAAGCGGTGCACAATCGACCACGACATCAGCTTGGGCGACCAAGTCCGCCGCGTTATCGGCATTGACATTTTCCCCGACTGCGACAATTTCCAACCGAGGATTCAATTCCAACAATCGTCGGCGAACCGATTCGATACGCGGCTTTCCAATCCAATCGTGCGTCATCAACAACTGGCGATTCAAATCGCTGGGCTTCACATTGCCGGCGTGCGCCAGCACCAACTTGCCGACACCGGCGGCGGCAAGTTCATAGGCCACAACGCTGCCCACGCCGCCGACCCGTGACACCATCACGCTGGCATCCTTCAGTTTTTGCTGGCCATGTTCGCCAAAGTCCGGCACCCACATCTGCCACTCGTAAGTGGCCTTTTCTTCATCACTTAGCAACCGTCTGCACTCCGGTCATTCGACACTCCCACGACTCGATCGCGTCGCATTCTAAGCGTTTCCAGCGTCGTCATCAGCAGCGTGTGCCGCTCAGCGGAAGATGAATTCGGTGTGAATCACCCTACCCTAGCGACCGACAATCCAGCTTTGCCGGGCCGCCACGATCGCGTTTGGTCGCCGGTCTCGAATTCAGGTCGCGGAAGCTGATGGAACCTGTCGCAACTGCAACGTATCGATGATCTTACCCTCGGCCAGCGCATTGGTGATCACGACCAACCACTGGTCGGGAACACACCATTGATTCTTGCTGAGGATCTGTAACGCGTTTTGAATTGTCTTTTCTGGATCCTCGTCGAAGTCAATCAGAAATGGTTCGACGCCCCAGGGCAACAACAACTGGTGGAAGGTAATCGGCAGATCGGTGAATGCATAAATCGGAACGTCACGGGCTTTCAACGCCCCCAACACGTACGCCAGAAATCCACTTCGTGTGAAGACCACGATTCCCGAATTGCCCAGTTCAGTCGCCAGCGAAACCGATGCACGTAGCATTTTCGATTTCGGTTCGTGCAAGACGATCCGCTTATTGATCGGTGTTGATACCGATGGTTCGATACTGCCGACAATGCTTTTCAAAGCTTCCACGGACTCCAGCGGATACGATCCCGTGGTGGTTTCGCCCGACAACATGATTGCGTCGGCCTGTTCACGAATCGCGTTGGACACATCACTAATTTCGGCACGCGTGGGAATCGGTGCATGAATCATCGATTCCAACAAATGGGTGGCAATGATGACCGGTTTACCTTCCATCTGGCATGCACGGACCAATTGCGTCTGCACCAGCGGCAACCGGTGGTATTCGATTTCAATGCCCAAGTCACCACGAGCCACCATCACGCCATCAGCGGCACAGATGATTTCGTGCATGTTTCGCACGCCCGCCTGGTCTTCGATCTTGGCGACGATCCGAGCCTTGCTTCCCAGTTCGTCCAGATAGGCTTGAAGGGTTCGGATGTCTTCGGCCTGTCGCACGAACGACAATGCCACGAAGTCAATCCCTGCTTCGACGCCGGCCTGCAAATCTCGCTTGTCTTTTTCCGTCAAGGCAGGCAATTTGACTTGAATCCCCGGCAAATTGATGTGCCGTCGTGACCCCAGCGTTCCCGCTGTCAGCACCTCCATCACGACTTTGGTGTCATCGGTTTCCAAGACGCGAAACCGCAACAAACCACTGTCGACCAAAACGGTCGCACCGACGGAAACATCGGCGGGCAAATCGCGATAGTTGACACTCACACGATGCACACCGTCATCGCACGATTGCGGCGGATCCACATGCAACTCCAAACGGTCGCCGCATTTCAATTCGACGGGTTGATCCACCGGACCGGTACGAATTTCGGGGCCCTTCACATCCATCATCACGGCGACTTGACGGTTCACGGCATCAGAAGCCTCACGGATCCTTGCGATGACTTCCCCGACCCATTCGACCGAACCGTGCGCCATGTTCAGCCGCACCAAGTCGACGCCGGCACGAATCAATTCACGCAACATTTCGGGCGACTCGGTGGCAGGGCCGACGGTCGCAACAATCTTGGTATGCCGGTAGGGGCGATGGACTGAATTCATGCGAAAGAACAACGAATGGCGGATCAGGGCGAAGAAAGACCCACGCATTCTGGCGCGACACGCGACTGCGACAACATCGCAGGAATTCAGCGAACGGCACCGTCGCCTAAACCTGCCTCCGATGCCGTCTTTGGACCCCTTACCAAGATTGACTCTGTGAATACGCTGCCAAAAGCTACGCAGCAGTTTTCAGTCGCATCACACCGCAGAAGCCGAACAAAATCGCGATCGACGGACGAATCAAACCCAAAAATCTCGATCTAAACTGCGATAGCCGATCGCTTCAGCCAAGTGTTCTTCGCGAATGCAATCGCTGCCGTCGACATCGGCGATCGTGCGAGCCACACGCAAAATCTTGTCGTGTGCCCGAGCCGACAGCCCCATCTCCTCCACGCTGGACCGCAACATGGTCTGGCAAGCACTGGTCAGCGCACAGTGCGTGCGGACTTCGGGGCTGGTCATCTGTGCGTTGTACCGAGACGCCTTTCCGTCGAAGCGAACGGCTTGGACCTGACGTGCACGTTCGACATCCTGTCGCATTTGTTGACTGGATGTGCCATCGGCCGATTGGGATGACAATTCATCGAAGGGGACTGCGGGGACTTCGATATGCATGTCGACGCGATCAAGTAGCGGACCGCTGATCTTACCGACGTAGCGTTCAATTTGTGGCGGTGTGCAATTGCAGCTTCGGCGCGGATCACTGCGATAACCGCAGGGACAAGGGTTGGCTGCGGCTATCAACATAAAGTCGGACGGAAATTGGCTGCTGGACAGCGCCCGGCTGATCGTTACGACGCCGTCTTCCAAAGGTTGTCGCATGACTTCCAGCGTCTTGCGATTGAACTCCGGCAATTCGTCCAGAAACAAAATGCCATTGTGCGCTTTGCTAATCTCGCCAGGTGCCGGCGGGCTTCCGCCGCCAACCAAACCCGCGTCGCTGATCGTATGGTGGGGACTTCGAAAAGGCCGCTTGGCAAGCAGCGGCTGGCCACTTGGAAGCTGGCCCAAAGCACTATAGATGCGTGTCGTTTCGATTGATTCCGCGGCGGTCAATTGCGGCAAGATCGTCGGCATTCGCTTGGCCAACATCGTCTTTCCCGACCCAGGCGGACCGATCATCAACAGGTTGTGTGCGCCGGCGGCGGCCAGCGTCATCGCACGTTTGGCCATTTCTTGGCCGCGGACGTCGGCAAAGTCTAAATCGTAGACGCTGAATTCATCGAACAATTCGTCCACACGACTGGGCTGTGGTGCGATGTCGATCTCCCCGGCAAAAAAAGCGACGGCTTGTGCGAGGCTGTCGACCGGAATCACTTCCAATTCATCGACCACCGCCGCTTCCTCGGCGTTTTCACGGGGCACCACCAAACCGGTGATTCCACACTTGGCCGCTTCGATGGCGATGGACAGAGCACCTTTGATCCGACGCGTGTGCCCTTCCAAAGCCAGTTCACCGACGATCGCGTACTGTTCCAAACGATCGGTGGCCAGTTGCCCGCTGCCGGCAAGCACTCCCAACGCCACGGGTAAATCGAATGACGCGGCCTGTTTGGGCAGATCACCCGGGGCCAGATTGATCACGATTCGATCATGCGGGCGGGTGAACCCGCTGTTGACGATCGCACGTTCAACACGGTGCGTCGATTCTTTCACCGCCGTGTCGGGCAGTCCCACGAGAATCGTCTTAGGCATCGCGGCCGGCGAAATGTCGACTTCCACATCGACCGGTTTGGCTTCGATTCCCAACAGCGTCAAGGTCTTCAGTCGCGCCAGCATCGTCGCCCCAAACCCTCAAGTGCGTCACAAATGTCCACCAACAATGTGGCGAGCCCTCGTCCGAGAATCAACCGGTGAACAGAATTGGGGCCAACTAGTCGTTGGGCGGCTCGGTTGGGCCCGCTTCACGCACGAAGGAGCCCCGTGAGGTGCTCTCGTTTGCGCGGGCGCCGCTTCGGTATCAACACCCCTGGCAGTCGCCCCGCTTGGAAGCAGTTTCCTCTCCATCTCGTCCGAGATTTCGAGAAGAGTGCGGCGCAGCGATTTTGCTAAGGCGCTGGAGTCAATGCACCCGCACGCATGAGGAAAGCTGCAGAAGTTGCATCGGTCTAAATCACCTCGGTCGCGTGGAAGCAGAGTGCCTTGGTTGCGTCCGCCAGATCGCCGATGCATCGGTTTCGCCGTTAGGGCTTTGCTGGTGCGGCAATGTTTATGTAGGCATGCACATGTGGCGAACCGCGGAAGTGCCATATGAATGACGGACCTTCGATCCGCCACATGTCCCATACTCGGTCGTCGTCAATGTCACCCTGCTGGTAGAACGACATCCGCAGAGAGTCGAATCCACCGGCCGCTTTCATCGCTTCCATCGCCTCCCCAACGTCTTCAGCGCGGAACGGTGACAGCAGGTACTTGATCGTTTCCTCCACCAGTTGTTGCTGGTCCGACGACATGGCGGCAACGCGGATACCGGTGAAGTCACCCGCACTTCCCTGAATTCTGACTGCCGTTTCGCGTGGCGCTCGGGGGACCAATGCCTGCTGCATTTGCGCGGGATCGAGCGCTTTGAAAACCTCGTTTACCTGCTTGGTGTGCCGGTAGTACATGTTCGCGGACGGATCTGCTTCGCCATGCCCGTAGACGATCGGCCCCCCGAAAGCCGCCTTATCGTGGTATGCCCCGTCCGCCCGCAGCGTCAGGTGCCGGCCTGTCATTTCCCATTGGAATCGTCCGTTGTCGGGGTCACCGAAAATGGCGACGCTAAACTCCTCGACTCCTCCGATGTCATCGTCCATCTGCCGGGTGAATCGTTCGTAGCCGTCTTCGTTGGTAATGTTCCTGAGGATCTGATTGATGAGTTCTCGCTGTTCGTCGGAGTAGAATTCGTCGCCGATTCTTGGTTCAGTTATGTTCCAGTTCGCATGGATGCGTTGCTGGCGAGGGTCGCCGAAGGGGAAACACAGCGTCAACAACTGCCTATCGGTTAGCGACGCGTAAAACTCTTGGACGGCACTCGCAGCCGAATTTGCTTCTGCCATCGCGGCGCGGAGACGGTCCACGTCGGTCAAAGCAGGCAGAGCGATACCGGCAGCTGCGCCTGCTGTTCGGATAAATCCGCGTCGGTTCAGTCGGTCATCGGATTTCAGGTTCATGGAGAGTCTTACTTTGTTAAGGTGTTGTCAAATGCAATAGGTCATTTCCGCGGGTGACCACGTCATTCGGGCCTCTCAGCTCGCGGTCGGCCCGGCCCACCACGCTGAGCAAACGCCTCGGCGAATTCTGTGAGCTCCTGCCGGTTGAGTTGTCCATTGCTATCGGCATCAAATGACATCGCGAGTTGTACCATTCGAGTCGGGCTAATCTCATCATCGTCGTCGTCGCGGCCGCCGCGCCGTCTTCCGGCAGGCGGAGCCGATGCTGCCACTTCTGCGGTCATTTCGGCCAACTCTGCTCGATCCACTAAGCTGTCCTTGTCTTTATCAGCCGACTTCAAGATGAGACGCATTCGATGGGGAACCTCATCAGCCGAGAGTTTTCCGTCTTTGTTTTTGTCAAATCCCATCAGTTGCTTGGCTAGCTCCGCGCCGCCATCGACTCCCCTTGCAGCGGCCATCTCAGCAACGCTGACTTGCTTGTCGCCGTTTGCGTCCATCCCGCGTATCCGCTGTGCGCCTTGGTCGATTTCGTCGAACGAGACGGTTTGGTTGTAATCGGTGTCGAGCAATTGCAAGATCTCATCGTCGTCGATACCTCCCTGTTGGGCATGTACGTGGATCTGGAAGCCGAAAACCAACAATACAATCACAAGCTTCTGAATCTTCACATCAACAACCGTTTAGTTTATATGATTAGTGCCACTTACGAATCACATCTAGGTGACGGCGCCAGAGCAGAGCGTCTTTGGTACGGAAGTACGAACGTTGAAATAGGTCCTGAGTGACTCTTCTGCTTGTTGAAGAGCCGCTGGCTTCAATGTGACGCACGGTCGTCGTCAATCAGTCACTAAATACAGCATTGGAGCGTTCTTCCTATCGCCATCGAACGACACGGCATCACGCTCACCTTCTCCGGAGATGATGAACACCAGAGCATTCCCTTCCACCCAATCCGTTTGATCAACGACCTCCTGAATCAAAGCCGACAGATCAGGAGTCTGTGGTTTCTCATCCCGCGCTCGTTTCGGGTCCCAAGGCTCTGGCGACCAAGTCACTGATTCTTTGGTGAGCTCACGTGACGAAATATTCTTTGCGTCTTTCTTGAAGGACTCGGCGTCGGGTGAAAGCTCTGCGCGAATCGTCAGTGTGGTCGGCTTAGATTTGATTCGATTTCCCTCCATTGTGAATTGAACGAATGCCCGTTCGATCTTTCGTTCGTTGTGCATGCGGATGCCATCGAACCGAATTCCAATCTTTGCGGCTGACTCGAACCCCGATAGCTGGCCCAGATCAAGGTCTTCATTGGCCAGGTCTACCTCACCGTTCGTTCCTTCTTCGGCGTCATCCTCGGACCGGCTGACATAGTAGTTGTCTAATGCCGTATCGTCGTCCGCAGCCATCACTATTTGGGCAAACGTGTCTAGTGACCAAACCAACGCAACAAATAGAATCAAAAGCTTTTGAGTCTGCACAACAAGGACCTCTCGTTTTGGAAAGTTAGAACCGCATCACAAGCAATTCTTGCCGGCTGGGCAAGGACGCGGATTGTCTCGCTACCGATATACGGGCGCTGGATAAATTATCTACACGGATTTTGGTTTTTCCCTCGCAAGTCACCGAGACAGGCCCTGCTTCAAATCGCTTGAACAACAATTGCCTGCTGTGGATGCTGCCGGTTTGCGGCCGACATACCGTGATTTCGCGGGTACGATGGAGCAAGTTGCTCTCGAATCGCTAAACAAGAAACCCGGTCGACTACTCCGGTGGCTGAGTCGAATTGGTCGACGCTGTGTGACCCAATCTTTCCTGAACATCAGCCAACCGCGCGAGGAATTCGACCCGCACGGGATGGCCGTTGGATTCGCTGGCTCGAATTTCTAGCCGTTCAAACTCATGAATCCCCGCCTTGAGCACGGCGAGCGCTTCCACCAGGTTTTCTTGCTGATTGCCGGACGCCTCGGCCAGGAGCAAATCTGCCGTACGATCGTAGACTTCGATCACCGATTTGAATGATACGTTTGTGATCGAGTCAGGCCGAGCGTCACGACAAACTTGAGATGCCCGGCGATAGACAGGCAACTGAGCACTACGTCCACCAAGGCGACGATGCAAGGTTGCCAATTGGCGAAAGAGCTTCACATGTGCTACCAGGTACTGCGGAACGTTGGGATGCTCAGCCCGTAAATCTGAGATTAAGGATTCCGCCGTTTCCAGCCGATCGATGTACGCCCGGATTGCATCACGATCAAGCCACGGCGAGTTCACCCTCCCGATCGCATGTGCCGAACTCAAGGCGAATCGATAGTCCGGGTTTTCAGGAAACTCTTCGACCAATGGGGTCAATATCTCGATCGCATCGAGGCGGGGTTGTCGGCCTTGCGGATAAGCCGAGATCCAAAGCTCTTTGGAGTTCTCCATATAACACATTGCCAACAGACGCCGGTAATCTGGCGATTCAGGATAATCCTTGAGAAGCTGTCGAAGCGTTTCGGCTGCCCTTTGCAGCAGCACTTCTCGGTCGGGGGCTCGACTACTGAATCGAGCTGACTCTTCGATGCTTTCTGTTTGTTGTCTGTCCCTTCGAATGCCGGCGATGTCATCGGCCGACTCAGTCAATTGTCGCTCATGGTCCCCGTCATGACTTTCATGGCGCCCGTCACTGGGTTGGTCACCCAACAAGTAATACGTGTGAGCCAACTCATATCGAACCTCGGGCGGGGAGTTGGCTGTAGCGATCGGTTCGAGCAACAGACGAGCCGCCTGGAACTCTGCTAAACCATGGCTCCGGTCATGTTGTTGCGAATTTTCGGGGAGCGGCGTTCGCTGCCGACGGAGATGATGGGCGCAGATGCCCAACTGGTTGTGAACTGCGGCCAGCCGCGCGACTAAGGTCGGTGACGGATCGGTGGTTATAAGATGGCGATAAAGTTCCGCGGAGCGGCGGTAGGACGATGCAGCGATCTCGACCTGACCTAGGCGTTGGCGGATATCGCCAATCCGGTGGTGCGCTTCGGCCAGCCGTTGTCCGTACCGTTCGTCGGTTTGTCCGGATTCCGCGAGCCGGCCGTAGAACGTGAGCATCTTTTCCAATAGGGCAGCGGTTTGTTTCCTGGGAATGGGAGCTGCAGGAGGCGCACTCTCCAAGTCGGACGAGTCGACGAATTCGTCCGGATTCACCATCGGCATCGGCGCGAGAGTGTGAAAGATCTCGTCCAGCGCGTCGAAGGCCGACTCGGCAGTTTCGTCAGCCTTGTTGCGCTGTTCGATGGCCTCTTGCCGAGCCAGGTTAGTACGATAGTACGCAGTCGTTGAAACAGCAGCGACAGCAACGACCAGAGCCGCGGCGACACTTCCAAGAGTCGCAACGGCAGGATTGCGGCGGCTCCATCGCCAGAAATGCTCGAATACGCTTGTACGCTTCGCGAGAATGGGGCGATCTTCACAAAACCGTCGCAGGTCCTCCGACATCTCCGCAGCCGTCTGGTACCGTTTGGCTGGTTCGACGTCCATCGCTTTGACGATAATTGTCCCAAGATCCCGTGGTAGGTCCGGTCTGATCTCACTTGGACGAGCCGGCTTCAGACCACCGCCGTGTGTAAGCGTCTGTGCCAGCTCTGCTTCGTCATAGAATGGTCTCAGTGTCGCCAACTCGTAGAGCGTAACGCCCAAGCTGTAGACGTCACTGCGATTGTCGGCGGCTCCAGCAAGCTGTTCGGGCGCCATGTAGCGCAATGTTCCCACGACATCGCCGGGCCGGCTGATCCCCGCTTGGTCAGTCGACTTGGCCAACCCGAAGTCAGCGACCGAAACCTCTCCGTGCGAATCTACCAGCAGGTTGGAAGGTTTGATATCGCGATGCAAAATCCCTTGGTCATGGGCATACTGTAACGCCGTAGCCACTCGATGAGCGATCCAAGCAACCGATTGCCAATACGCCCGGTCGGATCTACGCGGCCTACCTGCCGAGGGGATGGAGTATCCAGCGTTACAAGCGCTCCCGTCGGCTTCGCCCGCAGCATCTTGTTGGGCAACGCAAAGCGTTGACGCTTCTTCGCTGCGTTGGATCAGCCGGTGGGCGACCGAAGTTAAACTCACAGTGGGACTGTCGGTCTGTGAACTCGGCGCAGTGTCAGCGCGCAGATCGTCGATCACTTCGTCCAAACCGACGCCGCGGACCAGCTGCATCACGTAGTAGTAATAACCATCGTCAACCCCCACACCCAGTACCGGAACGATGTTAGTGTGGTGGAGGCTAGCGGCAGTTCTCGCCTCTCGTTGAAAACGAGCCAGTGCCTGCTCATTTTCTAATCGACCTTTGGGCAGGACCTTAACCGCGACAGTGCGGCCCAATGATTCCTGGACCGCTTCGTAAACGATGCCCATTCCCCCGCGACCAATTTCACGCACGATTCTCAGATCGCCCAATTGTTTGATTCCAACCGGCCCAAACATTGTTGGCGGCGCGTCCGGACTGTTTTGGTTCTTCAACTCCTCCATCGCTAGGATGGTGAGCAGCAACTCGCGCAACTCGGGCCCACAATCCGGATTCCGCGCGACGTAGTCATCGAGGGATGGATTCTCGCCGTCCCGCAACTTCTCGGAAAATTCTGCGGCCAGCGCTTCCACGCGGCTATGCTCAGTCGCTTCTTCGGGCATCATCTGTTCTCAACACTTCCTCAAAGAAACCCGGCACTCCAGCGAGGACGTTCTTAAGTCGTGCGATCGCGCGCACGTAACGAATGCTGGCAGCCTTTTGCTCGATTCCAAGTAGTTGAGAAACTTCGATGTTCGTGAGCTCCTCTATGTGACGAAGTGCCAACACTTCCTGGTCAATTGGCTCCATCTCTCTTAGAGCTTCTTCCAATTGACGTAGCGATTCTGCTTTGATTGCTATTTGACTTGGGGTCGATACCTTCCCTACCAAATGGCGGATCAGAGATACCGAAGTTGCCTCGGGGTATGCCGGCCGCTTCGCCACCTCGCGCCGAATGTCTCGCTTCTGGGTACCCAGATGATGGCGGTGCAGGTCGACCATCGTCTGCAGGACCACCAAGCGAAGCCAGACGTAGAACGATTGGCCGTCATGAGCATATTGTGAGATTCGTCGCGCGGCCTCAACGTATGCTTCCTGCAAGATGTCGTCTGCGTCTATGCGGCCGGTCAAACGTGGATCTAGTCGAAAACTCACCATCCGCCAAAGGCGGTCTCGATGCAGCGCAAATAGATCACCGAGCGCGGAGTCTTCGCCTGCCGCTAACTGCTCGAGCAGAGCATCCTCGCGTTGGATTGATTGTGTCATTCAAATACGTTACGAGATTGGCCGATCGTTTCTACAACCAATCGCCACAAAATTTTTCGGATTGGGGGTTCACTGGGCTTACCCGACCTCGAGCCTCGCGGATTCGGGAATCTCTTCAGTCCGTTTCACCACATCGAATGCGAATGAACTGCACAACCTGCTAGCGCGTGTGGGACGCCCTTGGCAAGAGCTTCTTTGGGTCCCAGTTGCGAGATCCGATTCCACCCAGAGGTAGGGTGGGTATGGAAGCCCAAACAGGAGTCGGGTTAACGGAAGGGGCTCAATCGTTGCTGCCAGTGAACAATGAGCAGAATCCGATGCGCTCTCCTACTGAAATCGAGACTCCGATGCGACTTGGTTGATTCGCAACGATGCATCGGTTGGACCCACCGCCGGTTCAAAGAAATGCGACTGAGTGCTGGCGGTGTCGAAGACCGAAGCGATGGCCCCCCTCGGGAAGCTGCTTTCAAGCGTGATCGAATCGTCGGAACAACTTTTCAGAATGTCCCGCGGCTCGCCCGACCCAGGCGGACCGATCATCAACAGGTTGTGTGCACCGGCGGCGGCCAGCATCGTCGCCCCAAACCCTCAAGTTCGTCACAAATGTCCAGTAGCAAGTTTGGCGATACCGGCTTGCCCGATCAACGGGTCAAGACGAAGGATTTCACTGGTTGACCGCTTTTCGGTGCCACCCGGTCTCGGCCCAACGCCCTGACCAACCATCGATGTTTCGCACAAAGCCCCACGGAAGAAATTGATGTGGCCAGGCAAACCGACACGAATTTCCCCGGTGCCCACGATCGGCCCGCGATCACGAGTGTGCATCGCTGTTGCTGTGTGGTCCGTCTTTTCGTTCGGGGCCTGCCTTCCACGGTCCGTGTCGAACGGTGATGATTACAGCCGACGGGTCGACGAACTGTACCGGAAGTGGCGAAAAGCTAAATCGGCTTCGTTCGGACAGTCCAAGGATTCCGCTGACGCCAAAGTCTCTAGGGGATGGGTTTCCATCACCGACTATCGAACCATCGGCAAGCGTGCCGGGTTGGACAACCAAGCCAAACGAGGCCCCGTGATCGTCACCGACCACCGGCGTCGTAGCGAAGCGGAACTCCGACACCGAATCGACCGAGCCTTGTTGCCGGCCAGCGGCTTGCGGTCGCCCTATCGCAGCATCGTGCCCGGAATCAATTACGGCGTACCGTCACCACACCGTCACTTCATCCCAGGGATCAACTTCGGCGTTCCCACCACTGACCCGCGGGCACGCCCCTAGATGAATGGATCGACACGGCTCACACGGTGAATCCGCCGATCGAGAATCCGGCGTCTGGGCGATGGGCAACACCGAACGTATCTTTCGGTCAAATCTTGTCGGATTTCTGCCTTTTCGCCCGAGACACGACTAACGTATCGCCGTTCGATGAACCCATCCATTTCGCCCGAAGTCCGCGTCCGGATCACCGACTCGATCGCTCACGTCACTCTGGATCGGGCGCACAAACGCAACGCTTTGTCACTTCAGGTCTTAGCCGACCTGGAACGAGCCTTGTCGGAGTTGGGTGGCGATACGTCGGTGCGTGTCGTCATCATTGCGGCAAGCGGAAAGGTGTTTTCATCCGGGCACGACTTGAAAGAAATGGTGAATCGATCGGCCGAAGACTACGAGAAGCTTTTTCGCCAGTGCACGATGACGATGCAGCGGATTCGTCAGATCCCACAACCTGCCATCGCTCAGGTGCAAGGACTTGCCACCGCTGCAGGCTGCCAGCTTGCCGCATCATGCGACCTGATTGTGGCGGGCCGATCGGCCGCGTTCGCAACGCCCGGTGTCAAGATCGGTCTGTTCTGCACCACACCGATGGTCCCGTTGGTTCGCGGGTTGCCGCCGAAACTGGCGATGGAAATGTTGTTGACCGGGCGCCCCATCACCGCGCAACGTGCCTACGATGTCGGATTCGTCAACGCGGTTTGCGATGACGACGTTTTGCCGGAAACCACGATCGGTCTTGCCCAAAACATTGTCGAATCTAGCGGACACGCGGCGACGATCGGCAAAGCGGCCTTCTACCGACAACTGCATTTATGCGAACCCGATGCGTATGCCGACGCGGTCGACGTCATGACACGCAACGCATGTGATCCGGAAGCCGACGAAGGCATCCGGGCGTTCCTTGAAAAGCGTCCGCCCCGGTGGGATCAACCGTCGGAAAGCTGATCGCCGAACAGCAGCGATTATCTGTCGCCACGGCGATGTGCATACGATGCGAGTGCCAGGGACCGGATACGTGTCGACACATCATCCGAACGTGACATGAACACGACCGGACAAGCCACGCCGGAAAGCATGCCACCGAACCGGCAATCGCTGGTGTACATGATGGCCTTCACCGTCAAGTTCGCTGATAACAGGTTGGGAAACAGCATGACGTCGGCGGCCCCCATTGCCCCGTCATCAACACTCTTTCGCTGGGCGGATTCCCGCGAATAGGCCAAATCAAAGGAACATGGTCCGACGATATTGGCGGCAGCGGTGTCGCTGAGACGATCCGCCAGTGTGGTCGCCAGCGCTGTTTCGGGCATTGCGTCGTTGATCTTTTCCGACGCCGCCATGACGGCAACAACCGGCTGCTGGGCCCCCAGGCCGCGGGCAACGCGAACGACTTGTCCTAAGATACTGTCGGCCTGTTGTGGATCAGGCTGGATAGTGATTCCAGTATCGGTCAACAGAAATCGTCGGTCGTCACGAGGAATCTCCATCAAAACAATTTGGCATATGGTTTCGCCCGTCCTCAGTCCCGCGCGACGATCCAAAACCGCTTTCAGCAATGCCGGTGTCGAAACACGGCCCTTCATCAAAAAGTCGCCGCGACCGTCGACGATTGCCCGAACCGCGTCGACCGACGGATCATCCGAGTGAATCACATCCCAGTCGGCCAGATCGATGTCCAACGATTTAGAAAGTCGCTGCATTTCGGGCTGATCACCGACGACGACAGGACGTACCCATCGACGTCGTTTCGCGTCGTGAAGAGCCTGCAGCACGGTCGCATCGTCAGCACCGACCGCGACGACACGGTGTTCGGGACGCTGGTGGTCCATTCGCTGCAGCATTGTGTCGAACGATGGAAGTCCCATGATGCGGTCTTACCTAAAGTCTTCGGAGATCGATTTCACAAACAATTTGGCGTGGGACGACCCAAACACCAAACCGTGGGCTAAGTTTGATCGCACAACGGTCGTATTCACGCAATGTGTCCGCTTGGGTCGAAAATTTTGTCGACCGCTCGCCGATCGGCAGATGGGCACTTCGACGGTTGCCCAGTCTGTCAAAACGCCGTCCAGTCATGACGACAAATCACTCTGGGATACAGCGACGACGTCATGCACGCCAACAACGGCGCCGGTATGCTGCTTTTCAAGTCACCCAACGGATCGGCGTCGCGATCTAACTTGGTGAACCTTCCAAATCGATGCATAAACCGCAGCGAGATCAACCATGATCCATTTGTTCGTCTTTGGGTTTGGTGTATTCGTCTACGCCGCCATTCGTATTCTGACCGGCTGTCTGTATACGGTATCGCCGGACCAACGCGCCGTCATCACAAGCTTTGGTGCTGCAACGGTGATGCCCGGCAGCCAGGCACCGGGGATGACTGATGAATCTTCGATGAGCACCGAGGAGCAAGAACGTTATCGGTATCCTCAGGTGCAAGTGATTGGTCCCGGAGGTCCGTATTTCAAATTTCCTTGGCAAAGAGTTCACAAGGTCAGCGTTGCCACCCAAGCGGTCGACCTGTCTTGGGACCCGACCAAAGCCCAAGACACGATCGAAGCGGTCACCAAGGACAATTTGACGACCGGCGTGAACGGGCAAATTCGATATCGAATCAGCGAACAGAATCTGTACGCCTACTTGTTCGGTGTGGCCAGCCCGCTGGAACACGTGATGGGATATTTCGTTTCCGTGTTGCGAGAACGGATCGCGAACTTTACCGACCCGAAAGGCCAAACGTTGCTTGCAGATGACGAATTGGCACCATCCGACGGCGAAGCATCCGCCACCAGTTCAGTCGACCTATCCGAAGGCGTCTCGATCAACGATTTGCGTAAGAACCTGCCTTTGCTGAACCAGTACATGGAACAGCAGTGTCAATCGACCACGGGGCGTTACGGCATCGAACTGGACGCCGCGCTGATCACCGAAATTGACCCGCCCGCACAAGTCGACCGGGCCCTGTCGGCCATCAACAGCACGCGTAACCAAGTGGCCGCAGACATCAGTACGGCCCGAGCCGATTCAGAACAGCAGATCACAATGAGCGCACGGGCGGTCGAAATTGCGACCAACAACGCCCAGGCCGAAGTCGCACCGCTTCAGGAATTGGCCAGCACCCTGTCGACCATCAAAACCGAAGGTGGATCGGATTGCTTATCGGCGTATGTCCGCAACGCCAAGATCCCGCTTTACAAACGCGCCGGACGCATCGTTCAATCCGCCAACCAACGTTCATAACGAGGACCTATCAGCCATGACATACATGTTTGCTTTCGTCGTCGGACTGGTCTTCGTCCCATTCCTATTGGGTCTGGCTCGAACGTTCGGCATCTACACCTGTGTGAACGAGTGCGAAGCACAAGTCTTCACGTTATTCGGAAAGGTGGTGGGAACCATCGACATCGCCGGATTGCATTTCCCCATTGCCTATTTCGGCCCCAAAGCATTGTTGATTCCGTTTTTCGGAAAGAAGTACGTCGTCAGCACGGCGCTGCGACAACACTATCTGCGCAGCCAGATGGTCAACAGCGAAGAAGGCACACCGATGGGTGTCGGCATTTGGTACGAGATGCAGGTCAAGGATCCGGTCGCGTTCCTGTTCACCAACGCCAACCCGGATGGGTCGTTGCAAGCCAACGTGACCAGTTCGACCATTTCCACGCTGAGCAATTTGGAAATGGAAAAGATGCTGGAAGATCGACACAGCCTTTCACGCACCGTACGCCAAACCGTTTCGCCGCTTAGCGAAAAATGGGGCTACCGATTGGGTTCGGTCTACATCCGAAAGGTCGAATTTACCGATGCCCAAATGGTCGACAATATCACTGACAAAGTGGTCAAACGCTTGGTTCAAGTCACCAGCGCCATGAAACAAGATGGTGAAAACCGCGTCGGCCTGATTCGCAGTGAAACCGCCTTCAAGGTTTCCCAGAAACTTGCGGAAGCTTCTGCAGCCCGGCCGAATATTGTCGGCAACAAGCTGAATGAAATCGCGAAGGAAGACCAAGAAATATTGAGCACGCTGTTGGAAGTGATGGAAATCGATGCTCTGTTGGAATCGCAAGCCAGTGTCGACATTTTGCCGACGACCAGCAATTTGTTGGTCCAACTGGGTGATTCCGGTCGATCATCCGGCGGCGCCCCCTACATCGGATCGCCGGTGGGCAATTGAAGCCGACCATCACCCCACGGGTGAACACACGGAACGAAGCGGTGTTGGATTTTGCCACCAAAAGTTTGCATCCACACCGCTTGGTGGGTTAGCCTGGATCGTTCGGCGCGTCGATTCGTTCACAACGGTCCGACGTGTTGCTGTCTTGACGCCCGCCGCACCTGGGTCGCGACGGGCCACAAGCCAGTTGCCCTCCCCCACCCGTCCCACCCAGTTGCGCGACCGTTGCGGTCACCCGATTCTGCCAATCGAGGATTGACCGGACCCTGGCGTGCTTGAATGGATTGCCTCATGCATCGCTGTGTGCTTCGGCATGTGGTTGTTTTGGCCTGCCTGGTCATCAGCCACCAAAACGATTCTGGTGCGGCCGATGCCCCGGCCAATTCGAAGATGCCAGATCCGATTGGGTTGGAGATCTTTGAAAAAGTAGTCCGTCCCACCCTGGTGAAGCACTGCTACGAATGCCACAGCGACGCCACCGATGATGTCGGTGGCGATTTGTGGCTGGATTCCGCCGACGCGATGCGAAGCGGCGGAATCAGTGGCCCGGCCATCATTCCAGGACGGCCCGGTGCCAGCACACTGCTAAGTGCTTTGGAGTATCGCGATGCGGAAATGCCACCGGACGGCCAACTGCCGCCGGAAACCATCGCATCCTTTCGTAAGTGGATCGCTCGCGGTGCACCGGACCCACGCAAGTCGACAGGCAAAGCGCCGGCAAAACCAGACGCCAAATCCGCATCACCCGCGGCATCAGAACTTTGGTCGATCCAGCCCATCGTTGCCCCCGACATTCCCGTCATCCAAGATGATCAGTGGTCCCGCAGCGACGTGGATCGATTCATCTTGGCCGCGTTGGGTGAACGGGCTATGTCTCCCAATCGCGATGCGTCGCCCGAGGTGTTGATCCGTCGGCTTAGCTTTGACCTGCTGGGGTTACCGCCGTCGCCTGACTTGGTTGCCTCTTTCACGGCCGACCCGTCGGAGACGCACTATGCCAAGATCGTCGATACGATGATGGGTTCGATAGAATTCGGACGTCGTTGGGCACGACACTGGCTGGATGTCGTTCGCTATGGCGAATCGGCCGGCAGCAGTCGCGACGTGTTGATGATCCACGCTTGGCGTTACCGCGACTATGTAATCGACGCACTGAACCGCGACCTGCCCTACGACCAATTCGTCATCGAACAGATCGCTGGTGACTTGTTGGATTCGACCGATGCCCAGGAACGCGAGCGTCAACGGATTGCGACAGGCATGCTGGCGATCGGCAGCAAGTCGCTAAACGGTGGCAATTTGACCCACGACATCGTCGATGACCAGATCGACGTCGTTTCCAAAGCGTTTTTGGGTTTGACGGTTTCGTGTGCACGCTGCCACGACCACAAGTTTGACCCGATTCCAACCGCCGACTATTACGCGCTGTCGGGAATCTTCCAGAGCACCGAAACGCTGTACGGCGGCGGGACCAATCGCCCCACAGGTTTGGCTGATCAACTAAAAGTGTACCTGTCGCTGGATCCGCTTCCGGACGCCAAAACACGAAAGGACTTGGACCAGTTGCAGAAAAAGGCGACTCAACTGCAACGACAGATTGCGGCATCCAAGCGACAGTTGCCGAATCGGATTCGGGCGGTTCCCGAGGAATACCGCAATGTGGATCCGAAATCACTGCCCGACACCGTGGATCGCAAAACGGCGACAGCGGTTCGGCAATTAAATGCAGCCCGCAAGATTTTGAAACAGCGGCAAGACGAACTGGCATCAATCGAAGCATCGATCCCCGAACCCCCACGGTTTTTTATCGGTGTCCGCGAGAAAGGCAAAGCCAACGACGCGGCGATTTTGATTCGAGGCGAAAAGAACCAACGTGGCGATGTGGTCCCGCGATCTTTTCTTTCCGCCGTGAATCAGTGCAATGCCAACTTGGACAAGTTCGATGCCCAGATCAGTAAAGCGGAAAGCGGGCGACGCGAATTGGCCCAATGGGTCGTTGCGTCTGAGAATCCTTTGACCTCTCGAGTCATCGTCAATCGAATTTGGCAGCACCTGATGGGACGGGGCATCGTCGAAACCGTCGACAACTTTGGTGTTTCAGGTTCACCGCCCAGTCATCCCGCGTTGCTGGATCACCTTGCCCACACGATGGTGCACCAGCATCACTGGTCGCTGAAATCGATGGTGCGGACACTGGTGCATACCAGCACCTATCGCCAGTCGTCGGAGTTTGATCCGACCGATTACCAGGCTGACCCCGACAATCGCCTACGCTGGCGAATGTCTCGACGGCAATTGGAAGCTGAACCATTTCGCGATGCGATGCTTAGCGTTAGCGGCCTGATCGATGTATCGCCTTTGGATCAATCCCTGGTCGCACGAATTGGCGAAGGAGAAGTGGGCCGAAACTTGAACACTCGCGTTTTAGAGGAACCGTTCAATCGCCGAAGTATCTACCTGCCGATCATCCGAGGGCTTGTTCCCGAAAGCCTGAAGATCTTCGACTTCCCAGAGCCATCGAACATCCAGGGGATGCGCAGCGCCAACACCACGCCGACACAATCGCTGTATCTGATGAACAGCCCTGACGTGATCCGCATGGCTCGATCATTCGCATCCAATCTGCTGAACGATTCTTCGCTGGCCGACGATCAGGCACGGATCACCCAAGCTTATCGCCTGTGTTTTGCTCGATCGCCCAGCGGCGATGAGATTCAGCGTGCCATACAGTTCATCAAGCTGCCCACATTCATTCCCGACGACACTTCCAGATCCGACGATTCATCAAAACCAATCGACGCCCGACTCGACGCTTGGACGGTCTATTGCCAAACGCTTTTGGCCAGCGCCGAATTTCGATTGGTGAATTAGGTCCGCGATTCTCGAAAACCATTTTTGGCCACAACGAAGTCCCCTGCTCCGCCGAGGTTTCTGTGCAACCGACACGACGACAAATGTTATCGGCCGCCACATGCGGTTTCGGATCGATCGCGTTGTCCGACCTGCTGTGCCAGGCAGGCGATCTGACCGGAGGTTTGGCCGCTGGTCGAACAAACGGCAATGCCACCCCCGGACCGTTGGCTCCCAAAACGCCCCACCACGCGTCCAAAGCCGATCACTTCATTTTCCTGCACATGCGAGGCGGACCATCGGCGATGGAGACGTTCGAACGCAAGCCGGAACTGGATAAACAGGCCAAACGCAATGCGTCGGCCTCGGGCGATGATGCGAAACCGGCCAAGGGAAAGAAGCCGCGACGTCAACTGACCCCCAGTCATTGGAAGTGGAAACAGCGGGGCGAAAGCGGATTGTGGGTATCGGATCTGCTGAAGCATACCGCAGAGGTCGCTGACGAATTGTGTGTGCTTTCGGGCATGCACACCGACATCGGGAATCACACCCCTGCGATGCTGCAGCTTCATACCGGATCATTCACCTTCACCCGTCCATCACTAGGGTCTTGGTTGCTGTACGGGCTGGGGACGGAGAATCAGAATCTGCCCGGCTTTGTCAGCATCAGCCCGCCGGTCATCAATGGCGGTGCCAAAAACTACGGGACCGCTTTTCTGCCTGCGGTGTTCCAGGGAACCGCGATCGGCGACATCAAGACACCCGTTAAGAACGCGTCGGTCGGCAATCTTTCCAATCCCCTTTTGAATCGCCGCCAGCAAAGCCAACAAATCGAGTTGCTGCAATCGATGAACCGAGATTTGGCCGAACAAATGAATCCGGCCGATACATCACAAGTCGATGCGGTGATCGATTCGTATGAACTGGGTTTTCGAATGCAGTCCGAATTGCCGTCGGTGATGAACCTGGATGACGAATCCCAAGCAACGCTGGACTTGTACGGCATCGGCGATGGTAAGCCGTCGGACAATTTCGGCCGCCAATGCTTGCTGGCTCGACGTATGGTCGAAGCCGGCGTACGTCACATCGAACTATGCGACGAATTCTGGGATCAGCACAACAACCTGGTCAGTGGCCACAACGCGCGTGCCGCGGCGACCGACCAGCCCATCGCGGGCCTGATCAAAGACCTGCGGCAACGGGGATTGCTGGATCGAACGCTGGTTCTATGGGGCGGCGAATTTGGACGCACGCCCGACACCGCAAAAGAAAACTTGGATGGCCGGGATCACAACCCCAATGGCTACACGATGTGGATGGCCGGCGGTGGCGTGCGTGGCGGCTTTCAATACGGAAGCACCGACGAACTGGGTTACAAAGCGGTCGAAGGCCGGGTTCACCTGCACGATCTTCATGCGACCGTGCTGCACTTGATGGGTTTGGACCACAAACAACTGACCTTCAACTACGCCGGTCGCGACTTTCGGCTGACCGACGTCCACGGCAATGTGGTGAATGAAGTCATCGCTTGACGCGATTGCTTGAAGTCAAAGCGAAACTTCTTCCACGACAGATTCTTCTTGCGATTCGGTGGTGGCATCACCCAGGTCGACTTGGGTTCCCGATCCGTCGACGGTCGCTCGCATGATTTCATAAGTCCAGACGCCGTCCTGTTTGGATCCTTTGACTTTGACGGTCGCCGATCCGTTGGGACCGGAAATGGGATACGTCAGGTCGGCGTCCCCGTCGTCGTCGTTCAGGTTGATGTTGCCCTGCAGCATCCAGCCCGCTTCGATCGGCTGGCCCAATTCTGCGATCAAGGTTTCATTCGCCTGTGCCCTAGCCAACGATTGCTGATAGGGATCGCTGGATTTGATCAGGGTGAACAGACTGAAAACGCCAAATCCCATGACGCCACCGCATAACAAAACGACGCCCAAACAGCCGCCGCCCAGACCCATCAAGAGACAACCGGTTCGAGATTTGGGTTTGTCTGCTGACGCCGACGTCATCGGCGAGTGCTGTGGTGAATGAAGCGTATCCGACATCGACCCGATTCCCCGTGCGTGAGCATTGACGTCCCCCGCCAACGGAGGATTCCGGCCGGAAGATTAAGCGAATCGCCAGCGGACGTCAAAGTTTTCTTTGCACAACCAATCACGAACTTGGTGAACGGATCGCTGGTCGGTCACTGGAAACTGACCATCCGGATCAGCGTCATCCTGTTTACAGCCGTCCGATTGATAGCCGCCGGGTGTGGTACTGCTGCCGGCGCTCATCTGTGTAATACAGATCTTTGCCAAACGATCCCGCAAAGCAGCCGGTTCCCGCGTCGAAAGTACCAGCTCGACGTCTGGAATTGCCAAACGACACGCCGCATAGAATCGGATCAATTGTTCGTCATCGACCGGATGTTTGACCTGGTAACCATCAGGCGTCTCGTGCAAACGCGGCAGACTGAGCGCCAGTCGCAGGTGTGGAAACTGGTGTTTCAGATACGTTGCATGACGGATCATCATCTGCACATCGGAAACCGGATCAGCCAGGCCCAACAACACTCCGATCCCGATTCGTGAAAACCCCATCTCGGCAGCCCGCTCGGGCGCTTCCAGTCGCCAATCGTACGACTGCTTGGGGCCACGAGGATGCACCGATCGATACACCTCCGGATCATAGGTTTCTTGGTACAGCGTCAATCCCGTCGCCCCCGCATCAGCCATGGCGCGGTAGGAATCCGATGACTGCGACGCAATTTCGATACTGATCTCCAGTCCACGATCACGCATGCCTTGAACCAGATCACAGAAATACGACGTCGTCGTCAAACGGGGAAAGTCACCGGCAACCAACAACTGATGCTGAAAACCATTTTCCAAAAGAATATCCGCCTGGACCATCACATCGTCGATGTCCAGATGCGTTCGTTGGATATCCATGTCGTACTTGAATCCACAGTACACACAATGGTTCACGCAGTGACTGGACACGTACAACGGCGCATACAGCAACATCCGACGCTTGGTCGCATTGGGCTGATCGGGTAACGAGACAGAAAACAACTGGCGTGTCTTTTCTTCGGCGGCTTCGCAAAGCTCGGGCATCGCCATCCGGCCATCGATCGCGGCCCGCCAGGTGTCGTCATCGGATGACACTGAGGTCAAATGATGACGAAGCGAACGAGGCATTTCGCGATCGATTCGGTGTAGCCAACAAGTCCAACGATCCAATGAATCGATCAATCGTTCTTGGCCCGGCACCGGTTCGTCACGCCACTCGTTGAGCGTCTGGTACCGCCATCGTTCGATCCGCCCGGCCACGTCCATACGATCGGCGGCTTCCGCCGTCGGATCCTTCAAGCAGGTTTCCGCCCGCTGCAGCAACGTGATGTGGTGTTCGGAATGTTCGTCATTGCCGCGCAAATACTGCAGCAATTCCGAATCCAAAAGGCCAGATGGTGGCGAACCTGAAAAGCAATTCATCGGTACGGTTTGCGGTCGCGAATTGGGGACATGTCGGCCTGTCGAACATACCGCCCACATGCTTGATCCGATATCGCAAAGCATCATGCCTCGGCCGCGTCAATTTTTCGCGGGCTGGCTAGATCGATTGCATCGCGCGACTCAGCGCGCTTTGGGCCTCATCCATTGCCGATGCGGCTTCCGCCAAGGATGCATTCGCTTCGTCGGGGTAACCATCGGCCGCCGCGGACCAACTGCGATTGACCAGCCGTTCGCCCACCGCCACCGCCACCAAGACTTCCGACGCCTTTTGTAGTCCCAATTGGCGAATCAGCCGCTGACGTTGGTCGACAAAAGGTTCGATGTGTTCTTGCATCAGACGATCCAAGCGGTCCAGAAACGCCGGATCTTTGGCATCCGTGCCTGCCGACGCCACCGCGATTTCGCTGGTCATTGCGTCCATCAATCGCAAAGCGTCAAAGGCCTGAACGCCGGGCTGGCCATGACTGGTCGTGTCATCATGATGCTGGTGTGATGCGGCCAGATCACGTCGCCACATCACCAAACCGGCCACAGCCACCAGCCAGGCAACCACAAAGACAGGCCATGTATCGGGAAAAGCGGTGTCGGGATCGGCGGGCAACTTTGCACCACACATCACCGCGACCAACAATCCGATCACAAACAGAGCCAAGCCGATCTGACGCATGAAATCTCTCCTGATCAACTAGGCTGCGCGAAGGATTGAAAACCCAGCGTGTGCGATTCCCATCAGGGCTTCGCCGACGATCAAACCGGCCGCGAAAGGGACCAGTTTGTGTTCACAGAATGCAACACCTTTGGCCCGCTGGATCGCCATCTGCAACAAACATCCCATTCCGTAACCCAGCGTGATCGAAAACGGCAGATACATCGCCAAACCGACCAAAACCCCAAGCCCGCTCATCGGCGCGGCACCCAGCGTCGCCCCCGCCAAGCCACCCATCACGTATTTATCAATCGGAACGTTGCCCGTGTTGACGGCATCAATGATCCCCATCAGCGCGCCGCCCTGGGGCGCCGGCAACGCGGTGCCTTCGCCGAAACCGTTTTGGCCGTTGGGTCCGCCGTGCCACAGGATGTAAATCACGGCCAGTGAAATGATGGGACCGGCCCACGTTGTTGCGAATTGAACCAACTGTTGCTTGACCGGTCGTGCACCGATCAGAAAACCGGTCTTCAAGTCTTGCATCATGTCCGCCCCTTGGCCGATTGCCACGCACACGGCCACGCCGACCACCATGGATGCGGCGATGTTCTTGTTCAACAGAAACATCATCAGGGTGACGCTGATCAGTGCCATGCCCGACATCGGGGAAATGTCCGTCAGCCCGGTCGCCTGGGCCACAATCAATGCGGCAAGCCCCAGCCAAAGCGTCCCGACGATTGCGGAAAGCGACGCACCGGCAACCGTCACCCCCGGCGTCATCATCGAAGCAACAAAGAATAGGACCATTGCCAGCACGCTGCCGCCGATCAGTACGGGCAATTTCATTTCATCGCTGCCGACGACTTTGCCACTGCCCGCCGTTTTGGTCGCCGACGCCAACGATCCGATCGCACCTTTGATGGCGGGAAAACTGGTCACCACGCCCATCAGTGCGCCACCGATCAACACGCCAATGCCCAGCGGACGCAGCATTTTGGAATAGATGAACCCGGCGGTTTCGTCCACGGCCAGATCCGCGGGCATCCATCCCGACGCTACCGCGGTGGGCGAAATCAGCCACCAAGAAATCAAGCCGCCCAACAAGAATGGAAGCCCGCTGCGACCGGCCAGCATCCCCGCCGCCATATTCATCAGCGAAAGGTAAACCGCCGGTGCCCAATAGGCCGGAATGACGCCAAAGCCGAACAACAATTCTTCCTCGGCAATGCCCGCGCCATACTTCTCGATCAATCCGGGCGTTTCCAACCAGCCCGAAACCATGACCAGTTTCCAAAGCGCGCTGATCGCAAAACCCGCCGCCAACAGCTTGGCTTTTTCCATTCCGGTTGAACCGGCCCGGATGATCGTCGCCGTGGCCACACCGGATGGAAACCGCAACCGGTCCAGTTCGACCATCTGTTTCCGCAACGGAATAATGGCGACGACGCCCAGAACGGCGCCGGCCACACCGGCGATGACCAGTGGCAAAACCTGGAACTCCAATCCGGCACCGCCGTCGGCACGCCAAGCGGCGTCCAACATGAACAATGCGGGGACCGTGAACACGACACCGGTGCCCGCCGTGTTGATTCCCGAAGCAATGGTTTGGTTGATGTTGTTTTCAACCATCGTGCCGTTGCGAAAAACGCCACGCAACAGCGCGTAACCCATGATCGACGCAACGGTCGACCCGCCGATTGAAAACCCAAGTTTCAGCGCGGCGTACACAAACGCGACGTTCAGTATCACGCCTTGGATCACGCCAAGCACGACCGCCCGAGCGGTCAATTCACGATAAATTTCGGAACGCCCCGATCCCGATACGGCACCATCGGTCGGCTGGGGGATACTTTCCATCGATTCCCTTGTTGTCATGCGTCGCCAAGTGATTGCTTGGCCGAATTACCGCCTGGCCAATTGCCGCCATCGTGGCCACATCCTACCAGAAGCGATCCGTGGCCGGAAACGCATCCTGTTCGCAATCGAAGGCACCAGTGAACCGAATGCTGGGCTGACCTGTCTGTGCCGGCACCCCGTCGCCGGTTGTGCACCACCCAGTCCCCAGACCACAGCCTGCTGCCCCCCCAAAGCTTGCAGGTCAGCCTAAGATTCGACCTGAGCGGGTTTGAACTTCCCTACTCGACCGCCCCACGATTGCTGCGAACGCGCCCATGACTGCCAGTGACTTGACCGTACGGACACTTGACCAATGCGATGCTGCGAAGACCGAATCGGAATACGTTGACATTGCTCAAGAATCGCTGCTTGGCAATTCGCTGGATCAATGGCAGACGTACCTTCGCCGAATCGGCCGCGAGAATGTCCGTGTCATTCATGCCGGCCAAACCCTGGTCGGGGGCTTGGCGTTTTATCGGATGCAGCATGTCTATGGCGGACAACCGATTCCCGCCGCAGGCATCTCGGGGGTTGCGATTGACCCTGCTTACCGCGGCGGCGGCGTGTGTGCGACGCTGCTGATCGACACCCTGAAGGAATTGCGTGACGAAGGCATACCGATCGCATCCCTGTACGCGTCGACGCAGCACCTTTATCGCACGGTGGGATTCGAACAGGCCGGCACGCGTTACGATTACAGCCTGCCGCTGCGGTCGTTACCACGTCCGGACCGTACATTGGCTTGCACTCGATTCGAATCAGCCCCACTGGACGCGTTGGATTATGCCCATCGCGCTCGTGCCCACGCGACGAATGGTAACGTTCTGCGGACCGAAGGCTTATGGGATCGATTGATTCATCCCTACGACGGTCGCCGATGCCTCACGTACCTGTTCGGCGACACTCATCGCCCCGACGGATACGTCATTCTGAAACAAGCCGGACGCGACGATGGCTTACCGGCGGACTTGATCGCCAGCGATTATGCCGCCAACACGGGTGCCGCGGTCCGACGTTTGATGGCGTTGCTGCATGATCATCGGTCGATCTTTGGACGTTTCCGATGGAGCGGCGGCCCCGACGATCCCTTGCTGTTCATGACCGATGAATTGTGGTTCGAGATCCATGAAGTCTTGCGTTGGATGCTACGTATCCTGGATGTCCCACAAGCGATCCAGGCCCGTGGTTACCCCACACACGTCGGTGGTCGATGCACCATCCGAGTCACCGATTCGCTGTTCCCGGCCAACAACGGTCACTGGGAACTGGAGTTTTCGGGTGGACAATGCCATGCCCGACAATCCAATGCACCGGAGCCGTCCCAGAAGGTGATCGGGCTAGACATTCGCGGCTTAGCAACGCTGTACAGCGGCCACACCACATTGCGGCAGCTGATCCGCTTGGGCCAGGCCGATGGGGCCGACGATCAGGCAATTGATCTGATCGACGCGGCCTTTGCCGGCCCCGCGCCGTGGCTTCCCGAGATCTACTGAACGCCGCATTCGTCGCGTCGTCTTCCGTCAGCCAACATGATCGGACCAGCGGCCTGCGACAAACGTTCGCAGGACGTGGTGAATCCCCTGTCAGCTGCACCAGGGCTGCGAGCGAAGCGATATGATGAGGCGTTCGCTTGTTCGAGTCCCCGGAGCCCATGGAGCCGTGAGTCGATGGTTGCTGAAGATCTTTCCATCCCTGACCCAGATACTATTCGAAACCTTTGCCTGTGCGGCCATACCGGCGGCGGCAAGACGACGATCGCGGAGCGGTTGTTGTTTGCCGCCGGTGAGATCAAACGGATGGGCGACGTTGAACACGGCAACACGGTTTGCGACTTTACCGACGAAGAACAACAGCACCACCATTCGCTGCAACCCGCCGTCATCCACTTCGACCACGAAGGTCACCACGTCAACGTTATCGACACCCCCGGCATGGCGGACTTCGTCGGGCATGCCATTGCCTGCTTTCCCGCGGTGGAGACGGTCGTCGTCGTCATCGACGCGGTTCGCGGAATTGAAAGCGAAACCCGGCGTTTGATGCAGGTCGCGACTGAACGCAATCTGCCACGCATGATCCTGATCAACAAGATTGATCTGGCCGAAGCCGACCTGGAAGAATTGACCAACCAGATTCGTGAAGAATTCGGCGACATCTGTCTGCCCATCAATATGCCCACGCCCGATCGTCAAGGCGTGATCGATGTTTTCGAAACCGATTCACATGACCCCACGTTATTCAGCAGCGCCGAAGACGCCCACACGCGAATCGTCGAACAGGTGATCGAAGTCGACGATGAATTGACGGAAAACTATTTGGAATCGGGCCCCAACCAATTGGATCCCGGCCGTGTGCATGAAGCCTTCGAAAAAGCGCTCCGCGAAGCCCACCTGGTACCCATCGTCTATGTGTCTGCCAAATCCGGCGCCGGCGTGGACAAACTGCTGCACGTCACCGCGTCGCTGTTGCCCAGCCCGTTGGAAGGAAACCCGCGTCCGTTCGTCAAAGGTGACGAACCACTGCAAACCGAATTTGACGCCACCAAACCCACAATCGCACACGTGTTCCGTGTTTCCACCGACAAGCACATTGGAAAGCTAGGTGTGTTCCGCGTGCACCAGGGTGTCGTTCGCAACCGCAGCGAACTGTACATGGACGATTCCAAGAAACCGCTGCGTGTCGGCCACGTGATGCGTCTGCAAGGAAAGGAGCACGTCGAAACCGAAGCCATCGGCCCCGGCGAAATCGGAGCCGTTTCCAAGCTGGACGAAATCCATTTTGACGGTGTGCTGCACGACGGGGCGACCCCCGACAACCCGCCGCACTTGGTGTCATTGCCGTTGCCCAAACCGATGTTCGGACTGGCCATCGAGCTGAAGAATCATGCCGACGAAACAAAGTTTTCATCCGCGATCGCCAAGTTGCAAGCCGAAGACCCTTGTTTCACTCTGGAACGCATCGGCGCCACCAAGCAAACGGTGATGCGTGGATTGGGGGAACTGCATTTACGCGTCGTGCTGGAAAAACTAAAAGCGTTGTACGACATCGAACTGGAAACGTCGCAACCCAAGATCGCGTATCGTGAAACCATCACGATGCCGGCTGAGGGTCATCACCGTCACAAGAAACAAACCGGCGGTGCCGGCCAGTTCGGCGAAGTCTATCTGCGGGTTGCTCCGTTGCCGGACGATCATGAAAGCGGGTTCGAATTTGTCAATGCAACCGTTGGTGGATCGATACCACGTCAATTCATGCCGGCGATCGAAAAAGGAATCCGGCAAGTCTTGGCCGACGGCGCCGTTGCCGGCTATCCAATGTCGGGCGTGCGGGTGGAAGTCTACGACGGCAAACACCACGACGTGGACAGCAAAGAAATCGCTTTCATCACCGCCGGGAAGAAGGCTTTTTTGGAGGCGGTGAAGAAAGCGAAGCCGATTTTGCTGGAACCCTTTGTCGAAGTCGCCATCACCACGCCCAGCGATTTCATGGGCGATGTGTCTGGTGACATCGCGACACGTCGTGGCCGCGTCAATGACACAGAAATGAAGGGAATGACTTGCGTGGTCAAAGCCGTCGCACCGCTTGGCGAATTGCAATCCTATGCCCCACAACTACGCAGCATCACTTCAGGGGCGGGCAGTTTTTCGATGACCTACAGTCACGATGAACCGGCCCCCGGCGACATTCAACAAGCGGAAATGGCCGCCTTTCAGCGTCACGACGACGATTGATTCAGTGACCGGGGATCGCCAACGGATTCCCGGTTAGTGCTTGGCACCGCGATAAGTCATCGCTTGGCGTTTCAGGGTATGTACCCGACAGAGCGCCGCGATGTCATCGCGGTGTCCGACCACAATGACGACGTCACCATCGGACAACGAGCACTGCCCCGACGGATTCATTTCGACGTTTCCGTCGGATTTGCGTAGCGCGACGATCAAGAATCCACGGTTCCCACGGATTTCGATCTCCGACAACGTGTGGCCGATCATCGGTGACCCCGCCGTGATCTTCAGTTCTTCCATCTGCAAGCCCACCGCAGAGAGTTCCCCGTTGATATCGCCGGACGCTCCGTCGGTCTGCAACAGACTGGCAGCCGTCGGCCGCGTGATCAATTGAAACGCTCGCTTGGCGCCCACCGATGCCGCCATGATGACGTGATCGGCGCCACAGCGTCGAAGCTTCTTTTCAGCGCTCCGTGACTCGCCACGCGAAATGATCTCCACACTGCGATTCAGGTCGCGGGCCGTCACGCAAATGAACGCGTTGGCCGCATCATCGGGCAATAACGTTGCCAATGTCTTGGCACGATCAATGCCCGCTTCATTCAATGTGTCTTCATCGGATGCATTGCCCACCATTGCCAACATGCCCGCCTGATGAGCTTCATCCACGCGCGATTCATCTTGATCAATGACCAAGAACGGATGCTCGCTGCGTAACAGTTCCTCGGCAACGATGGATCCCATGCGACCGAATCCACAGACGATCGTGTGACCCTTCAACCCGGCGATCCCCTGGCTCATTTTTCGACTCCGCAAAATCTCTTGCAATTCGCCGTCGATCAGCAATTGAATGAACCCGCCGACGGTATACACAGCGGCGCCGTAACCGAACACGATCACGGCAATGGTCAGCAGCCGCAGTTCGGGCGTTTCGATGGGTTTCACTTCGCCATAGCCGACACCAAAAATGGTGATCACGACCATGTACAACGCGTCGCTGACGTCCCATCCGTAGCCAACGTAACCGGCAACGGCGCTGATACAGATCGCCAGAAAGACGATCATTCCGATCAGAATGCGACGAAAAGGCTTGGACGACATGGACGCCCAGACTAGCCGATCCCGACGCGGGAAACGCAGTCAACGGATCACCGGTCGACTACAATTCACCCCTTGAGCACCGTATCGTGACAACAAGGTGCTTTGTCCCACCCCAAGCATCAGGACCCGATCGACATGTCCCACCGCCCCGCCCCACTTTCCCGCCGCCAATTCCAAAAGTCCGCATCGACGACGTTCGTACTTTCCGCCGCCACGGCGGCTTCATCGGCTCGCGCAGCGGGTTCCAACGACCGAATCTCGCTCGGGTTCATTGGCGTCGCCAATCGCGGTGGCCAGTTGATGAAAGCCTTTGCCGAACATCAGGACTGTTCCCCCGACTACGTGTGCGACGTCGATTCAAAGACATTAGAAAAAGCCGCCAAGCAAACGGGTGGATCCCCCAAAACCACCGCCGATTTTCGCAAAGTCATCGATGACGATTCGATCGATGCGATTGTGATTGCAACGCCCGATCACTGGCACGCGATCCAGTGCATCAGCGGATGCGCCGCCGGCAAAGACGTGTATGTGGAAAAACCCCTGGCGGTCACCATTCACGAAGGCCGTGCCATGGTCGACGCGGCACGAAAGTACGACCGAATCGTTCAGGTGGGTACGCATCGTCGTAGCAGCGGGCTGTACCAAGAACTGTCACAACGAATTCAAAACGGCTTGCTGGGCAAAGTGTGCATGTCGCGGGCGTTCCGTTTGAGCAACATGGCGCCCGATGGCATTGGACGTCGTCCCGCGATGACGCCGCCGGAACACCTGGACTGGGACATGTGGTTGGGCCCGCGAGCCGAACGGCCCTATCAAGACAACATCGCGCCTTACAAATTCCGTTGGTGGCAAGACTACAGTTCACAAATGGGCAACTGGGGCGTGCATTACCTGGACGCCATTCGCTGGTGCATCGGTGAAGAGGCTCCATCGAGCGTTTGCGCGATGGGCGGCCAGTTTGCGATCGACGACGACCGTACGATTCCCGATACGATGGAGGTCACTTTCCAATTTCCATCGGGCCGATTGGCCGTGTTCGGCCAGTACGAAACCAGCGGCAATCCGATGATGCCGACCGGCGAGATCGAATTGCGGGGAACGTTGGGGACCGCTTACGTCAGCGAACGTGCTTACGAAATCATTCCCGAACGCCGTGGCCAATTCGCCACAGAACACCCGATGGCCAAACCTGAAAAAGGCACCGAAGATTCCAACAACCATCACCTGACATCCAATCACGCCCGGAATTTCCTGGACTGCATGCGCAGCCGACGGCAACCCAATGCCGACGTCGAAATCGGTCACCGCAGCACGACCTTCTGTCATTTGGCCAATATTTCTTTGAAACTCGGACGGCGGTTGCAGTGGGACGCCGATGCGGAACGCTTCGTCGGTGACGATGATGCCAACGCGATGCTGCACTACGAATATCGCAAACCGTGGAAGTTGCCGGTCTGACCCATTGCCGATGAACGAAGCTGAACCGAAAAAGGACTGGGTCTATCGCGACGCCCGAGGCGAAAGCGATCCGATGACCGAACCGGAACTTCGACGATGGCTGATGAAACTGCCTGATGACCAGATGGACTTGTACCAAGTCCGCCAGGGCACCAGCGTGTGGCATTCGGCCCGGCAAGTGATGGCTCTGTTTCGACGTTTGGCCGAAACCGGCGTCTATGTACGCCAAGGCGATGTCGTCCAAGGACCCTTCATCCTGCAGCGTGCCGCAAGGATGCTGCCCAAATGGAAAGTCGTTGACGGCGTCCTTTTTCGCGTCGGCCGACGTGGGTCTTGGATGACCGCGGATCAGTTCGAAACTTGGCTGTCCGAGCAACCCCAAGGCGGCGTCGAGGGCAATTCTGCCACCGGCCAACATCCGGACGGATCGGCCGGCGAAGACGTTGTCGCCGCCTTGCCCGTATCCGACAAGCGGACATCGCAAGACAGGAATCGTGCGATTCCAGTGATCGCAGTCAGCGATGACGACGCCGCCGACGACGACGTGATCCCGGCGGTGGCCTATGTACCCGCCCAACCGGCGGCTGTTTCCGATCAACCGGCACCCTACGTCGCAAACGTGGTTTCGGCTGCCGGGACGTCAGTCGATCCATTAGTTGCACCGGAGATAAACTTTCCGCCAAACCCCGCCGTGTCTTCCGCCGCACGCCCGGTTGTGCCAAGTCGCGCTCGATCGACATCGCACCGCAGCGGCAACGCGGGCCTGCTGGTCGCGGTCATTGCCGGTGGGCTGGTCATGCTGGCGATGATCGGCGGCGCTGGATGGTATGCCTATCAGTCGATGACCGAAAGCTTGGCAGACCGTGGCATCGATTCCAGCTTCGACGACAACGTGGACAATTCGGATGCCGCGATTTCCGGCCCGATGATTCGGTCCGATCGACCGGGCATGTTGGCATCCACACCACGTCCTAGGTTCCGTGGGCCGCCACAAATCACCCCGGGGACGCTTTATCGTCCGACGTTCTACACGTCCAACGACCAATCATCCGCCGGCACGGCGTTCATCGCGCGACTATCGGATACCGATCGCGATCCGATCGTCATTAGTGCATTGCATTTACTGGGAACCGCTGGTGGGTTCCCGCGTGATATCGCCGGGCGGGAGGTTCCAATTGTTTGGATGACTGTGGGTTTGGAAGATTGCGTCAACGGCGACTGGATCGAAAGCTTGGACGGACGCGTCTTGGACCTTCCACAGGCCAAGAATCTTCCGCAAACGTCACTGCATGGCGACGTCATCGCCTTTTTCCCCAGTCCGCTGGACGCAAACCATGACCGTTTGGATCCGCTGACCATCGCGCCGGCAGGGCCCGCAACAGGTGACGTGGTTTGGCTGGTATCCGAAGTGATCGGCAGCGATTCACTAGCGCACCGAGGCGTGGTGTTGGGCGAAGAAGACGGTTGGCTGATGTACCGTTTCGACCGACGGCTGAACCTGACGGCCACCAGTGGTGCTCCCGTTGTCGATCAACAGCACCGGGTGATCGCGGTCAACGCCGGGGGCGGCGAAGACGGCGGGCGGACGATTGGCGTGGGCACTCCCGTCTCACGATTCCGCCGTGCCTTGGCGACCGCCAAACGCGGCCGATAAGCCACCGACTTTGCCGGATCGCAAAAGATCATCGCGGCATCCGGCTTGCCTAGTAAAGCTGCCACTGGCCAGCGGCTTCGAATGCGGCCGGATAGTGTTCCAGCCGCTGGGGCCGTGCGCTGTCGCGCGGCCACCAAACGGCCACCACGTCAAATCGGCAAGGCGTCCCGACCAGACGTTTGCGTTTCAGATAACGCAGGGCGGCACGGGTGATCCGTGCCTGTTTTTGATCATCAACACGATCGGCCGGATGCCCCGGTTTTGTCGTTGCCAGCGTTTTGACTTCGACGAAAACGATCGTCCGTGCCCGACGATCGACGGCGATCAGGTCGATTTCGCCGCCACGATCCGATTCACTTTCGGCGACAATTTGCAGCCGTTTCTGACGCAAAAGACGGGCGGCGGCCTGTTCGCCGCGCCGGCCGATCGGGCCATCATCATCGATTCCACCAAACCGAATCGTTCGATAGCGTTCGACCAAGTCATCGCGAATTCGGCCCAAGACATCCGCGACGATGTTGCGATTGATCGACACAGGGTTGATTCGGATGGAAAAATCCGCGTGAATTGATTCGCTGAACAGCCATTTGCCGAGCAGCGATTCGTCGGAGATTCCGGCGATGCAAGCTTCGCAGCCCTCGTGGTCCGGCGTCAGAACCGGACCGATGAATGCGCTTTTATCGGCGGGATCGAATCTAGTTGCGGCGACGTTCTTTCAGACGCACGGCCTTACCGACGCGATCGCGCAAGAAGTACAGCTTGGCGCGACGGACGACACCGCTGCGTTTGACTTCGACCTTTTCGATTCGCGGGCTGTGGATCGGGAATTTTCGCTCCACACCTTCGCCGGCAACGATGCGACGAACGGTGAACATTTCCTTGCTGCCGGATCCGCTCAGTGCGATCACGACGCCGCTGAAGACCTGGATGCGTTCTTTGTTGCCTTCCAAAATTTTCAGGTGAACGTCCACGGTGTCGCCGATTTCAAACTGCGGCGGGTTCTCTTTCATCGCGGTCTTTTCGACCAGGTCCAGAATGGCTTTGGACATTGGTGGGTTCCTTGCTTAGCGGTATGTCTGGCTGAATGGTTGATGGGCAATGGGTGACGGGTGTTCGTCGGGTCCGGAAATGATCCGAAAATGGGACAACAGCTTTCGGTCAGGATTCGGCAGATTCGTCCAGCAGGTCACTGCGTCTTTGCTTCGTTTTGTGGTGGGACTGTTCGGCCCGCCAGGCGGCGATTTTTTGGTGATCACCGCTCAATAAAACATCGGGAACGACATGACCTTCGAATTCGCGTGGTCGTGTGTACTGGGGAAATTCCAGTAACCGATTTCCACGGCTGAATGAATCGTCAAAGCTGCTTTGTTCGTCTCCTAAGACTCCGGGCAATAAACGGACGACGGCGTCAATGATGATCATGGCTGCGACTTCGCCTCCGTTCAGCACGAAATCGCCGACACTAATTTCTTCGGGCTGCAAGATGTCGTGCACGCGTTGGTCGAAACCTTCGTAGCGTCCACACATCAGCAGTAAGCGTTTGCTGGTCGCCAGATCTTCGGCGACCCGTTGATCCAGCCGTCGCCCGGCGGGCGTCAGCAGGATTTTTCTGGCCGGTGTGTCGTCCATGGCTTCCACGGAACGGACACAATTCACCGTCGGTTCGACTTGGATCAGCATCCCGGGTCCGCCGCCGAAAGGCCGATCGTCGACTTTTCGGTGCGGCGTGTCTTCGGCCCAATCCCGCAGGTTATGTCGGTGGATATGGACCAAGTCACGTCGGATGGCTTTGTCCAGCAAGCTTTGCGTCAGATAGCCGTCAAAGATCGCCGGAAAAAGCGTGACGACATCGAACCTCACTCGCCGGCAGCTTCCGCGGCGGGTGCTTCACCGCCTTCGGCCGCCGGAGCTTCTTCGGCGGGTGCGGCGTCGTCAGCCGGTTTTTCTTCGGCCTTGGGTTCTTCCTTCTTGGCCGGCTGAGGTGCCGGCGGCGTGAAGGTGTATTCCTTTCGCTTGCCCAATCGCTCCAACGCGGCTTCACGAGCGGCCAGATGCGTGCCCTCGGTGCCGTACTTTTTGATCAGCACGCCGACTTTGTCGCTGGGGCGAGCCCCCACGGACAGCCAATAATCCACACGGTCAGCTTTCAGCGTCACGCGGGCATCGGTTTCCGGACACATCGGGTCGTAGTAACCCAATTCCTCGATCACACGACCATCACGCGGACTGCGTTGGTCCATCGCGCAGATACGGAAGAACGGACGGTGCGTCCGTCCCATTTTTTTCATTCGAATTCGTACAGCCACTGTCGGTTCGTCTCCTAACGGAAAATGGGTGATCAGAGGATCGGGTCAGACTGCCTGGGCGGCATTGAATCAGGTCAGGGTTGCCGGACGTATTGCCGGTAAACGGTCCTGCCCTGCCTTGCCCGGGTCGGTGCCGCAGCATTCACGGCATCTGAAAACATCCGCTCGGCCGGTCCATACCGGCGGCGCGGACCGCAGAGTGTGGGCGGGGGTCCCAAAATTTTCAAGGGGAAATTGCGTCGCCGGTCCCGCAAAAACCTAGCGTTTTCCCTTTTTCCGCTTCATCCGCCGCATCAGCTTGTCACGTTCCTTGCGTTGCTTGGCCTTTTCGGCCGCCGACAGCCGCTTGCCGGTCCCCTTGCTGACCTTGACCGCCCCCATTCCACGCGGATCGGTCATCGCCCCGCTGGCCTGCAGTTGCTGCATCATTTTCATCCGGTCGCCGGCACCTTTGCCCGCCATCATCTGCATGACCGGTTTCATCATTTCGAACTGCTTGACCAACTGTGACACGACGGGGGTTTGGACGCCGGCTCCCTTGGCGATGCGTGTCCGGCGGGCGGCGTCGATCAGTTTGGGATTCTTGCGTTCATCCTGGGTCATGCTGTTGATGGCGCCGATGGTTTGCTTGATACCGCCGGCCGCTTCTTCGCTTTCCATGACCTCCTTGAACTGATTCATCCCCGGCATCAGCGACATCATTTTGCCCATCAGTCCCGGTTTGGCCACCTTTTCCATCATGTTCTTGAAATCGTCCAACGTGAAATCGCCGGAAGCCATCTTGGCCTCCATTTCCTCACGTTCCTTTTCGTCGACGATTCGGTGCGCTTCCCGGGCGGCCGCCACGATGTCGCCCATCTGCAGAATGCGGCTGGCCATCCCGTCGGGCCGGAAGGGTTCGAGCGCATCAAAGTGCTCGCCGGTCCCCATGAATTTGATCGGCACTCCGGTGACGTGCTTGACCGATAGCAACGCACCGCCGCGGGCGTCCCCATCCAACTTGGTCATCACCACGCCGTCCAGTTCCAACGCTTCATTGAATGCGCCGGCACTTTGCACCGCGTCCTGACCGGTCATGCCATCGACGACCAGATAGACCTGATCCGGACCGACGCGTTTGTCGATCCGTTGCAATTCGGCCATCAATTCATCGTCGATGGCCAGGCGACCGGCCGTATCCAGGATCACCACACGGGCGTCTTCCGCGTTCGCTTTGTCGACCCCGGCCTTGCAGACCTGGACAGGATTCTTGTTTTCGCTGTCGCTGTAGACCGGCACGTTCAACTGGCGGCCGATAACGTGCAACTGCTCGATCGCGGCGGGCCGCTGAAGGTCGGCGGCGACCAGCAAGGGCTTGATGTTTTCTTCCAACAACAACTGAGCCAGCTTGCCACAAGTCGTCGTTTTTCCGCTTCCCTGCAACCCGCACAACATGATGATGGTCGGGCCATCTTTTTTCAGGTGCAGCGACGTGTCCACCGGCCCCAACAGCGACACCAATTCGTCGTGAACGATCCGCACCAATTCTTCGTGCGGCCGCAACGACAACAGCACACGTTTGCCCAGCGCCCGCTCGGACACGTGCGACATGAATTCTTCGATGACCGAATAGCTGACGTCGGCGTCCAACAGGGACTGTTTGACCAGTTCCAATCCCTCCCGCATGTTGCTTTCGGTCAGCTTGCCTTTGCCCGACAGCGACTTAAACGCACCTTGCAATCCGTCCGAAAGGGATTCAAACACGACTGGAAAGTCTCCAAAAAAGGGGCGGGAAAACGTGGGCGGATCCTGAATAGACCGGTGGGCGGAAACCGCGAAGTCGCAGTGAAGTGTAGAAGCGACCCGAATCGAGGGCCACCGCCGGAAACCACAGAATCCCAGGCCGGCCGCCGCCGGCGGGTCTTTCTTGGGGCGGCCAAGGCATCCGAATCAGCCGCACAAGGGTGACCAAAAGTCACGGAACCGAGTTGTCGCTTTTCAATTTGAACGTCTCTGACCAGACTATCTCGATCCTTCGGTGCCAAATCGAAGCCCAGGCCCGACCGGACCATCCCCGGCAACATCACCCTGCCCTGCACGCCAGCTGATGAAACGATCCAATCCCCAAACGCTGCTTGCCATCACCACGACCGCGGCGATCACGGCACTGATTTGCCTGAGCCTGGCCCCCCGCAGCGGTCGACAAGCCGGCGCCCAGTCGCCACCCACCGAATCCAAATCGGCCGAGACGGATTCTGCGAGCGACCCAAAGACGGAATCGAAAACCGCCGTCCAACCAGGGCCCAAGGCCGACGACGTCCTGAAAGACCTAGTCGAAGGCAATCAACGATTCGTCGCTGGGGAAAGCCGCCATCCTCACGAGTCGAAAAACTGGCGTGCCAGCCTGGAGGCGTCGCAGTCCCCCAAAGCCGTGATCTTGGGCTGTGCCGATTCACGCGTGCCGCCGGAGATCATCTTGGACCAAGGCTTGGGCGATTTGTTCGTCGTCCGCGTCGCGGGGAACGTCGTCGACACCGATGTGACTGCGTCGATCGAATACGCCGTCGATCACTGTGGCACCAACTTGGTCGTGGTCATGGGCCACACCGGTTGCGGCGCCGTGACCGCGGCACACCAGCATTTGATTCGTGAGGTCAACGAAACCGATGAAATCGAAACCTTGCTGTATCGCATCGAACCGGCACTGGAAAAGGTCGACCGAAGCAAAGCGTTGCGCGAGCAAATCAATGAAGGCGTGCGTCACAACGTCGAATTGTCGGTCCGGCGGCTGAAGGAAGTGCCCGACCTGATGAAAAGCCTTCGACACCGCGACTTGATGATCGTCGGCGCCGTCTATGACCTGCATTCCGGCAAGGTCGAGTTCTTGAAATAGACACCGGCGTGAACGCCGGCGGATTCAACCGGCAAGGTGTTTCAGTACGGCATCATGAATCATGCCGTTGGTCCCCAGCCCGTTGCCGCCCTGTGCGGTCACCTGCCCGGACCAATCGGTGAAACGTCCGCCGGCTTCGACGACCACGGGTAAAACGGCCGCAACGTCCCAGGCGTTGCAAATCGGATCAACCATCAAATCCGCCCGCCCGGTGGCGATCAACAGGTACCCGTAACCATCGCCCCATGTTCGCGTGATCCAAGCCTGTTTTTCCAAGCTTTGATAGGCCGCCGCGGCGCCCTGTTCGGCGAACGAATCGACCTGGCTGGTCACGAACACCGACCGCCCGAGATCGTCTTTTTTCGAAACGCGTGCCGAAGCCCACCGCAGATCGGTCCCGACCGTCGTTGCATCAGCACCACGCGGCAGTTCGCTAGCATGCCAACAACCGTGCCCGATCGCGGCCGCGGCAATTTCCCCCAAAGCGGGAATGAAAATGACACCGCCCAACGGCTGGCCGTCCATCTCCAACGCCAGCAGGGTCGAATACAGGGGCACGCCGCAAACAAACGATTTGGTCCCGTCGATCGGATCAACCGTCCATCGATACGCCGAGGTGCCCTCCTGGGTCGGAAACTCTTCACCTTGGATGGTGTCATCGGCAAAGCGTTCACCGACCAGCCGACGCGTCAGTTGTTCTGCTTCGCGGTCGGCCACCGTCACAGGCGAATCGTCGGACTTGGCAATCACATCCAAGTCGTCCGCCTGGTAATAACGCAGCGTGTGTCGGCCGGCGGCGATAGCGATGTCGATCATCGCGGTCAAGCGGCCTTCGTGTAGCTCGGTCCAGTGACGGGGATCGTTCATGACCAATGATCCAAAGGATTCGGCGATCGCGGAAAGAAAACAGCAGCGACGCCGACCGAATGAATCCATCGGGACATCGCGACGGTGTTTATGCGACCGTCGCAGTCATCTGTAAACCCGTTGGCAACGCCGCCCGGATCGACGCCTAGGATTCCGCGTTGGCCGTACCGGCATCCTGACCGGGAGACTGGACGTCGACGGTGAACGACTGCCAGATCAGCATCGCCGCACCGACCACCAACAGCGAATCGGCGATATTAAAATTCGGCCAAGGGTCGAAGAACGGCACGCCCTGGATCCGGAACAGAATCCAATCGCGGACCCCGCTTTGCCATTCGATCGGCATCGACGCGTCCCACCAAAGTCCCAATCGATCGTACAGATTGCCGATGATACCGCCGCTGACCATGCCCAGCGAAATGGTCATCCACCAGGACCGGGCCGCGCCAAAATAGAACAACCAAGCCAAAATTCCGATCGCGGCGACGACCGACAAAGCGGCGAACGCGGTGCCCTTGCCCGCGCCGATGCCGAACACGGCGCCCAAATTCACGGCCGTTTCGACGCCAAAGACCCCGTCGATCAGCCAATACGGTGATCGCTGGCCGGGCAGCCCACGCCATGCGAACATCACCGACTTGGTCCACAAATCGACGCCACCGCCGACCACGGCCAGGCTGACATACGCGATCACGCGGCTGATCGGCACGCTGACACGCTGCCACTGGCCCACGGGCGCCGGTTCTTCGACGGTGTGTCGCTGGGATGACATATCCGTTGTTTTGATGCAGTTTTCCATGGAAATCACGGTACGACAATCGACCGCCGGATGCCCAGAGGAATCCGCCGGCTTTACGACCGTGCGACGCGACATTTTCATAAGTTTGCAGGCACTGAATCTAGCGACAAACTCGTTCGACCGATCTACTCTAAGCGTGAATCCGGTGCGGTTGCGGCAGATATCGCGCCGCCGGTTTCATAGGCCTGCCACGGGCTCGGCCGACTTGAATTTCGCGTTTACGGGAAACGAAGTCGTTTGACCGTCTAGTTTTTCGCACGTCCACACCCTTTCGCAATCGATCGCTGACATGTTGCTTTCCGCCGAAAAGCACAACGCCGCCCAAACCGACCTGGCCTTTCAACGATGCATCAACCCGCTTTGCGGGGCGACTTACGATGCGATGGCGATCCATACAGCATGCCAGCAATGCGGTGAACTTCTGGACATTGCCTACGACTGGGACCGCGCCGCTCTGCCCAGCTCTCTGGCGTTTTTCGAACAGATGTGGGCACGACGAAACGACCCGGTCCGTTTCAGCGGGGTGTGGCGGTTCCACGAATTGTTGCCGTTTGCACCGCAAGACAAGCTGGTCACCGTCGGCGAAGGCCAGACGTTGCTTCAGCAAACCGACGCGGTGGGCCGCTACGTCGGCCTAAATGCCGGTCAACTGCACCTACAGTACGAAGGGATGAACCCGTCGGGCAGCTTCAAAGACAACGGCATGTGCGCCGCGACGACCCACGCCGGCTTGGTCGGTGCCCAGCGTGCCGCCTGCGCCAGCACGGGCAACACGTCGGCATCGCTGGCACTGTACTGCAGTGCGACCCAGCGGATGAAGGCCGTCATCTTTATCGGCAGCGGCAAGATCGCTTATGGAAAGCTGAGCCAAGCGTTGGACTACGGCGCATTGACCATTCAGATCCATGGCGACTTCGACGACGCGATGGTCCGCGTCAAAGAGGTCAGCAAAGAAATGGGGATCTACCTGGTCAACAGCGTCAATCCGTTCCGCCTGGAAGGCCAAAAGACGGTGATGTATCGCGTGCTTGAAGCGCTCCGCTGGGAAGTCCCGGATTGGATCGTTGTTCCGGGCGGAAACCTGGGCAACAGCAGCGCGTTCGGCAAAGCCTTCATGGAATTGAAAGAACACGGCTTGATCGATCGCGTCCCACGGCTGGCGGTGATCAACGCTGCCGGCGCGGCAACGCTGTACGAGCTGTTTGAAAACCGCGGCGTCCGCTGGAACGAAGGTCGAATCAACTCCGATCCGATCGAACAATACAACCAGAAGATGGACCAGGACGGCATTCGCGCCGACACCATCGCCAGCGCGATCGAAATCAATCGGCCGGTGAACCTGAAGAAATGCCTGCGAGCCCTGGACGTGATGGATGGCGTCGTCCGAAAGGTCAGCGACCAGGAGATCCTGGATGCCAAGGCTCAGGTGGGCGCCGGCGGATTCGGATGCGAACCCGCGTCGGCCGCCAGCGTTGCCGGCGCCAAACGTCTTCGCGAAGAAGGCGTGATCGCCCCCAGCGATCGGGTCGTCTGTGTGTTGACCGGCCACGAACTGAAAGACCCCAACGCGACGGTTGCCTATCACGCCGGCGATCAAGAAATGTTCGACAAAGTCTTGGGCAGTCGCGGTGTGACCGAAGCGAAATTTGGTAACGGTTCGGTCGCCGTGGAAAACGATCTGGACAAGATCATCGAAGCGATTCGCAAGCACGGCTGACGCGGAACGGCCGTGAGTCCGCGGTCGGCGAATCGCCGGCCCGTGTTGTTGACCGCTAGCCCGTATTGACCGCCAGCCCTCTTAGCGGACGTCCACCCAATCCATGCCGGCTGCATCGGCGGCGGCAAACCCCAACGGCGAATCTTCGAACACCAGACATCGCGTCGGGTCGACCTTCAACAGCTCGGCAGCCTTCAAAAAGACGTCAGGTTCCGGCTTGTGACGCTGGGTGTCTTCGGCCGTCACGATGACGTCGAAGATTCCTTCCAGCCCGATCTGTTTCAATTGTCTGTCGATGACCGGGCGTGTCCCGCCACTGGCCACACTCATCGGCATTCGGCCGTGATGGTGGCGGGCAATAGCCACGATATCTTCCTTCATTCCCAGTTGGTCGATCATGCCGACAAACGCCGCTTCCTTGGTCACGGCAACGTGGCTGGCGTCGACGCTGACGTCCTGTTCGGCGGACAACGTCGCGACGATCTTTTCGCTGGGCATCCCGCCCATCCCGTAAAAGCGATCTTCGGCAAACTCGATCCCGTGCCGCGCCATCGTGTCCCGCCAGGCCACGTAGTGCAGCGGCATCGAATCGGTCAACGTCCCGTCGCAGTCAAAAATCAGCGCGTCGTACTGGTTGGTATAGTCTTTCACGTTCTCGTGTCTTCTTGCGTAAGTTTTCTGTTTTCGATTTAAGCTTCACGCCGAATCTGAAACTGACAAGTCGTCCGAACCAGAAATTCAAAGTCACGCACCGTCATGGCGTCGTGACCGGCGGCGTCCGCCCCCTTGCCCGTTGTACCGCCCGAATCATTGGCTAGACATGTTGCCCGGCATTCGCCTGTTTGACCTATCCGATCGTGTTGCCGTTATCACCGGAGGCAGCAAGGGCCTTGGGCTGGCAATGGCCGACGCTTTGGCATCGGCCGGCTGCGGCGTGGTTCTGATCAGCCGAAATTTGGACGAGGCGTCCGCCGCCAGTCAACAAATTGCCACCGACCACGATGTTCCGACACTGGCCATCGAAGCGGACGTGACCGACGCCGGCGACGTGGACGACAGCGTCGCGGCGGCATTGGACGCGATGGACCGGATCGACATCCTGATCAACAACGCCGGTGTGAACGTCCGCGGTTCGATTGACCGTTTGACGATCGACGATTTTCGCCGTGTCCAGCAAACCAACGTTGACGGCATGTGGATGATGTCCAAGGCGGTGGTCCCGCACATGAAAATGCGACGCAGCGGCCGCATCGTCAATTTGGCCAGCACCCTGGGGATCGTCGGCCTGGCCGATCGGACGCCTTACGCCACCAGCAAAGGTGCCGTCACGCAGTTGACCCGCAGCCTGGCAATGGAATTGGCACCGTATAACATCCTAGTGAACGCAATTTGCCCGGGCCCATTCTTGACCCCCATGAACGAACCGATCGCCGACACCGACGAAGCCAAAGAGTCAATCGTCGGTGCGACCGCCTTGAAACGGTGGGGGCGGATGGAAGAAATCCAGGGTGCCGCGATCTATTTGGCCAGCGACGCCGCCAGCTACACGACCGGCAGCCTGATGGTGGTCGACGGCGGCTGGACGGCCCACTGATTCGGCGTTTCCCGTTTGAACGACACCCGCGAGTACGACAACCGACCTGAATTCCACGGAACCATGAAGCACGCTTTGGTGACCGGCGCTAGCGGTTTTATCGGACACCATCTGGTGGAACACCTGATTGAACAAGGGCTGGACGTTCGATGCTTGGTTCGCCCAAGTTCCGACACGAGCCACCTTGCCCCGCAAGCGGAAAACGTGATCGGATGCTTGGACGATCCGGCGTCGCTGAAAGAAGCGATGCGGAACATCGATGTGGTCTTTCATTTGGCCGGTCGCACCAAAGCGTTCCGCAGCGACGAACTGTTCAAGGTCAACGAAGCGGGATCGGCCAACCTGGCACGCGTCTGTGCTGATCAGTCGTCGCCGCCAATCATGGTCGCGGTGTCCAGTCTGGCCGCCGCCGGCCCCAACGTCCCTTGCGACTCCGGTGCAAACGCCTGCATGCGTCCGCGACGTGAATCGGATCCCGTTGCCCCGGTATCGGATTACGGCCGCAGCAAACTGGCCGGCGAAAGGGCGATCCGGAACTTCGCAGACCAAATGCCGGTCAGCATCGTGCGTCCGCCGATCGTCTTGGGCCCGCTGGATAAAGACGGCTTGGAATTGTTCAAAACCATGCGGTTGTTGCGGATCCACGTGATGCCGGGCAGCGGGGACCATTTGTTTTCAGCGATCGCGGCCCCCGATTTGGCCGATGCCCTGATCGCCGTCGCCCGAAATGGACGCCGCTGTCGTGACGACGACGACGCGACCGGCTGCTATTTTGCCGCCGATCCGGATCCGTTCACTTACCGCGAACTCGGACGGATGGTCGGCCGAACCATCGCGCGGCCCCGCGCCTGGCCCATCAATGTGCCAATGCCGCTGGTCCACGGCATGGCATTCTTGAACGAAGGCCTCGGACGATTGCGGGGTCATCCGCATATCTTGAACTTGGACAAGATTCGCGAAGCCCGCGCCGGCGGCTGGGCGTGCGACAGTCAGAAGATCAGCCAGGAATGTGACTTTCACGTCGCCGAGCCTTTGCAGCAGCGGATCCACGAAACCGCACAGTGGTACCGCGACGCGGGATGGCTTTAGATCGCCCTAGCGCCGGCGTCCAACCAGCAAACGCTGATGACCGGCCAAGTCTTTGACCAAACGAGCGTCGGTGAAACCATCGGACGATTGCAGCATTTCTAGACAGCGCGTCGCGATCATCGGACTCAGTTCGATCAGCAACGCACCACCGCTGACCAGTCGTACGGATGCCTGGTCGATCAATCGCTGGATCGTCTCGGTGCCCGTCGGGCCTGACACCAATGCTTCGACCGGTTCATACAGCCGTACCGATTCCGACAATTCTTCGTACTCGTCTTCACTGACGTACGGCGGATTGCTGCAGATCAATTCAAACGCGGCCTGATCATCCAAGGCATCCAGCAGGTCACCTTGAACAAATTCAATCCGGTCATCCACCTCGTGGTGTGTGGCATTCCAGCGTGCGATTTCCAAGGCCGGTTCGCTGATGTCGATGGCGGTCAGCTTTGCCTTGTCCGCGTGCTTGGCCAACGCAACGGCGATCGCGCCGCTTCCGGTGCCGACGTCGGCGATCCGAATGGGGTCGGTGCCGGCAAAGTCCGACTTGCAAAGATCCAACGCTTCGACGACCAAGTGTTCGGTCTCCGGTCGCGGGATCAACACGTGTTCGTCGACACGAAATTTCAGCGAATAGAACTCTTTGAACCCGACCAACTGGGCCACCGGAACACCTTCGCCGCGGCGACGGACCAATTCACGAAAGGCCACCCGTTGTGGCTCGGCGGGTTCTTCGTTGAATGCGGTGTATAGTTCCATCCGCGAACATTCGCGGGCGTGTGCCAACAACACCTCCGCGTCCAAACGCGGCGAATCACTGCCATGCTTGCGAAAGAAATCGGTCGTCCATTCCAACAGACGCAATACCGTCCATGGTTCTTGGGACATGAGCAATCAGTGGATGGAAAAGGTCGTGGAAACGATATCGGAACGCATCATGTGTCGGACGGCCGAGTGTTCCGCATGAGCGCTGAAAAGAATGTGGCCGATCCGATCAATCGATCATGTCGCCACGCAATTGATCGCGGTCGTATTCGATCAGTGCGTCGGTGACCGGTTGAACGTCACCGGCGACCACCTGATCCAGTTTGTACAACGTCAGGTTGATGCGATGATCGGTCAGGCGATTTTGAGGGTAATTGTAGGTCCGAATCCGCTGGCTGCGATCACCCGACCCGATCAAGCCTTTGCGTTGCTCGGCCTGCTTGGCCGCTTCCTCTTCGCGTTTCTTTTCGTAGATCCGCGCTTTCAAAACCCGCAACGCCTTGGCCAAGTTCTTGTGCTGGCTTTTCTCGTCCTGGCACTGCACAACGATTCCCGTTTCGTGGTGGGTCAAACGGATCGCGGATTCCGTTTTATTGACGTGCTGGCCGCCGGGACCGCTGGCCCCAAACTTGTCCACGCGATAATCGTCTGGCTTCAACGCGACTTCCACGTCTTCCGGTTCGGGCATCACCGCGACGGTGGCGGCGGAGGTGTGGACTCGGCCCTGGGTTTCGGTTTCCGGAACACGCTGGACGCGGTGCCCGCCCGATTCGTATTGCAAATCGCGGAATACATTTTCGCCCTCCAACGTCAGCGTGATTTCCTTGAAACCACCGCGTTCGGTTGGACTGGCGTCCATGATCTCCGTCTTCCATCCCTTTTGTTCGGCGTAGCGGCGATACATGTCGAACAGATCGCGGGCGAACAATGCCGCTTCGTCGCCACCGGTGCCGGCACGAATTTCCATGACACAACGCGTCCGGTGGGAATCTTCGCCGCCGACGGTCAGTGACAGCAGTTCTTCCCACAATTCTTCGCGTTGCTTGCGAAGCGATGACATCTCCGCTTCCGCCATGTCGCGTTCTTCCGAATCCTCGGCGGCCTCGGCCATTTCCTGGCAGCCGTGAATTTCGTCGGTCAGCCGTTTGAAATCACGGTACTTGCCGGCCAACTTTGCCAACCCGCCGTGTTCACGGGCGGTTGCCGACATCCGCGCGCCGTCAGCCAAGACTTCCGGGTCGGACAGGTCGCTCTCGAGCTTCTCGAATCGAGAAAGCTTTTCTTCCAGAGTGTCGCGGATGGTGCTCATGTGGGCCGACGGCGAAGCTTAATGGTGGGGGCAAAATCGGGTGCACGAAAAAAGCCGCAGGTTCCCGTGAACGGATCCTGCGGCTGGTCGATATTTCGATCGTGCGGTCGCTATTTTTTGCCGGCTTTCTTCTTCGGCTTCGCCAAGCTGCCGTAGCTGCCCGCGGCAAACTTCTTCTGGAACTTATCGATTCGACCGGCGGTGTCGACGTACTTCAGCTTGCCCGTATAGAACGGATGGCACTCGCTGCAAATGTCGACTTTCAATTCCGGACGGGTGCTGCGGGTCGTGAACGTGGTACCACAACCGCAGGTGACCTGGGTTTCTTGATATTTCGGGTGGATGCCGTCTTTCATGGCTCAATTCATTCGCAAATGGCGTGGGTGGCGACACTGGCCTTGTACAGATCGCCGGGCCTCGAAGAATACGCCGAAATACGGTTTCGGTTCAAGCCCCGCCGGGATTTCTGTTCCCGAGAATCACGTCCCCCGCGGACATCCTCTTTCAGGCGGCGTCGGAGGGCCCCGACGTTCCCGACAAGGAACCGGTCGGATCGGGCGGCTGATGTCCGCCGTGATTGGCGTGGGCAATGGCCCAGCGATCGGCCACGTACGTGTCGATGAACAACTGTGACAGGTGGTAAATGATCATCGGCACCACGCTGACGCCACAGTCAATGGCGATCTGCAATCCCACCATCAGCGTTTTTTGGCTGCCGGAAAACCCAACCGCGATTTGGCGATCCTGGGACAAACCGCCGAACCTGGCCAAGCGAATGCCACCCAGCAGCGCCGCAACGTGAACGGTCGCAGCAGCCAGAATCGTCATCAGCAGCATCGCCCCGGCGAACCAACCCATCGGCTGGTCGGACTGGTCCATCAGTTGTCGACTGGCGATCGCGCCGAAAAAGACCATGACCAGAATGCCGATCTGCGCCAGAAATGCCAGCAGCCCTCGATTGTTATCCGCCGCCGCGGCCCCGCCCAATCGTCGGGTCGCCTGGGCCAGCAACAGGGGAACGACCACCACCCAAAACAGCTTCTGAATCTGGCCGACGATGGGGATTTCCGCCTGACGGCCCAAACCGATCCACAAACCGATCGGGACCACGGCAACGCACGCCAAGTTGGTGACGATCGTCGTCAGCAGCGCAATCGAATCGTCACCACCGGCACGTCGTGTCCAAATCGCGGCCGACGCCAAGGTGCACGGCGCCAGCCCCGCCACATACAACCCACCGCCCAATTCGGGGGTCAAAATAATCGCTGCGACATAGCAAAGCGCGGGAACAATGATCATGTTCAGCCCACAGGCCATCGCGCCGCCCATCGGCTGGGCCACACATCGGCGGATCGCATCGCCACGCAACGTCAGGCCCGTGATCCACATCACCGTGAACACGAACCCGCTGCGTAAATAGGGCAAATCCAACAACCAGGTGGCCTTCGGACCGGCACCAAACCCGATCGCAAAGGCGAATCCCAGTCCGAATAAAAACCAATGCCGACGAAGGCTTCTCCAGATCATCTCTTTCGCCCAAATGCCCTATCGGCGATCCCGCCACGGTGTCTAGGATTCCACGGTCAAAATCCGCTTCGCAAAAGGATGTGCGGGATGCATGAACGGACCAGTCGAGCCATGGCTCGTTTGCTGTTCGTTGCATGCTGCGCGATGCCGACCTTGCTTACGTTGGCCGTCATCATTGTCTGCCGTTCGCCCTGGTACCACCGCAGTGAAATCCGCGCGTTGGAATCGAAGCTGGAAATTCGCACCGGGCTAGATTTCCAAATCGGCGATTTTCATCGGGCGGCGCCGGATCGAATCGAACTCTCCGACGTCCAATTACGTCATCCCGAAACCGGCCGACCGGTGCTGGATCTGTACCGAGTGACGTGGCAACGCAACGACCAGGGCACCGTGATTCGGATTGTGCAGCCCAAATTGCACCATGATCAAATCTCCGCCGCCTGGTATCTGATTCACGATCGATACCTGTGCCAAAGCCAGCACACCCAATCACCGACGACCATTTTGGTCGACGGTTTGACCGTGGGCGATTTCACATTCCGGGACATCGACGCGCAAATCGTACCGCACCCACAAACCGTGGAAGTGATTGCGAGTGCGGTGCCGGCATCGGGAAACGGAATCGATGACGTCATCGAAGCCACCGTCATGCGTGATCGCAGCGGCGTGTTGCCGTCGACAAATTGGTGGATCAACACGAACACGGCCCAACTGCCGTGTCGTGTGCTGAACGATTTCATTCCGTGGATGAAACGTCTGGGTGATTCGGCCCAGTTCGCCGGGATGATGGCTTTGGAAACCGGTCTTGATGACATGGTTGTCGATCTAAGCGGTGCTCGCTTTAGCGACATCGACCTGGCCACCTTCGCCGAAAACCTTCCGCATCGCATGGGCGGAACCGCGGAAATCCGATTCGATCGTTGCGTATTGCAATCGGACCAACGACACGACATTGCCGGTCAAATCACCTGCGACGGGGGCGGATTCATCGCCGCCACGCTGCTGACCCCGCTGGCTGATCAGTTCGGCGTCCAAATTGATCCCCAATGGGCCCGCCAACGCGACGTCGGGTTTGATCGCTTTTCGGCTTGGTTCGAAATCAATGGACGATCGATGCAGGCAACCGGCAACTGCAATCGTCTCGAAACCTACTTGCCGCCGGACGTGCTAGCCAGCGTCGGGGGTCGTCCCCTTCTGATGCTCCCCCCGACCGGACCGCTTGATTCCGCGGCGCTGGCATATCTGGCCGCTCCGCTACAAAGCCCGATGGTGCCGCTGACACAGGCGACGCGTCCGATCTTGAAGTGGTTGCAACCGGGTGCACCGGAGATCAGCGGCGGTTCGCCCACGGCGCGTTTGTCGCGAGTCCGATCACTGGACGACAGTTCGCCCGCAGCGATCAGCCAACCGCGATAGCCGGCCGCCCGGCCCACGATCGTCCGCCAACGCCATCCCCGGGTCTCGCACGAAAGCGTCTGCGTTCAATCGTTGGCGGTCTTGGAACCGGGCCAATACGCGATGCCCGCTGCGATGAATGCCAGTTGGCTGACGAAAAACACGGTCAACCAAAACATCGTGCCTTCGGTGAAGCCGTAACTGTGCAGACCGATGCCCAGTTCATTGGTACCAAACCAGGACCAGGCGGTGATGATGTTGCCGGCGATCGCCAGCACCGAAAACCCGCGACCGGCCACCATCTTGTCCCACCGGGCATGCAACATCAGCGCGTTCCAAATCACGATCAACAAGGCGCCATTTTCCTTGGGATCCCACCCCCAAAAGCGTCCCCAACTGTCGTCCGCCCACAGTCCGCCCAGAATCGTTCCGATGGTGCTGAACAGGATTCCCAAACAGGTCGCACCGTAAACACTGCGGTACAGTTCCTTTAACGTCGCTGGCCCCTTGCCGATCCAACCGGCAATCAAATAAGCGATCCCCAACACGCCGGCGACCATCGTGGCAACGTATCCCAACGCCACACTGATAACGTGCGTCGACAACCAGAATTGGGTGTCCAATACCGCTTGCAAAACGGGCATCGTATCGCCTTGGCCGGGATTCAATGTCAACCCATACGCGACCTGCAACGTCGTCGCACCGGCAATTGCCGCCATGAAGGTTCCCGTTCCGTAACGAAAGACGCGTTCGATCACCAAACCGAACAGCACCGCGCCCCAGCCGACGAAAACAGCGGACGAATAGAGGTTGATCACCGGCGCGCGGCCGGTCACGTACACCCGCGCGGCCAAGACGAGGGTATGAACCAGGAACGAAATCAACACCGTTCCCCAGGCGACCTTGCGAAGCCGATCGCCGCCGAAAGCGAAATGCCCCAGCACCAACACCAGAGCCAAGATGTACAACGCAATCGAAATCGAATTGGGATGCGCGGTGTTCATCCAACGCTCCACCCAAACACGGCCTGCAACGTAACCAGGAATCGGATAAGCACCGACGCCCGCCAAGGCAGCATCGATTGATTCGTTTATTGCGATCGGATCACCGGATTCGTAGGCATCGATCAGCCCGGTGAACGCATCGGCAACCGGTTGATCGGATTCGTCGGTGGCGGTCGCCTTGGCCACCATGTCGTCGAAAGCGACCGGTGCATAAGCATCCCAGTCCGGCTGATCAATTGCATCGGCCGCTTGGCCCGAACCCGGCGGAATGACGCGAGGTGCATTCATCTGTCGGATCGACCGCATCTGGTCTTGCAACTGACGAACGGCAAACAGTTCCGCCATCTCCTTGGTGATCCCTTCAGGCAAAGCCTCTTCGGGGATCGGCCGAATGGTGGGTTTGCGAAAGGCAACGGCGGTGGTCAAAAATCGTCGTTTGCGAAGCTCCAGTTCGATCAGCTTCTTTTCTTTAAATGTCAGCGATTGCGGATCGTCTTGCTGTTTGGCAAACGCGACCTCGACCTGTTTACGAACCTCGACACGGTTTCGATCAATCTCATCATAGGAGTACAACTTGGTCGGCCGCCGATCCAGGCCGCCCAGTTCCGCAAGCACTTCGTCCGCATCAATACGGAACATCGGCAAGTCGTACAGATTCGGGTTATCGATGGCGACTTCCATCAACCACTGCAGCGCCGACATCTTCTTGCCATCGACTTTCGCGGCGATCTGACCAGGAACCCCCTTCAACGGCACTTCCTTACGGTCCTTCACCGGAATTGATTCTTTGTTCGTCATCGCTTTGACGGTTTGCCGCGCGTAAGCGTCCAGCGGCATCACACGACCGCCGTACTGGACCGGCATTTTGCCCAACGCGAAATAGTCGACCGACTGGTCTCTCTCGGCCGGTCGCAACGCGTTTTGAATCAGTGATCCCGGAATCAGACATGCCACGGCGAACAAGCCGACGGCGGCCAAGGCGACGTACGTGGGCCAGGGTTTGACACCCGTGCGTTTTGGCGAAACGGTGGGGGCATCGTCACCTTGCAGTGCTTCATCAAAGGGATCGGCGTCCGCCAGTTTCTTGGATTCTTCGCGACGACGCCGCCGGACAAAACGCACCAACGTTCCCCAAAAGTGCGCCGCCATGCCCAGCGCGATGATGCTGCAGGAGACATACGGGATCAGCCACCCCGAATTTCGCACCACTTGGATCCCGGTCAGTTCTTTGCCGTTTCGCAGCGTGGTGTAACTGGACTGAAAGAACGTTTCGCCGCGGTATCGCAACGGATTGTTCATCCAGACTCTTTCACGACGGTCTTCCCCCGTTTCCGGGTCCACAATTCGAATGAACGAACTGTAATCTCTGGGCGTTTCGGTGCCGCTGTAGTTCACACGTCGGACGTCTTCCAGTTTGACCCAATACGGTTTGACTTCGCGGTGCAGTCGCAAACCGAACTTGTACGTCGTGTCGTCGACGGTGATCTCGTTGAACAAATCGTCAGCGGTCGTCCCCGGTGACAACATGTTCAAGTCGGACAACTGCTGGGATACCAAGAAGGTTCCCAATGACTGATTGCCGTCGGCATCCAGCAATTCGATGTAGGCAGCCGGGATGTCCATTTCCGGATTCGCGCCGCCGCTTTTCGGCAATTCGGTTGCGGCGAAGTCCAGCCCATTCCCTTGGTCCGCCGGGTTGTCACCGCCCAGATCCTCGATATCGATCAGCTTGCTGTTTTCGAAGAAGTCGACGACTTTGATTCGAACCGGCAAGGCGGGATCGTTCAACGCGGTGTCTCTACCTTCGATCGCAGCCAAACGCTGCACCGGAACGGCGACGACGTTTTGCTGTTGTTGGGATTCGGTCAAGAAGACCAATTCGACTTCGTCCAGGTTGACGAAGGTATTGGTCATCTGGTCTTCGACCAAACTGAGACGCTGTTCCAACTGTCGGTCACCGAACGCAAACTGGCCGACCATCAACAAGCCGACTCCCAAGTGCAGCAAGACGTTGCCGCCTTGGCGACCGAACAACATTTGGCATCCCACCAACAAAACGGCCCCCGCACCGACACCTTTCAGCAATTGCCAAACGATCCGCAGTCCCGGATCCCCGATGCGATAGCCGGTGGTGATTGCAAAGACCATGAAGCCAACAAGGGCCAGCGACACCAGCATCAATGAGACTCGCGCCGACAGACCGTTCGTGGTCGTCGCCGCCCAACCGCAAAACGCGGCCAGCATCGCAATGCCACCCATCAGAACGCCCCACAACTGTGGGTAAGTGATCGGCGGCGCGCCCTGCAATCCATCGCTGTTGTGTCCCGACGCGACGATCAGTCCGGCGATGACAAACCCGGCCACTAAGAATCCCAGCCCCATCGCCAGACGTCGACCACGAGCTTGCATCCGAAACCGTGTGATCTTGGCCGCCAACAGATTGACCATCAACAACACGCCGACCAACGCACCACCGGGAAACGGCAACACGCCGGGGATTGCTTTTTCGTGCGGAAAGAACGCTTGGGGAAAGAAGTCATCGAAATGCAGCGGTGCGATCCAAGAAAGGAAATACCTTTCTTTGACATCCTGCATGTTCATCTCGTCTTGCGCCAGCGTCCCGACCAAAACCAAGATCAGGGACACCGCAAACAGGACAACGGTGACCTTCAACGACCCCAACGGTCGCAGAACATCGCTGACCGAAAAATCCGTCCGTGTCGCCGTTGACGCTTGCGCTGTGGTGGTACTTGCCGTGGCCATGGATATCTCGATCCGTTGACAATGGGTCGATGGAAACCGTCACTTTGCTTGGACCAAGCCGACGGTTGTTGGGGTGGGAATGATTCGATCAGCGGGGCCGCCGCTGAACAACAGCGAACATCCCCTTTCACATGACGATGAAGTTGCGGGCGAAAAAGCGATCGAATTTCTATGGCGGGATCGTCCGCACTCAGAACGAAAGCGACTGGACGAACGAACCCATCGAATCGCGTTCCGCCATGACCGTGGATTCGGGGCCCGTCATTTTGACAAACAGACTGAACCCTGATTCCAACGGCACGATGACCGCATCGATTGCCATTTGGTCCGGATCGGATTCACCACCGGCACGCAAAAGAAACCGCTTTCCGTCGCGACCATCAACTGTCACATCATCGGCCGCGTCCATCGCGGCGTCCACCGCTTCATCCTTGGGCTGGCCGCCGATGACTTGCCCCAGCCAACGGGCGACGTTGCTGCGCAGGTCACCGCCGGCGGTGATCACGGTGATTTCGGCTTTCGCGTCCTCTTCGCCGGCTTCGAAGGCGGCCATCCGCATCATGCTCATTCGACCGTCACGCCATCCCTCGGGTCGCTCGAATTTCAACTTGGACGGATTGTCTGCATCGCTGTCGGCCGACGCCTGTTTTGACTCGGACGATTCGCCGGATCCAGACGCCTGGCCTTCGGACGGATTGGGCATCTGCCCCTCCGCAATGCGTCGACGCATTTCCGGCGGCAGTGACGCGTGTGGATCACCGCTGTCCGGGCCTCCCGGTGCCGTGGCGCCGGCAAACGGCGGCATCGACATGCCTGACGTTCCCGCGTCACCATCACCGACCAAATCAGCCAGGACAGCGTCGGATTCGACCGCGTCGACATCGAAAGCCATTCCGCCGGCCCAACGTTCATCGGAATCAGGCAGGCCGACTTGCCCACGCCAACGGTTGACGTTCATCACGACAAACTGGTCCCAATCATCGCCGGCGGTCAGCTTTGAAATACTCAGATCCAGTTGCTTGTCGGGCGTGTTGATATCGATCGAAGCGAAGCGAAATGGCTTTTCGCCGCCGCGTCGCCAGCCTTCCGGCAGTTCCGCCAGGTCCGGAGCATCGTCGACATATGTTCGGGTTTTGACAAAGTCTTTGAAGGCCGCTTCGACACCCTCGATCGCATCGGCCGTCCCCTGAATTTTGTAGAACCAGACGTCTTGGTCGACCGGCACCATGACCGCCAACATGCGCTGCGGGCTGCTTCGCAGCTGGGGCGGCACCGTGGTCGGAATCGTGTAAGTGCGAACCGAGGCCTCTTTGTCACAACCGGCCAAAACGACCGCGGTGGCTAGAAAGCAAAACGGGACGACCGCGAGAAAACGGCGGCGTGATAGACGGGGCGGCATGAGCGATGTCGAGAGGCGGGACAGAATGCGAATCCAATTCGAACGCTTTGAACATCCAAAGCGAACTTGTCTTCTGCACCCATTACTATAGGCCAGACGCCGGATCGGTTCGCCGGGGCAATCGAGCCGAACCGATCCGCCATCCGGACCCATGTTTTCATCAGATAGCCGGCGTCGATCGGCCAAGGTCACCCCAGACCGTTGCCGCCTTGGCCCCCAAACGCAAGACGTCACCCACCAAAGGCGGGATGATCAAGGATTCATCCGCAACAGACCGATCAATGCGTCGGTCAAACCGCTGACCGGCGACGCCGGTTCGGCATACGCCCACATGTTGCGAACCAAATCCGTTGCGATCATGCCGCAAAGGGCCAAGGTACAGGCCAGTCCCGCCAAGCAGGCGACCTGCCACATGGTGAACGGAATTTCCGGTGCAGCCGATACTGTCCCCGCAGCCGGGGCGACCACGTCATCGGTGTCCAGCGACATCGCATCGGCGTCACCCAGTGCGACGGGCTCTTCGACCACGCCGGCGTCTTCGGCAAATGCGTCATCTCCGCCAAATCCGCCGTCGCCGAAATCCACCGCGTCGGCGACTTCGCTTTCTTCAACCTCGATGACCTGCGAACCGCTGTCTTCGTCGGTTTCCAAACCGATGCCTGAGGGCGAAAGTTGAAATTCTTCATCGGCCTGGAAATCCACGGCCGAACCGGCGTCGTCCGACGCTCCGCTGCCACTGCCGCTGCCGATCTCGGCGCCCAAATCCAAAGCGCTGATGCTGCTGCCGGCCAAATCCAGAGGCTCGCTTTCCAGGGACAATCCGCTGTCCGACGGGCTCATTAGATTGATGCCGCTGTCGCCCGCGACGGAAATGTCGCTGCCGGCACTGTCGATCACCAGATCATCGTCATCATCGGCGATGACCAAGTCGTCGTCGTCGGCCAAAGCATCGTCGCTGGGTATTCCGGATCCCGACCCGACATCGCTGCCGGTCACCAACCCGCTGCCCAGCCCGGAAATCAACCCGCTGCCGGCCTGTTCGGCACTCAATAGATCCAGTTCACTCAACACGTCGGCGCCACTGTCACTGGCAGCCTTTTGTGAGGCGTCCTCCAGATCAGACATCAATTCCAAACTGCTGGTCCCCGAAGATGCCGGCTTGTCGTCGTCCAAGATGTCCAGATCGCTGTCTTCGCTGGCGATGATCGCTTCGGCACTGTCTTCTTCCAGGTCCAAATCCAGCAAGCTGCTTTCGCCCGATTTCTTTCCCGAGGTTTCGGGCGTGTCTGCCGCCGCCAATTCAAGTTCCGCTGAATCGTGGTCGACAGCGGGGCCATCCAACTGCAGATCCGAATCATCCACGTCCAACAATTCCGGCCCCGATCCGGTCCCGGTGTCCGCAGGCGACTTTGCTTGGACGTCGCTGCCACCAGCCACCAAAGCCACGTCGCTGTCTTCGGATTCTTGGGGGCTGACGGTCAGATTAACGTCGCTGCCCTCTTCGCCGGCTTGGTCGCCACCAATAACGCTGCCGTGCTTGGATCCCAAGGACGATCCGCTGCCGCCCTCGTCATACAGGATTCCGGATCCCATGCCCGAATCGGCCAAATCGTCGGCCAACCGATCGATTTCGGTATCGGGGAATTTCCAGCTGGCGCCGTCACGAAATCCCCGAACCTGTCCTTGGCTGCGTAGTTCGACTAACCGCTCGGCGGGGATCCCTAGTTTTGCGGCGGCTTCCTCGAGTGACAGATAGTTGGCCATGCGTCGACGTGGCTCCGATTAGGCGGGGCAGCTTGGGTGCGTTGGAAAAGTTTGGGATGTTGGGTTCCCATTCGCTCCGCTCCGCCGATCCGATCACCGTGTTCCCATGGACCGGCCCGAATTTTCGGTCGGCCTGTTCCACCGGTTCATCGCGGTCCCGCCACCAGACGGGTCTCTTTCCCCGAGGGCCGACAACCGTCATGGCCACCGGCGAAACCGGTCGGGACTTAAGAACCGCTGCCGGAACGGTTTTGGCGTTCCATCTGCCGAATCTCGTCGGGCAAAGGCGATGTGGCGTTCAGCTGAAGCGAAAAGTCCGCGTCGATCGGTCGGCTACTGCGCAACCAAATCTTCCCAGACGAATCCACATGATACACGGCCATCCAAGATTTTCCCGTATGAAGTACCGTGATTGTCTGACTTCCCGATCCGTCCCCGTGTGAAAAACCGATAAAGTCGCCCGATGCGGCGACGCGTTGGATGGGCGAAGCTGCCTGACCCCCTCCCGCGGGCGGAATTGGCGGCATCATCTTGCCGACCGGAATGCCCGCCGGGCCGCCGCCGGAATCGATCGTTCCGGCGTGTGTGGAAGCCCCGAAGGAAGCGGGCAAGTCGCCGCCCCCCGCCCAACCGGAGGCCCCCGTTTCGATGTCCTCCAAATCAACAGGATCGGCCGGGGGATCAGCATTCCAGGATGTCGCTGTCGCGCCCGTAGTCTCGGACGGCATGGCGGGGACCGATGCGGAGCGAACATCCCGGTAACTCGGCGGCTGGCTGGTGGCCCAGGTGTTGACCAAAACGGCCATCAGAATCGCGCCACCCAGGATTTGTGACTTCGGTGTTGGATTCGACATCATTTCGACCTTCCTGCTTTGCGTCTGCTTGCCTACCGTCCGTCCGGCCAACTCGGCTTGCATCTGGTAGCAAACTTTAACGATTGGATAAAGCTCACCCGTCGTAGTGGTCGATCTACCGATTAACTGTGCGAATTGATGCGGGCCGACCCCGTGTCGCGAACAGCAGCCCCCCAAACCCAAGGGATTTCGGCGTGAGAAAGGATTCTCAGGCGTCAGCCGAACAGTACGACAACGATTTGCCCGATTCCCCGGTCGAATCCGGTGGCGTCTTGCCGATCTGCTTTGGCATTTTGGCTGCCGGCGCGTTTTACGCAGCCGCCTACGTCTTGCCCTGGGCCCCGATCCAGCGGTATTTCCTGGGGCACGCCGTCGCGGTAGCCGCCACGGTTCTGTTTTTCGTGGCGCTGGCCAGCTTGATCGCCAAAGGGATCCAGGTCCGTGCCCAAACCCGCCGCACGCTGGCCATCCGCGATCTGGACCTCACGCCCGAACTGCCGCCGGTCGGCCAGGCATCGCCCACCGATCGCTACCGCGACCGCCACGACGTCCGGTTCGTCGCCCAACGGTGGTCGGAAACGTTGGCTGAATTGCCCGAATCGGTCCGCAACAGTCTGTTGGTGCAACGGCTGCGGGAGGTCCTGCATCGCCAATCGCTGCGAGGCAACGCCGCCCACTTGGCCGATGATTTGCGCGAAGTGGCCGGACGTGACGCCGACGCATCGCACGATTCATTCGGCCTGGTCCGAATCATCGTATGGGCCATCCCGATGCTGGGATTCTTGGGAACGGTGATCGGGATCACCCAAACCCTGGGCGGCCTGGATTTCACCGATGGTGCAGCGGCGGTCGACCGACTGAAGAGTGGTTTGTACGTCGCCTTTGACACCACCGCCTTGGGGTTGGTCCTGTCGGTCGTTGCGATCTTCTTACAGTTCCCGGTGGAGCGCAGCGAACAACGCTTGCTGGCCACGATCGACAAACGTGTCGGGCCGTTGCTGTCAGCGCACCTGCCTAGCGAAGCCAAGGAAGGCAACACCACCGATCTGATCGTCAGCCTGTGCGACGGTATTCGAACGGCGGTGGCCCAGTCACTGGCCAGCCAAACCGATCTGTGGCGTCAAACCATCGATGTCGCCAACGAACATTGGAAAAGTGTTCACGAAACGGACGCGGATCGGTTCGCCGATGCGATCGAAAACACGCTATCGCAAACCCTGCGTCGCCACAGCGACTCGATCGCTGGATCACTGCACGCATTCAACAGCGGCAATGAAAAGATGGTCGATCTGCAGCAGGACCTGATCTCACATACCGAGAAATTGGCGCTGCTGTATCACCAAACCGACAAGCTACACACCGCCCAAAATGCCTTGGACGCCAACCTGGAACGTCTGGCCATGGCCCAGCAACAAATCGACATTGCCGCCGATGCCGACCAGCGTCATGCCGCCATGTCCGATGCCGTTCGCACATTGGCCCGTGCCGTCGACTTTTTGTCCGCTCGGATGGCTGAACCGGGAACCAAGATTCCTTCGCAAATCGGTCGTGCGGCATGAGTCGGCGAAAACGCAACGCGATTTCGCCCACGCTGTTCCCATTTTTAGCCGTGCTGGTTTGCACGCTGGGAACACTGATCCTATTGCTGGCTTTGGTGGCCCGCGAAGCCAAAACGACTGCGCAGCAAAAGCAGGAAACTCCTGCACCACCGCCGACGCATTCATTGACCGCCAAGGCGGCTTCGCAATTGATCGCCGACGAACAGTTCCGTGCCAAGCAATTGGTTTCGTTTCGTCAAGAACAAACCGACGAACTGCAACGCCGCCGAGACGAGCTGACGCATCTGGAAGTGGCCACCGAAGAACTGAAAGACCGTCTGCGCAAACTTCGCGATGAAGTCCAATTGGCAAGCGAGACGGCGGACGTTGAAGAAATCGCCGAAGAAACGCTGGTCCTTTTGCAAGAAGAAATCGAAGACGAACAGCAGGCCGTTGACGAACTGAAGGAAGAATTGGAGACCGGACAACCACGCGTCGTCATCGTTCCACACAAGGGTCCCAACGGGACCGACCGCCGTGCGATCTATGTCGAATGCACCGCCGACGGCGTCACGATTTGGCCCGAAGGCGTCACCATCACTCCGGTGCAAATGGCTGACACCACACGTGACGCGAACCCGTTGGACGCGGCACTTCGTGCGGTTCGCTATCACGTCGCCCAAAACTACGGTGATGCTGCCCCGCCCTACCCCTTGCTGATCGTTCGGCCCGATGGCACCGAAACGTACGCGTTGGCTCGCATGGCGATGCAGGATTGGGACGATCAGTTCGGCTATGAATTGGTTCCCGACGACATCGAATTGGCGTTCCCCGCCCCGGACGCACAGCTGAAGGAAGCGTTGCAGGTCGCAATCCGACGCACGGTTGCCAGCCAACGGGTTCGCTACGCGGGGCTGGGACGATCCGGCGGCCGAGGTGGCCCGTTGGGCGTTTCTAGATCCGGTACCGTGGATAACCCATACTTCGGCGGTGGCCCCACCGCCGAATCCGGGGGCGACGGATCCGGACCCAACGGCGGTGGTGGTGATTCCTACGCGGGCAACACCAAACCCGCCAAACCATTGCCCGTTTTGTCGGCGGCCGAACTTGACCGCCAAGGCCAGGCCCGCGGCTATCAAGATTTTGCCCACGCCGGTTCGATCACCAGCACTTACGACACCCGATCCGATATCGATCGTATTGTCGACAGCATTCCCCGTGACTCGGCCACGATCGCCGATTCGGATTCGGCTGACCTGTTTGGTGGCCAAGCCTCCGATGGTCGATCCGCCGAACCCAATGGTTCCAGTGCCGCCAAGGATCCGCCGTCGCTAGCACAGAGTGGTGATGACGCCGCCGGGCAGCCCTTCGATGCTTCCATGGCCTCACTGGGATCGCCCCAGCAAAGCCAATCGCAATCCGACACCGGATCGCCATCCAGCAACGACGCAAGTGACAACTTTCAGTTGCCCGGCGAATCGGATGTCGCCAGTGCCACCCCGTCAACGATGTCTGGCCAAAACGCCCAAGCCTCAGCGTCACCGGCCGCATCGATGCAGCGTCCCGGCGCGACGCCATCATCGGAAACTCCCCCCGACCAAGATCCTTCACAACCGGCTTCGCCATCGGTATCGGCCAGCCTTTCGCCCCAACAGTCTCCGGTGCAACGAATGGGCCGCAACTGGGCCTTGCCCGATGCGATCGCCCAAATGCGGGGAACCGAAGTCGTTCGGCCGATTCCGATGCATTGCTACCACGACCGATTCGTGTTGGTCGACACCGTCAATCCGTCGCGTTCACAAACGTTTCGCTTCGCCAACGGCGACATCAACAGCGCGACGATGAAACTGGCCGCGGCGATCCGTGATCGTGTCGCGACCTGGGGAACATCGCTGCCCGGTGGGCGATGGCAACCACGCCTGGAAGTCCAAGTCATGCCGTACGCGGCCGGCCGCTATGACCAACTTCGGACGCTGCTACACGGCAGCGGCGTCGAAGTCCACACGGCCGGGACCTCGAATTCGACGATCGACAAAAGGTAAATCCCATCATGTCGACGAAACGACGAAACAGCGGCCCCGAAATGGGACACGATGCCTTCTTGGACATCGTCGCAAACTTGGTGGGAATCCTGATCATCCTGGTGGTCGTTTTGGGAAGCCAGTCCAAGCAAATATTGGACGAAGCCGACCCCGCTCCGGTGCAAGAGATGGCAACGGATGATCAGATGTCGACGTTGGCCCAGTACGCCATGAAAGCGGCTTCGGCCCAAGCAGATTCGGATCGTTTGGAAGCATCGATCAAGTTGTACGAAGCCAAACTGGATGCCCAACGACAAAAACGCGGCATGCTTTTGGACTTGGTTTCCGAAGCGGAATCGGCCTGGGAAGAAATGAAAGACGAACTGGACCAAGCCAAAGTGCAGCAGGCCGCACGCTGGTCCAGTAAACAGAAACTGGAAGCCCAATTGGCAAGCGTGCGTGGCGAACGCGAACGACTGGAAAATGTCGACACGCCGACGGTACAAATTGCCCACCTGCCAACCCCCATGGCCAAGACGGTTTTTGGGGATGAGGTCCACTTTCGACTGAAAGGCAACCAGCTATCGGTAATCCCTCTGGATGGCCTGCTGCGTCAATTGGAACGCGATCTAAAACTGGCTTTCGCCGGCAAACGCGAAGGTCGGCAAAACAGTGTGGTCGGGCCGGTGCGTGGCTATCTATGCCGCTATGAATTTGAAAAGAATCGCGGGCTGACCTCCCGCGGCGGACGCGTGGCAATGGCGACGGAGATCCGGCCGGTTCGGTTCGTGTTTGAACCCGTCGAAGAACCATTCGGCCAATCCATGGACGTGATTCTATCGGGACGCAGCCAGTTGGATATCGAACTCGCAGGTCGAGATCCGGCCACCACCACCGTCACGATCTGGGTCTATCCGGACAGCTACCGAGCGTTTCGAAAACTGAAAGAGCACCTGTACGCCAAAGGCTTCGCCACGGCCGCACGACCACTGGCTGCCGACCAAAAGATCACCGCCAGCCCCTACGGCAGCCGATCGGCCGCCCAGTAGCCGGCGTCAGCGGGCCGGCAATATACGATCGTGTGAGATCACTGCACAACGGTATAAATGGCGTCGGTGGGAAGTTGAACGGAACGTCCCCATTTCATCTCGGTCACCGGCACAGTTCGATCCTGCCAATCGCCGTTGCCATCCAACACACGGGCTTGCTTCCACGGCCGCTTGAAGTGAACCGTGGCGTCGACTTCGCGAACATTCATTGGGTATCCACCCAGCTTGGTGATCCGTTGATATTCACCCACCGATTCGGTTTCAAATCCGTACGGCTGATCCCAGGTTCCGGTCTGTATCAAGATCTTCGCTGACTGAGCCAAGGGCATGCCGTCGAGCGAGATCACCAACACACTGCCGTACGTGTTTCGCGAATCAATGGCAACGTCATCCAACCGGATCGTCCCGGCATCTTGCAAGAATCCCCAAGCACCCTGGGCCCGTGGTGTGTTCACGGTCATCACCCCGACACCGGCATTCCAAGACAACTGACCTGTCACACTGCGAACGATCTGTTGATCACGATCAATGTATTGTGAAAGTGACGCCGAACGTAACGTGGAGGGACCATCGCCCAACGACTGCACCACCGGTCCGACAAAATAGGCCAGTGGATCCACCGATGGCTGATCGATTTGGCCGTCGGCCTGTTTTGGCTGTCCGCCTTCCAGTTCGCCGATCCTGGCCTGCCACAACGCATCCGACCCACGCAGCGGCACCGCCGCCGTGCCCTTCATTTGATACGCATCGTCCAGTGCCACCGATTCATCGACCACGGGTTCGGTCGCAGCGCGAACATCGCCACGTCGAAACATCAGCGCCGTCGCGGGAAACTGTCCCAAGATCGATGGGTTGCTAAGATCCCAAACGCCCATGGAGTGCCGCCAGTCGACGTCTTCCATTGCGAAGAACGTCCAGCCATCGATGCCTTGAAGCGACGCATAGCTGGCAATCATCAGTGGCCATTCCACCCGGTAGCGATTGGGCCGCGTCCAATTGTTTTCCGTCACCATGAACGGATAGTCTTTGACCAAAGGCGTTCCCAGCGGCGCGGGCAACCCCGGACGCTTTAGCGCACTGCCGTCGCGATAGGTGTCGCCGACTTCGATTTCATAGAATTTTTGCTGGCCGTCTTTGGCATAGTCGACGCCAGAGTAGCTATTCCGACACACGACATCGCCGGCGGTATAGGTGTGACGTTCCAACGCATCCAACACCTTGGGATCCGCCGTCTTCCAATTGCTGGGTACGATCATTTGCTTTACCCCGGCCGAACGCAACGAATGCCGCATGGTTTGATAAAACGCCTGCTGCGATTCGACCATGAATTGCAATTGATCGGACGCGCGGCGTTGGTTCCGTTGCTGCACCGCCCAATCCGCGCCGGACAGGGTGCCGGCCGAATACAGCCCGACGCGACCGACGTCCCACTGATCCGGCGTGGGCTTACCGGCACGTGGATCCTGCAATCCGTTTCCGTTCGGCCTCGGGCTGGTTTGCCAAGACTTTTGCGCCGATGCCAGATCGCCGTACTTGGCTTTCAACCAATCACCAAATCGCTGTTCAACCAAGGCACGTTCGGATTCAGGAAAACGCGCAGGATTGAACGTGTAAAACAACAGGCTGCTTTCGTTCTGGATTTCCAGAAATGCCACCGCCGGGTCATCCGCCATCGATAAGCCGGTATGGCGGTTCGGCGTGTGCATGAAATCAATCAAGAACTGACGATAAGCGTCTTGAAATTGATTTTTAAAGAACATCAATGCGATGGCATTTTTCCCCTCGCCGAAACCCGGAAAATCGGCTTCACGAATTGGGTGGTGGGTGTGCCAATACAAGTGATCGATGTAGGTATAAATTCCGGCCTTTCGGAGCGCCGCAACACGAAGGTGCAGGTCATCGACCAGAGCTCGCATTTGATCGGGATTCTGACGCCAGACACGAAAGAATTCTCCGCTGCCCATGCGGACCAGATTGACACCGTATTTCGCCAATCGGCGGGCGCGGCGTTCGTACTGCGCCGGGTCTTTGCCCAGCCCATTTTGCACCGCCCAAAATCGAATCGGCTCGTCAGCCCCGGTGACAAATCGATCTCCATCGCGTCGTACAAATCCGCTTTCACCAGCGACGGTCTCATTCAACCGCCGCAAATCAATCGGTGAATCTTCGCGCAGCGGATCGGTCCCCGGTGACCAAGCGAAATAGCCGGGATGATGCAACTGGCCCTCTTCGGCGGGATTACCTTTTCCCACCGGCGATAGACCCTCGTCGGTTAAAAAGATGGCGTCGATTGCCCCGTGATTTTGATTCTTGCTATCGAATCGGAACCGCAGCGTTGACGTTCCCTTCGCTAAGCTTCGCTGGCCCAAACGCAACCACCCGACGAATCGCAAATCCACTGCACCATCTTTGGCGACATTGACCACATGCTTCGCGTTTCGGGTCGGGATGCTTTGCCAGGCTTGATCATCCCAAGCAATCGCCAATGACGACTTGGTCGGATTGATCCGTGCCCAAACGGTATACGTCGCTGGCTTGGTGACTCGAACGTTGTAGCTGGCGGTCGCCACCTGACCACCGAAATGCGACAGCCAATCTCCGCCGGACAGCAGATCCGCATCAACGCCGTCGTACCAACCATGATGTCGTACGTCGGATGCTTCAGGCTGCTCGCCTTCGATCCAAATGGATTCTGCATGAACACGTGGCAGAAAAGCCAAAACAATCCCCAGCAACACCGCTGTACTTATCGGCTCGGCGATGCGTCGTGATCGAAACTCGTTGACGTTTGGTCGTTCGGGTAAGACAAGCCGTCTTTCTTTGGCCATCGTTGTGCTCGGTCTGGAATGGTTGCCGGTGGAGGCGTGAAAGAACCACCAAGGAACATTCTAGACGCTGGCCGATCGGTCGGTGACGCTGGAGCAACGACGCTTCGGTTAAGTGACCAACCGGCCCTACGCGATAACGGCGTCCCGAGGTCGCCACCGCAAGTCCAGCCTTGCTTGACCGCTTTACTTTGCGGTGTCGTCGTAGATCGGCAGATGCCGATAGTAGACTTCCAGATTCAACAGGTTCATCGTCGTCACGTACAAGCGTCCCGCATGCGGTGCCCAGCGATCAGCGACCGGTAAGTTCGGATCCCAGCTACCGGCGTTGGCGCCGCGTTTGATCTGCCCCGACAACAAGACGGGGTTTAGCGAACGATTCCAACGTTCCCAATAATCACCGCCCATATGAAACATGACTTGGGTGGCGTAGTACCAATAGTAGGTATCGCGTTGTGGGGACCGGGGCGTCCCGATCTGTGGTGGGTACTGCAGCAGGTATTCCGCGGCGGATTTCATCTCCTCGCGATTACGGCTCCAGCCCAAATACATCCGCATCAAAATGCCGACACTGGTCATCGTCGGGGTCACAAACCTGCCGTGTCGCTGTGCCGGCGTGTCCGGGGCAAAGGGGTCATAACGATAGCGGTCTTCGCGATCCGCATCTTGTCGCGCGTAGCCCAGCCAACGGCGAATCCCAACATATGCGTCCGGATTCACTTCCAAGCCAGCCAGTTCACCGCTTTTCAAAGCCATCATCATCCAGCCCGTGACGCTGGTGTCGGCACTGACTTGCGGCGTGTACCGCCAGCCGCCACGGCGGCGGTGCTGGGTCGCGGCGATGTAGTCCAGTGCCATCTGCGCCGGTTCGCGCAGTTCGGGATCTTGAGTCATCCCAAACGCTTCGCTAAGCGCCAACGCGGCGATTCCATGACTGTACAAAGCCACGTTGCGATTGCTGACCGGATCTTCGGATTTGTAAAGATCACCGTTGGTCCGCTGAACATCACGCAAAAACTGCAAACCCTTGGCGACAACCCCGGCATACTGGTGTTGCTTGTGCGTGTACCCGGCACCTTGAAATGCCAACAAGCAAAGCCCGGTGGCGGCGGTATCGCTGCGCAAGATGACGTCTTCACCATGCCCTTGAAGCGACCAACTGCCGTTCTCGTTTTGCAGTTCGGCAAGAAATGCCAACCCACGTTCAATCGCTTCCTCCGTTTCCGGACCGACCATTCCCGCCGCCGTGGGTGGCGCGGACGAATCGGTTCGTTGCGTCCGACGGTCGAACGGTTTAACGGGCTGGACTTGGCTGCCGGCCGGTGGGATCGGGCCACCACTATCAACACGACGCCGGGGGCGACGCATCGTTTCCAGTGATGCGATCAAAGGCTGGTCCAGTCCACCGCCCATCGGTGAGGCGTCCATCGCAGGCGATGGCACCGGCAGCCCGGGCAACATCGCCGGCGCGGGCATCGGTGGCCCCGGCAACCCTGTCGGCGCTGCCAACGTCGATGGAGCCCGACGATTCATCGGTTCGTTGATCTGATCACGTGCAGCGAATGACTGGGACGATGCTTCGCCAGGGTCCTTCGGGGAAACGTTGGGGACTTCCACGGCGGATCCCGCGACTTCGACCGTGGACGGTTGTCGCGGTACAGGCGTCGCCAAACGGTTCGACGCCGCGCCGTCGTCAGTCACTTTGGGCAATTCAAGCGAATCGCTGCGTCGCGGCCCCGCCATCAAGGGTTCCGATTGCCTGACCATCGGCCCGCCTGGCACCGCGCCGGGCAACTGCGGCAACGTCTGACTAAGGTCGGAACTTCGGCTGGGGCGATCACCTGATTCAGCCGTTGAACGCTCCGGTGCAAGCCGACGGGACTGGTCGTTCATCAAACGCGCAATCGACACCGATGGTGCCGAGGGAACCGCACCGAGCGGTTGGTCCGGCCGCATTCGTTGACTGCGGCGTGGCGTCGTCACACTTTCGGCGACTCGTGGCATGGCCATATCCAAGTCGGCCGAATTTCGTGTCGCCGCCGGCGTATCGACCGCGCGCTGCGCCGCCACCGAAACGGGGTCGGATGGTTGCAGCGGAATGTCTGCCATCGGCATCGCAGCGACATCCTGACGCTTGGGAATTTTTGAATCGGCAAAGGACCGCTCGGTAACATCGGCTTGCACCGGAGACGGCGAGACTGGCGTCAAATCAGGTGCCGTCGGCGACGCATTGACGGGAGGCGTCTCGGCGACATCGCGGGAACGTCGCGGAGGCGTGGACGGATCGTTCTGCAAATCGGGTTGTGCTTCAGACGGTGCATCGCGGGGCACCACGAATGGCTGTTGCGAAGATTCCGGTTGTAGATCAGCCAGCGGTACCGGCGGCGTGTATCGCTTCCCTGGGTCTGGCTGAGTGGTGTCGGCCCGCTGGGTCGACCGATCCGCCGACGTTGCCGTCACCGGCTGTGCCCAGTCCGGTGTGTCGGGCGTCTGTTTGGTGACTTCGAAGACGTATTCGGGAACGGTCTTGCGGATCGGATTCCGCTGTGACTTTGCACCGCGAAATGCCTCAGGAAAATAGGCCGGAAAGATGACCCAACGAACGGCAACCAACAGCAACAACAGGTGCACAAAGACGCTGGTCAGAAAACCAAGCTGAATCGATTTCTGCACATTCTGGCTGACCACATTGTGCAGCAAGATGGCCAACGCCAACGTTACCACGGGGACCGCGATCGCATAGGTCCAAGCGTTGTGAACCAAACGTGGATCGTCAAACCTTAGCTGGGTAAAGACGATATACAAAATCAGCGCCGCCACGCTGACCAGGGCCACGTCCAGTGGCCACATCCGGGATGAACCACCGTCCACCGGATCATCGCTGAATCCCAAACCGTCATCGGTCACTCGGCAGGCCCCTCACGCGTGGTCACGCTATAGTCAGCAACGCCGGTGGAATTGCAAACATCCATCACGCTGACGACCGGTTGAAAGCTGGCTTCACGATCCGCCCGGATGACCACCGACTGATCGGCCGGATTGTCGGCCACCGCTTTGACCAACAACTGTTCCAGGGTCACCAAATCGGTCGGTTCCCCCCGCATAAAAACTTGGCCCGACGAATCGACATCAATGATGATTTCCCGAGGCCGACTGATCATCGGCGTCGCACTGGTCGCGGTCGGCAGGACGATGTCCAAGCGACGTTCTTCGTCCTCAAATTCGCTGGTCACCAGGAAGAAAATCAGCAACAGAAAAACGACGTCAATCAACGGCGTCAAACTGAGCGTCCCGGCGGCCGACGATTTCTTGATCTTTACCGCCACAGCACCTATCCCGCTTGGATCCCACCGCGTGACTTGGTCTTCGTGCGACCAGCCACAGAACCGGTTGTGACCTGGGGCGGACGTCCACCGGTCGATTCATCGCCCGCGGCATCGGCCATCGGTTGCAACGCCCCGTCACGACGCATTTGAGTGTTGCCGACGAATCGGTTCAGCGAAGGCGCCAAATCAAACGCCAATTGTTCGACACGGCCAAACAAACGCGTCAACTTGTTTTCCAAATGCTGGGCCAGGATCGCCGCCGGGATCGCGACAATCAAACCAGCCAATGTCGTCACCAATGCCGTGTAGATGCCCTCGGAAAGCTGTTCGCTGCGGCTGCGATCGGGCGTCAATGTGGTCGATTCATGAAACGCGACGATCATGCCCCATACCGTGCCCAACAAGCCCATCAACGGTGTCGCCGCGGCTGCCAAATTCAACCACCGGATCGGCGAAGCGTAACGGTCGGCTTCCCGCTGGGCCGTTTCGGTCGCAGCCCGCTCGGCATCGGCAATCGGAGCCCCGGTCCGCATCAACATCGCTTTGACAACGCGTGAAGCCACCGAAGGAAATTCCTCGCAGGTCAAAAACGCTTTGGACGGCTGAAAGTGTGCGTCGTCCATCATCTGGGTGCGCAGTTCACGCACCAAACGACGTGGAATGATTTTGCGTGAACGCAGCGTCAAAATGCGTTCCACCGCCAAAGTGACCACCAACAAGCTCATGATCGCGATCGGAATCATGAACACACCACCGCGGAAGATCAGCGAGAGCAAATCAATTCCACTGGGCGATTCGCCCTGGCCGGGTTCAGGCTCCGGTGCATCATTCAGCACCGACTGGATTTCGGATGCGTCGACGATCGGCGTCTGGGCCGTCTGTGCGTATCCCGTCGATGGACCGCCCAGCACCGCGATGGCATGAACTGCCACCGCCCACAGCAATAACCAGCATAGGAATGCCGGACGGCAATGGTCGCCGGACAAACGCCGGACCCAATCGGTCCGTTCATCGGCCCGGATGCCGACGATGCGTTTCATTCGCGACGAAAGTTGTGTGATCAGCGAAATCATTTTGAACGCTATAAGGTTTTCAGACGCTGTTGGGCCCGTTCGGCCATTTCGTCCGTCGGATGTTTTTCTACGACGTAGCGATAAAACTGCACCGCAATTTCTTTGGCCCGCTTTTTGGCTTGTTCGGTGCGAGCTTGCTGCATCAACCGTTCGCTACACCGGGCGGCTTCGTACCCACTTTTGGCCTGCCAAACCTTGATTCCTTTCGATGCTTTTTCGGCACCGAAACCAAACATGACTCGTTGAAATTCTTCGATGGCTTTGTCCAAACGCCCCGCTTCGAAATGAATCTCGCCCATCATAAAGCGTGATCGCGCGGCCACCGAATTTCGGTACTTTTGGGCGACCTGTCCATAAAACTGTAGCGCCTGCCCCGTGTCACCTTTCTGCTGATTCGCGAACGCGATTTCGTAGAAGACTTGAGACAGATAGTCGGTGTTGGGAAATCGTGTCCGCAATTCCTGATACCAATCCAGCGCATCGTCCCAGCGTTTCAACTGGGCTGCACTTTGTCCGCCATGCAGCAAAATCAGTTCCCGAACCTGTCGTTCGTCATCCTGGGACAAAGATTGGGCTGATTCGTCAGCGTTTTCGATCCGGGTTCGAGCCCGGGTGTAGCTGTCCAAAGCCGCATCAAAATCCTTGCGTTTGAAATCGCATTCACCGATCATCATCAACGCATCCATCAGATACTCACCGCCGGGATGCTGATCGGCCTGACGGGAAAAAGCATCGCGTGCGTCGGCAAAATCCCCGTCCTTGAAGTGCGCCCAACCCAATCGATACAGCGACTTTTCCGACATCTCCGGATCGTCCGCCGACTGTGCAGCCTGGCTGTACAGGTCCGCCGCAACCTGCCATTGATCCCGCTGATAGGCCTGTTGGGCCAAGAAATACTTTGCATCCACCCCCAGCGGACTGTCCGGAAACTGTTTTAGGAAGTTCTCGAACTCGGTCTCCGCTTGCTGCGTTTTCCCCGCTTCCTTGTACGACCAAGCCAGTTCGAACGTCACGCGATCGGACGCCGCATAGTTCGGATACTCGGACCGAATCCGCACAAACTTCTCAATCGCATCGTCATAGCGTTCCTTTTCCTGGTCCAACATCGCCGACTCGAACAACACCGCAGCCGATGTCATCGACGACGCCGTGGATGAAGCGGCCTGTTGCAACAGTTCGGACGCCTGGTCGTCCTTGCCCAGCAATCGTTTCACCGATGCCAGCGAAGTCAACACGTCCCCCTTCAAAGAATGATTCGGATACGTGTCGATCCACGCGTCCAACTGCGTTTCGGCGCGCTCCGGTTGCTTGTCGGCGATGAAGGACCTTGCCTGGGCGTACTGTGCGTAAGGCAAAAGATTTGGATCGTTCTTTCGGTCCAAGATCTTGCCGAACTCAGCGATGGCAGTTGCATGGTCCCCTTGGTTTGCCGCCAACTGGCCGAGTTTAAAAATCGCCTGATCCGCCATTCGCGGATCCGTGTCATCTGCCGAAAGTTCTGTCCATACCTGGGCGGCCTGGTCCGTTTTGCCATCCGCTTGAAACGCCACGCCGCGCAACAAACGGGCTTCCGACGAGCGGGCCCATTGATCGTTGTACTCCAAGCTTTTACCGAACGCGGCAACGGCGCTGGACGGCTTGCCGGTCGCCATCAACGCTTGGCCGATCATCAGTGAAGCTTCCGCTTTCTGGGCTGACTGGGGCAGCCGGTCGACCTCGCGCCGCAGCATCTCAATCGCGGCCTCCGCTTGACCGGCCGATTGCATCGATGCAGCCCCGCGGATCACCCACAACGGTCGCTGGGGATTGTCACGATCTTCTTGGCTGTTGATCAGTTCTTCATACCAATCGGCGGCCCGTTTGACCTCGCCCTGCCGCAGCAACGCTTCGGCCACCACAAACCTGACATCGGCGGCCAGTTCGTCCTGTGAATACTGATCAAGAAACTGTTCACCCTGGCGAATCGCTTGTTCGGCGTCTCCCAATTGCAACGAGAAGAACGCGGCGTTGTACAACGCACGCGGGGCCAAAGGATCCTTTGGATTGTCCGTCGCAACCGCCTTGAATTCGTCGCGTGCCTGATCGATCGTCGTCGGATCCGCCGCAAGTGCATCGGCCAAATCCAGACGCAACGCGGTCCCAAAATCCCCCTCGATCCCTCGGTCGATCTGATTTCGGGCGATTTCCGCCGCGGCCTTGGCGTCATTCTTGGACAAAGCGATTCGCACCAGCCAATGCGCCGCTTCGGTTGCCGCTGTGGGATCCCCCTTTTCCAAAACACGTTCAAAACGCTGCGATGCCAGATCGATGTCACCGCTGCGGTAGGTGCTTTGTGCCGAGGCTAGGATGGCCGCGGTCGCATAGGAACTGTCACCGTGTTCCTGAATCAATCGTTCGTAAAGATCAGCGGCCTTGCCCGGCTGATTGTTTTTTGTCAATGCAAAGGCGTGCCGATAAATCGCGTAAGCTTTGTCCTGGTCGGCAGACGCCTGATCTTCGGCCAACAGAAACGAATCAATGGCATCGCCGAATTGTCCATTCAAAATAGCGATGTCGCCCATTCGCAGATGGACATCAGCGACCAAGTCCGAATCGTCACACACATCGATCAATTGACGATAGGACGCGATCGCTTTTTCAAAATCACGTTGGCCTTCGTAAGCGATCCCTCGTGAATACAAAGCTTCGCACCGGAGCGGAGACTCCTTAGCGTCGGGCGCCGCCAACATACGATCCAAATACTCGATCGCTTTTTGTGTTTGCCCGAGTCCGAAATAGGATTCCGCGGTGTAGTAATCCGCACGATCCGAGAAAGGGCTTTCGGGAAACTCTTTTCTCAGTGTCCCCAGAACGCTGATCGCTTGACGTAACTTGTCTTGATCCCAATCCGGCGCCGGACCTGCGGTCGCGTACAAACACCACCCTAAGTTGGCCAGACTTTCCTCTCGCAAATCGTACGTCTTGTCGCGCAGGGCCCGGGCGAACGATTTTGCTGCCGCCTGATAGTCGGGCTTTTCCTGTTGCATGTAACAGACGCCCAGATAATGCGCCGCCCCGGACGCCATCTTGTGATCGGGAAACCGGTTCAAGAAAGCCTGCCAAGATTCGATCGCCAATTTGATCGCGCCGGCGGTTTGAAAATTGGCTGCGTCGGCATACAACGCCATCGCCTGTTCATCGGTCGATGCAGCATCAGCAGCATCGTCCTGTGCCACGACGATTTGTTCGGATGTCACCGTCGCCAGCACCACGGCCATGACGATCGACGGAACAAGGTGAATGGATCTGCGCATCTTCAATGCCGATTCGCGACCAGCGGTTCCCTACGTGCCAAAAAATCTGTTCCGCCCTAGTCTAGCGGTCGTGCAAAACTGTCGGAAGTTCAACCGTCCAGCCCGCCCAAAGCACCCAAAACACCGCGATCGCATGGTCACCACTGGCAGATGCGATGCGGCCATCAGGGGTTAACGCTGCGCGAACGTTTTCCAAAGTCTTCCCCGTCCTTGAACGGCCGGTGCAACGGGCGCATTCTGAAACTCCCAGATTTGACCAAACGATTCACCGCCGGGCTGCGTAATAGCGGATCGCCCGGTGTCCGCCGCCGGTTGCGGCCAAATCCTCTCCGTATTTCGCACCTAACGGCTTGCCTCATGACCACATCATTGATTACCGGCGGATCGGGATTCATCGGATCACACCTGGCCGAACACCTGCTGCAGCGAGGTGATGACGTCATTGTCGTCGATGACCTGTCGACGGGTTGCCAGAACAACCTGAGCGGAAGCATGGATCATCCGCGTCTGGATTTCATCGAAGGCAGCATCGACGACGTCGCCTTGGTCGCGGAACTTTTGGGTCGTTCTGACCGCGTGTTTCACCTTGCCGCTGCGGTGGGCGTCGCCTTGATCGCCAAGGAGCCGATCCAAACGATCGAGCGCAATGTTTACCCGACACAATTGATCCTGGATCGCCTGGGCAGCATGGCCCAGCGTGGTCGCCAGGTCCCGTGTTTTATTGCCAGCACAAGCGAAGTGTATGGCAAAAACCCCAAGGACACCTGGTCGGAAGAAGACGATCTGGTCTTCGGCGCGACCACTCGACCGCGATGGAGCTATGGCGTCAGCAAGGCGATTGATGAATTTCTGGCTTTGGCCCACGTCAAACAACAAGGCCTGCCGATCGTGGTCGGTCGTTTCTTCAACGTCGTGGGGCCACGCCAAACCGGCGCGTACGGCATGGTTCTGCCTCGTTTCGTCGAAGCCGCGCTGGCCGGCCGACCGCTGGTTGTTCACGACGACGGTCACCAAGTCCGATGCTTCGCCCACGTCGACGATATCATCCAAGCCGTCGTGAAGTTGATCGAAACGCCTTCGGCAAGCGGTCGTGTGTACAACATCGGCAGCGACCAACCGGTGTCCATTTTGGATTTGGCCAAACGCGTCATCGAACGCACCGATTCATCGTCGGAAATTCAATTCCAATCCTACAGCGATGCGTACGATCAATCCTTCGAAGACATCCGTCGGCGGGTCCCCGATTTGCAACGGATTCATGATGCGATCGGGTTTCGACCAACCATGAATTTGGACGACATCATCGATTCCGTTGCCAATCAATATGCATCCAAAACACCGTAAGTGGCGACCATCGATCGATCGCCTTTGCCCGCACTGGAACCTGTAACGACAGCGTCCTGACACACCCTAACCACCGAGACTGCGATGCGACTTTCCTTTCGATTCACTGCCCTTCTGTTGACGGCATCTTTAGCGTTGGCCGGTTGCAATTCGGGTTCGAATACCTCCGACGAACATGGTCACAATCACGGAGACGAACACGGTCATGACCATGATCACGATCATGACCATGGGATGGACCCAAGTGCCGTCGGGCTGGACGTGGACCAGTTGCCGTCGTCCGGTTCGGCTCCCTTGCCTGACAATTACCCGGAAGCCACCACATCACTGATCGCCCTGGTACAAACGATCGGCGAAGGATTGGATGACGGGGACGTTGACTCCGTCCACGGTGAACTGCACGAGGTCGGGTACGCGATCGAGAATGTCGAAAAGTTGGCCAAGTCGTCTGAACAAAGCGACGATGTGGTCGCAGCGACAGGAATCCTGTTTGACGCCTTCAGCGAAATTGACGCCAAACTGCACGGCTTGGAGGGCAAGGATTATTCCGATGTCAAAGACGAGATCTCCGCCGCGGTGAAGACGTTGCAAGCCAGCCTGAATGGTGAATGATCACAATGGAGACGTTCAAAATGAAATCGATCCCCCGCGTTCAGCCGAACCTGTCGTCCAAGCCGAAGCATTCAACGGCCGCGCAGTGGATTTGGCGTGTCGCACCAGCCATCACCCTGACCGTTTGCTTGGTGCTGACCGGGTGCAATGATCCGCCCACACCGACTGCGGTACAAAGCGATTTTTTGACCGACAATGCTTTAACCGACGCCATGTCGATCGAAGAAGCCGTGGAAAAGCTGCAGAACGCAGACGCCACCGCACCACTATCGCTTGCCATCGAAGGCATCATTTACGCCGGCGAACACGATCCGTTCCAGTCCGATAGTGCTGCATTCTTGATCTCCGAATTGCCCGACCCCAGCCACGGCGACGGATCGCTGGAACACGTTGACAATTGCCCGTTCTGTAAACGTCGTGCCGAATCGGCGACCAAGGCGTTGGTAGAACTGCGAGGCGATGACGGTGAATTGATTGCCCACACGGCCCAAAAAGAATTGGGGGTCAGCAAGGGTGACCGCCTGAGCGTCGAAGGTGAATGCACATTCAACCCCGAGATGAATCTGATCACCATCGCCGCGAAACGTATCCATCTGGATCACTGATCACACCGGGATCGCTGATGTATTGCCACGTCGGCGCGCGTGTCGCAGCGACACGATGAAGACCAGCCCCCAACGACACGCCAGCATCGGCGGGAATTCTCCTGACACCGGCCGGCCGACCGCCACGGGGGTATGATGTGCGTTTGACTTTGGCCGTTTGCCAAGTCTTTCGCCTCCGCGCCTCTTTCATGCACCACACCATGCGACGTGTCATTCAATCTTTCGCGTTTTTCCCTTTTCTGCTGACCACCATCGGCTTGCTGCTACCCACGGTGACGCTTGGCGACGATCCATCGGCAACTGGCACGGCAAAGGACTTGTTCAACGGTAAAGACCTGACCGGTTGGCATGTCGATGTCCCCGACGCGGACAACAACCCTGACATCCGGCCATCATTCATCGTCCGTGATGGCAAATTGGTCAGCATGGGTACGCCGCGTGGTCACTTGATCACTGACCAATCGTATTCCGACTATCGGCTAGAGGTCGAGTATCGCTTTGCGGGCAAACCGGGTAACTGTGGCGTGCTGGTTCACGCGTCCACCCCCAGGGCGCTGTACAAGATGTTTCCGCAATCCATCGAAGTGCAGATGATGCACGAAAACGCCGGGGACTTTTGGTGCATCCACGAAAACATCGTCGTGGACGACATGGCGTCGCGACGACCGGGGGATCCGTCGACCTGGGGCGGCAAACAAGGGCAAAGCCGACGCATCTTGAATCTGACCGACAGTTCGGAAAAGCCGCTGGGGCAATGGAACCGAATGGTCGTCGAATGTGTCGCTGACAAGGTCAAAGTCTGGGTCAACGGCGACCTGGTCAACGAAGGCTTTGATTGCACGGCCGAGCAAGGTCAGATTGCGTTGCAAGCCGAAGGCAGCGAGGTCGAATTTCGCAAGGTCCAACTGACGCCGATCCGGCAAATCAGTGAACAGGTCCCCGAAAACCAGGCAAGCGACCAATGACCACCGGTCGATCCATTACGGACCTGCAGACGCTGCGGCGTTTCCTGGGCGTCTGCACGCTGTTGAACTTTGGAATGCTGACGCTTGCGACCGGCGTCTTATTGGCTGCCGGGGGACCGATTGCATCCCTGCATTCCCGTTGGTTCGGCTTGCCCGAAGCAACGTTGTCGGTGATGTATTTTTCGTTCCTGGCCGGCTACAAGCTGTTGATACTTGGCTTCAACCTGATGCCGTATCTGGCACTACGATGCGTCGATCGTTGACCGCACCGCTTGCCCGGCTTGCTTCAACGTCATCGCAAGCCCGATCAGCGAAACACCGGTGAACAGCAGATTGACACCGACCAGCACTCCGGTCGCCCAAAGCCCAGACAGCGGCCACTGCATCCAGATCATGATGCCCAATGCCAGTGTCAACAAGCCACTGATCAACAGGGCGATCCAACCGGTCGCGGGGCGAAAACTGAACGATGCCACGATTTTCCAAACGCCTTCGACGACAAAAAAGATCGTCAACAACAAGGCTAGAAAACTGAGCCCCAGAAGCGGATGCGCTAACACGCCCAAGCCGGCGATCGCGGTAATTGCCCCCAGAATGATCATGGGCAATTTGTCGGACCAACCTTTGACCTGAATCGCGGCGACCACTTGTGCGATCCCCGCAAGCAGCATCAACGATCCGATCAGAAGAACAACGGCAGTGCCGGCGATGGCTGGCGCGGCAATCGCGACGCCTCCCATGACCGCCAGAACAATTCCCATCACCAACAAAGGTGTCGTCGAAATCACGGGTCGGTCATTCATTGCATTGCCTTGTGGGGTCAAATTCGCCGCATCGGTGCCCAGCCCACCCGGATCGATGACGATCCTGTTGCCCAAGATAGCTCGGCTGCACCGATGATAACGCCACCGGCCCGCGTCGTCGAAGACCCCGGTACGACTTTGTCCGATCGGAACGAATTAGCCCAACAGGCGCACGCTGAGCACACCATCGATGTCGCGAATCGACTGAATGACGGAATCGGCGACGTCGCCGTCCACGTCGATGATGGTGTACGCGGCATCCCCACGTGACTTGTTCAACAGGTCGGCGATGTTCAGCCCCGCGTCGGCCAAGATGGTTGAGATTTGTCCGACCATATTGGGCACGTTGTTGTTGGCAACGGTGATCCGTTTACCACTGCCGCGCGGCATGACCGCTTCGGGGAAGTTGACCGAATTGCGAATCGTGCCGTCTTCCAAGTACTCGCGAACTTGATCGGCGACCATGATCGCGCAGTTCTCTTCGGCTTCTTCGGTGGACGCGCCCAAGTGGGGAAATGAAATGACCTTTTTGTGTTGCAGCAACTGACCGGTCGGAAAGTCGATCACGTACGATTGCAGATGACCACTGTCCAAGGCCGCAAGCACCGCATCGTCATCGCAGATGCCGCCGCGGGCCAAGTTCACGATCACACCGCCGGCGGGCATCATGGCGATGCGTTCGGCGTTGACCAGACCTTTGGTCGCATCGATCAATGGCACGTGAACCGAAATGCAATCACACCGGCTGAACAAGTGATCCAGACTGACCGCTTGTTCCACTTTGCGTGACAGTTTCCAAGCGCTCTGCACACTGATTTTTGGATCGTATCCGACGACTTTCATTCCCAGGGCCGATGCAGCGTTGGCGACACGAACCCCGATGGCCCCCAAACCAATCACCCCCAGCGTCTTGGACGGAAGTTCGCTGCCGACATAGTTCTTTTTGCCGGCTTCGACTTCCTTGCTGATCTTCGCATCATCGCCTTCCAGGGTTCCGGCGAACCGCATCGCGGGATAGATGTTTCGTACCGCCATCAACAATCCGGCAACGACCAATTCTTTGACGGCGTTCGCATTGGCCCCCGGTGCGTTGAACACCGGAACACCTCGAGCGGTCAACTTGTCGACCGGAATGTTATTGACCCCTGCCCCGGCCCGGCCGATGGCCGCCACGGTGTCGGGGATCTCCATGTCGTGCATCTTGAACGACCGCAACAGAATGGCGTCAGGTGTGGTGAATTCTGATGCGATCTCGTAGCGGTCCTGCGGCAGACGCTTGAGGCCTTTGACGGAGATATTGTTCAGGGTCAGGATCTTGTACATCGAAAAGGATCCGGTTGCGTGGAATGTTGCATACGTGGGGCGTCAAAGGCCGCCCGGTCGACGTCGACCGGGTCGCGGCACGACGTCGAACCGAAGGACTTGATTGGCCGTCGTTTTGGACGGTCAACGGGCGGTCGGCCGCCCGGGGGGGGAAAAGCCGGCGATTAACCGTTGGCTTTCGCAAAATCTTTCATGAAGCTGGCCAACGTGTTCACACCTTCCACCGGCATTGCGTTGTAAATGCTGGCGCGAATCCCGCCGACGCTGCGGTGTCCCTTCAAAGCCGCCAAATCATGCTTGGCGGCTTCGGCGATGAAACTGGCCTGCAGATCATCGTTTGGCAAGTTGAATGTCACGTTCATCAGTGACCGCGCCTCGGTCTGGGCGTGACCGCGATAGAAACCGTTGCTTTGGTCGATCACCTGATACAGCGTTTGGGACTTTTGTTGATTCTGCTGCAGCATGGCATCCAAGCCGCCGATGTCATCCCGCAACCACTTGGCGATTTTGCCAAGGACGTAGATGGCAAACGTCGGTGGTGTGTTCCATTCCGAATCGGCTTCGGCGTGGTTGTTGTAGTTCAGGTAACCCGGCAAGTCCGCAGGGCTGCGTTGCAGCAAATCTTTGCGGACGATCGCGACGGTGACGCCGGCCGGTCCGGCATTCTTTTGGGCACAGGCATACAACAGCCCATATTTGGAAATGTCCAAGGGGCGACAAAGGAAATCGCTGGACGCGTCGCTGACCAAGGGGACCGAATCGGGACATGCCGGTTCGTCGGTGAACTGGACGCCTTGGATGGTTTCATTGCTGCAGTAATACAGATACGCCGCGTCGTCGGCGACCTGGTAATCACCGGCGGCTGGCAGTCGATCGTAATTGGTTTCCCCGGCGTCATAGATCGACAGGGCATCCCCTTCCTTCTTGGCTTCCTTGATCGCCTTTTTGCCCCACGATCCGGTCAACAAGTACTGGGCGGTCTTTCCGGTGCCTCGCAACAAGTTCGCCGGGATCATCGAAAACTGCAGCGCCGCACCACCCTGCAAAAACAAGACTTCATAATCGTCGCTGATTCCCAGCAACTGACGCAGCGTCGCCTGGGCTTCGTGCAACAGATCGACAAATCGTTTGTCCCGGTGGCTGATTTCCATAATGGACGCACCGGCACCGGGATAACACACCAGTTCATCCCGGACTTCTTCCAAGACCGACAACGGCAAAGCAGCCGGACCTGCGGAAAAGTTGAAAACGCGTTGCTGGGCGGAATCGGTCAGGGCTGAGCTCATGGACTTGACGATCGGATGTGGGTTGGAGGTGGCAACGTGGACGCTGGACGATCCTAGGGAAACGACGGATCGCGGACGGGTTCGGGACAGACGGCCGGATCGGCATGCCACCACCGCCGGCAAATCCCGTCAACTCGTTGCGACCGGATTTTAGCCGGGATCCGAAAACACGAAAGGTTGGCTGAGACCGGAATGCCCCAGTCAGCCGTTCGGATCGGCTCCAGGGGGGACTATCATGCATTGTGCCCCGGCCCGTGGCGCGTGAACGGCCCAGGGCGTTTGGACGGTCTCCAGCGTGGCCGCCTCGGTGCATCGAGGCAACCCTGGCAGTGAAGCGTTCCGGCACCGATGGAGGCGTCGGAATCCAGAATTTGTCCCTCAAAATCTTTGAATTGATGCCCGAAGCCCTCGCCGACGTCGATGATTTCGCCGCCGACGCCAGCGGCGGCTGCAGGGGTTGGCCCCGACGCTTGCTTTGGGCCAGCACGGCTTTGGCGATCTTCGTCGGCCCGGTGGACATCGTCGCCGACGGCGGCACGATGACGGTCGGCCTGGACCCGGTCGTGGCCGTCAAATTGGGGACGGCGCTGATCGCTATGATTTGGTCGGCCTGGGGTCTGGCGACCTGTCGCGGCGTCCGCGAATTGGTCCTGTCGATGCCGGCATTGCTGCTGTTCGGAATCCTATTCCTGGTGTTGTTGGCCACGCCACGGGCGGTCAGCTCGGCGTCGGCGGCCACCGCATTGATCAACACCACTTATGTGGTATTCATTGCCACGTCGTTGGTCGGCCTGGGCATTCGAGGCACTGTGTCGGCGATGACCGTCGGCATGTTTGTCTACACCTGTTGCGCGTGGGGTCTTTACCTAACTATGCCTCGCTATGGTGTGTTCCCCGAAGACTTGGGCGGTGGGCTGATCGTCTATCGGCTTGGCGGCATGGGTCACCCCAACGGGGTCAGCCGTGCGATTTGCCTGGGCCTGATCCTTTCAGTGTGGCTGTGGAAATCCGGTCGAATCCCCACGCGTTGGTTTGCCTTGGTCGCGCCCGTCTTCGCCGTTGCTGCTTATCTGGCGTGGAGCCGAACCAGCCTGGTCGCCACGGCGATCGCGCTGCTGATCTTATGGGCCGACCAAATCCTTCGGCGTCGTGTGGTCGCGGCAATCACCGTGCTGGCCATGGTCGGTATCACCACACTGACGGTCGTCTGGATGGCTGGGTACGGCGAATCGATCGCCGAAATCGCGTTGTCAAAATTGACCAAGACGGGCAGCACCGAAGAACTGACCACCGGAACGGGGCGTGCCGAGATCTGGGCCTATTCGATCGACCTGATTCGCCAAAGGCCATGGATCGGTCACGGATTCAATGCCGGCCCCACGTTACTGGAACGCTTTTCACAGTCGACGCACAACGCGGTGCTGCACGCGTCTCTGGCCGGCGGCGTCGTTGCCGGCGGATTCATGGTGGTGCTGTTGATCGTGACTTTGAATCTGGTTTTAACCGGCGGCCATCCGCTGATCCGTGCGGTGGCATTCTTTGTGTTGATCAGTTGCCTGTTGGAAGAAACCGTCTTGGAAACGTTTCCCGGCCCGTGCACACTGACTTGGCTGATGTGTCTGTTCTACCCGACCTATGCATGGATGCAGCGGCACAACCGCGAGACATCGGACCTTGCGAACAGACGCCAAGCCATGCTGAAAGCACCCACAGCCGGAATCAGCACCAGCCCATCACCGTCGCATTAGCGAAGGTCGCCACGAACGGTCTGTTCAAAGGCATCCACGATCCCGTCAGCGATCTTGGCACAGTTGAAACGTTGATACATTTGCTGGGCTGAAACACGAACGTCGTCCTCGGATAAGCCGAACGCCCAGTGCAGCGATTGTTCCAGCGAATCGGGATGTTCCAGTTCAAAACCGCCCCGGGCCGGATCCCCCGCCAAGACTTCTTCCGTCGCCGTGCCCCGACTGAAACAGACCGGTGTTCCCGCGTAATAGCTTTCCAAGGCGGGCAATCCGAAACCTTCGATTTCACTGGACAACAGCAACGCACGAGCCCTGCCGACGGTCATCTGCAACTGCCCGATCGGCATCGGTCCCGACAGTTCCACCGCGTGCAATTTCGCCATCAACGCCTGTGCTTCTTCATCCAAATGGCCGACCAAACGCAGGGTCGGTAAATCGCGTCCGGTCGATTGGATCTGTTGCCAACATCGCAACAGTGACGTGGTTTTTTTGTGCGGGGCACGCGACGCCATGTGAACGACATAGTCCTGCTTATCGAACCAGTGGTTCAAACAGTTTTCCCAATGACTGCCTTCGTACGTCACACGAACCGGAGGCATTTTGATTCGGTACCGCTCGGCAAACCGGTACAGCTGCTCCGAAGCGTTTTGTGAAACCGTCAACACACAGTCCAGTGAAGCCAAACTGCGTTTGGTTTGGTTGATCCAAAACTGAAACGCCCGTCGGCTGCGGCTTTCGGGATAGTGGTCCGCATAGTGTTGGACGATCGTGTCATGCATCGTTCCGACGTTGGGAACACCGCCGCCGCCCCATGCCGAAAGATAACCCTTGGGGTAATACCACAAATCGACTTGCGGTCGACACCACCACCGATGCAACCGATCCACCGTCAACCGGCCCAACGTAGTGTCGGTCCGCAGTGGAATCCTGTCGGTCACGAACTGCGGTTCAGATTGTCGGTGGGAACTGCGGCTGATGATTTGACGGACTTTCAGATCTTCACGCGATGCAAACTGTTGCATCACCGACTGGGTCATCGACGTGATGCCCAAACTGCGATCGCGGTGCGGATTCTGGTCCGCCAAATACACCGCCACCGACAGTGTTCGCTGCGATTGCGATGCCCCATCCTGCGAAGATTCCGAACCCACGAAATGCCCACGCCGATAAGACGAGGACTTTCGTGATTCGGTTTGTGATTGTTCCGTCAGTTCCATTCGTTTCGCTGGGGCGTCTCGGCAACGACCGTCAGATTCAGCATTCAGACGACACCGGCCCGAACCGACCATCCGCCTGATGACTGTCGGAACCGATCGAATTGTTCAGCCCGACAACACGCCGAGCATTTTGGATGGCTTCGCCAAGTTGACATGCGGAAGCTTCCGGGGTCCGGTGAGCCACCGATTGCCGGGCCGACGACCGCAACTGTTTCCATTTGGACTCGTCGACTCGTTCAACCTGATTGAACACCGCAGCCAGGGCGTGTTCCTCGTCCGGATCATAGATCCAGCCGTTTTCACCGTTTTCTATCAGCGTCTCAACCGCTTGGCTATGACGACTGCCGACCACGGGCAACGCGGACGCCAAAGCCTCATCGACGACCAGTCCCCATTCATCGCCCAGCGTTGGAAACAGCAACAGATCGTTGGCAGCGTAGTGTTTTGACAATTGATCGGGTTCGCAATGACCATGAAGCCGGATCCGCAGATTGCCGGGTAATTCGGCCCCCGCGATCTGTTCCCGCAACGGGCCATCGCCGACCAGATTCCAACACACCGACCGACCGCCGGAATCTCGGCAACACCGGATCAACTGACGAAGCGCGACGTCGACGCCTTTTCGCTGGCTTAATTGCCCGACCGTCAGCACCTGCAGCGATGCATCGCCGGTGCGACCAACATCCGATTGGACAGGGCCGCGATAGGCTTTCCGCGGATCGGCGGCGTAATCCCAAGGCGACATTCGTTGGGCATCGGCGCCCAGCGACAACAGCAAGCGTCGACAACTGGGACCGTTGAACGTCACCCAATCGGCCCGACGCAGCAGATGCCGCCGAACCCGCTGACGCAACCGCCCACGCCCGGCTTCACTTCGCTGCGACGCATAAACGCTTAGCACGTGCACACACTCGGGCTGGCGACGACAATAACGCTGGGCCAGCCAAGACCGAGCGCCCATTTCCAAGGAAACCACGGCATCGGGTGAAAGCTGCTTCAACTGCGACGCGGTATCCAACGGAATGTGAATGTAGTTTGGTTCCTGGTACCCGCCGGGATGCTTGGCTGTTCGCGTGATGGTGCGGGTCCGTTGGACGATGACGTTCAGGTCGTCCCACTGGGAATCCCACTGTCGGTTGGCTTCCATGGCGACCGATGACAATACGGTCAAACGCCGGACACGGCTGGCCAATTCCCGCAACACCGCCAAGTGATTGGGCGCAACGAAATTCACCAAAAATACGACGTTCTGTTCCGCCAACCGCATGCTGATCTACCGTGGCAATCCGACCACTTGGTCATCCTTGGATTCGGCGTTCACAATATCCCCGGTCCTGTCATGAACCTCGGTACCGTCACGCATTGGTTCGTGAATCGAATCGTCCAAGTGTTCTTCGATCGCCACATCCCGCCGGCCCGATGAATCGCCACGTCCCACCGCGTTGTTCGAATCAACTTCACCCGAAACATCAAACAGGCCTCGCAGAACCGCCTGACCAACAGCCAGTCCCATCGACATCATCGCAGCCAGAACGACCAACACGCCACGCGACGGTGAAGCTTTCTTCAGCGAAAGTGTTGCGGGTTGGATGATGCTGATCTCGCTGACCTTTTCACGATCCAGCTCGGCAACACGGCGGGCCCGATCACGGTTTTCGGCGGCGCGCATGTAGTCGGCTTCGGCCAATGAGGCTTCCCAAGAAAGCTTGGCCAAAGCCGCTTCATCCTCATTCAACGTTGCCAATTGCTGTTTCAGTTGTTGCTTGGACTCCAACAACGTCTTCTTCTTGGATTGCAAGCCCGACAAACGCGATGTCGTCGTCCGCTTGGTCAGTTCCAATTGCTGGCGGATCGGATTCAAAGCGACACGTGTTTGCGGCCGTTCCCCGACCTCGGACGCGGCGATCTCGGTGGCCGAGTCCAATTGTTCTTTCAGCGCTCGCAACTTCGGATGGTTTGATTTCAGTTTCGAAGTCAACTCTTTGTATTCGACCTCCAAACCGTACAGCGTCTGTCGCATCGAATCGCCGGTCGCCTTTGGGATCCCGCTGATGGTTTCTGATTCGATTTCGGCAGGCAGAACCGCGATCTCTTGATCCAATTGTTCCAATTCGGATCGCACGCTGGCGATTTCACTTTCGGTCGACAACAGGTCGCGATCCACTTGGCTGATCAACCCGACCAGTGACGACTTGGCAGCTTCGATCTCCACCACGCCCATCTCGGTCTTCGTTTCGGCCAAACGCTTTTTGGCATCAGCCGCCAACGCAAAGGCTTGCTTGGATTCCTGGTCAAAGAACTCCACCGAACCGTCGGATTGGTGGGCTTCAACGTGATAGGCCTGATACTGTTGCATCACGGCATTCAAAACGTCGCGCGACAAGAACGGTGATTCACTGCGTACGCCCAAGTTGACCGTGTAGACGTCAGGCGCCGAATAGACATCCAACATCGATTCCAACGTCTTGCACGCCTGTTCCATTTCCAGTTGGGCGGCAACCTGTTGCTCGGTCATTTCGCCGTCGCCCGATGGCGGCGACTTGGGCAATGAAGCGGCAACGGATTCCATCACTGAATGAATCCATCGGCTTAACCGACTGTGCGGCTCCATGATCCGCTGGGCGCCGATTTCGTGAACCACGCGTTCGGCCAACGCACGGCTGCGAAGCATTTCGCGAACCGAATTCACTTGGCTGGCACGTGATTCCTGAAGCGACACCGTCGGGGTCAACGAAGTGGTCGGGTCCAACGCGACCGATCCCCGTCCCAGACGAACCAACAGTTGGCCCTGAGAATCAAACTTGGCGGGCAACAACAAGATCACCACGATCGACATCGCGAAAATCAAGAATGTCAAAGCCAGAATCGACGGCCAATACCGAAAGCATGCCGCGATGAGGTCTCGTAAGCCCAGCGGAGCAAATTGGTCGTAAGCTTGGTTTCGTCGCACCACCACACACCTGTCGATAAGTCCAGACATTGCCCCTGTCCGATGACATCTCTCGTTTTTGTCGGAAAATCGAGTGTAATTGATGCCGTTTCATTCGCGCAGATTCAATTCTTTAGGCGGCGCAGAAAACCCCGCTATCCCGCACTCTTAGTGTGGATCGACTCCGAAATCACGCATCCATCGCTGAACCTCGTCTTCATCCAAGTCCGTTTCGTCCGGTTTTGACGATAATTCCGAGGCTCGGCCTGGTCCGCTGTGATCGTTTTGATCCTGCCCTGTTTTGGCCAGCCCGACACGCCCATCCAACAGTCGATCAAACCATGTCTGCGATTCGAAAACGGTCGCCCCCTTTCGCCGAGCAGCGGTCTGAATCCGCCGGTCCGATGACACGACGGCCAAGCCCTTGGGGGAATGGTGCGAAGCGATCAACTGTTCAATCAGATCGTCCGCTTCGTCATGATCCACAGCAAAACGCACATCAATCCCTTGATGTTCAAACCGGTCCGGTCGGCCGGTCGGCGGCTGGCGAGCGTCAAACACCACGCAACAACGCCGCGCGATTTTCGCCGGCAAGAATTGCACCAGACGATTCAACAACCCCATGCGTTCGTGGTGCAACCATGCCTCCGTCGAACCGCGTCCGGGCGGGGCTACCGGCGCGATGATGTTGTATCCGTCGATCAGAAGCTTGAGCGATTTGGCCATGGCATTTGTCCGTTCGCCCAAGCCTAGCAAGATCAGCCGACTTGCCAACGACGTTCCGTCTTAGGCGACCGACGCGGGATGCTGACGGCGGACATCGGCATAAACGATCGCCGAGATCCAAACCAAACAGATGATCTGTCCCACCAACGCGGAAAACGCGATCGCAACGGCGCCCCATTGATCGATCAAGATCAGCGTCAGTGCGACCATGGCGACGGCCGCAACGACACGACACAGAATGGATGCCAGCGGACGTCCACGTCCTTTAACGTAACTGTCCAGCCCCTGCAGGATTCCTTTCAGTGCGGACACCGGTGCTAACCACCATGCGAACTGAATCGCGGGTGAAAACTCCTCGCCATAGACCAGCCGTACCAACGGTCCGATCAGGATCAGAAACGGCACCAGCGTCGCGGCCTGCACGGCAAGCGAACTGCCCAGAATCCGATGGACGTCGGCCGTTTTCAGACGGCGATTCGAATCTGCCCCGGCGTTGAACAAAAACAGCCCCAACGTGTTTGGGATCACGGTCAGCGGATACACCACCGGCACCATCGCGGCGTAGTACCCCTGCGTCACCAATGACGTCAGCCACATCACCAACAACAAATCCAACCGTTCAAACAGATCCGTCGCCAACATCGAAACCCCGTAAGGCCGGCTTTCACGAACCAGCGATCGCACCGGCGGCGACGACGCGCCACGCAGCGGCTGGGGCACCCCAACGACACACACCACCATCGACAACGCTGATGCAGCGACGAACATCCAGCACGCGACACGCAAATCAACGCCGAACGTCAAAAACGCAGCCAGCAACAACCCAGGAAATGCGGCCGCCGACATGAAACGTCGCCAGTTGTAGGCACGAAAATCGCCCGAACCACGATCGACCGCGGTCATGATCAACATCACATGCTGGCCGATCATGCTGAGCGAACAGATCAATGCCAGCGGCATCAAGAACCGCTTCTCTTCCGGCAAACCGACCACGTTCAATAACACGACGACCGCCATCGTGGCGATTCCCGTGGTCATGCCCAATCGCAGCGCCGCCCGCCGCAAAGGGTTTTGACTTGCCGGGTCTTGCTCGTTGCCCGCATCGGCAGCGTAACGACAGATCACTTCCAGACCACCGAACAGTCCGACGTACAGCAACATCTGCACATACAAGACGCAGGTCGCGTATTGGCCTCGTCCCTCAGGCCCCAACAACCGCGCCAGCAAGATGCCCTGGCCCAGCTGGAGTGCGACGACCGCAAACGCAAACCCCACCGTCCATACGAACGTGCTGCGTTGACGGACCTGATCCCAAGCGGCGCGGATCTTCCCCGGACGTTCCGGCGGCGGATCCACGGGCAAATCGGCGGGGTTCGAAAGGGTCGTATCGGTGGTCATCGTGGGGGCGAGTATAGTCAGTCGATCCCTTCGATCACCTGCAAGTCGGGTGGGCTTTGGAATTGCACGATCTGATAGATCACCAATGCCACGACCAGTATGGCCAAAACGATGGCGCCGACCATCTTGGCCGTTTCAATCCAATCGGTGTTTGCCCTGGTCGCCCGAGCTTTCTTTGACCCCGCGAACGGCGATTCCGATGGCTTTCGGTCGGGCGAACGCGACGCTGTGGACGGGCGTCCCGACGGTTCTTTCACCGCCGTATCGCTTTGACCGATCGACACATCCATCGAATCCGATTCGTCCCAATCGACGTCGACCGAATCGATGTCCAAGGATCGTTCGTCGCCGTCATCGGCCGCCGCTTCTTCGCCAGCCGCAACACGACTTCGAATGTTTTCGTATCGCCTTTCTCGATCCGCATCGTCCTGTTTTTCCAGGAACGCGGCGATGTCAAACTCTTGCCACGCTTCGCCTCGAATCATCGTGGGCGTTTCGACGGATCCGTCCCCGGCGTCGTGATCCGTCGTCGTTCCGGCCGCGGGTGTTCCGTTTGCGGGCGTGGTGGCGGCCACGGCCAGATCGAAAGCGACCTTGCCGCAACGCAGCTGATCCCCGTCGCTCAGCTGGGTCCACTGCAGAGGCGGCAATTTCTCGTTGTTCAGCCGAGTCCCACTGGTGCTGTTCAGATCCAGCACGCGGACGCTTTCGGCACCATGATGAATCAAGCAGTGCCGTCGGCTGACCGATTTGCTTTTCGGCCGAATCTGGCACTCCGCATGACGGCCGATCATGTAGTAGCCGTGATGAATGTCTGCAGTCAGACCGGCCCGGCTACCCTGTGCCAGAATCAGTTGCACGAACATGACGGGCAAGACCCAAGCGTATGAAGGCTATTCGTCGACGATGATCAGGGTGCCGTCCTTGCTGTCGAACTGCTTCAACCGCGGCCTGGATTGCTCCAAAGGACGAGAAAACGTGTACGCCATCATGCCCAAAACGGCCACCAACGCCAAGGCGGCGAAGGCCAACCCGATCCCCAGCAAGACCTGCTGACTGTTGCCGCCGCCATCGGATTCCGCTTTTCCACCCGTCGTGCGACCGACCGCGCGTGGCGGCGGTGGCGGCGAAGCGGGCCCCAACGGCCCCATCGAATCAGCAGCGGACGCAGCCCCGGGAGCCGGCAAATCGGGTAGGTCCGAAAAATCGAACCCGTCCAATGATTCGGTGGGATCGCCACTGAGACCGCTTTCGTCGCCACCACTGGAGGAAATAGAACTTTCCTCGAAAACCGTGTGCTGTCCCGACGTTGCCATTGATGTGGTGTCATCGGGGTGTGCAAACGAACGCAGCGATCCCGTTTGGTCCGTCGTGGGAACCCCACGGATCTGCTTCAGCTGGACCAACAGGTCGGACATCGACGGCGGTCGATCCGAGGGCCGTTTGGCCATCATCCGCTTGACCAGATCGGCAACCGCGACCGGACAATCATCACGAACCGACCGGACATCGGGCACCGGCGCGGTTTGGTGCTTCGCCAACCGCTGTTGTAACGAGCTGCCGCTGAACGGTGGACGACCGGTCAGCAGAAAATAGAACGTGCATCCCAGCGAATAGATATCGGCCCGCGAATCGATGCTGCGGCTGTCGATCGCTTGCTCCGGGGCGACGTAGTCGGCGGTCCCGGTCAGACGCTTGGACGATTTGCCGCCGTCATCAAAATCAAAACCGATGCGTGCCAGCCCCATGTCACTGACTTTGACAACGCCGTCACGCCCCAGCATCAAGTTGGATGGTTTGATGTCACGGTGAATGATCCCCCGGGCATGAGCATGCGAAAGGCCTTCGGCGGCTTGGCGAACCGCGTCAATCGCGGTGGCGACGGGCATTACCCCGTCACGGGCGACGGCCTGCTGTAAATCCGCACCATCGACATATTCCATGACGATATACACTTTGCCGCCGGCTTCCGCACAATCGTACGCCCGCACGATGTTCGGATGATCCAGCTGGGCCGATGCACGTGCCTCGTCTTTGAAACGCTGGATTCGACGTTCGTCGGCCAACTGTTCGGACGGCAAAATTTTCAGCGCCATCAGACGCTTCATGATTTGGTGTTCCCCCAGAAACACCATCCCCATGCCGCCACGGCCCAACGGCCGCAGCAACCGATAACTCCCCAGATAGAAGCCCTTGCTCTTACCGGCCAGCACCTTCTGCGATTGCCAGTCGGTCAGGATCCCGGCCGCCACCAGACCCTCGGCCAAGCTTTCCGGGGTCAACGTGGTCTGATCGGCCAGCAATGACGCCACGACTTTCTTGACGTCGTCCAATTCCACCAGCCCACCGGCCATCGCACGCCGAACGAATCCGCGCGAAGCGTCATCCAGCAGGGTGGGATTCGGGGTCGATGGTTGACCAGACATGAAGTCGCCGAGACGTGGGATTCGTGGGCCCGCAACTCGCGGGAACCTCATAGTGTAATGCCTTGCCCTCGATGATCGTCCCCCTTACGCCCGCGTCACGAGGGGCTTTACGGCCTTCTCAATGAAGTTTGAATGAAGGCCGCCGTTTTTGATGGAAAAACGAAATCTTCGTCAGCCGGAGGGTGCATTTTGACGCCCGAGGGACGTCTCGATCGCCCCTGGTTCGTTTGCCCCGTACCAGACCGACTTCAAGAACAAACCGTTCGCCGGCGCCGTGGGACCGGCCAGTTCACGCTTTTTTTCCGCCAACAATTCCGTCACCCAGTGCGGCGGATGCTTGCCCAGCCCCACATAGATCAATGTCCCCACGATATTGCGGACCATGTTGTACAAAAAACCGTCGGCCTGAACCTCGATCGCCAAACGCGATTCGCCCCACGGCCCGTCGGGCAACGGGATGATGTCGCACGCGGTCACATGACGGACCGTGGTGGTTCGCGGGGCCCCGGCCGATTGAAAGCACGCAAAATCTTTGCGTCCCACGATCAACTGTGCCGCCTCGGCCATGGCATCCAAGTCGACGCGTTTTCGCAGCCGGTACCAATACCGGTGTTCCAGCGGATTGCGGTTGCCGCCGTTTTGCAATTGATACCGGTACCGCTTGCTGACCGAATCCCGAATCGCATGGAAATCATCCGGCGCGTCGACCGCATCGGTGACCAAGATCGAATCCGGCAGGGACACGTTGATCGCCGTGGCCAATTTTTGGGCCGGCGCATTCCATCGCGGCATCGTACAACTGGCGACCTGGGCGATCGCATGGACGCCGGCATCGGTCCGCCCACTGCCGACGACATGAACACGCGTCCCGGCCAACTTCGCGGCCGACCGCTCCAACCAACCCTGAATCGTCATGCGACCGGGTTGGATTTGCCATCCGCTGAAATCGGTACCGTCATAGGCGACAGTCAACTTGAACGTGCGTGGTGACGTCATGGAACCCATTCGGCCGGCGACCGCGGACAAGCCACCTTGATCACGACGATGCGGCCGCCAATTTCTGAATCAATAATTCGGCAATCTGCACGGCGTTGGTCGCGGCACCCTTTCGCAAGTTATCGCTGACACACCAGAACGCCAGACCGTTGGGCGAACTGAGATCTTTGCGAACGCGGCCGACGAACACATCGTCCTTGCCCTCGCAATCCTGTGGCATCGGGTACTGCTTGTTGTCCAAGTCATCGACCAACGTCACGCCCGGTGCCGACGCAAACAACTCTCGCGCCTTGTCGACGGAAATCGGGTCGGCGGTTTCCACCAGGATCGATTCGCTGTGGCCGATCGTGACCGGGACACGAACACAAGTGGGACAAACGACGATGTCGTCGTCGCCCATGATTTTGCGTGTCTCGTACACCATCTTCATTTCTTCGCTGGTGTACCCCGCTTCCTTTTCCGATCCAATCTGTGGGATCAAGTTGAAAGCAATTGGATACTGGAACGTCTTGGCCGGATGCGTCTTGCCGGTCAGGGCGCTGCGGGTGCTGTCGTAGAGTTCTTCGTTTCCAGCCAAGCCGGCGCCACTGGTCGCCTGATAAGTGCTGACGACAACGCGACGCACCGGGCTGTGGCGGTGCAGCGCCGCCAGTGCAACCACCATCTGGGTTGTGCTGCAGTTCGGACTGGCGATGATTCCCTGATGGTCATGAATCGCTTCCGGATTGACTTCGGGAATGACCAGCGGCACCTTGGGATCCATCCGCCAATACCCGCTTTCGTCGACGACCACCGCGCCGGCGTCGGTCGCCCACGAAGCGAATTCTGCAGACACTTCATCCGGCGTGCTGGCGACCACGATGTCGATCCCCTGAAACGCATCGGGTTCCAGCAATTGGACCTTCAACGTTTCGTCCGCAAACCGGACCTCTTTGCCGACGCTGCGTTGGGACGCCAGCAGCTTCAAGCGATTGATGGGCAGTTTGCGAAGGGCCAACTGTTCCAAAACGATCCGGCCGACGGCACCGGTGGCACCGACGACGGCTAAGTTGACTGACAACGTCGTGATCCTTTGATTCGTAGAATGAAGGTGTGTTGGACGGACATGCGTCACGTGTGGCCCGAATCGACGGAGCGACACGTTGGAAGTCGCGAAACAGACTGAATGAAAGGGGTAACCGCCCACAGGTTCGGCCCGTCATCGCCGCCGCGCGGTTGGTCGCCATGGCAGGCCGACGCAGCGACATCCATCATCCTGATCGGTCGTCAAGCGTCCGCAAGCGGCATCCGAATTTCCCCGGAAAACGGCCGATCGGCGAAGGAAAACATCCGCCTGGATCTTGGTTTCGTCAATAACCGGCGCATGAAAAGACCCTTCGAGGCGACACAAAATCGCCGGGAAGGGCCGTCGTTTCAGCCGTATGCGTCCGGGTTCCAGCCGCCCTCATGGGGCTCGCAAAAGCGTCGATCAGTTGTCCATGTTCTCGATCGCTTCGGGCAACGTTTCGTCGACCAGGCCCCAGCCGCCACGACCGCCTTGGATCCGTGACTGAACGGCGTCCTTGGTTTCTTCGTCGTTGGCGTCCCAGAACAGATCGATCTTTTCATCGGCCAACGGTTCCAAGGATCGGAACAGACGGAACCCGACGCCTCGCGATGGGTCGCTGGTGTGCCACCAGGGGCTGACGGGGAAGTTCGGATCTTCGCTTTTCCAATCATCGTCGTTACTGGCCAAGCGTGCCGCACTGCGAAGATCTGGCGGGTCCATTTCCCAGGATCCTCCACGGGCCACGGCGGGCCATGGCGTTTCCGGCCACTGGACCGATTCGATCGCATCGACCGGTTGCTTGTCGGCCAGGCGGGCATAGCCGTCTTCGCTGTACAGATCGACGACCCATTCAGCAGCGTTGCCGTGCATGTCATACAACCCGAACGCATTGGGCTTCTTCGTCGCGACCAAACCCGGTCCGTCCAACGCGTTGTCGAAGTACCACGCGTAGTCATCAATGTCGTCCGCGGTGTCGCCGAAACTGTACGCGGTGGTGGTTCCCGCGCGAGCGGCGTATTCCCATTCGGCCTCGGTCGGCAAGCGGAATTGCTGGTTGGTGATCCGCGAAAGCCACTTGGTGAACTGCTTGGCCGCATAGACCGTCATGGTCACCGCGGGTTGCATCGGTTCTTCGCCATATTCGTAGGTGAAGGTCGGATCATACAACTCGGTCGGTGCCGTGATCGCATCGGTCATGTTGTCATCACTGACGGTGCGTTCGCCACGAGCTTCGAAGTCTTTGAAGATCGAATACATCCGCATGTATTCTTTGTACTGCTGCCAAGTCACTTCGGTCTTGGCGACCCACATCGGTGCAACTTCGACATTGACCTGGGGGCCTTCGTCATCGTTGCGGTCTTCTTCCGAATCGGGGCTGCCCATCTGATAGGTCCCGCCGGAAACCGGAATCATTTCAAACTCGATGTCGGTCCCCGGAATCCGAACCGTGTAAGGCACCATGTACCCCTGGTCCACTTTGACCGACGGACCGTCGGCCGGTTTTTCGTCGGCGATACCGGGCGTCGCTGCGGTCGCATGGGGGTTCAAGCCGACCAAGGCGGCCAACGCGATGAACAATGAAAGTCGCGGCAAAGAAAATCGTGGCACGTGCATCGAACTTTGATGGATAGTCATGAAAAAGAAACTTTGGGGCGGAAGGCGGGTCGAGCCTATTTCAGGCGGGCAGGAAAGCAACCGTGTCGGTGAAAACCACGCCCCGGATGTTCAGGTTCGCCGGACATCCGCGACGCCGACCGGAAAGCTTGCCCCCTATTGTCAGCAGAAACCCGACGAAACGCCAGCGTGGTGCGCCATTTACGGTCGCCTGCGACGTTCCGTATCAGCATCGCGTCCGGACGTTTCGTCACGCCGGGTAAAACCGTCAATCTGCGATTCTTATCGATCCAAATGATCGGGGCGTTTGCCCAACAGGACCTGCAATTCTTGCGTCTGTCCGTCACGAATCACTTCCAAACGCACGTTCGCCCCCGCCATGGCGTTGCCGATCAACCGCATCAGGTGCCCGACGTCGGTGACGGTCACGCCGTCAACGGCTCGGATGATGTCCCCGGGCAACACGCCGGCACGCCCCGCAGGTGAATCGGGCGGATTGACCTGTTCCACCCTGGCACCGCGAATTCGAAGGTCTTCGCCGATGATCGAATCGTCATCCACCTGGGCCAACTGAACGCCCAGCCAACCACGCTGGACCACACCGGTCAGACGAATCTTGTCGTAAACCTTGCGGACGACATTGCTGGGGATCGAAAAACTGACCCCCTGATAGGTTTCGCCGACGATCGCCGTGTTGATCCCGACCAGAGTGCCACGAGCATCGACCAGCGGCCCGCCACTGTTGCCCGGGTTCACCGCGACGTCGCTTTGCATGAAGTCTTGATATTCCTCGCGAGCCCCGTAGTGATTCGACGCGCGGACCATGCGATGCTTGCCGCTCAGAATCCCGAACGTCACCGTCCGGTCCAGCCCGAACGGACTTCCCACCGCCCAAACCGGTGAACCGACTTTGCAGCGATCACTGTCGCCCCAACGAATCGGAATCAAACGGTCAGCATCGATTTTCAGCACCGCCAAGTCCGTCAGCGAATCGCTGCCCAGAACGGTGGCGGGCAAACGACGTCCGTCCGAAAGGGTCACCGAAATTTGGTCGCCTTCGGAGATGACGTGCCGGTTGGTCAGGACATAGCCGGCCTGGTCCACGATCACGCCGCTGCCCTGGTCCGACGGCGATCCGCCGCCGGGCAACAAGGCCGACAATGCGTCACCGGATGGGTCAACGCGACGTTGGACGTCGATATGAACGACGCTGGGGCCGACCGTGGCCGTCACCATTTGATACGCGTCGCTGAGTGCATCCAGCGAAACGTTCTTCAAGCCATCAATTCCGGTCTCGTATTCGGCCCGTAACTCGCCACGGTGCCATGCGTAACGGATCTCTTCCACAATCCGGGGGACGGCATAACGCGCCGTCGCCAGCAAGACCAACATCGTGGCCATCAGAAAAAGACTTTGTGTCAGTGCGTCCGAACCACCCTGGGCCCTGGCTTTTGATCGCCCACGTTCGGTTGAACCGCCAGAAGATCTGGCCGGCGAAGACGCCCCGCCGAAAGCCGACGGCGCAGCCAAGGTCGCTGGGCCGTTCAACGTGGACGCAGATTCCATTGCGGATTCCGGAGTCGGATTCAACGCAGGCGCCGCATCAAAGGCGCGGCGAAATTGGTCGACTTGATCCTCATCTGCCTCGATTTCCGAAACACCGGTGTCGGCGCGGGAATCGTTTTTTGCCGGCGAAGCCTTGCCCAATCCCCCTTCGCCGACGCCATCGTCAAATCGCCAAATCTGGCCCTCCGGCATCCCACCGGTTTTCAGATCGTCGCTCGGATCGGATGCGGTCGCCCAAACGTGGTGGACGGCGGAATCGCCTGTGACGACCGAATCGTCGTCCTTGCCTGACATCGGCGGTGACGCCTGCTGTGGCAACTCGTGTTCTATTCGATCGGCAGGATCATTCGTCATCGCGCAACCAAAAACGAAACCATCGACATTAGGGAAAAAGCCGGATGCTTATGGCGGAATCATCATTCCACCACCATCCGACCGACGTTACTGTCGCACCCCCGTTCGCCCCGGCAATCCCGCGTGACAGCAAAATCAGGGCATCGGGCGGACGTGTTGGGAACCACGGTCGACGATATCCTGACGCTGTGCCGTGGCGGGCCACCGGACCCGTCCAGTGTAACGGTGCGGCATCGGGGACGAGTGATAAACTGTGCAGAAACGGCGGTTCCCATGCCGCCCGCGCCTGATATTCCGACTCAGCCCTACACCGTTCGGGCCGATTCTGAGTTTTGTCGCGACCGGATCGGCCGGGTCGCCCCGAATCCGGAACGGTCGCCCCCGAACGTTCGTGGCCAAAAATTTTGTTTCCCACGCCACCTCATACGACAGTCCCGTAACCCGCCCCAAGCGTTATCACCCGATTGATCATGCCTCATCCCATCAGCCAGACGATCTACCAAGCCCTCGCCGACATCGAATTGGTCGATCCGCACACCCACATTAATCCGCACGCACCGGCGTCCAAGTCGCTGGCCGACCTGCTGGGATACCACTACTACACCGAACTGGCCCATTCGGCCGGCATGCCCAAGGACCAAATCGAAGACGATTCGATCGGCCCCGATGAACTGGTCGCCCGACTGGTCAAAGGCCTTTGGCCGATCGAAAACACGGTCCAGTATCGTTGGTTCATCGAGATTTGCCGGAAACTTTTTGATGTCGACTGTCGAACGATTGATTCTGAAAACCTGGAGACGATCACCGCGGCAGCGGCCGACAAGTTTGCATCCCCGAATTGGGCCGACACCGTGCTGTCCCGCAGCAACGTCCGCGCGGTCTTTCTGACCAACGACTTCGATGACGATCTGCAAGGTTTCGACACCGCCAAATACATTCCCTGTCTGCGGACGGACGATCTTGTCTTTCACCTTGCCAAGCCGGAAACACGCCAGCGTTTGACCGACTGCAGCGGCATCGAACTGACCGGATCGCTGGACAGTCTGCGTTCGGCTTTGAAACAACGGTTCGAACACTTCACCGCCTCCGGTGCAAAAGCCTGTGCCATCTCGTTGCCCCCCACTTTCGAACCGCAACAGGTCAGCGACGGTCGAGCCGAGACGGCTTGGGAAAGCGTTTTGCGTCAAGGCATCTTGGCCGACGATTCACACCACACCGCGTTGTCGCGTTTCGTCTTTTGGACACTGGCCGAACTGTGCGATGAATTTAGGCTGCCCTTTGATCTGATGATTGGTGTGAATCGCGGTGTGTACGAGTCCGGCGTATTCCAAGGCCAAGACCTGTACGATTCGCGGGTTTCTTTGATCCAGTACAAAGCCCTGTTCAATGCGTTCCCCAAGGTCACCTTCCCGGTGTCCGTGTTGGCCAGCGTCACCAATCAAGAATTGGTCAGCTATGCATGGATTTTCCCGAACGTGGTCACCAACGGACACTGGTGGTACAGCAACACGCCGTCATTCATCGCTCGCGACGCGATGGCACGCTTGGAAGCGATCCCGCAAACCAAACAGATCGGCTACTACAGCGACGCTTACAAATTGGAATTCGTGTGGCCCAAGTTCGACATGTACCGCCAGGTGCTGTCCAACTTGCTGGCCGAACACTTTGTCGGTTTCCTGGGTTGGTCCGAAGAACAGGCGATCGCCCTGGGCCATCGTGTGCTGCGTGGCAACGTCGAAGACATCTTCCACATCGAATCGACCGGCGATGGCGAATTGGATCCACGACCGACTGACGACGAATTGACCGCCGTGGGTCGCCCCGATGTCGTGATCGGTGACCGCAACGATCCGCCCGATGCGGCGTCGGTTGCATCGGAATTGGACGCCGAACCGTTGGACGTTGGCGACCTGACCGGGTCGGAAGACGAAACCAGCACGAACATTCGTCCCCTGGGCGGTGATTCGCAGTTCGTCGCGGACGATTCGGACTTGCGTCTGAAGAACGATCCGCGAACGGGCGAACCGACCCTGCCGGTCGACGAAGACGAAACCGACAAACCGTCCTAATTATCTCGGTCAACGAACGTTGACACCCTGCATCGATGCGGCAGACGCCGATGCAGGGTGGACGTGAACGAAACGCCGCGTGGGATCCCTGTCCAATTGACAACCACGATGATGGCGGAGAATCAAGCGTCGCTGGTGCCGGCCGGCCGGCTATCGCCGATCCGATTCAACGCATTCAACATTGCCAAGATCGTACTTTCGACGCTGTCGGTGCTGACACCAATGCCGCGATAGGACTGGCCCTTGTATTCAACTTCCAGGTTGACTTCACCGATGGCGTCCCGACCCAACGTGGCGCTGCGGACCTGAAAGTCTTTGCAGATCAGTTGCACACCGGTGATCTTTTCGACCGCCCAAAACGCGGCGTCGATCGGACCATCCCCTTGTTCGGCCTGGGCGGTGTGTTCTTCGCCGCCCTTGCGAAGCGTTACCGACACCTTGGGTGTCTTGTTGCGACTGCTGGTGACTTCATAATCGACCAAAGACCATTCCTCCGGCACATTGCCGCTGATCTGTTGCTGGACCAATGCGATGATGTCACCGTCATAGATCTCTTTTTTCTTGTCGGCCAGATCTTTGAAACGTTCAAAGACTTGCTGAAGCTGTTCGCCGGTCAAGGTCAGCCCCAACGTCTTGGCGCGATCGGCAAGTGCGGCCCGTCCGCTGTGCTTGCCCAACACCAAATCAGTCTTCGTGAATCCGACCTCTTCGGGCGACATGATTTCGTACGTGCTGCGTTCCTTCAGCATGCCGTCTTGGTGAATGCCCGATTCATGGGCGAAGGCATTGCGCCCGACGATGGCTTTGTTGCGTGGGATTGCTTGTCCGGTGACTTTGCTGACCAGACGACTGGTGGGCAACAACCGCTTGGAATCGATCCCCGTTTCGCATTGATAGAAATCGCCACGGGTCTTCATCGCCATCACGACTTCTTCCAACGCCGCATTGCCGGCGCGTTCACCGATGCCGTTGATCGTGCATTCGATCTGCCCTGCCCCGGCGGCGACCCCGGCCAGGCTGTTGGCCACGCCCATGCCCAAGTCATCGTGACAGTGCATGCTGATCACCGCTTTGTCGATGTTGGGCACCTTTTGACACAGCAATTTAATCCGGTCGTAGATTTCACCGGGCGTCGCATACCCCACCGTGTCGGGAATGTTGACGGTGGTCGCCCCGGCATCGATCGCCGCTTCGACCACCCGGCACAGAAAATCCGGCTCGGTACGGAAGGCGTCCTCGGGTGAAAACTCCACGTCGTCGCAATAGCCTGCGGCGCGGCGGACGCCGGTCACCGCACGCTGGACGATTTCGTCCGGCGACATCCGCAACTTGAACTCGCGGTGAATCGCGCTGGTGGCCAAGAAAACGTGAATCCGGGCCGCCGGTGCCGTCTTCAGTGCCTCCCAAGCCGCATCGATGTCCTTTTCATTGCACCGGGCCAATCCACAGATCGTGGCCCCACGCACGGTGCCGGCAATCTGTTTGACGGATTCAAAGTCTCCCGGCGAAGCGATCGGAAAACCGGCTTCGATGATGTCCACGCCCAAATCCGCCAACGCCTGAGCAACCTCTAGCTTTTCGGCCAGATTCATGCTGCAACCCGGCGATTGTTCGCCGTCGCGAAGCGTTGTGTCGAAAATGCGGATGTAACGAGACGAAGACATGATTGGTTTCCTTTCAGGAACCGATGAAACGACAAACGAAGTCATAAAAAAAACCCGAGTCGCGATGACTCGGGTTTTCCGTGTTCGGGGATCCGACCGTTTCCGGCGACACAAACCTTCATCATCCGACGCAGGGGCGTCGCAACAATAGCAGGCTCGGTAGCAGTTGGGTGCGGGTCGTCATGATTGAAAGTATGGTCAAAGATCCGGGGATGTGTAAAGCCTAGACAGAATACGACCGTCGGGGTTCGCCCGATGACGCGTTTCTGCCATCGCCCCAACCGCGATTCGGCCGGCCCGAGGACGTCTAGGCGGCCTGCGGCATCTTGCGTCCCTGCAATTGATAAACATACCGCAACACCTCGGCGACCGCCTGGTACTGTTCCGGCGGAACGACGTCTCCGGTTTCAACGTTCTTGTACAAAAACTGCGCCAGCGGTTTGCGTTCGACGACGGGGATGCCGTTTTCAAGCGCCACACGCCGGATCCGCTGGGCCAATACCCCCGCCCCCTTGGCCAGCACCACAGGCGCCGGCATCGTGACCGGGTCGTACTGAATCGCGATCGCCAACTCCGTCGGGTTGCTGACCACCACATCAGCCTTCGGAACGTTCTGACCGATCTCGTTCATGGCGATCTGTCGCTGCACTTGACGGCGACGTGCGGCCACCTGTGGATCGCCCTCGGTCTCCTTCATTTCATCTCGCAATTCCTGATCTGTCATCATCAGGTCTTGTTCGAACTTCCATTTTTGAAACGCGTATTCCAAGATCGCCAAAATCGTCAGCGCCGCACCGATATACAGACACACTTCGACCAACACTTGGAACAGCGTCCTTGCGACCTGGCCGATCGTCATCGTGGCCATGCCCAGCAACGCTTCATAACGGCGACGAACGGCAAAGAATGCCACGACGCCAATGACCGCGACTTTGAACAAGCCAAAGGTCAAACGCATGACGCCCTGCAGAGAAAAGATACGTTTGGCACCCGACAGCGGACTGATGTTACTGAGCTTGGGAACCAATTTGTCCGGCGAAATCATCAAGCCGACCTGAGTCACGTTCACCAAGACGCCGGCGGCAAACATCACCAACAAGAAAGGCACGGCCGCCAGTCCCAGTCGCGCCGCGTGAGTCATCAGATGCCGCGACGCGCCGGCGGGTCCGCCAAGTGACAAACGCGGCTTGGACAATCCCTCGGTCACCGCGATCCCGATTTGCTTGGCGGCAGCATCCCCCAGAAACCATAGCGCCGCCAATGCCGACAACAGCATCAACGCACTGGCCAAATCTTGGCTCTTGACGACTTGGCCCTTCTCGCGTGCCTGACGTCGCTTTCGGTCGGTCGCAAAATGCTTCTTGTCACCACCGGAATCAGCCATCGCCTACCACAGCTCCTGCAACCGTGCGACCGCGATGCCCAGTTCGGTGCGAAAGACGTAACCCACCGTACCGATGGTTAGCGACGTGACGACCAACATTGCCAAAGCATTGATACTTAAACCGATCGCCAACACGTTCAGCTGTGGCAGCGTCCGGCTGACCAAACCCGTGATCAGATTGCTCAGCAGCAAGGCCCCAACCACGGGCGCGGCCACACGGATCCCCGCGATCATTCCCGACGTCAACTGCGTCAAGATCAAGTCCATCATCGCCGAATCCAGCACCACATTGCCGGCCGGCATTGATCGAAAGCTGTCGACCAGGACATTCAGCAACACACGATGACCACCGATCAACAACAAGACCGCGGTTACCATCATGCCAACCAACTTGGCCAAAGTCGGCACGCTGCTTTGTGACGTGGAATCGATCGACTGGCCCAGCTGCATCCCGCCGGTGCCGGAAATCGTTTCGCCGGCCAACTGGATCCCGGTCACGATCAATTGCACCGTGGCCCCGATCAACATCCCCACCAACGCCTCACGACCAATCGCGACGGCCAGATCCACCAAGTTATCGATGCTTGGCAATCGCGCCGGATCGGTCATGTCCACCACCGTCGGCACCAACAACGCGGTCAACATGATCGCGAACATCGCGCGGACCCGTTTGGGAACACCCGCGCTGATCGCCGGCATCGCCATCAACAAAGTGCTCAGCCGCGTCAGTACCAGGACACAGACCACCAGATGATCGACCAGCCACTGTGACAGATCGCGGGTCGCTTCCATCAAGGATTCCCCGCGTTTTCAAACACCGTGCGAGTGAATTCGACCATGCGAGCCAACAGCCACGGCGTACAAACGACCAAGACGACGGCCATCGACAGAATCTTGGGCACAAAAGCCACGGTTTGATCTTGGATCTGAGTCAAACCTTGAATCAGACCGATCAACAGCCCGGCCGCCATCCCGACGATCAACATGGGCGCGGCGATCAACATCGCCGACATCAGCGATTCGCGAACCAGATCGGTGGCAAAGGAAGCGTCCATGCGTCGTCATCGTCAATCAAAAAGGCAGAATATCCATCGGTCCACTGGCCCGACGATCCGTCGCCCGGCGCAGGTCGATCCGGTCTATCCGAAACTATTCATCAGCATGTGAACGACCAAATTCCAGCCGTCCACCAACACAAATAACAACAACTTGAACGGCAGCGAGATCACCGCCGGTGGCAACATCAACATCCCCATCGAAATCGTCACGCTGGCGACCACCAAGTCGACGATCAAGAATGGCAAGTAAATCTGAAAGCCCATCAAGAATGCGACCTTCAATTCACTCAAGATGAACGCCGGCAACATGACGCGAATCGGAACGTCTTCGAATCCACTGGGAACGGGCCCGTCAGGATCCATGTAGTTCAAAAACAGCAACACGTCTTCGTGATTTTCCGCCTGATCGATCTGCCGAGCCATGAAACGCCGAATCGGCAAAGCCCCCGCCTCGAACGCCTCGGTCAACGACATTTCGATTTCGGGATCGGTGTACGGCTTGATCGCGTCGTCGTACACCTCGTTCCAGACCGGTGTCATGACGAACAGCGTCATGAATAATGCAACACTGGTCATCACCTGGCTGGGCGGCAGCGACTGCAAACCGATGGCCTGTCGCAGCAATCCCAACACGATCACGATGCGGACATAACAGGTCGTCATCAACAGCACCGCGGGCGCTAGACTTAACACGGTCAGCAACAGCAAGATCTGCAAGCTGCTGGCCATCCCCTCGGGACTGGTCCACTTTTCCGGACCACCGCCCAAGAAGTCCAACGATTCGGGCGTCAATTCGACCGGCTGTCTTGGCAATACCGTCGCGTCGGCCATGGGGTCGATGTCCGACGCGGCACCGTTTTGCCCCCAGACGGTCGCCGGAGCGCAGCACCCAACCCAGACAAGCAACAGCAGTCCGGCGGTACGCATCGGGATCAATTCAGGTCACTCCGTTGACCATGGAAGGCATTGAACCGTTCACAACGAAGAGTCGCAAAATCGCGAATTTCGTTCAAGTCAGATTGCCAGACGTCCGACCGGCGACGTGAAACACAGCAGTTTCCCACCGGAATCCCACGCCGCGATCGGCGTCAAATGCCAGCATCAGCGTTGGTTTCGCGGCATCAGCTGTAGATGGTTTCAAAATCATCCGATGCGGCGACCGCATTGAAACCGTTGGCATAAAACCCGGTACCATTGACATCCAAGACGTCGTCGTCGGCGCCGCCATCCAGGTCGGCAAAGACGGCATCGGACGCATCGATACGCAACCGGTCGTTGCCGCTGGAAAGCTGAACATCCAACTCATCCACGTCGATCCCGAAAAGACTGACGTAGTCGTTGTGGCGGCCGGAGTTCACATCCAAGTGGTCGGCGTCCAAATAGGACGCGACGAACGTGTCAAAGCCGTCACCCATGTCGGCTTCCAGTTTCCCGCCGACATCGATGTTGCGCATCCACCAATAATCATTGCCGTCCTGCCAAGCGTCGTCGTCCAAATCGATGTCGTTCAACACCGTGACATCCATCATCGTGATGCGGTCATTGCCCCGCCCGGTGCGGATTTCCAAATCGCTGTGGGTGAACGCGTTCATTCGAACGTCGCGGATCAACACGTGATCGTCGCCGCCGTTCAATTCGATTCGCAAATCGTCCAACGATACCCACTGGGACCCGGTGTAGAACTTCGTCGCAAGGACGTACGACGCTTGCCCCTCAATCGTGGTCGCAGCGCCGCCGTGGTTCAGGCCGTTGATGTGCAAATAGTCCCCGATCTGGCGCACTTCCACACCGTTGGACCAACCGTCGCCGGTCAATTCGACATCCATACGGCTTCCGGAAATGTCGACGTCCACCGCGACATCGCCGGCCATCAGCTTGCGACTTTCCAGTGGTTGGACTCCTAGACGACGTGGCCGCACGCTGCGGCGATGGTTTTGGCGTTTCATCAATACTGTCTCCCCGATTTTTGAAATGGAAATCGGTGCCCGAGCCGGAACATCCGGGTCCGCTGATGCCGAGTCGACGTCAGCGGCGATTCACCCGCGGCACCGTCGTCTAAGCGGGGCCCGCGGGCGGCTGTGACAGACCGATCGGCAAAAAAGCTTGACCGCGCCGTCGCCAACCGCTACTGTACTAGTTACCTAGAACAGGAGGCCAATTCGATGCTGTTCCACATCGACCCCAGCAATGGGGTCGCCATTTACGACCAAGTCGTCCGCCAGGTGAAGTTTGCCGTCGCCGACGGCGTGCTACGCGAAGGCGAAATGGCACCCAGCGTCCGCGAACTTTCCCGGCAACTGACCATCAACCCCAACACCGTCGCCCGGGCGTACAACCAACTGCAGACCGACGGGGTGCTGGAATCAATTCGCGGCACCGGGTTGGCCGTCAAGAAAAGGGCCACCGATCGGTGCCGAAAGGAACGTGACGCGATCGTCAGTGCCCGCATCGGCCAAGCGATCGACGAAGCCCTTCGCAGCGGTCTCGGCGTCGACCAGGTGCGTGACCTGGTTGAACAAGCACTGATCCAGTCCAACGAATCCCAACCGGAGGCCCAATCATGAATGCCCCCTCACCTGCCTCGGCCATCCGGTTCCAATCGGTCATCAAACGCTACCGCAAAACGACCGCGGTTGATCAAGTCAGCTTCGACGTGCCGTCGGGCGTGGTGTTCGCGTTGCTGGGCGACAACGGCGCAGGAAAAACGACGTCGATCAAAGCCATGCTGGGAACCGTACGCATCGACGGCGGCAGCATTCGCGTGCTGGGTTGTGACCCGGTCGCCGACAGTGTGGCATTGCGACACCGCATCGGCATCGTTCCCGAACAACCGTCGCTGTACGACTGGATGACGGTCGACGAAACGGGTTGGTTCGCCGCCGGCTTTCACGCCGAAGGCTTCTTAGCCCGCTATCGCGAATCCATTCGCCGGTTCGGTATCGCACCGGGCAAGAAAATTCGCGAATTGTCCAAAGGCATGAAAGCCAAAGTGGCTCTGTCTCTGGCAACCGCGCACGAACCGGAATTGTTGATTTTGGACGAACCCACCTCGGGCTTGGATCCGATGGTACGTCGTGAGTTTCTGGAAAGCATGATCGAACGTGCGGCGACGGGCCAAACGGTGTTTCTGTCCAGCCACCAGATCAACGAAGTCGAACGGGTCGCCGATCATGTCGCGTTGATGAAACAAGGCCGGTTGGTGCACTGCGAGTCATTGGAATCGCTGAAACGCAACACCCGTGAATTGCTGGTCAACGTGACCGATACCGGTGTTCCGTCACCGCTGGGTGGTGACAACGTCATCAGCGCTAACCGAACGGGCCGGCAATGGCGATTGCTGGTTCGTGACGTGACCGATTCGCAAATTGCGGAAATTGAAAACAGCGAATTCGTCGACCGCTGCAGTGTCAACGAACCATCGCTCGAGGAGATCTTTGTCGGCTATATCGGCGAATCGATGTCGACCGATGACGGAATGGCCCAGCCACGCCCCCAAAGTGACGATCAACCCCTTGCACCGGAGGTTTCGTCATGAGTGTGATTACCGAACCGGGATTTGGACGTCTGTTGTGGAAGGAATGGCGCATCGCTCGCAGCTTTGCGATCGTCCTGGCCGTCATTGGCGTCGGATTGTTGGCGATGGCCGCCTTTCTGGGCCGCGGCAGTGGTGACAGTTACACGATCGGCATGGCGGCGTTGGCGACCGGATTGCCGCTGATCGCGTTGGCCGGCATGGTGGCGACCGCTTTTGCCGCCGAACATGAAAACGGCACGGGAATCCTGCAGCGATCGCTGCCGACATCGGTTTCCGCCGTCGTGTTGTCGAAACTGATCGTCGCCGTGGTCGTTTCGTTGATTCTGTTTGCGATTCTGGCGTTCACCGCGGTGGCGTTGGCGGCCCCCGACAAAGTCGATCTTGGCAACCTAAGCGTGCTGGTCGCGGCCTTGGAAATGACCGCCTGGGGCATGCTGATATCGATGCTCAGCCGACGTCCGCTGGTCGCTTTGGTCCTGGCCGCCATGCTGGCAGTGGTGACCGCGTTTGCGATGGTTAGCCTGGCCGATTATCTGGCATGGACATTCGGTTGGACGGGCACGCTATGGAACACCCAATCGCAAAATAGTGCCTTGCGAATGGTGATGCGGTTGATCGCAATGTCGGTGGTGGCTGCATTGGCCGTTCGATCGTCCGGTGCCTGGTTTGATGACCGAGCCGCCGACTGGGGCCGCGCAGGTCAAGGGCTATTGGGCCGAGACACCGATGCATTGGCCAGTCGATCGGAAAAGGTCGCCACGGGTTCCCTGGCGCGACTTGGACGATTGGTCTGGTGCCAGTATCGCTCGGCACCCGGGATCTGGATCGGACTGACTGCGGTGATCCTGCTGATGGTGTACGCGATCCGTCGCGACGAAGAAGGCATCGCTTTGTTTCTGACGCTCGGCGGTTCGCTGTTCGGCGGCATCACGCTGGGCCTTTCGTCCGCCGAAAAGCGATTCCTGTTCGCCCAACCGATTCGGCCGCGTTTTCACTGGTTGGCGACCTTGGTGTTGCCCGGCGCGATCGTTGCGTTGTTCTGCATCGCATTGATGATGATGGATTGGCGTCGCCGCGAGTATTGGTTGTTTTGTTTTGGCCCTCTGGCCGGGTTCGCGGTCGGTCAATTGATCTCGCGTTTCGCCAAGTCAGGACTGATCGGATTCGGATTGTCACTTTTGACCGGCGTGCTGGTCATCTTTTGGATCTCGTTCGCGGTGATCCTGGCGATCCCGTTTTGGGTCGCCGTCCTTCCGCTGATCGTCTTTGCGTTCTTGGCGACTTTTCTGACCGCAAAGGGTTGGCTGTACCAATGGGACGACCGTGCACATCGCCGTTGGCTGGCCGTCTGCATCGGAGTGCCGGCGGTATTGATCCTGGCATTTGTGGCCGCGTTCCGAGCTTACGAAATACCGGCGGTCACTGCGCAACAGATCGCGGCATTGTCATTGCCCGATCTGCCACGCCAAGACCAAGGCAAAACGGCCGCATTCCTGCGGATGATTGACCCAAAGATCCATGGCAGACTCGGTGCTTCCTGGGGCGGGGGAATGTATCACTACGATCCCATTGCGGAGGTTGATGTCGACGTCCTCAGCGAAGCCTTGCAAGAAGACCGCATCGCATTGCCGACGGACACAGATCGCGTTCGCATTCGGCATGCGTTGGGAAAACTCAGCCTTGACACCCAACTTGCCGCTCGCCGGGCCATTGCCGACGGTGACAGCCAAGCGGCGCAGAAATTTTTACAATCGCTGATCCGCTTGAAAGCGTTGGCACAAGATGCTGGGTACAGCTATTTTTTTCAGCAAGAAAACGCTTGGCTGATACTCCAGTGGGCGACCATGCCGTCAACCGAGCCCGCAGCGATTCAAAGCATCATCGATCAGCTGACGCCTTTGGTTCCGGACAAAGAGTCGGCCTTGCGGTCACAGGCTCTGCAGAGCCATCTCCTTCAACAGTTGGCCGCCAACGATTCGGATTTCTTCAATCGGATTTGGGATCCGACGACACGTCGTGGTTTGATCGTCACCTCGTGGATGCCTTGGGAACGCCAGCGTTTGCAACGCTTTGTGGACCACCAGATTGTCCAATCGACTCAATCGCTTCGCCGTATGGCCGATATTATCGAGCGAAATCAACGCCCCGATTCCGAAGACTGGTTTGTCCGCCAGACGTACATCGGTGATCCGCATTTGCTGGTCCCCACCTATGAGTTCAAGCTTCAAGACGCCCCAACGTTCCTGCGATCGGTCCAGATGTACCGCGCGTTGATTGTCCGGATGGCCATTTTGCTGTGGCAAAAGACTCACGACGGACGACTTCCTTCCGCTGTCACCGACCTAAGTGATATCGTCGATGACGACGTCATGATCGATCCGGCACAGGGCCAGCCGTTCCTGATCGTTGCTGGAAAAGCTGCGCAGGTGGCCATTACAGAAGGCGAATACTGGGTTGAGATTGACGATGTACAGGTGGCACTCGTCTCGCCACAGTTTGCAGTTGAGATTGCCGAGAACAGCACGCTGGAGGATCCACGCTTGAAGATCGTCGGTGGTGATTCATCAGTCTATGACTTGGCGGATTTGCTGGCACGCGACACCGTGGTGGATGGACGCTATGCCCATGGAGCGCTGTATTACTATCGCCGTGCCACTTCCTACCCAATTCCCACGCTGGACAACGAACCGTCGTTGGATACCGATCGCCAGACGATTTCCGTCGGCGACGTCCGAGGCGGTGCAGATGACTGACCGATAAATCCTGAAGGGAATGGAATTGGCGGGCGAAAAGGGATCGTCGAATCGGAAGCTCGCAAGCTAAACTGAAGGCTGCCCCATTCGGGTCGCGAACATCTCGCCGTTCTCCCTCCCTCTTTTCTCCCGCCTTCGCCTTCCGTGCCACTGACCCTGACTTGTTCGAAGTGCGGCCAAAAGCTGTCCATCGCGGACGAGCTGAAGGGCAAGCAGGTCCAGTGCCCGAAGTGCCAGGAAATCTATCTGGTCGAAAAACGACAACCGACCAAAACCGCTCCGTCCAAGACCGCTGCGTCCAAGCCTGCCGCGCCGGCAAAAGCGGCATCGCCGAGGCGACCGGCCACGGGTCCGCCCAAGCCGACACGCAGCACGGCTGCACCAAAGCCCCAATCCACCGCGACCGGCAATTCAACCGCAAAGCCGACGTCCAAGACCGCCGATGATCCGTCGATCACGGTGTGCCCCAAGTGCAAGTCGAAGATGCGTTTGCCCGTCGCCCCGGGCGTGAACCATTTCATGTGCCCCAAGTGTTCGGCCACGATCACGGTCCGTACACCCGAGGTGGAAATCCCGTCCGAACCGTTGGCTCAGGTTTCGGCGATCGATGATGATCCCTTTGCGGACCTACCGGATGCTGGTGCGCCAGCACCGACAAGGTCATCACCACTTTCATCGGGATCAGCTTTTCCGTCCGCACCGGCGCCTGCTGGCAATCCCTATGCCTCATCGGGTGGTTACACGCCGCCGCGTCGCAATTCCGGCGGGTCGGCAAAGTCGACGGGCCTGCTGGGGCCGGGCTTGCTGATCGCGATTCCCTATGGCCTGGGCACGTTGTCAACGCTTGCGATTATGGGGATCGCGATCGCCAACCGGGACGAAGTAACGAATCCTCGCGACTTCAACGTGATGATCGTCCTGTTCTCGGGACTGCTGATCAATTTCTTTTTGGTCTTGGCCGGTTCGATTCGGATGATCACCGGCGGGGCGAAGTGGGTCGGCTATGTGACATGCATCGCCGCATTGCTGCCGACACTGTGTCTGGCCGGAATGTGTTTGGGGCTGATCCTGTACCCGTTCGCGATCGGCGGTTCGATCTGGGGCTTGGTCGCGTTGTCGTCCCAAGGCAGCGCGTCGTCACGTCGCGGCGGATCGTCGGGGCCGTACCGCCAGTCGGGTGACAGCGGCAGTGCGTCGGACTATTTGCGTCGCGCCGAAGACGAAATGGGAAAGCAACCCAAGGACAACACACCGGACAACAGCCTGAAGGCGATCGGCTTCATCATCGGCGGTGTCGTCTTGTTGGGGATCGCGGCGGTCGGGTTGTACGGGATGTACTTGCATTTCAACGGCGAAGCCGAAGCACGACGCCCCGGCCGGGCGATCGGCGGCATTCTGTTCTGCAGCATCACCGGTTTCAGCTTACTGGGCCGCGGGCTGGCCTATTACATGAATTGAAACGATTGCAGGGGATCTTTGGCGGGACTTTGCGGGCCCGCGTGGCAGCTGCATCATTCCGACACGGCTGTGACCTAGCTTTGAAAGCCGGCGTCGACGCTCCAAACAACGCCGATACGCCGTCTTTCCCGGTCCGTCCGCGCAGCCCGCCATGTCATCCCGTCGCCCGTCACCACCGCCAAGCGACGCCACCGTTGGCCCCGGATCTGCCGGCCCCATCGCCAATGCCAAATCGTCGGAATCACCAGCGGACCCAACCAAGGCCGGCGGTCCGCCAAGCCGTTCGTCCGGATCCGGCGAAAAAGCATCTTATGGCTCCGGTGCATCGCGACGTCCCCGACGTTCGGCCCGTCATCGCAAGCGGCAAACAGGTACAGACGCATCCGCAAAGTCTTCGTTGACGAGCGAACCGGTTATGGCCGGTGATTTCCAACCGACCACCAACCAACGCTACCGTATCACGGGCGAAGTCGGGCGAGGCGGTTGGGGTGTGGTGCAACGGGCATTCGATCGACAACTTCAACGCACCGTTGCCATCAAGCGAATCACTGAATCGGCGAACATCACCGCTACGGTTCGGCAACGATTCTTGCACGAAGCCAGGATCACCAGCCAACTGCAGCATCCGGGCATCGTTCCGGTTCACGAGTTGGACGAAGGCCAGGCGGGAAGTCATGCGTCCTATGTGATGAAGTTGTTGGACGGACATCCGCTTCGCCAATCGATCCGCGACACCCACGCCTCGCTTTGCACACAATCCGAATCCAGCACCTGGTCCCATCGCGAAGCCATCGTGCCGCTTCTGGAGCGTTTCATTGATGTTTGCGAAGCGGTCGCCTACGCGCACCAGCAAGGTGTCATTCACCGCGACTTGAAACCGGCCAATGTCATGGTCGGACGCTTCGGCGAAACCATCGTCGTCGACTGGGGATTGGCCAAACGCATCGACGGGGCCGACGCCGTACGCGATGTTTCGGCCATCGAATCCGACTTGAATGCTGCCGGCGACCTGCTGGAATCACCGATCGATGACTCGGCGCGCACCACCGCCGGTGCCGTCGTCGGTACACCGGCCTACATGTCGCCCGAACAAGCTTGCGGCCAGACCGATACGCTGACCGGCGCCACTGACATCTATTCCTTGGGCGTCATGCTGTACGAAATCGCCGTCGGCAGCCATCCGTTCGCCGGCCAAGGCGTGGAAGACGTGCTGACAGCGGTGCGAGCCGGACGCTGGGATGCCGCACGGCTTCGATGCCGACACGTACCGCGTGCCCTGTCAGCGATCTGCGATACGGCGATGCAGTTGGATCCCAGTCATCGTTATCCCACCGCTGAAGCTTTGGCCACCGACGTTCGCCGTTTCATCGCAGGCGAAAAAGTCAGCGCGCATCGCGAAACCACCATCGACGTCCTATCGCGGTGGTGTCGGCGACACCGGGCGATTGCCACAACCATTTCCATTGCGATGGCGATGCTGTTGGTCGCCGCATTGGTGTTCGGATTTTTCATTCGACAAGCACAATTGAGTGAGCGGCATGCACGTATCGCCGCCCAACAGTCCCATCGCAACGCCCTTCGCCGACTGGACCAGAGTCGACGTGCGGCCGACGCGTGGCTGATCGACCTGAGCGGTTCGCTTCAGTTCTACCCGGGACTCGATCCGGTGCGATCCGAATTGATCGAACAAGCCATCGTCCATTACGAGTCCCTGCTGCAAGAAGAAGCACCCACTGAATTGGGGTCGGAGCCGCAACTGGTGCCCGTCCGGTTGCAGCATTACGGCCGATTGCAGCAGTCAAAACTGTACCTGCGTCTGAGCGACCTTCACCGTATCGCTGGACACATTCAGCAAGCCGACGCCGCGTACCGCAGTGCCCAAACAGTAGCGAAATCCGTACAGTCCGCCCGACTTTCGCCATCGGACCGTATCGATCATCACGTCCATCGGATCAACCTGGACATCGCGCAGATGCTGATCGATCCGGAAACCGCAATCGACATTGACGGCCATCAACGCTGGCTGACCTGGCAACTTCGACGCCAAGGCATCGACAACCCGACGTCGGCTCCGGGAACCAACCAATCGTTGGATTTCGATCTGGCCAATGTGCTCGCCCGCCTGCACTTGGTCGCCTGCAGACGTTGGCAAACGAATGAATCACCCACTTGCACCGGAGAAACACTGACGCAAGCCCGACTAGCTTATCAATGGTCCGCGTGGTTGTCCCGGCACCGTGGCACCGCCGCCGATCATCGCCTGATGGAAACGGCCGCAGTCGCACGAGCCGATGCGTTACACCACCTAGGACAACTGGCCGACGAACGGTTGGTGTGGCAAGAGTTGATTGCTGCGATGCAGCGAATCGCCCACGACCATCCAAACCGCGTCGACTATCGACAGTCGATTGCCCACGGGCGCCTGCGGCTGGCCGGATTGATCACCGATGCCGGCGGCCACAGATCCGAAGCATCACAGATGTATCGACTGGCCATCGACGATCTTCATAGGTCTCGATCGCTGACCGATGGTGATGGGTTCTGCCAAACCAACCTGGCTGCGGCGGAATACAGCTTGGCAACTCTGTTGATGAAAGCCGACGGTTTTGGCGACGACCGAACGCCCCCCGGTCCGAGCGATCTGGAAGCACGTCGCTTGCTGGAAAACAGCCTGTCCCGACGACAACGTTTATTGCAGACCGCTCCTGGTGTGCGTCACCTGTCGGATGTTGCGGAAGTGCTGGCGGCACTGATTCATCTGGGCAACGTCGATGCCGACCAGCGACGTTTGTGGGCGACCCAAGCCGACGTCGCTTACCAGATGTTGCGGGAACATTCGGAATTGACGCCGCGACAGTCCGAACAATGGTCGGATGTTCGCCGGGTGATCGATGGGTCCGACGCCTCAGCCGAAACTTCAGCGGCCAACGCCGACGAGTCAAACCTCCGCGGGTTGCCTTAGACGAAACGCGGTTGGGGTTTCACGGCCCGTTCAACGGAGCAATCGATTGCCTACGTAGAGTTTCTGGCCACCTTCTCCCCCAAATTGCCGGGCAGAGCTGAACACCGGCGATCATTTGGACGACACCTGGAAGTAGCGACAACGGCGCGACGGCTGTCCCACCCTCCCGCAGCCGCCCCTGTCCGTTTCAGTCGCCAAGGTGAAAACAGCCGACACGGATCATCCCGGCCAAGCCTGCAATCCGCTGTCGGACGAAGAAAGGAATCTTCATGGCCCTCCCCCGAAAAAACATCCGTCTGAGTTTGCTGGCAATCGTGCTGGCATCAATCGGCGGATGGATTGCTGGGGCCGGCCCTGATGGATTCGGTGCATCAGCCCAGCCACCAATACCGGATGCCTTTGCGATACCGCCGAATGCCGGCGCAGGCACATTGGATCTTCCGCAGCCGATCCGGCCGGGTGATGCGGGGCGAGAACAACGGAACAACGAACAAAAACGCACCGAGGCGGCTGACCAAGCGGTGGCCGCCGATGCCCGAATCGCCAAGCTGTTTGGTGAAGTCTCTCAGGTCGACGAACTGCCTTCCGACCGTCGCAGCCAAGCCCAATCGCCGGCCGCCGATGCCGTGTTTGCCGCTGAAGCAACCGGTCGGAAAACCGCCGACATCGGTGACTTGCTGAAACGATCCAAGTCGGCTCATGGAGTTTCCATCCAACACCGCACACCGATCGTCAGCGACACGCGGGTCCGGGGCCAACGGGTCGGGCAAGTCTTAGCATCCGGGTCTTACTGGGCACCGGCTCGGATGGACTTGGACACGATGATGAACAAGATCGACAGCCGGCTGATCGAAGACACGATCCTGATCAAGGGCCCCTACGCGGCGCGATATGGCCCCGGATTCCGCTTTGTCGATTTGGAGTTCATTCATACGCCGCGTTACGACGGTGGGCCTGAAATGCATGGCATGACCAGTGCCACGTACAACACCAACGGCGAACAGTGGTACGGACGTCAATCGATCTGGGGCGGCAGCGATCGATACGGCTATCACATCAGCTATGGCCACCAAACCGGAAACGACTATGAAACGGGGGCCGGATTCACGATTCCCACCAGCTATAAATCGCGTGATTTGTTTGTGGCGATGGGATACGACCTGTCCGACAGCGAAAGCATTGAATTCAACCTGCTGCGGTTGGACCAAACCGATGTCGAATTCCCAGGACTGGTGTTCGATTTGAACTTCCTGGTCACCGACGGCTACGAAATCACCTACACCGACACCAATCCTTACATCGGAGAACGCTTTACCGCGGAAGTCTGGTACAACCGAACGCGATTCGAAGGCGACACCCTGCGTCCAGGCAAAAACGACCAGATCCCGACCTTGGTATTCGACTTGGAATCGCCTTCCGGCTTTGACGGCTATGCCGTGACCGACGGTGATGCCCTGTCAGGTGGCTATCGATTGGAAAACACGTTCGGATGGCAAAATTGGTGCGGGCAAGAAGGCCAGTGGGCGATCGGCACCGACATGATCCTGCTGAATCAGGAACTGAACGATATCGAACCACTGGCGCCGCCGGACGACAACAACTTTCCGATCCCACGCAGCCACTCGGTCGACATCGGTTTTTATGTCGAAGACGTCGAAAAGGTCAGCCACCAGTTGACCATGACGGCCGGCGCGCGGATCGACGCGGTATTTACCGATTCGCGCGACATCGTCGACGGCGTTCCCGCCCCGATGTCGGATTTGAAGGACAGCGAATTGGAACAACAGTTCCTGTTAGGTTCCGCCTATCTGACCGCTGAATACGAATTGATCGACGGCTGGGCGGTCGAAGCGGGCCTGGGCACCGCGCATCGCCCGCCGACGTTGACTGAGATGTACGCTGACAACTCCTTCATCGGTTCGCTTCAACGCGGGCTGACGTTCTTGGAAGGCGATCCGCAACTGAGTTCCGAAAAGCTATATCAGATCGACCTGGGAACCCATTACACCGACGAACAGTTTCGCTTGGGCTTGTTTGGCCACCATGCGTGGATCCACGACTACATCACCTATGACTTGGTATCCCCCGCCGGTGCCATCGATGGATTTCCGCAAGGTGCAGCCTTGGTCAACACCGATTTGGCAACCCTGGCCGGTTTCGAAACCTATGGTCAGTACGATGCCAATCGGATGGTCAGCCTGTTCGGCATCCTGTCGTTCGTCGAAGGCCGCGATCATTCACGAAATAAGCCCGCGCGACAGTATTCGGGGACGTTCCGCAGTGACGTCGACAAGGATGAAGAACCGCTTCCTGGCATCGCGCCGCTGGAAGCCCGACTGGGGATCTTGCTGCAAGACCCATCGCCCGAGCGTCGCTGGGGAATCGAATTCTTGACACGGATCGTCGACAACCAGGACCGCATCGCGGACAGCTTGGAAGAAATCGAAACACCGGGCTTTACCGTCTACAACCTGCGAACATATGCCAGGTTCAATCAATGGCTGGTGACCGCGGGTGTCGAAAATCTGTCCGACAAATTTTATCGGGAACACATCGACTATCGTTCCGGGCTGGGCGTCTTTCGCCCCGGCATCGGGTTTTACGCCGGGGCTCAGGTCAACTACTAGGCGAAGCGTCGGGATCTTGATTCCCCACCCAGTCCGGACATTCCGCAACACCGATGCAACCGTGCGTCACGCATTCGCGGACCGCACCGACCGATCCGGGGTGTCACAAAGCGTGACCTAGGCTTCTGGCAAGTACTGCGCGTCAAACGCTTGGACGTTGATGCGTTCGCCGTTGCCCTCATCACTTGCGCGCCCATGACTGTGACACCGACCGCCGGCCCGATCGGATCCCCCGCCACGCCATCGGCCGCTCTGGCGCACCATGACGCCGAAGCCACCATCGAACACGCCGGCCAAGTGACCCCCGCCGATGCGGTAGGCGAAGAATCTTGCTTGGTGCAAATCTATCCCGCCGATGTGATCGATGGCATGCTGTCGCTTGATTCCGGAGGGCTGTCAATCGGCCGCGACATTGTTTGTGACCTGGCGTTGGACGACACCAGCGTTTCCCGTCGCCATGCCGAAATCACGCAGGACGGCCAAGGCCACTGGATCGCCGATCACGGCAGCACCAATGGAACCCTGGTCAATGGCGTACGTGTGGACCATGTCCGGTTGCAATCCGGCGATCGGATCACGATCGGAAGCTTTATCTTCAAATACCTTTCGGCCGGCAGTGTTGAAAGCCAGTATCACGAAACCGTCTATCAATCGCTCACTCGTGACGCGCTGACGGGAACACTGAATAAACGGGTGCTGTTGGATTCACTGCGACGTGAAATCGCCCGTTCACGGCGTGATCACCGTCCCATCGCGCTTGCCATGATGGACATCGATCACTTCAAAAGCGTGAACGATACGCATGGGCACTTGGTCGGCGATGAGGTGCTTCGCGAATTTGGACGCCGGCTTTCGATCGAGTGCCGCGAAGACGACGTACTGGCACGCTACGGCGGCGAAGAATTCTCGTTGTTAATGGCGTCCACCAGCCGTGAAGAAGCGCTGCAGATCACCGAACGCTGTCGTCGCTGCATCGCCGACACGCCGCTCGAAACCGCGGCGGGTACTCTGTCTATCTCCGCCAGCTTTGGAATCGCGATCTACTGCGGTGAAGAAAAGTCATCGCCCAATGAACTTCTACAGATCGCCGACATGCGTCTATACGATGCCAAACGTGGTGGCCGAAACCGTGTCATCGGCTAGTGGGCACCGTCATTGCACACATGAGAAGCGACGCCCGTACTTGAATCCCCCAGGCATGATTCTTGGGCGATAGAATTGGCCGCCGAGCCTGCTTGTCCCATCACAGCCATTCCACCAATGTCTCAACGGGTGCCCCAACCATGGACGCCAAAAACGCCACCCCCAAGCGACTGTACACCATCATCATTTTGCTGGGGGTTTTGATGATTTTAGGTGGGACGTTGTTTGGCATCGTCTTGCCGATCTATCGATCGTATCGGTCGGGGCACACGATCATCAATCAATCCGTCGGTAACGACGAAACGATCACCGTCGACCTTGATCCGCAGATGAATCCCATCCGGATCGGCGGGCGTATTGACTACTGGGCTCCGTCACAACAGCGTGAAATGGAATCGATCACCATTCATGCGACGCTACGTCGTCAAGACGAAATGATCTGGGACAAGAACATCGCCGTCGGCCGAGGTTTCGATCACGACGACGACCGTTTCGTGCGTGCCGGCGACGTCCACCAAGGCTTCAACCTGGAAACGTTTCACATTGATGTGTCCGACCAGTACCAGTACCGGCAAACGGTGACGTTGCCCGACGGCTATCGCCTGCAGCAAACCAACCTGGAAATCCGCCGCAACGTCCAGCCCGTGGATGTGACGGCGATCATCATCGGGGCCGCGTTCATTCCCCTGGGCATCGCCGCGATCTTGATCACGGCGCTCCTTTGGGCCCGCCAGGGGCGAACGCAGCTGTCGTTACCCCGCAGCATCGTCGTCGATCCCTAGCGAATCAGAACTGAAAATCCGACAGGTCCAGCGGATCATTCATCGCCGCTTGCTGTCGTTGTAGTTCAGCGAACAAATCTTCGACGATCGGTCGTGAATCGGCATCACCCGCCAAGTCATGCATCTCTTTCGGGTCGGCCTGGATGTCATACAACCGAACCACGCCGGCCTTGGGATAAACGATCAACTTGTACTGGTCGGTTCGGATGCTGCGTTGCAGATCCAGATAGGCACCGTAGACGGTTTCGTACCGGCTGGGCTGCCCGTCCAGTATTGGCAACAGGCTTTGGAATTCCACGTGCTCGGGCTTCTCCACTCCGGCCAATTCCAACGTGGTCGGCATGACGTCTTGCAAATAGATCGGTTGATCGACTTTTCGGCCGCCTTCGACATCCGGACCGACCACAAAGAACGGCACGCGGACGCTGTGATCGTACAGATTTTGCTTGCCGATCAATCCGTGCTGGCCACATGCTAACCCGTGATCGGCGGTGAAGAAGATCCACGTATTATCGGCTTTGCCGCTGTCATCGATCGCTTTCAAGATCCGTCCGATCATCGCGTCCATGTGCGTGATGATCGCGTAATACTCTTGGCGATTGACTTGAATCGAATAGGGCGTCCGGGGAAACGGCGCGAGTCGAGCGTCACGCAGTTTCGGGCCGCAACCGATCTGCTCGGCATACGGATAAACGGGCAAGAAGTTCTCGGGCACCTGAATTTGATCTGCCGGGTACCGGTCGACGTACTCTTGAGGCGACTGGCGTGGGTCGTGCGGTGCGTTGAATGCCAGATACATAAAGAACGGTTCATCACGCCCGGCAGCCTCGGTCAAGTAGTCCTCGCTGTGATTGGCGACGACTTCGCTCCAGTGGATCCCGCCTTCCCAGAAGCCACCGAACTTTGGATCCGATGGTGACCAGTTGTGATCGTCCGGTCCCAAAGGTCGGTTGTATCCCTGCGGGGTATCCTTGGGCATGCCCGGGCGAATGTCCTTGGCCACATCGAAGGCCTTTTCCGCATTCGCCTTACAGTGCCATTTGCCGGTCATGTAAGTGCGGTATCCGGCCGACTTCAGATACTCGCTCCACCAACGCCCTTCCTGACGTTCCTGTTCGCTTCGGTTCCAAATCTCGTTGGCGTTCCAAACAAATCGGCCGCTGTTAAGCATGGTTCGGCTGGCCACACACACCGCACCGCTCCACGACCCCATGTTGTAGGCGTGGGTGAACGTCGTCCCGCGACGTGCCAGCGAATCCAAGTTGGGTGTTTGGACTTCGGCGTTGTTCCAGCTGCCGATCGTCTGAAAACACTGGTCGTCGGCGAAGATGAAAACGATGTTGGGCCGTTCCGATTGCGGGGCGTCGTCGGCCGCAACGGCGGGGCGGCTGACCGCCGTTGTAAATGCCAACACCGCCCCAAACGCGGTCATCGATTTGGTGAATCGGACAAAATTCATGGCGGGATCTCGGTGGGAATGGAGTGGATGGGTCGGTGACGATCGAAGATTCGTCGACGAACTTTCCCGTACTTTAATCCCTGCCGGGCACATCGGCACCGTAGGCGCCCGTTGCCGTCATCACGTTACCCGGCATCACACGCGCGGACGAAACGGCAAGACGAGCTAGCCGGTCGAATCACGCCGCAACGAAATCAACAATCCGAATCCCGCCAGCAAGATGATGACCGCCATGGGCAAGGCGGCCGCGATCGAAACGGCCTGGAACGCCTTCAAGCCACCGACGGCCAACAGCGACGCCGCCACCAAGCCTTCGGAGATCGCCCAGAACAAGCGGGTCCCGATGGGCGGATCCAAGTCGCCCCCCGACGCGATGATGTCGATCACCATCGACGCCGAATCCGACGACGTGACAAAAAACAAGACGATGCAAATGGTCGCGATCCCCACCGTCAATGTGGTGATCCAAGCCGACGAAAACATTCCGTCCAGCATCACGAACAACACCGTGGGTAGCGTAGCGATTTGCCCGGTATGATCCGCCGTGACGATCGTCGAATTCAGATACTCCACCGCCGTCAACGGCTTCGTCTGTGCGACAAACCTGCCGTCTTCGCCCAACTCAGGCTGACCTTCCTCGTCCAGCACGGCGACTTCATAGGTCGGCGTGGACGGAAGCGGGATGTCGTCGCTCTGCTGGGCGGCGACACGCTCTTTCTGGACTTCGGCATGCTGTTGCAACGCCGCATTGCCGAACGCCGTCAGCCAAGCGATGCCGACCAACGTGGGAACCAGCAGCGTCCCGATGACAAATTCGCGAATCGTTCGACCGCGAGAAACCCGTGCGATGAACATGCCAACAAACGGCGACCATGCGATCCACCAAGCCCAGTAAAACACGGTCCAATCGTTCAACCACTGAACGCCATCGTTATCCAGCACGCCCGTTCGAAACGCATGGGTCGGCAACATTTGCAGATAAGCACCGATGCTATCCAAGAAACCAGCCAGGTAACTGGATACACCGACTCCAGCAATAACGGCCAGCAACAGCACGAACGCAAGCGACATGTTCCCTTCGCTCAATCGCCGGATACCGGTATTCAACCCCAAGCACACCGACACGGTGGCGACCAAGGTGATCGCCGCGATCAAAACTGTCTGCACAAGCGGACTGTTGTTCCAATTGAAAAGGAAAGCCAAACCGGCGTTGACCTGACGTGCCCCGACACCCAACGACGTGGCCACGCCGATCATCGTGGCGACGATCGTGGCGACATCAACCGCGTCGCCCAGCAATCCGTCCACCCGCTTACCAAAAATCGGCGAAAGCAGTGATCGGAAACTGAGCGGTTGCTGATGCCGAAAGGAGTAATAGGCCAACGACAATCCGACGGCGCAGTACAACGCCCACGGATGAATCCCCCAATGAAAGATCGTCGTCGCCATCGCAACTCGCGATGCCGAAGCGTCGGCGGGAAAGCCGGGGGGAGTCTGCAGATAGTGCGAAATCGGCTCAGCGACGCTGTAGAAAAGCAGCCCGATGCCCATCCCGGCGCTGAATAGCATCGAAAACCAAGCTGCCAATCCGAATTCCGGCTGCTCGTCGGGACGGCCCAACCGAATCTTGCCGTAGGGGCCGAAAGCCAAAAACAACGACAACGCCAGCGACGCGTTCATGATGCCGACGTAAAACCAGCCGAAGTGCTGGCCGATGGAATCCCGTACCCGGGTCAATCGGTCGACCGACCATAGTTCAGGCATAGCGACCGCCGACAACACCATCCCCAGGATCACCGTTGCCGCCACCGGAAATACAACCGGATGCACGCGAAACAGTTGTTTCCAAGACTTGGTCGGGGTGTTTATCGCAAGATCGGTCGCCGAGTCGTTCGATCCGGCGACCGTTTGGTCGTCATCGCCAATGGGATTCACGGGGCGGTGCTTCAGGATGAGGCAGGTTTTTGAAACAGAAAGATGCCCCATGCCAAATGGCCCGCTTTGCCGCCGTCAATCCAGTGCCGCAGCCCCGCTTTCATTCGCGTCAGATAGTCAGGCGAAATGGACTCCTTCAATCGTTCTGCTTCCGCCTCCGTGGTGGCAAGCACCCGTGCGTAGTGACGCGCCAACTGCTCGGTCATGGGCTGAAATCCCAGGTCCTTCCAGCCCAGGCGTTCGGCGGTCCGCTGGTAAAAACCGGGCGACCCGAGATCCATCAAATGAATCCGCGACAAAATCGGATCCAACACGCCTTCGGGACAGTCATCGGATTGCATCGGATCGGTCATCACAAACCGGCCGTTGCACCGGAGCACTCGATCGACTTCCTGCAATACCTTGACGCGATCACCGCTGTGCAAGATGGCGTCTTGCGACCAGACGACGTCCACACTGGCATCGTCCAGCGGGATCGCTTCAAAGCTTCCGTCGATGACTTCGATGCGATCCTGCAACCCCGCCTCGGCGTTCATTTCACGGTGCCGGCGATTTTCGGCTTCGCTCAAATTCAGCCCGTTCACTCGACAGCCGAATCGCTTAGTCAAGTAACGTGCAGCGCCGCCATAGCCGCAACCGATATCCAAAATGACCGACGATTCGTCCAGCGGACCAATGCGATCCGCCATCGCTTCCACCGTCCGTCGACTGGCAGTGCGGATCGGGTCGTCTTCGCTTTTGTACAAGCCGACGTGGATGTCTTCGCCACCCCAGACCTGTGCGTAAAACGCGTCCGCGTCTTCACTGTTGTAATACTGGCGTGCCGTTTCGGTCGCCTGGCCGTAGGTGGTACCGCTCATCGTCGATCTCCTTCACCACCGGCGTCGGTGACGTCTTCGTCGTCGTAATCGACGTGCCCCGCGTCGGCCGGCGCCCTCTGATCCTTGGGCAACAAACTGTGGTAACACTTTTCGGCCACGTGAACGAAGAAATCAGGATCCGCTTCGTGATACGTTTCCTGGAAATCCCCGTAGGTGTCCACACGCTGGAACCCGACCTGCCGCATCAGGTCGATCGTGTACTGCTTTCGCAGGGGGAACATATTCAGGTGGTACGTCGATCCGTCAGGGAACTGGTAGCAAAAACGGGCCAAACCATCGTCCATGTGTTCGGGTCGGGCCGAAACTTGGTCGCCACAGTAGTAGTACTGATGCTTTGAATCGAAACCATGATCCAGGATGGAGTCATAGTTCCGCTGGTCGATCACCAGCACGCCGTCGTGCTTCAGGGCCGAGTAAAATTCCGCCAACGCCTTGCGACGGTCGCGATCCGAAAACAGGTGCGTGAACGAATTGCCCAAACAGATCACGGCATCAAATCGGCCGGTCACGTCACGGTTCAACCATCGCCAATCAGCCTGGATGGTTCGCAAGACGTGGCCCCGCCGGCGGCCGTTTTCGAACGCCTTGGCCAGCATGTAGGGGCTGCCGTCGGCACTGACGACCTCAAAACCGGCTTCGATCAGCCGAACCGAGTGAAAACCGGTGCCGGTGGCCACATCCAGGACCTTCCGGACGCCGCGTTTACGCAGTTCCTCGATGAAAAAATTGCCCTCTGATTCCATCCGCTGATCCCAGTCGATCAGCTCATCCCACTTCTCGACAAACCCCCGGACGTATTCGTCGGTGTACTTGTTGGTGTCGCGAATGGAGGTCGGATCGTCACCGTATTGTTGGGGATGGTAATCCAACAAGGAATTTTCGGTATCAGACGGCACAGGCACTCTCCCTCAGCTGTGAACAGGCAAACGGCCGGGCAGCGGCTCGGATGTCTTGGAAACCCAAGCGGGCCCAATCGCCACCGCAAAGTATTTTGATCTCAAAACTTTCGACTCAAAGCAACAGCAGCCTAAAGGATACGGCTCGAAAGGTACAACGCCCTTTCGGTTGACCGGCGATATTTGTCGTTCAGATCGGTCCCAACGGCCCGTTGTCCCATCGCTTCGGGGGTTTTGCGATTTACAATTCCATTTGGCCATGGCGTCGCCAATCGATCAGCCCACCGAGCCCCGTAGCACGTGCCTTGTCTTCATCGCCGCAATCATCCCCGCCCTCCACGACCGCTCCGATGGCCGGCGACGACGGTCCCCCCCATCGTCCAGCGCCCGCGGATCCGCTGAGCCTGGAAAATCAGATCGTCGCTTCGATTCGAAAGATCATCCGTGCCGTCGACCTGCATTCACGGCACCTTGTCGGCGGACACGGACTGACCGGACCGCAACTGGCCGTATTGCAAGTGATCACCGGGCACGCGCCGATATCGCCCAGCGCGGTGGCGAAACAGGTCCACCTGAGCCAGGCCACCGTGACGGGGATCGTCCAGCGTTTGGAAAAACGGCAACTGGTTGCTCGTCAGCCCAGTCAATCCGATCGACGATCGGTATTGATCACCCCCACCACCACGGGCCAGGAACTGTTGGCGGCTTCGCCATCGTTACTGCAGGATCGTTTCCGCGAAGCACTGTCGGGACTGGAACCTTGGGAACAAACACAGATGCTGGCGACACTGCAACGCATCGCCAGCCTGATGAACGCCGACGCCATTGACGCGGCTCCGCACCTGACGCCGGGTGACATCACGGTCGACGCTTCGCGGGCGACACGCAGTGGTGAAGTCGAACGGACCGCGCAGCGTGACCGCGCGGAACCGTCATCCTGACGACGGACCGTCCATCGTTGTCACTCGCAACGCGTTTGAACCTTCGCCGGTGCTCCGGTTTCAACCGACTCGGCCGCCGCCTGACACATGGCAACCGACCAGCGTCCATCCATTCCGGTGCAATGCAGCGGCGTGTCATGCACGATGGCCTGGCACACCCGTTCGATCTGGTCTTCCAATTCGAACAGTTCGCCGGTCGGCTTGTCGATCGGGACCGTGACCACCTCGTTGCCGTCAAAGGCTCGCAACTGAAAGGTCGGGTGACGGGTGCGGTCCATCGCGCCGCTCCATGACGCCCACAGCGCTCCCTTGGTCCCGGTAACTTTGACAGTTTGGTGATGTTCAAAAGCGGCCAACGTTTGACTGATCACGGCATACGGGCCGCCGTCAAACCGCATGATCGCGCTGAAATTGTCCTGCAGTTCGGGATGATCCACTTGTCGTGAACTGGCGTTCGCGTAGATCGTCTGCGGATCGCCGGCAGATTGCAGATACCAACGTGCCAAATCGAAAAAGTGGATGGGTTCTTCCAAAATCCAGTTGCCGACTCGATTGATGTCATACCGCCAACCGCCACTGCCTTGCCGATACGGATTGCGTGACAGTTCCACCAAACAGTAACGCGGATCACCGATAAAGCCTTCGTCGATCATCGATTTGACTTTGCCCCACATCGATGACAGACGTAATTCATGCCCGACGCAAAGCAAGCGATCTCGGCTTTCGGCCAATTCGATCATCGACGTGCACTGTGACACATCCAGCCCCATCGGCTTTTCTAACAACAGGTGCTTGTTTGATTCCAGAACCGCCGTCGCCACGTCCAAATGCAAGTCGCTGGGAACCACCACGTCGACGACATCCAAATCATCTCGAGATGCCAATTCGCGAAAATCGGTCGTGACCCAAGCATCGGGGTAAGCCGCCTGTGCCGCCTTTGCCGATGCTTCGCTGTGTGTGGCGATGGCGGTCAACGATGCTTGACCACATTTCGTGATGGCGTCGGCATGGTGTTGGCCCCACGCCCCAAAGCCGACCAATCCGAATTTCACGGGTGCGTCTTGGTTCTCTGCGCTCATTCGATTTCAAATCCTTGTCGATACTCTCGGGTCATCAATTGGTTTGCAATGTCGTCGTCGATCACCCGCTCGGATTCCGCATCCCAACGAAGCGGACGGTCCAAACGAAGTGTCAAGTTGGCCAAATGACAGGTCGTCAGCGTTCGATGGTGCGATGAAAAATCGCTGATCGGTTGCCGGCGTGTCCGCATGCAATCAAAGAAGTTGGCCATGTGTGTCGTCGGCAAGCTTCCACCGTATAAGGACCGCAACGACGATTCGGCGATGGGTTTGTCGGCCAACTGATCCACCGGAATCCCCTCCAGTGTGCCACGGTTCACAAAGAACCGCCCGGACTGTCCTTCGAACGTGATGCCGTTTCGCGAACTATCGATCACCATTTCGACACCGCCATTGAATTCCGCGGTCACCGAAAAATCCACCGGCGTACTATAGGTGTCGTCGCGACGGGGCATGCCACGCGAATCCAGCGTCTGATTCCAGTCGGCCGTTCCGCGGATCGATACCGGTCCGCCGCTTTCATGACCGATTGCCCACTGGGCGATGTCCACGTGATGCGCCCCCCAGTCGGTGATTTGACCACCGGCGTATTCGTACCAAAACCGAAACGTTCGGTGACATCGCTGTTGGATGTATTGGGCCACCGGCGCGGGCCCCTGCCATGCATTCCAGTCCAACTTTGGGGGCACCGGTTCTGTGGCAAAAGGACCGCCGCGACGTCCCGAACCGATCCCACATCGGACACGTCGCACTTTCCCAATCCGTCCGTCGCGAACCATTGCGATGGCGGTCAGGAACCTTGATTCGTATTCGCTGCGTTGTTGGGTGCCGACTTGGAACACTCGCCCCGTTTCGCCAATGACCTTTCGCAGCAACTTGCCTTCATCAATCGTCACCGTCACGGGTTTTTCGCAATAGACGTCTTTGCCACTTCGCAATGCTTCGACCGCAATTTTGACATGCCAATGGTCGGGCGTTCCGATCAATACGGCGTCGATGTCATCACGGTCGATGATGCGTCGATAGTCGGCGATAGTCTCGGGATGCTGTTTTCCAACCCAACCGGTGACGGCATCACGTGCCACTCCGTCGACGTCACAAACGGCCACCAAATCCGCGTGCTTTTGAGCTTGCAGTGCGATTGCGATGCCACGTCCGCGGCGTGGCTTGCCGTTACCGGCATCCGGCTGATACCCCACCCCGACAACCGCAACACGGGGACGATCATTCTTTTCTTGTGCCCCCAACACCTGACCGCGTGGGTACGCGACGGTCGTCGCGCCGACCGCGGCAATCGATCGAGCAAGGAATACACGACGCGTCGACATTCGGCCTTTCATCATCGTCACCAAGGGATCCTGAGTTTTTTCGATTGATCGTCAACGTTACGCCCACGCAAAGCATGCGTGGCAACGCCCTTTCCAAAATCGTAACGCCGACGAAGCGGTCCGTTGGGTCAATCACCTTAAAAAGCACCGCGGGGAACAACCACCTTCGCCACGTGGTAGACTGCGGTCCCCACCTGGTCGCAACAAATTCGCGATCACGAATTGCCCCACCCGCCTTTCTCTCGCTTTGCAAGGGAGCCGTCATCGATGCCGCCGATGAATGACTGCAAGCTGTTGGAACTCGACACACAGCAAACTTGGGACGACACACGTTTCCCGATCGCGTACGGCCCAGAAAATCCTGCGATGGATTTGAACGACACGGTCGCTTGGGTCGGCGAAAACCGCGAATCGCTGTTGCAGCAGTGCACCCGTCACGGTGCCGTCGCATTACGCGGGTTCCCCACCGACACGGTCGAATCGTTTGACCAGGTCATTCGTGCCTTGGAGGTCGAGAACTTTCCGTACGAACGTTCGCTTTCCAACGCCGTTCGGATCAACCGAACCGAGCGAGTGTTTTCGGCCAACGAAGCACCGCCGGAGGTGCAGATCTTCTTTCACCACGAGATGGCACAGACGCCGCTGTACCCACAGTACATCTTTTTCTATTGCGAAATCGCAGCCGAACAAGGTGGTGCAACGCCACTGTGCCGCAGCGATGTGCTATACGAAAAGCTGCAACAACGTTGCCCCGACTTTTGCGACGCGTGCGAACGTCACGGCCTGCAATACACCAACGTCATGCCCGGCAGCGATGACCCGACGTCGGGAATGGGACGCAGTTGGCAAAAAACCCTGGGCGTCGAAACGCGAGACGATGCCGAAGCACGATTGCGGACGCTCGGCTACAGCTTTCTTTGGCAAGACGACGGATGTTTGAAAGCCGTCACACCACCATTGCCCGCGGTGATGGAAGTGTCCCCAGGACGCAAGACTTTCTTCAATCAATTGATCGCGGCATATTGCGGGTGGAAAGACGCCCGCAATGATCCATCCAAAGCCATTCGTTTCGGCGATGGATCACCGCTGGATGCCGACGCGGTTTCCGTCGCAATCGAACTGTCCGATGAACTGGCGTACGACCACGCTTGGCAACAAGGCGACATCGTCCTGTTGGACAATCGTGTGGCGATGCACGCCCGACGATCGTTCGTGGGAACGCGAAAGGTCGTCGCGTCGCTGGCGGAAATGCAAACTCAGTCGTTGGTGACCGCGTGAGCGGCGGTGCCCCCGACACACCGGAAACCGACGCAGGTCCGTGGTACCGCGGCGTGACACGGTACCAATGGTTGGTGCTGGCGATCGCTTGTGCGGGCTGGGTTTTCGACGTTTACGAAGGCCAGATTTTCAATCTGACCCGAAACGACCTGTTGGGCGATCTGCTGGAAAACCCCGAGGCTGGGCGACAGTTTTGGGGCGACGCCTTTCTTGCGATCTTCCTGGCGGGCGGAACCATCGGCGGGTTGCTGTTCGGTTCGCTGGCCGACCGATACGGCCGCAGCCCGATCATGATCGTGACGATCCTGATGTATTCCCTGTTCAGCGGGCTGACGTACTTTGCCAACGACATCTACACCGTTGGCGTGTTGCGTTTCTTGGTCGCCCTGGGGATCGGTGGCGAGTGGGCGGTTGCCGCCAGCCTGGTCAGCGAAGTGTTTCCCAAACGTGCCCGCGCCCAGGCATCAGGAATCTTCCACGCCAGCAGTATCCTTGGCACTTGGCTGGCTGCACTTGCGGCCATGCTGGTGGGAGTTCATTGGCGTTATGCGTACTTGCTGGGCGTTCTGCCCGCGCTGTTGATCGTGTGGGTTCGGGCCAGTGTCAAAGAGCCCGAGCGTTGGCAGGCCCAGAAAAATTCCGAACACGCGAATCAACTTGGCAGCTTCAAAACGCTGCTGCTGGATCCGCGATGGGGTTGGGTCGCGGTCCGTGGAATGTTATTGGCTGCGGTGGGACTGGGAACGTTCTGGGCGGTGACCGTTGCTGGCCAGGACCTGATGCGTGAATTGTTGTTATCCAACGGTGTGGACGAAGACACTGCTGGCAGCCGAGCGAAGTTTGCCTATGGGATCGTTCAAGCGGCCGGTGGCGGCCTGGGATTGTTGTCCTTCGGTCCACTGTGTGCCAAGTTCGGACGCAAACCGACCTTCATTGCGTTTCAAGCCCTGGCGCTATTGATCGTACCGATCACCTGTTTTGTCCCGCAGACCTATTGGCAGCTGATCGTATTGATGCCCATCTTCGGATTTTTGACGCTGGGGATGCACAGCGGTTTTGCGATCTATTTCCCGGAATTGTTTCCGACCCGGATTCGCGCCACCGGTGCAAGCTTTTGTTTCAATGGCGGCCGCCTGATGGCTGTTCCGGTTTTGCTGTTAAGCGGTTGGTTGAAAGACCTGGACACGATCGCACTGCCGACCGCGGTGACGGTTTTGTCATCATTGTTCATCGTCGGAATTCTGATCATGTTAACGTTGCCTGAGACCCGACAACGTGATTTGATCGAAGACTAAACCGACCATGGATGACACCACCACGATGATTCTGATTGCGACCGTGGCCGCGATCGCAGGATTCGCCCACAGCGCGATCGGTTTCGGATTTGGAATCGTGTCGCTGTCACTGTTGCCATTGATCGTGGATGTGCGTCAATCGCACATCGTCGTTTCGACCGCCAGTGTTCCGGTCATTCTGATGGCCGCGTGGTCGTTCCGTCATGGGTTGAATTGGCGTGACGTTCGTCCGGCCGTTATCGGCGCGATCGTCTTTCTTCCCATCGGGCTGATGCTGTTTGAATTGATGCCGATGGGGTGGCTGGTTCGCGTAACGGGACTGGCCATCCTGCTGATGGTCCTGATGAATTACCGAAACCGGCACCGGAAAACCGGTTGCGATACGGACGGACCGGGAATCGTCCCGGCGGATGCAGCCACCACCTGGCCCTGTTTCATCGCGGGCGGACTGGGCGGCTTTCTGGCCGGTGCGGTCAGCATTGCAGGGCCGCCGATGGCCGCATTCGGATTGAAGCGAGGCTGGCCCGCGGAACGATTCAAAGCGTTCATGAACTTTTATCTGCTGGTCGTCGCGATGTACAAAGTCGGCGGGATGGTGGTGCGAAACCTGATTGATCGCGAAGCTCTGATCCAGGCCTGTTGGCTGGCCCCCGCTGCGGTCGTTGGCATTGTGGTCGGCGCCAAAGCCAGCCGTCACTTTTCCAACCGCTGGACCGAGGCTTTGGTCACGACCAGCCTGCTGGCGATCGCGGTGTATTTCATCGTCGGCTGATCGAGCAACCGACCATTGATCGATCCGCCGCCGAAATTACCGGCAAACGAATCAATCCTTCAATCCTTGCTCCCGCTGCCGGCCGCAATCGAAAGCACCACTTTCATGTGTTTTCCATCGGCGGCGACATCAAAAGCGTCTTGGCACTGATCCAGGCGATACCGTGCGGTGATCATCGAATCGACTTCGATTGCATCGCGACGCATCGCTTCGATGGCCGGTTCAAACGGCCCACAACGACTGCCCACGACCGTGATTTCATCGATCACTAGCGGAGCCAGTGACGCGGCATGAGGTGCCGCCACGGTTGTCTTTAGCACCAACGTTCCGCGAGGCCGCAGCCATTTCATCGCGGTGTCGATGCCGGTTGGGCTGCCACAGCATTCAACGGCCAAGTCGACATCCCGCGTCTTGGGAACATCGTCCCGATCGCAGGTTTCGATTCCCAACGATTCGAAACGCTGTCGCTTCGGCGCATGCTTGCCCACCACTGTCACATGACAGCCGTGATGGCGCAGAACTTGGGCACACAGATAGGCCAACCGGCCATCGCCGATCACGACACACCGCGGTGCACTAGACAACTTGACCTGAGCCGGAATTTGAAAAGCGGCCGCCAGCGGTTCGACCAAGGTGGCACGGTCGTCGCTGACATCATCAGGAACCAAATGCAGATTTCGCTCCGGCACACAGACCTGTTCCGCGAACGCGCCGTCATGGTTCAAGATGCCCAAGACCGATCGGTGGGGACAATGTGTCGGCCGGCCCGCCCGACACGTCGGGCATTGGTGGCAACTGCAATTGATTTCACCAACCACCCGACGACCGGCAAAGGAACCGTCGCGGGCCATCCCGACAAACTCATGGCCCGGCACGCCACGAAACCCCATGTACCCGGCTCGAAGCTGAAGATCGGTTTCGCAGATCCCCGCCTGGATGACGTCAACGACCACTTCCCCCTGCCCCGGATCCACCTGGTGGTCATCGATGGCGGTGATCCGTCCGTCGTCTAGGTACAAAGCCTGCATGACAGGATCGTCGATGGATGGGAAACGGGTGGGACGTCGAAGCCGATCGCAATGAAGGGCCGGCGGATTGTAGCACGTGACGATTTGTATCATCCGAACCCGCCGGGGCCCCAACTTGTGAACGCCCTGCCGGGGGCATAAAACATGCCCTACGAGCCGCGATACCGTTGCACAAGGCGGCGGTGAACGCCAGCGGTCGATGGCCGCATGCTACAGAATCGGTCCTTGACCCGCGGTATGGTTCCCCAACCGAACTTTTCCCTTTCTTCAAGAGAGAGCAACCTAATGTCTCAACGGCCATTGAATGTTGGAATGATCGGCGGCGGCGGCGGCGCTTTTATCGTCCAGCCTCACCAGCGTTCGATTCACTTTGACGGAACCCGCCGGGTGACCTGTGCTGCGCTGCACCCGGATCCCAAGGTAGCCAAACAGGAAGCGGAAGCTTGGGAATACCCGCTGGTCGGATACGAAAGTTACGACCAGATGATCGAAGAAGAGTCCAAGAAGCCGGTCGGCGAACGGATCGACTATGCCCTGATCGTCACGCCGAACCACGTCCACTTTGATCCCGCCATTAAGTGCGTCAAAGCCGGCATTCCGGTCTTTTGCGAAAAGCCGCTGACGTTGAATTTGGACGAAGCCAAACAACTGGTCGCGGCCGTCGAAGAACACAAGGTCCCGTTCTGTGTTTCGCACACGTACCTGGGCCACTGGACCAGCCGTTTCGCACGCTTCATCGTCACCAGCGGGTTGATCGGCGACGTCCGCTTTGTGGATTCGCGTTACCTGCAGGGATGGTTGGCAGAACGAACCGAAGACACCGGCTCGGTGCAAGCCGAATGGCGTGTGGATCCCAAAAAGTCCGGTGCCAGCCTGTGCGGCGGCGACATCGGAACGCACGCACTGATGCAATTGCGTTATGTCACCGGTTTGGATGTCACCCGCGTCCAAGCCAACCTGGAAACCTTCGTTCAGGGTCGCGTTTTGGACGATCACTTCACGACCTATTGCGAACTGTCCAACGGCGGCAAGGCACTTGTTCGTGCGACCCAGATTGCGATCGGTCACAAGAACGACCTGGGCATCGAAGTCAACGGATCCAAGGGAACGCTTTCATGGCGACAAGAATTCCCCGAAGAACTGACGATCTGTCTGCCCGGTCAACCGGACCGCACCTACTTCCGCGCCAGCGTGACCGCCAACGACGGCTTCTTGGGCGACTTGCCGGAAGACTTGATGGCCGAGCCGAACATTCCCGCCGGTCACCCCGAAGCGTTCCATGACGCGTTTGCACGTTTGCACCGCTGTTTCGAACAAGACGTCCGCGCGTACAACGATGGCAAACCGTTCGACTGTGACGGCAGCAAATACGCCAACGTCTATGACGGATTGATCGGCATGCAGTTCATCGATGCCGCTGTTCGCAGTAACAAAGAAAATGGTGCCTGGGTCGATATGTAATTCCCAACGCACCAACGCCGCGCGACCGAGCGTGGTCGACCGTTGATCGCAACGCCGAGATTTCCGATCCTGGAATCTCGGCGTTTTTCATGCGCCGTCTTCGCGTTCCGTGGACGCCATGGCGTTTTAGGCATCGGATAACAATCGCCAAAAATTCCCCAGGCGTGAAATCAGCATTTCAACCGACTGCAACCAACCGGCCGCTAGGCGGGGAACCACTGGTAGAGCATCAGGTAAACCATGACGCCGGTCACCGACACATACATCCAAATGGGATAGGCGTAGCGAACCAGGCGTTTGTGCGCCACGATCCGACGCTTGTAAGCCAGGTACACCGCACGCAATGCCAGCACCGGCACGGCCATTGCCAACAACAGGTGCGGGATCAGAATCGCAAAATAGGCGATGCGTGCGGCAGTCGGCGCATCGGCAGGAAACTTCTTATTCGGTTCACCCGTGGTGACCTGAAGAGCGACTTTGTGCAACAGATACGTGGCCAAAAAGAGCCCGCTGACCACCACGGCGGCGATCATCAGATTGCGATGCTTACGCCACTGTTTCTGTTTGATCTTGACCAGCCCGGCGACCAGCAACCCGATGGCACACAGATTCAACGCTGCGGTCACATGGGGCAGATTGGCCGCTAAAAATTCCCACGACATACTTGGCGGATCCTTAGGTCTGATCGTCCAGCATTCCACGAATGCTTTCTTTTAACTTGTCCATCTGCCGCGGTTCTGGCCAGCTGTAGAAACCTTCAATTTCCCCGGCCGCATCGACCAGGGCAAATCGTTCGGTATGGAACTGTTTGTCGACCGGCTGGCGAAAGATCTCGGCGCCCACACGGCGGATGTAATCCAAGTCCCCGGTCATGAACAACCACTGGTCCTTGTCGGCACCGAACCGGGTGGCGTATTCGCGCAACACTTCCGGGGTATCCGTTTCCGGGTCAACACTGATGGCGACAAAACGGACACCCTGGCCTTCGAATTCGTCCTGCAACTCACGTAGCTTTTGATTCTGGCTGACACAAATGCTCGGGCACGTGCTGTAGAAAAAGCTGACCACATAAGGCCGCCCCTTCAGGTCTTCGCTGCTGACTTTCTGGCCGCTGCGTTCGATCAGTTCAAACCGGCTGAGCCAAGCTTCGTCTTCCGGCGGCTTGCTCGGTTCGTCGTTTCGTGTCGCGTCCACGTCCAGCGGCTGGTCGTTGGTGAAGACGACCGCACCTTCGGGAACTTCATTCGGGGTGTTTTGACGCGAGGCGCGAAGAACCAGACCGGCAATCAAACCGGCGGCCAAAATAAAAACGATGTTCAGTGCAACTTTCATGTTCGCTTTGTCCGATTCGAAGGATTCATGGTTGCTGACCTGATGAATGAATTCCGCGATCGATCTTCCGCCGCGTCTTCTGCCGTGGACGGATCGCGTTGGCGATCAAAAATCACCAGCGGGTGCAACGCCCGCTGAACCGCCTAAGCGGAATCCGGCCCTTGCCGGCTCTTGCGGCGACCGCTCGGGAAAGGCGACGACGGCTTTGTGGCTTCGTTGCCGCCGAGGGTTTAGGCCGACACCAGGATGCAAACGGTGGTGACCAGCAGTACGCCGGGCAAGGTCAGCAAGGATGACCGCAACATTGTGCGGCTGATGTCGTCGGCCGGACATGCGGCAAATCGACAGGATGCTTTCCAAAGCGGCCAGCACGCCGCCAAAACGGCCAGTGCCCCGGCGAAATTCCACCACACGAGGCCGCCTTGCAGACACAAGACCAACCCACAACCGGCGATGGCCAACGTCCCGACCAAACTTTGAATGGCGGCCGATCGGCCGGTCGGGTCCGATCCGGTCGTCATACAGAATCCCGCCTCCTTGTACTGACGACGATACAGCCAGGCGATTGACATGAAGTGCGGGTATTGCCAGGCCGCCAAAACACCGAACAGCAACCAAGGCGTCGGATCAGCCAAGCGTCCCCCCGCGGCCGTGAATCCCATCAACACGGGCAACGCCCCGGCAACGGCGCCCACGGTCGTGTTCCATGCGGTCCGCGTTTTCATCGGCGTGTAAACCAACACGTACAACGCCCACGTGGCGATCCCCACGATGGCCGGCGCCGCGCCGAACATCGCCCACAACAGGACGGTACCGCCCAGGCCCCAGAACAGGGCCCAACCGATCGCGGCAGCCGCCGACATCCGACCGGCGGGCAACGGCCGACCGGCGGTGCGGACCATGCGTCGGTCGATCACTCGTTCCCAAATTTGATTGGCGGCACCCGCACTGGCGGCAACACCGCCGGTCCCGATCAACAGCCACAGCATTGCGACCACCGACAAACCGCCGGCTCCCTCGGGACGCAAAGCCGCACCGATCATCGCCGTCGCGACCGTGGTCACCAGAATCATGGTCACGATCCGTGGCTTGGAAAGAACCAAGACGTCCGACCAAAAACCCGCCTCCGATTTACTACCAGGCACTGCGGCGCCCCGACGACCGGCCGGTTCCACGGACGGGGGCACAGCGTGGCCCAGACCGCCGGGCTGCAAAGGCTGCCCCGATTCGGCCGACCAAGATGACGGATCCGCCGACTTGGCGGTTTCGGCAATCAGCATCGCGTTGGACAAGGGCTTGTTCGTCGGTAAGAGGGTGAACCGGCGTCGATGGCCACAGATGATCGACAGACTGGAAAAACGGGCAAGACATCGGCCTTGGGCCGGCCCAACCCGCCAGGGTGTTTACCGCAAATCCGCGTCAAAGGCATCAGACGGCCGCCGCGACGGACGTCTGTGGCTTGGTCGCATCGACCGGCACGGCACCGCCACGATCCGAAACCGCCGCCTCGGCGTGCCGGCAACGCAAGACCATCAACAACAACGATACGGCCAGGGCCAAAATCAACGACCCGATGGCAACGTGCCCGGTCACAATCCAGGATTCGACGAACCCTTTGGCGCGAACCAGAAACCCATCGGCTCCCGGCATCCACCGCAGGAACGACGGAAAACCATAGTTAACGACCCAGGTGCCAAAGCCCAAAACGATCTGCAGTGCGACAAAGATTACCAAAGCCGACGCCAGACGCGAGAGCGTCAAATCGCCGCACCCCCTAATCAGAGGCCAAAGCAGAGCCGCAAAAACCAAAATCCCCAAGGCAATCAACATGTGGGCGACCGCCAGGGCGGCAAAACCGTCCGGTGAAGCCCCTGGCTGGGCGTGACGCAACATCGCCCCCAAAACAAGCTGGCCATAGCTAGCCACCGCCAACACGCCGGCAACGGCCACCGTCAACCGTCCGGGCTGTCGTGTTTGCTCTACCTCACTGATTTCGCCGCTCGCTTGGCGACGCCACCACCGGCTGCTGCCCACAACCGCGGCGGCCGCCAACGCAAAGAAGGCCGGGCCGACACAGCCGTGAACCATCGCTAAAACCTGGTCGCTCATCACGACCCGCAAACCGCCCAAGACTCCCTGTGCGATCACGGCGATCAAAATGGCGAAGCACAACATGACGAACCAAAAGCGGTCTTCTTTCCGCCAAGCAGCCCACAACAACGCGATCGCCACCAATCCGACCACACTGCCCAGCAATCGGTGGCCGTGTTCGACCATGATGTCAAAAGGCCCCGATAGCCAAGTCGACACGGGATAGAGAAACAAGTTGTAGCCGTAGGTCCCCGGCCAATCCGGTACCGACATGCCGGCGTCGTAGGTGGTAACCAATCCGCCGATCCAAATCAACGGCCAGGCCAAAGCGATCAACAGCCAAGCCAATCGCCGGACGATCCGGGTGGATTCAACGGGATCGGTTTGTTTCAGGCTGTCGGTCATCGTTTCAGCAAAGTCGTCGGTGCAAAGCGATCCGGTGGAATCGACGCTTTCGGACGTCCCACCGTCCGTTTCGCCGTCGACGCCGTTTCGCGTCGTTAAGTCTTTCGTCGGTCAAAAAAAATTTCGCCTGTGATGCCTCCCAGCACACAGCCGCCGGCTCCGAAAATCGCCCCGGCGACCAAGCCGTCTTGGCCCAGCAGAAACATCAAACCGATGCCCAGGGCCAAGCCCAACAGTGCGCCCACGGTGCGGTAATTGTCTCGGCTCAATTGGTGATCTCCGTCGCCAGTCAATTCGGCAGGTTGCGGACAAACAATCTTGGGGACCCGTTCAGATCGTCAGGATTCTAAATCCGCCGCCGCCGTCAACAGGCGGTCATTTCTGGTTCAGCCGGCCGGTGGGGTATCAACAGACGAATCCGCAGGGCCCGATGGCACCGCATACGATTCATGCTGCGCATCCGCACTCCACGCCAGCGGCCCCATTTTATCGTCCCCGGGATCCGACGCGGCCGTTTCGGCCGGTGTCGCCCCCTGTCCCAGCGACTGGACGTATGCGACCAGCGCCCAGATTTGACGCGGGCTCAGCGATGTGCCATCGCCCTGCTCGGAAATCATCACCGCTGGCATCGGGGAACCGGCGATCCCTTGCGAAATGATTCGATAGATGGCTTCGGGCGTCCCGGCCCCGCGATAAACGCCATCGGACAACCGACGTGGCAGCACCGGACGTGGCGGCAAGGCCCCCAGTGCACGTACCGGAGCCAACGCTTGATCGTCGTCGGGACTGATGCCGATCCGCGACGTGTATTCTTTCGTCCAATCGTCATAGTCCAGGGTCGGCACGTCCGCACGTCCGCCCTTGCCGTGACAGCCCACACAGTTGGCATAGACGCCTTCGTAAACATCGCGTCCCATCGCCACCGCTTCGTCGGACCACTGGATCGACTTCGTGTCCGCGGCCACCACCTGCAACAGATCCTGTGGCACTTCGGGCACCTCGGCAACCTCGTCGGAAGCATCCCGCCATTGGCCGACGACATCGTCCAGAACGTCGGCGATGACGTCGGCCGCTTCGGTGTCACGTCCGTCTTCGCTTTCAAAGACCATCGCCAAATTCAGATCGTCCTCCGGCGGCGTGTCTTCGTACCCCAATTCATCCACCGCGACGGCCATCAGTTCTCGTTCCGTCTCCCCGCGAACCGACAGGTAAATCGTGTAGTCGACCAGTGTTTGCCGTTGCTCGGGACTGAGAATTCGGTAGGACGGCATCGACGTCCCGGGAATACCTCGCTTCAACAATTCCAGCAGATCCTCGCGAGTCGGCTTGGACCGCCGTTCGGTCGACTTCCACTTAAAAACACCGCGACGAAAGTCGCGTGGATAGGGATTCTGATACAGCGATGCGGGCCCATTGCCGCTGCCCGAAACGCCGTGACAAATCACACAGTGTTCGCGATACAGCCCGCGATGCTGGTCGGCTTGATCGCTGCTGATTTTGCCGATCGCCAGTTCCAGGTTGCCCACGTCGCGCAGAATTGATGATTGTTCATCGTCCAGCCAATCCGACGGCCAGCGTGGTTCCAGCGGCGTCCCGAACAATTCGGTGATCACGGACTGAACATGATCGGCCGCGACATCCGCGGGAATGTCCCGCGTTTTTTCCAGCGACAACGCGTACAGAAGATTGGGGTCGAATTGGTCGACCGTCTTTTCGCAACCGACCCAGGCCGCGACCGACAAAGCGGCGGCCAAACAAATCAGGATCGGGCGACGAGAATAACGAAACGTCATGGCGGGAAAGGCAGAAGAATTTCGCAGGGTTGGGATCACCCATTGAACCGCCAAGCGGCGTCTTTGCAAACGCCGCGTATCGTCGCATGCCGCGGAAAACCGGCGGCTTCGGTTCAAAAATTGCCGCTGCGAATCACTCGCCCGACAGTGCGTCGGCCGGGACCGTCACGGTGCCCAAGTCGTTCATGCCGGGTTTGATTTCGACTTCGAATCGCGAACGACGCCATGATTCCGACTTGCCGTCGATCGTGACTTCATCGATCCGGCCCGCTTCGTGAAAGATGCGGAACGTCAATTCTTCGCCGGCCGGCAAGCCTTCGATCTCGATCATTCCGTCTTCATCACTGACCGCCGCGAACGGATGCTCCAAGACAACCACGTAGGCCTTCATCCAAGGGTGGATGTTGCATTCGACCGGAATCGGTGCCGGCTCGGCTTCGACCAAATCCACCGACTTTTCTTGGCCGGTCGGGATGGTGAAGTTCTGGGGATCGTTCCGCAGGAAGTTCAAGTTCGCGTTGTGGCCGACGGGATCGGGGTTGGTGACCGTCAATTTGTCGCCGGTTTGCGCGATGATGTACCGAGGTTCGAAACGGCAGTTTTCGTTGGCCAACACGTGATTCGCACCTGCGGGCTCGGTTTCCGGCAAATCGGGAGTCCCACGACCGGTGTACACGTACACCACCGCGTTCTTGATACCCTTGTTGGTCGGATTGACGATCAACGCTTCATTGGTCAGTCCGTGTTTGCCACAAAACTGGACGTCCTTGTTGACGTCGATCGGCGCCGGCTTGACCGGGTCACCGCCATAGACCAATTGCATCCGCAGGGTCCCGGTTTCGGCCCTGAGGGCACTGACGGTCGACAGACAGGCGGCTGCGGCAAGCAATGCGGGCAGGCAAAAGGATGTCGCGATCTTCAAAGCTGAATTCTCCACTGACGGGAAAAACGGTTGGGTCAAAGGACGGTGTCGTCTCGTCAATCCGGACGGGCACTGACCGTGGCCGGGACACGACACGTTAATCGATAATGTTCAATCAAGGGTGAAGCACGCGGCGGCCGATCTCCGCTGTGTTGATTTTCCGCCCATATCTTTGGCCAGGCAAACGCGAACCGATCAGCCCCTGCCGATGGCAGCAATACCAATGCCGTCGGGTGGGGGCGACGTTCATGCAATACGCCCAAAGTCCACCAGGCAATCGCTGCGGTGGAAAACAGCGGATCAAAAAAAGCAGTCCCGCCGGCAAATAAGCTCCGGCGGGGACTGCCTTGATCAAAAAAAGAGTGGGGTGACTGGCGACCAGACCGCAAATCGGGCGGGATCCACGAACCGGGCCGTGGACGAGTTTGCGGGACTTAGGAAGTCGCCTGTCGGCTGGAGCGGTCGATTATACGCCATAAAGGCCGTTTGTCCAGCATTCTCTTGAAAGCTTCACATGCAAACCCCGCTGCCCCCAACGGAAAGCCCCGGTTCGGCCCCTCGTTTCATTATCCGCTCCAAAATCGGCGGCGTGTTCGACCGGGCGGGGAACGGTTAAGCTGCCCGATTCGTCGGCCCAGGCATCGGTATTTCGCCGATCCGTCGCGTGTGCCGTTTTTCGCGTTCGGGTGACTCGCGCATCACCGGTGATGGCTGTCCGTTTCACCGGCCAGAACCGGGTCATGATCGACACCTTTCGGTCCACCCCCAGAAAAGAAATTCAATCAGTCAAATGAAAGTATTGGTCGTCGGCGGCGGTGGCCGTGAACACGCTTTGGCTTGGAAGATCGGCCAAAGCCCTCGAGTCGAAACCGTTTACGTCGCCCCCGGCAACGCGGGAACAGCCATCGATGCGGTCAACGTCCCGATCCCGGCCACGGACATTCCCGCGTTGATCGACTTTGCGAAAACCGAATCCATCGATCTGACGGTCGTCGGCCCCGAAGCTCCCTTGGTCGCCGGCATTGTCGACCAAATGAACGACGCCGGCTTGCGCGTGTTCGGCCCGTCGGCCGCGGCTGCCGAATTGGAAGGCAGCAAAGTCTTCTGCAAAAACTTGCTGCACTCGGCGGACATCCCGACCGCGGACTACCGAACGTTTCGCGATGCCGGCGACGCAACGCGTTACATCAAAGATCGCTACAGCGAACCGGGTGATTCGGTCAGTGTCGTTGTCAAAGCGGACGGCTTGGCCGCCGGCAAAGGCGTCATCGTTTGCAGCACTCGTGAAGAAGCTCTGGACGCCATCGATCGAATTGCCGGCCGACGCGAGTTCGGCGAAGCCGGCAAGGAGTTGATCATCGAGGAACGTTTGACCGGCCAAGAAGCCAGCGTGCTGGCGATCACCGACGGGGAAACCATCGTGACCCTGCCGGCCGCCCAAGACCACAAGCCGGCACACGACGGCGACACCGGTCCCAACACCGGCGGCATGGGCGCGTACTGCCCTACCCCGATCGTTGACGAAGCGTTGATGGCCAAAGTCGAATCGGATGTGTTGGTGCCGATCGTCCATGCGATGAAGCGTGCCCGGCGTCCTTTCAAAGGCGTGCTTTACGCCGGATTGATGCTGACGCCGGCAGGCCCCAAAGTCTTGGAATTCAATGTCCGTTTCGGCGATCCGGAATGCCAGCCGCTGTTGATGCGTTTGCAAAGTGACTTGGTCGACGTGATCGAAGCCGCCGTGGACGGACGACTGGGTGAAATCGAGGATTTGAAATGGGACCCGCGTCCGAGCATCTGCGTCGTCATGGCCAGCGAAGGCTATCCGGGCGACTATGAAAAAGGGCGTCCTATTTCCGGTCTGGAACAGGCCGCTGAACTGGAAGACGTGAAAGTCTTTCACGCCGGCACCGACGTCGTCGACGGCCAAGTCGTCAACACCGGTGGCCGTGTCCTGGGCGTGACCGCGGTCGGTGATTCGATCAGCAAAGCAAAACTGCAAGCCTACACCGCGGTCAAACACATTCGTTGGCAGGGCGCTTGGTGCCGCAAAGACATCAGCGACAAAGCCCTTCGTCACAGTGGCGCTTGATCGTCCGGGCACGCACCAAGTCAACATTCCCTCATTCGTAAACGATTCTTTCGACGCACATGACTGAACCGATCCGAGTCGCCGTCCATGGCGCTGCCGGCCGCATGGGCCGCCGTGTTGTCGCCCTTGCCGCACAAGATCCCGATTTCGAAATCGTTGCCGCCATCGAACACGCCGACTGCAGCGACCTGGGTCACGATGCCGGCCTGCTTGCCGGCATCCCCGCGGTGGACATTCCCGTCGCCAGCCAGTGGCCGGGTTTCGCCGATGCGGTGATCGATTTTTCATTGCCCTCGGCCGTCGACGGCGTGATCGCCAATTGCATCGCAGCCAAGATCCCGCTGGTCATGGCCACCACCGGGTTGTCGCCCGAGCAAAAGAATCAATTGGCCGAAGCAGCCAAGACGCTGCCGATCGTTTGGGCGCCCAGCATGTCGCTGGCCGTTAACCTGACCATGAAGTTGGCCCAACAGGTCGCCGCCACATTGAAGGATGTTCCCGGTGGTATGGACGTCGAAATCCTGGAACGTCACCACCGCTACAAAGCCGATGCGCCCAGCGGCACCGCCCTACGATTCGGCGAACTGATCGCCCAGCAACTGGGCGACGACATTCGCCACGTTCATGGCCGAGAAGGCGAAACCGGCCAGCGATCGCGAAACGAAATCGGTTACCACGCCATTCGCGTCGGCGACAATCCCGGCGAACACACCATCGTGTTCGGAATGTTGGGCGAAAAAATCGAGCTCAACGTCGGTGCCAGCAACCGCGACTGTTATGCATCCGGAGCGCTGACCGCCGCCAAGTTTTTGAAGGATCGCGAGCCCGGCCTGTACAGCATGTTCGACGTCCTGGGCCTATCCTGATCTGGGTCTAGGCGAAGGTCGTCGCCAAACAGTCGCTAGGCACCATGTTCTGATTTCCAGCGCCGGACCATATGGTCGCGATTACTGCACACCGTCGGTTTCGACAGGCACCCACTGAACCGCGTCGGCGATCACATAACCATCAGCGTCGGCATTTCGAATTTCAACGGTTCCACGCGCGGCAAACTCAAAGACACCCAATGAAGCTTTGCCGCCGGACTTCGCATCGCGTTGGTTAATGCGTTGCGTGCGCCGCTTGCCGTCGACATCCAAGACGGTCACCGACACGTTGCTGGCCCGATTGGGATGAACGGGCCACAACAGGTTCACGCGATACCGACCGGCTTGCCCCAGGTCGGCATGATAAATTGCCACGCAGTCTTCGCTGTCGGATGCGTTGTCGTGCAGATAGTCATCGCCCACTCGTCCCGACGATGACGAACTGGTCACCCAGTTTCCTTTGGTTTCGGCCTGCCGGTTATCCACGACGGTCCCGGACAACGCTTCGGCATCAATCCCCGGCTTCGGCTTGGCACCGACATGGGCCAGGACTTGGTTGTCTTGAACCAATCGCTTCGCTAAACGCGAATAATCGACGTTTTGAATTGCCACACCGTCGTCGATGGCCTGACATGCCGCCGTCGCGGCCGACTGTCCCAAGACCATGAAGACCGGTTCCATTCGAATCGAACCAAAGGCAATGTGAGACGCCGACAAACAAACCGGCACCAACAGGTTGGAAACCTCATCGGGCTTGGGCACCAGGGACCGATAGCTGATGCCATAAGGCGGAAAGCCGCCCACCTGAACGTCTCCTTCGTTTCGCACGTGCCCCCGGGAATCGACGTATCGCTGTTGGTTGTGTGAATCCATCGTGTAGGCGGCCAACCCCACGGGATCCTCCACCGGCCGGCCTTGGCAGTTGTTCTGTGTCATGACGTAGTGCCCCACCATCCGGCGGGCTTCGCGAATATACAACTGGTCCTGCCAACCGTTGCCCTCCTGGAATTCATCTTTGCACATTCCCCAACGCGACACTTCACGACGAACGTGTTCGGGCACTCGCGGATGATTGGCTAGCGTCCACATCAATCCCTGTTGATACAAACGATGTTGCGCGATGATCTTTTCCCGCTGCTGGTACGTGGCTTCGGGATAGTCATAGTTTTGACCAATGAAGTCGGTGGAAAATCCCAAGCGGTTGTTGGTGTCCGTCTTTCGATTCGGCATCCGTGAATTGATCCAAGGCACGCCGTCTTCGCCCGCTTCGAAGTTACGCAACAGCAACTCGTACCACAGCGGTTGATAGCCTTCCGGCTTGTGAAAGGGAATTCGATTGTCTGGGTGATCGGTCAAACACATCCGAAAGCAATAAGCTTGCACACGATGATCCGCACCTCCTTCGGTTCCCGGTCCCTGTGGATCGATATGTGGCAACAAACCACTGTCCGGATTTCCGGGAACCACAAAGGGGTCGATCCCCGGACGCAATTGGTGATGTCGTGCCATCGCGGTTTGCACGCCGTTCAGGGTTTCACCGTACTGGTCATTCGATTCACGGCCGACCGTGTAGCTGACACCGGCGGCCGCCATCAGATCGCCTTCATAGGTCGCATCGATGAACATCTTGGCCCGATAGGTTTCGCCCGTTTCCATGCGAATCGCGATAATCCTGGCCGGCAGGCTACGTGTCGTGATCACGGATGACCGATCCAAACGTCGCCCATAGTCGATACGGATTTTGTCGCGATCGATCCAGCTTTGATAAACCAACAAGGCCACACTGGGCTCGAAAGTCCACATCGCAGATTCGCCGGCCGCGGTTTTCGATTGACCGCCGCTGCGATACTCGTCGCGCTGTTGCCATTTCCATGCCGAAGGTTCTTGGTAACGCGCCGCGATGTCTTCATAGAACTCGCGCGCGATCCCACCAATCGCTGCCTTATTGCCGATGTCGGTTTGCCCCAGTCCACCGGTCGTCAATCCACCGATGCGTTGACCGGGTTCTATCACGATGACGGACTTGCCCATACGTTGCGCCTGGACCGCGGCAGCGATCCCGCCGGAGGTGCCGCCGTAGACAACCAAATCGACCGGTTCAGGATCTTCGGCTCGCGCGATCACCGACGAAGCAATGACCAGACATCCCAAACAGATCCATCCTAGGCACGGATGTGAATTCAATCTCATCGAACAACCCTGACTCTGTGAAAACAACCGCCGACCCACCAGCAAAACATTCATGCGTGTTCACACGCTAGAAAGCTTGCAACGATCAACCTCAACGACATTCGCGATGCTCACGGTTCGGACGGTGGCTCCGGTCGCGGCGCCCAACCATCATAGTGATTGGCGGAATCCCCCGACCAATACGGCGAAGATCCCCACAGCGGAACCGTGGGCAAGCTGGATTCCCATCGGCCAAGTTCACTCATCAGCTGACGAAACCGATCGGGTTGATCTTGCGAAAGGTCATACGTTTCGGAAACGTCCGACGAAACGTCGAACATCTCAGCCGGTCGGTGGGACAACCGAACCAGCTTGTCTTTCCCGTCCAGAATCGCCGCTTGACCCTGCAGTCGCCAATACAACCGACGCGCGTCGTCGGAATCTTGTCGCATCAATCGTGGCAGCAGATTCACACCATCGTGCGTTCCCGCCAAACGAACCATTCGTTTTCGATTCGACTTGTCTTCGTGTGATAACGGATCGGAAAGCGGCAAGCACTCCGCACCCGCTGCCGCCATGAACGTGGGCAAAAGGTCAAGTGAACTGACCACACCGTCGTGAACTTGGCCGGCCGGAATCTTTGCCGGCCATGTGCAGATCATGGGCACGCGAATCCCGCCTTCGCGAAGGCAACCTTTCACGCCCCGTAACGGTCCATTCCAACTGCCATTGTTGGTCGCACCACCGTTGTCCGATAGGAACACGATCATGGTTTGTTCCCACTGCCCCGAATGTTTCAATTCGTCGCAGATTCGTCCGACTCCACGGTCTAACGCATACATCATCGCCGCATAGGTTCGGCGTTTCTTGTCCTTGATCGCTGCGAAGACTTCCAAGTCCGCATCGGTGGCGTGCATGGGAGTGTGCGGCGCGTTGTAGGAAAAGAAGACGAACCAAGGCTGCCGCGGCGATTCTGCACTTTGTTGGCGAATGAAACGCAGCCCTTCATCCGTAAAAAAGTCGGTCAAATAGTCACTCGAAAAATCCTGGACACGTGTGCCATTGCGTTCGATGGAATGCTTCATCGTGGCAGGGAAATAGTGATGACTGCCTCCCAGCATGCCACAGAAGTGATCAAAACCACGGCGATTGGGATGATGCATGGGTCCGATTCCCAAGTGCCATTTTCCAATGATGGCGGTCGCATAGCCGGCATTTCGCAAATGATCGCCCAGCGTGTGTTCACTGCTGGGTAAGCCCAGCAATTCGACGCGCGTGGCATAGTTGGACGGCGAAGCGTTCAAATTGCCTTCGTATCCGAATCGTCTTGGATCACGACCGGTCAGCAATCCGGCCCGCGATGGTGAACACACGGCACTGGCAACATAGGCCTGCGTGCACAGGACGCCCGATTGGGCCAGCCGATCCAAGTTCGGCGTTCGAAGCGTTTCGCTGCCTTGGCATCCGAGATCACCATACCCCATGTCGTCCGCCAAAATCACGACAATGTTCGGGTGCGTCTCCCCCTCCGCCGCACAAGCAAACGTCCTCAAGACCAGCGACAACAAGACCAGCAGAAAAGGCCCCGTCCATACGGTACGAATACGAAACAACATGACACAACGGCGGTGGCTGAAACAGAAAGAACCCGACACGATCCGGTTCCCAAAAAATCTAGAAACCGATCGACGCTTCAAAGATGCTAACGGATTCTTCGTCGCCCGATCGCCCTGCCCCGGCGGAATCGGATCACACCGTGACCGGGCGTCGCTACGTCATGTCCACTTTCGATTGTCTTCGCACGCCGGTTTTGAAATTCACACGTTCGAGCCGGACGATTTCGTCGCTGCGAACCGTTGACGCAACTTGTCCAGCTCGGCAAGCACGTGCAGCAACAGTCCGGCCGCGACGGCCAGTGCCCAGGGACGCCACGTCGTCGGTGCAGATTCAAACACTTGGTTCATGAAGGGCAAGTATGTGAACGCCAGTTGCAATCCGATCATCGCCAGGATGCCGGCCCACAACAGCGGGTTTCGGAACGGCCCGATACGAAAGATCGAATAATGAAGCGATCGGCAGTTCAGCAGATAAAACGCTTGGCCCATGACAATGACATTCACCGCGGCGGTCCGCGCCGCATCCATATCGACGCCCAATGATTTCTTGAAGGCAAAAACGAAATACGTGGCCAGGACCAGTACGCCGCCGACCCACATGGTTCGCCAAATCAGCGGCCCCGTCAAAATGCCTTCGTCTTGGCGTCTTGGTGGCCGGGTCATAACATCCGCTTCCTTGGGTTCAAACGCCAGGGTGGCACCCAACAAGACCGCGGTCGACATGTTGATCCACAGAATCTGTAGCGGCGTGATGGGCAACTGCAATCCCAACAACGTCGCGACCAAGATGATTCCGGCCTCGCCGAGATTCGTCGGCAGCGTCCAAGCGATGAACTTGATCAAGTTGTCATAGATTCCGCGACCTTCCTCCACCGCCGCTTCGATGGATGCAAAGTTGTCATCGGTCAGAATCATGTCGGCGGATTCTTTGGTGACCTCGGTGCCGGTGATCCCCATCGCAACGCCGATGTTGGCTTGGCGAAGTGCGGGCGCATCATTCACGCCGTCACCGGTCATGGCGGTGACGTGTCCAAGCGATTGAAGGGCCTCGACCAATCGCAGTTTTTGTGCGGGTGAAACTCTGGCAAACACACAGACGTCTTCAACGGTGGCGATCAAGTCATGATCGCGCATGCCTTCCAGTTCCGCACCGGTCAGCCCGACCAATTCCCCCTCGTTTCGTTTTCCGTTCAAGCCCAGTTGCCCGGCGATCGCTTTGGCGGTGCCCACGTGGTCACCGGTGATCATCTTGACGCGAATCCCAGCTTGCTGGCACGCCGCCACGGCTTTGATGGCTTCGGGACGGGGCGGATCGATCATGCCCTGCAGGCCCAGCCACTGCATCCCATCGGTCAAATCATCATGGCCCAGCGATCGCGTGTCCGCCGGAAAACGTTTGATCGCAAAAGCCAGTACACGCTGGCCTTTGGATGCCAAGGCATCGACTTGTCGTTCGATGGAATCAACGTCGACTGGTCGGCCACTGTAGGTCGTATCACATCGGGCCAAGACCCGTTCGACCGATCCCTTCAGATAGACAATGGTTTCATTGTCTGCCTGATGCAGCGTGGCCATGTACTGGTGCTGGGATTCGAAGGGCACAACATCCAAGCGTGGACGGCGCTGTTGTTGCTGTTGACGTTCCAGTCGGCCTTTTGCGGCCGATACCAGTAACGCAGCTTCGGTCGGATCCCCTTCGACCTGCCAATTCCCATCGCCGTCTTGATTCAATCGTGCATCGTTGCACAACAGGCCGGCGCGCATCAATTCCGCCAAGACGGGCTGATCATCCAGATCCAACGAATCGGGTTCGCCGGTGCCTGCATCGCCTTCCGCACCTGGCATCAACCGCCCCTCGGGTGAGTAGCCAGAACCGGTCGCCGTGAACAGCCTGTCATCGGCCCACAGATTGCGAACCGTCATCTGGTTCTGTGTCAACGTTCCTGTCTTGTCAGAACAGATCACCGAAGTGCTGCCCAGCGTTTCGACCGCGGGCAACTTGCGAACGATCGCTCGTCGGCTGGCCAGACGTGCGACGCCCAGGGCCAAAGTCGCGGTCACCACCGCGGGCAAGCCTTCGGGAATTGCCCCCACCGCCAACGCCACCGCTGACAACAGGACGTCGACAGGCTTGGCACCACGGATCACGCCGGCGACGGCAACCAACACCGCCAAAACCAAGATCACCTTTAGCAACAAATGACTCAGCTCATTGATCCGGCGGACCAGTGGAGTCTCCAACACATCGGCCGAAGCGATCAATTCGTTGATGTGTCCGATCTCGGTTCGGTCACCGGTCGCAACCACGATGCCCGTTGCCGTCCCATAAGTCACTAGTGTCGTGGAATAGGCGACGTTGGTCCGTTCGGCCAAAACGGTTCCGGCCGGTAAAGCCGAGGTCTGTTTTTCGACCGGAACGGATTCGCCGGTCAATGCGGATTCATCGATCTGCAGGTCTTTCGTTTCCACCAGACGCAAATCAGCGGGGACACGGTCACCGGATTGCAACTGAACCACATCACCGGGAACCAATTCACTGGCATCGACGGTCGCGGGTTGGCCACCACGAATCACGTTGGCCATGGTCTGCAGCGACTGGCTGAGAGCGTCGATGGCTTTCAACGCTTTGGCTTCTTGGACAAAACCGATCGAAGCATTGACCAATACAACGGCCAAGATCACCGCGGCATCGGCCCATTCGCGCATGACCAGCGTCAGCACGACGGCGCCCAACAAGATGTACACCAGAGGCTGTTGGAACTGTCGCAGCAGAATCACGGGCCAACCATCGGCCGCCTTCTGCGTCAATTGGTTGGGACCGAAACGACTTTGCCGGCGTCCGACTTCCAAGAGCCCCAAGCCTTCACGGAAATCCGTCTCCAAACGCTGGGCAACCTGATCGGCAGAATGGTCATACCAAATGTCGGTTTGCGGCTTCGTCATCGACCTACCTTCTTGCGGGGTCTAGGTTTTCAAAGCAGACCTGGATTCTGAAATTGGTTTGCGGAAATGGGTGCCAACGGCGACCGCCCCGTCGTCGATGGTACACTTTGCCGTTGCGTTCGTTGGCCTTGTGCGCTTCGTCGCAACGGTCGTTCAAATCTCGGCCGGGGATCATTGCTGTCCATCTGTGACTGGCGTTGAACACCCGACGAATCCGCTTGTGATTCGAACCCGTAACGGCGCGAATGCCTCAGATTGAGTGACTTCCCTCACTCGATCACATTGCTGCCGGGTGACCGTCATTTCCAAGAAACAGGTTTTGGCGACACTGGCGAATAGCCAAGCGTGTGTGCGACGCAATCACAGCAACCCGATTTCGGCACGCTCGAAACAATCACCTTGAAATAGAACCGATGGCAAAATGCGACGAAGGTTATCGATGCGAAGTCTGTGGTGAAGACGTCACGTCCATCGTCGATAGCGACCTTTACCTTCGATACGTGATCGGCGAAATCGATCCCGAGGTTCTTCACACGACGCCCGAACGACATCTTCGATGCAATCCCGTCTTGGCTCAATTCATCGCGGATGATCGATTCCAAGTGGTCGAAGTGGCCGGCCCGATGGATCGGCGGCAATTGGACCCGACGTTCTGCGACGAACGCACACAACGCGTTACCGCAGGCTATCGACGCTTACATGAAATCAATACTTGGGCGGGCGATCGCGACGTGACGCAATACCCGTTGCCGGACGTTCTGGAACGTTGGCAGCGAACTTGATCCACGTGATGCTGAAACCACGCGGTGAAAACGCCACGCAACACTGCGACCATCGCGACGATTCACCGCACGATGCAACCTGCATTCGTGATCTCAGTCATCGTCCTCGGTATCCCCCGCGACTAACCGAACCGCGGCACGAACCATTTGGTTGGGCCCCCCTGGAAATTCCGGGTGCGGACTGATGCAGACGACCTGGCCGTCACCAAATTCGCCATGAATCACCGCGTGCGTGCCCGCCATGGCGTCTTCGTGTGCCCCCTTTTGTGCCACGGCTGTTTGAAACTTGGCAATGACGTTGTAGTCCGGCAGATGGTCATAACGACCGGGAACCAGCAAGGGGCCCTGGGCATAGTCAACATCCACCCGCGAATCCGAGATGCCCAAACACTGCTGGCCCATTTCGCTTAACGACACGGTCACCGGCCCGTTGCCTCGCGCCCAGTGGATGCGATCCCAAACCCGCGCATCGATCAGCCCCAACGACCAATCGTAGTGCGCCGTGGCCAGATAGGCACCGGCGCAGATTCCCAGATAACCGCCCCCGGAATCAACAAAACGACGGATCTGTTCACGCCCCTGGTCCTGCAGTTTTTTGGACTGGCCGCTGGCCGATCCGCCCGGCATCACGAGCACGTCATAACCTGACAAAACGCCGTCGCGAATGTCTCCCGGACTGACCCGATCGCACTGGAAACCGTGATCGCTGGTCAAAACAGACAACAACGTTTTGGTACGTCGATGAACGCTTTCGGCGTGGTCATAGATCGCGACGTGAATCACACCGTCTGATCCGGCGGCACGACGCGATTGCGGCACCAGCGATTCCGATTCGTCCGGCTTCGTGGCGTGCTGCAAGGCCGCCTGTTTGGCTTGCACCAATTCCTGTCGCATCGCCGTGTAGGCTTTGGCGGCTAATCGCTCGTGTTGGGAATGGGACGCCTGGAGCGCTGATCCTGGCGTATCGAGCATTCGATCACGGTGTTCCAAGTTTTGTCGAATCAGCTGATCTTCGATGGGCCACAGATCGGCCCAAATCCCGGGCAACGCGTGGGTATGAATCGAATGCCGATCTTTGGTCAGCGTCCAATCGCGAAGCGTCAACGCGATCTCTCCGATCTCGCCGCCACGTGAACCTTCCAGTGGATCGGCGATCACGCGACAACGCATCTCCACCGGTACAGCGATCGAGTACTTGGGATCACCCAAAATGGTCCACATGGTGGTCGATTCACAGGGTTCGTCTTTTTGAACCCCATGGAACACCACCGCCGAGACCGTGGTACGCCGGCTGATCGTCTTGTCGATTGGAATCACCGGAGGCAGCGGCCCCGCTTGTCCGTTAATCGTTCCTGGAAAACCAACGCCATTGGTGTCCGCCATATCGCGGGCCAGATGACGCAAGACGAACCGCAAATCAATCGTGCCGCCGGAATCCGTTGCTTTTGACAACAGGTCATCGGCACGACAATACCTTACACCGGAGTACACATCCGTCAGCGAATCCGCGTCGGGATCGGCCGGCAAAGCCTTTGCCGTGGTTGCAAAGTTGGTCCGCACAAGAAAACCGTCCGGCGCCACGACGGGATCATTGATGTCGAACTCTTGAAACTGGTTCGGGCCGGTTTCAAAGACCGATGCACCACCGGAGGCATCGATGACGCCGAAATTCGCCGCGGTGCTGCGTCCGGTCGCATTGGTCTGTTCCAACAAACGTCGAAAATCTTCCACCTTGCGGCAAGACTGCAGTGCCTTTTTCATCAACGCGCCGTTGCCCAGCCCCTTGCGTTGATCGTCATCGTCGCGGAGATCCAAACTGAGTGAGTTTTCGATACAGAAACCCGCCTCGTTCATTCCCATCCAGACCGACGTATCTTGACCGGCGTTGATCACGCCGATTGCCCGCAGCGGCCCATCGTCGATGACGACGACTTCGTTGTGAACGCTGGAGGTTGTGTCTCGATTCTTCCACAACAGCGGACGTCCGTCCGGCGTCACACGGCCGCTGATCACCGCGGTGGTGCACCCGTGCAGAACCGTTGCAGAGGTCACCACCAACGATGACACACCGACAACGATCGTCAGCCAAAGACGCCCTGCGGTGAAACGTTGAACGGGATTCGTCACGTGATCAGCGCGTCGATCATCAATCAGGGCGGGCGTGGGCATGGCGGGGTTCTCCAGTGGTTCACTGAAAGCAGGCGTGCCACTTGATGTTAACCGCCCGGCGCCGCTCGATGGGCTAAACCGCCGTTTCTGGAATCCCGTCGGGTCCGCTCGGCACGGCGTCATCGCTGTCGTCCAGCCGGTAAACGATCGCCACCGGAACAAACAAGACCGCCATCGCTGCGAACACACTACTGCGTGGCCAATCGGCCTGGCTGATCACCAAGTCCATGATCTGGTACAGGACACCCGAACCGACAATGGCGATGAAGTTCGCTTGGTTCATCACCGCAATCATCCGTCCCTTCAGCTCATCCGGCGGACGCGATTGAAGAAAAACTTGGATGGGAATCGCAAAGAATGCCGCCGACGCCCCCAGCAACATCAGGGCGGGAATGCTGCCGGGAAACCCCAACAAATGCCCTCGCCCCGGAACCGTGATCGCCAACAACACACAGAACAAGACCACCCCCCAACACCCGATGTGCAGCACCGTTCGCGCCGACGTCTTTCGTGTCAGCCATCCGGCGACCACACCACCGATGGCGATACCAACACTGATCAGTGACACCATCAAACTGGTGTTTGTATCGGACAGTCCCAGTTGTGTTTTGCCCAACGAATTGACCGCTTGAATGGTCAGCCCCGCGATCAACCAAAACACACACGACGCGAGCAGTGCCCACAACAGCGGCTTGTCGTCCAACAACAATCGCCGCATCGGTTTGGGGACCGTCAAATACTCGGCCTTCAGTTTCAGATCCGGATCGGCGACCGGGACTCGCGCGATGAACAAACTGGAAATCGTTCCCAAGATTGCGATGCCGATGCAAACGAACGATCCGATCCACAACTTTTGGGCCGCGCGAACGCCGGGGATATCGGGATCCACCAAAGCATCTTTCAGCGGCCCCGCCGCAGCGGTTCCGATGATGATCGCAACAAATGTGGTCATCAAAACCAGACCGTTGGCGCGGGGCAACTGCCGTTTTTCCAACATCTCCGGCAGGATGCCATACTTTCCTGGACCGAAAAAAGTGCTTTGCAGGCCCATCAAAAACAAGACCGCCCACAAACCGTAAAAGCCGACATAGGGGACCGCCCAAAACGCGATCATGCCCAACGCCATGACGACAATCTCGGCCATTTTGCTGCCGATGATGATCGTGCGTTTATTGAATTTGTCCGCCCAAAACCCGGCCAAGCCACCGGCAAAGACGAACGGCAATCCAAAGACGACCGTGGCGATTCCCTGCAGATCGGGGCCCTTCGCTTGACCGGCCGCGATCGCCGCCGCCGACGGCACCGCCAACAACAGCAACAACTGCTTGAACAGGTTGTCGTTGAACGCACCAAAGAACTGCGTCACCAAGAATCCGACGAAACTGCGGGTGGCTAGCGAGTCAGATTTCATCGGTTGTGCATTCCCTTGAATCAGCTGTGGAGAATCAGTCGCTGTGTGAAGGTTCCATCCCAATAGACGCCATCGGCTGGATCAGACGGCGCTCAAAAGTATCACGGCGACGTCGGCGTTCAAATTCGGGTCGTCATCATCGCTGACTTTGGTTCCGCGTGTGGTGTCCAAATAAACCGCGTCGTTCACCGTCACGCCGCGACGCTGACAAAATTCCAGCACGTCCGCGATGCTAGGGAATCGTCGATTGGGCGTGTTGAACCAGTCGTGGTTGAATTCGCCCTGCGATTTTGGCGAACGCCCTTGGCGGACGTAATGGTCACGCAGTTCGCGAAACGCAAAGTTTGGAAAACTTAACACGGCGTGACGCCCGACACGCATCATTTCGTCGAACAGTGATTCGACGTTCTCCACCGCTTGCAGCGTTGAATTCAACACCACGAAGTCGAACTGGTTGTCGATGAACGCAGGCAAACCTTTGTTCAGGTCGTAATCGATCACGTCCAAACCACGCGCGGCCGCCGCCAAGATTTTCGCCTGGGCGACTTCCACTCCCATCAATCTTCGGCGACCGCGGGTCGCCAGCGCGGACAACAATCGCCCGCTGCCGCAACCCAAATCCAACACCGAAGCGTCATCGGGAATCAATTCCAAGATGGCTTCGTCGGCCGGTTTGAGCGGCGGACGACTGGTATCGATGTCACCAAGCTTCGCACGCACCAATGGACCATATTGGTCGATATCCGATTCGATCAAAAACGCATCGTGCCCGGCGTCGGTGGTGATCTCGGCGTAGGTGACCTCGTGATCCAGCGCCGTCAACGCGTTGACGATGTCCCGTGACTGTTGTGGCGTGAACAACCAATCGCTGCTGAAACTGACGACCAGATAGTTGCAATCCGAATCGTCAAACCGCTCCATCAGCTTCAATCGCGTGTCGCCCAAATCAAACAGATCCATCGCCATGGTCAGCGTGATGTAACTGTTGGCGTCAAACCGGGTGACAAATTTTTGGCCTTGATGGGCCAAGTAAGAACCGACGCTGAAACGCTGCTCAAAATCCGACGCAATCTGACGCGGGTCATGGCGATCCGGATCAAACTTGGCGTCCATCGCTTGGCTGGACAAATATGTGATGTGGCCCAACATCCGTGCGATTGCCAACCCCGTGTCGGGACGACTGGGGCGGTCGTAGTATTGGCCGTCGGCGAAATGGGGATCCGATTGGATCGCATTGCGTCCGACCACGTCGAACCCCAGCGCCTGGGACGTCAATCGTGGCGACGTGGCGATCGCAATGCAGGTTTCAGCCGAATCGGGATACCGTGTCACCCAGGTCAATACTTGGTGGCCGCCCAGGGATCCGCCCACCACGGCTTTCCATCGGTTGATCCCCAAATGATCGGCCAAGCGTCGCTGCACCGCCACCATGTCCCCGATGGTGATGCGTGGAAAGTCGGCGCCGTAGGGGCGTTTGGTGGCGGGATCCAGATCCCCCGGACCGGTCGTCCCGCGACAGCCGCCCAGAACGTTCGGACAAACGACAAAGAAACGATCGGTATCGATCGGTTTTCCCGGTCCGATCAAAGCGTCCCACCAACCCGGCGCGTCGTCATCGTCATGCCGCGCCGCGTGCGAATCACCGCTGATCGCGTGACAGACCAGAATCGCGTTGGAGGCATCGTCGTTCAGCATGCCCCACGTTTCATAGGCACAACGGACATGCGGAAGCGAACCACCGAGCTCCAGCGCCAGTGGTTGATCAAAGTCGACCGATTGGGCGTACCGCAGCGGGCCGTCGCTGCGGAGATCATCGGTGCTTTGAAATCGCATGGGCTTGAAACGCTATGGGAATTCGGTCGGACGGTCGTCACCGGACGGGCGGTCGTTGCCACACATCCGGCGAAGGATCATCCGACGAAAAACGTCATCGATCAAGCCGTCGCGACGGCCAAAGCTTGCTTCAAGTCGTCGATGATGTCCTGGGCATCCTCGATCCCCACGCTGACCCGGATGTACTCCGGCGTCACGCCCGCGCTGGACTGTTCGCTTTCGGACAGCTGTTGGTGAGTCGTGCTGGCGGGGTGAATGACCAGCGTTTTTGCATCGCCGATATTGGCCAAGTGCGAACACAGCTTGCACGCATTGATGAACTTCTTGCCCGCTTCCAGTCCGCCCTTGATGCCGAAGCCCAGGATCGCGCCTTGGCCATCGGCCAAGTACTTTTGAGCGTTGGCGTGGTGGGGACTGGATTCCAGTCCCGGGTAATTGACCCAATCGACCCCGTCGTGGGATTCCAAGAACTTGGCAACAGCCAAGGCGTTTTCGCAGTGCCGCGGCATTCGCAGGTGCAGCGTTTCCAAACCTTGCAAGAACAAGAAAGCCGCGAACGGGTTCATCGCCGCCCCGGTGTCTCGCAACCAGTGGGTGCGAATATGCAAGTTGTAGGCGATGTTGCCCATCGGACGCAGGTGTTCTTCGAAAACCGCGCCGTGGTACGACGGGGACGGGCCACAGAATTCCGGCCATTTGTCGGGCTGGTCGGCCCATTTGAAGTTTCCGCTGTCGACGATCGCACCGCCGATACTGGTGCCATGGCCGCCGATGAACTTGGTCGTGCTGTAGACGACGATGTCGATGCCGTGCTGAATCGGCTTGAGCAACATCGGTGTCATCACGGTGTTGTCACAGATGACCGGAATCGCGCCGTGCGGTGCGGTGTGGGCCGCATCGGCGATCGCTTTGAAATCGGGGACATCGTTCTTGGGGTTGCCCAGCGATTCCATGTAAACCAGTCGCGTGTTTTCATCGACCAGGCCGTGAATGGTTTCCGGTTTGCCCGGATCAAAGAAACGGACTTCGACGCCCAGATTCTTCAACGTTTGCGTGAACAACGTCCAGGTGCCGCCGTACAGCGACGTGCTGCTGACGATGTTTTGACCGCTGTGGGCGATCGTCAAAATCGCAGCCGTGATCGCCGCTTGGCCGCTGGCAAAACACAGGCCCGTGACGCCGCCGTCCAAAGCCGCCAGACGCTTCTCCAAAACGTCGACGGTCGGGTTCATCAACCGGCTGTAGATGTTTCCGAACTCGGTCAATCCGAACAACGCCGCGGCGTGTTCGGTGTCATTGAACGTGTAACTGGTCGTCGCATAGATCGGCACCGCGCGGCTGTTGGTGGCGGGGTCGGGCTGTTGACCGGCGTGCAGCGCCAACGTCGCATCGCGATATTGCGGTTCGGACATATTCGAAGCTGGGTCTGGAGGCGTTGGGGATAAAAGAGAGCGAACGTTTGGCCGTCGGTTCCGGCATCAATCACCGGACCGTTTTTCGGGGCGGACGGTTCGTCGCAGGTGATGATACCAGCAACGAACCGATGTGAGAGGTAGCTATATCCAGCCGCCGCCGGGATGAAAACCGGCCGGCGCGATGACCAGACCGGTGACTCCGTCCGGGCAGACGACGGCGGATCAGCCCATTTGAATTTCGTAGCCTTCGCGATACGGGCGGGCCAGCATCGCATTGGCTTCGTCGTCACCGACGATCTGTTCAGCCGAATCGTCCCATTTCAGGTCGCGTCCCAAGCGGGCCGAAATCCCCGCCAAGTGACAAATATTCAGCATCTGCATGTGGCTGTGTACGTCGCTGATGGGTTCCAAGCCTTCGCGATGGCAATGAATGAAGTTCGCCCAGTGGGCTTGGCGTTCATTGCGTTCCATGGGCAGGTTCTTGTAAACCTTGGCGATCGTGTCGTCTGCCAGCGGGTTTTCCTTGAGCGCTTCGACGGGAGCCCCGTCCAAGTTGCGGCGGCTGACGAAGATGCGTCCTTTTTCGCCTTCGATCAGGACCCCGTTGCGGGTATTGCTGCGGATCACCATTTCTGCCCCATCGGGATAGCTGACGGTGAACTCGAACTTGGTCGCCGTGTTGTATCGGTCGTCCTGTTGGGGAACGCCATCGGCGAAATCGACCGGGTGATCGGCCGAACCGCTGATGCCGGTCGGTCCGGCGGTCTGGCCGTTCAGCTTCAATGCCCAATTGGCGATGTCGACGTGGTGGGCGCCCCAATCGGTCAACTTGCCGCCGCTGTACTGGTACCACCACCGGAACTCGTAATGGCAGTTCGTGTTCGGACGCCCCTTGCCGGTGGACAGGAACCGATAGTCGGTTTCCGGCGCAGGTCCCAACCAGCGATCCCAATCCAAATTGGCGGGCACATCGGCAACGGGAATTGATGGGCTGGACGGTGCCCCGCCGATGCCGCACTCCAGACGTTTGATTTTGCCCAACCGGCCTTCGGCCACGATCGCCATTGCTTTGACGAACAGGTTGAACGTGCTGCGTTGCTGTGTGCCGACCTGGACGATACGCCCCGTTTCTTTCTGGACTTTGCGAATTTGTTTGCCTTCGTCGATGGTCAACGTCAGCGGTTTTTCGCAGTAGACGTCTTTGCCGGCCAACATCGCTTCGATCAGCGGTTTGGTGTGCCAGTGGTCCGGTGTGGCCACGTGAATCAGCGGAATACTGTCGTCGGCCAGGATGTCGTGATAATCGGTGTAAATCTTGGCTTTTCCACCGCTGTGACTTTCATTGAACTTTGCCGCACGATCGCTGTCAGCGTCACAAATCGCGACGACGTCCAGCCAGTCCTTGGCGGCTTTCATGTTGCCACCCGCCATCCCGCCGCTGCCGATCACACCGATCGGTATCCGACTGTTGGCCGATGCCGTCTCATCGGCCAACGACCGCGGTTGCGAATAGAAGTAGGGCGTCGTCACCGCGGTGGTCGCGGCGGAAGCTTTCAAGAAATCACGTCGGGTGGGACGAAGGCGTGTCACGGGCGATGCACCTGTGTCAGGAGGGAAGGGATGACGAAATCAGATCGGACGGGAACGTCCGGCGGAGCCTTTGGAATCGAGCGGTTTGACGACAAAGCCGGCGATCGAGTCAGGCAAGGAATTCGAAATCGAACCGGCCGAGCCGCCCGGGACGAACGCGCCCCATCATGATTCGAACAGACCGCCGCGACGTCGACATGATGTGACAAAACGGACAACACCATCGAATTATCGAAACGCCCGACACGGGTTTCCGCGGGGGCAGCGTGAAGTTTTGCTGTCGCAACGGCAATGATCTTGCCGCAAATGTCCGTCACGGCCGACACTAAACACTAACTTCGGCGCGCCCCAACCGAATGGCGGATCCGCCTTGGTTGGTTTGGCACAGTCGTTTCAGCCGACACGATCGACCACCCATCCTACCTTCTTTGCCCCCTTGAAGTGACCATGAATTGCAACTGTCCCCAATGCGGCAACCAATACCAAGTCGACGAATCGTTTATCGGCCGAACGGTCAAATGTCGTTCATGCGGTGCGACCTTTCAGGTCCAGAGTCCGGGGTCGGGCGCGGGAACCGAGCCCGTTCCGGCGGTCGTCGCCGGCCCGATGTCCAATTCGACGACCGACGGCGATGACGAATTCCGCGCCGGCTCGGTCGAGATCGGATCGGCCGAAGCAACCATGCGTGGGGGCCAAGCCAACGGGTCGCGAAACGCCGACGCGATTGACTACGAAATCTTCGGTCACGAAACGCAGTACGTAGAAATCACCTTGGACCCGGGCGAACAAACGATCGCCGAAGCCGGCGCGTTGATGTTCATGTCCGACGGCATCACGATGGAAACCGTCTTTGGTGACCCCGGCCAGCAAGGCGGCGGATTCTGGGCCAAGGCCATGTCCGCCGGCAAACGAGTGCTGACCGGCGAATCCCTGTTCATGACCACCTTTACCAACCATGGACGCGGGCGAGCGGTGGTTGCCTTTGGCGCCCCCTACCCCGGTCGCATGATTCCGATGCACCTGGACCAATTGGGCGGCGAACTGATTTGCCAAAAGGACGCGTTTCTGTGCGGGGCCCGAGGGATTCAAATCGACATCGCGTTCCAAAAGAAGATCGGTGCCGGGCTGTTCGGCGGCGAAGGATTCATCATGCAACGGTTGCGGGGCGACGGCATCGCAATCGTCCATGCCGGTGGGACCATGATGTATCGCGAACTGGCGGCCGGAGAAAAACTGCGGCTGGATACCGGTTGCTTGATGGCGATCGGCCCAACCGTCCAGTACGACATCGAGTTCGTCGGTGGCCTGAAAAACGCGTTTTTGGGCGGCGAAGGCCTATTCATGGCCACCGTGGTCGGGCCGGGCCCGGTGTGGCTGCAATCGTTGCCGTTTTCGCGTCTGGCCGGACGCGTCGCATCGGCGATCCCCCGCGCCGGAAGCGGCAGCAGCAAGGGCGAAGGCACCGTGCTGGGCGGCCTGGGTGAAATGTTCATGGGCGACTAAGCAAGCAGCCGTGTCGACGGCGACGAATGTTCATTTCGCCCTGATTGATCGGTTCCCGGCGCCAGCCTAATCTGGCGTTTATGGTTGCACCACTATCCGACGATGCCTACGCCGATTTCGTCGCGGCGATCGCTGACAGCGATGTCCAACGGATCCAATCGATCCTGTCTGGCACCGAATTCATTTTGATCAGCGTGGAAGATCCGGATGAACCGGAGGATTCCGAGGAGATCGGCGCGCTGACCGCGGAACTGGAGGACCAAGATGTTTTGGTCGTCTTCAGCAGCGAAAGCCACGCCGAACAATTCGTCAACGCACAAGCCGATGTCTTCGAGGATATCGAAGAGGTCCAGGGCTTCACCGTGGGCGGCGAATTGCTGATGGATTACCTGCCCGACGACTATGGGATCCTGATCAACCCGGAAACCGACGATGTGCAGCTGATCGACGCCGACATCGCGGACCAGATGCGACCACCGGTCGACGAAGACGCATCCTAGCCGATGGCCGGTCCGGTAGCAGGTCGGATTGGCGGCTAAGCCCCGACGTGTTTCTGCATCGCCTGGTGCGGGATCCCGACTTCGACGAAGGAGGCATCGACGTTTTGATAGCCCAGCTTTTCATAAAAGCCCGTTGCTTCTTCGCGGGCGTGAAGCCGGAACGATCGCACACCAGAATCCCCCAACAACTCCTCAGCATTCCGCATCAAGAACGCGCCGATGCCCTTGTTCTGATGCTCCGGGGCGACCGCCATTTGACGAAACTTGACCGCTCCACCGTCCAACGGTCGGGCCGACAAGGTGGCAACCAGGACGCCGTCGACGGTCACACCGAAATGCCGATCGGAATGCTCGGCATCCAAATCTTCCGGGGAAAAACTGATCCCCAGCGGCTTGCGTAGGACTTCGTGGCGCAGGTCCAACGCTTCTTGATAAAGCGGCGTGCACCATTGGATCGTCACGAATTCCATCGGACCGGTTCCACAATGCGTCAAGAGGCGAGCGTTCGGAAAGACGTGCTCAATTCCAGGAGGCCCCGGCCTAAGACCCGGCCGCTGACGACGCCAGTGCCTGACCAGGCGGCGGCCGCATGACCAGGGCGACCGATCTGCATCGAGCGCAGCGGATTGTAACGGCTGGCTGTGGCCACGTGACCCGGCGGTCCGTCTGGGCATCAGTCCCGTCGGCCCAAAATGACAACGCCGGCAATGTGCCACTGGCCTCGACGATTCGGATATCCGGTTGCTACATTGCCAGACTTTCCGTTTTGCCAAGGATTTTCGGCCTTTCCCAAGTCCCGAGCGGTCGACGCCGGCAACCACGCGACTAGCCTGACGCCGCGGATTGTTTTGCCGCCCCCGTATCAACCCTAGCCGGTCTGTCCAAACGTGATCCTGATTTTACAAAGCAAAGCCACCGACGATCAGGTCGACCATGTGATCGAAAAGGTGGAATCGCTCGGCCTGAAAGCCCACCTGAGCCGCGGAACGTACCGCACAATCGTCGGCATCATCGGCGACGAATCCAAGCTTAGCGAAGAACGATTGCGATCGATCCCGGGCGTCAGCGAAGTCGTCCCGGTGTTGCCGCCGTACAAGTTGGCTTCCCTGGAAGCCCATCCCGAACCCAGCGTCGTCAATGTTTCGGGCGTCCAAATCGGTGGCGGCCATTTGGGCATGATCGCCGGCCCATGCAGCGTCGAAGACGCCGACCGGATGCACCGCATCGCCAAATCCGTCCGTGACGCCGGTGCGAACCTGTTTCGCGGCGGTGCCTACAAGCCCCGCACCAGCCCCTACGCGTTCCAGGGCTTGGGCGAAGACGGACTGAAGATCCTTCGCGAAGTCGGCGACGAATACGGCATGCCGATCGTCACCGAGGTGACCGATCCCCGCAACGTCGAATTGGTCGCCAAGTATGCCGACATGCTGCAGGTCGGTGCCCGCAACATGCAGAATTTTGTGCTGTTGACCGAGGTCGGCAGGACGTCGCGTCCGGTCCTGTTGAAACGCGGTATGAGCGCGACAATCAAAGACCTGTTGATGAGCGCCGAATACGTATTGTCGCAGGGCAACCCGAACGTCGTGCTTTGCGAACGCGGCATCAAAGGCTTCGATACGATCACCCGAAACTTGTTCGACGTGGCGGCCGTCCCGGCGGTCAAAGCCCTGACGCACCTGCCCATCATTGTCGACCCGTCGCACGCGACCGGACGGCCAGACCTGATCCCGCCGTGTGCTTTGGCTGGCATCGCGGCCGGCGCCGATGGCGTCCACGTCGAAGTGCATGACTGTCCCGAAGAAGCCAAAAGCGACGGGCCTCAAGCACTGCTTCCCGACCAATACCAAGAACTGGCCAAGCAAATGCGACAGCTGGCCGAACTGTTTCAAAAGACCATTTCACCGCTCCCGGAGGCCCTGGCATGACTCGCCGCACCCTGATCGCTGGCAACTGGAAAATGAACATGCGGGCCGAATCGGCCGCCGCACTGGCCAAAGGCATCGTCGACGCTGTCGGCAATACGCCGCCGGTGGATGTGGCGGTTTGCCCGCCGTCGGTCTACTTGGCCCCCGTCGCCGGCGTCGTCGCCGGATCCTCGGTCGGCCTTGGCGCTCAAAACCTGTATCCGGAATCCGACGGCGCTTTTACCGGGGAAGTCAACGCGGCCATGTTGACCGACATCGGCTGCCGTTACTGCATTCTGGGCCACAGTGAACGTCGCCAATTGATGGGCGAAACTGACAAGGACGTTTCCACCAAGCTGCATGCCGCCTTGGCGGGCAATCTGATCCCGATCGTCTGCGTCGGTGAAACCTTGGAACAACGTGAATCGGGAACGACCGAAGACGTCATTGCCAAGCAAATCGAAGGCTCGTTGGCCGGACTGGACGAAGCCCGTGCCGCGGGAATCGTGATCGCCTATGAACCGGTTTGGGCCATCGGCACCGGCAAGACGGCCAGCAAGGAACAGGCCGAAGAAGTCCACGTCTTCATTCGCGGGTTGTTGACCAAGCAATTCGGGGGCGAAGTCGCCGAACAAATTCGCATCCAGTACGGCGGAAGCGTCAAACCGGGCAACGCCGCCGAATTGCTGGCCCAGCCGAACATCGACGGTGCACTGGTCGGCGGAGCCAGCCTGAAGGTCGACGATTTTCTGGCGATCATCAACGCTTCCTGACCCCCAACCAAGCTGACCGGGCCGGCTTGCAACGTTTGACCAACGCGGCGTCGAAACACGGGCCGCCCTCCTGCATCAATCGCGTCGCCGCCCCCCGGGCCGTCGACGCTTTGCACGCAATCAGAATCGAAACGGATTGAACCCATGAACCTGATGATCCTTGGAAGCTTCGCCGGCGTCGTGCTGGGTACCCTGATGGCTTTCCTTTCGCTGTTCCTGATCCTGCTGGTCCTGGTCCAGCGTGGCCGTGGCGGCGGATTGACCGGCGCCCTGGGTGGACCGGGCGGTCAAAGTGCATTTGGCAGCAAAGCGGGCGACACGTTTACCGTGATCACCGTCGTTGTGGCCGCCGTCTGGGCTTTCACTTGTGCGTTCACGATGTGGTTGCTGGGCACCCACACATTGCCGGTCGCCGAAAACACACCGGCGGTTTCCAGCGGACCGGGCGATGATGCGGACGAAACGACCGACGGATTGAACATCCCCACCGGCGATTCGCTGGGACTCGGTGGCCTGTCGGTCGGCGACGATGCCGGCGATTCGGCCAACGAGAACGTGCAACTGACGCCCGCCGACGGCGGTGACGCGCCGGCCGATGCCGATGACCAAGCGACGGAATCAAACGCCGAGACCGCGGCGGACGACGAAGCCGCCTCCGACGACGCGACAACCGGCGACGACGCGGGATCCCAAGACGGCGACGAATCGACCGAGACGGACGAAACCACGTCCGCCGAATAAGCCTCCACCCGCCCGATTGGTCCACGACGGCAATTGCGATTGATGACGACAGCCCAGTCCGACGGTCTCGCCCCCACCGCTAACGCCGCGGACACGCCCGGCGCCGGAATCCGCAGCATGACCGGGCAGGGTCGCGCCCAATGCTCGGCCGACTGTGGGACGGTGACCGTCGAAATCCGTTCGGTCAACAATCGCGGCATCAAAATCAGTGTGCGAACCCCCGATTCGTTGGCGGATTTGGCCGCGACGGTCGAAACAACCGTTCGCAAATGGGTCCACCGTGGATCCTTCACCGTCAATTTGACGTGGCGTCCCAAAGAAACGTCGACCGCGGTGAAGGTCAACACCGACGTCGTGTCGTCGTACTTTCGACAAATTAAGGACGCGCAAACCCATTGCGGTGTGGACCAAGACATCGACTGGGTGGGGTTGATGCAGTTGCCCGGCGTCCTGATATCCGACGGCCCGACCGACCGGGTCGATCACACACTTCGGGATTTGGTCAACACCACGCTTCGGCATGCGGTCGACGCATTGGATCAAATGCGTCAGCGTGAGGGGGCCGAAATGGCAGCCAGCCTGACGTCGGACCTCGGCCGGATCGCCGGACACGTCGAAACCATCAAAGGCTTTGTCCCCGACACGGTTCAGCGGTACCGGGATCGTTTGGAATCGAAGGTACGGTCGGCCATCGATGCGTATGACCTAAAAATCGATTCAATCGATTTGCTACGCGAGATCCAGATCTATGCGGACCGCGTCGACATCAGCGAAGAAATCACCCGACTGGAAAGCCACCTAAAGTTGTTTGGACAGGTGTTGGGCGGTGATTCACTAGCAGACCAAAATCCATCCACGTCATCGTCGACCGCCGGCCCAGATTCACCCACCCATTCACCGGCAGGACGCCGTTTGGATTTCGTCATCCAGGAAATGGTGCGGGAAACCAACACGATCGGCAGCAAGGCGTCCAATGCGGACGTGTCCGCTCAAGTGGTTGAGGTGAAGTGTGCTTTGGAACGAATGCGAGAAATGGTTCAAAATCTCGAATGACGCAGACTGAAATCATGTGCCACGGCGAACGCCAATCGATCGAATCGGGCAAGCGGCAACAACGACCGCCTGGAAACCCGACCGATCCCGTGGCACGTTTGGTGGTCATCTCGGGCCCCAGCGGCGCCGGCAAATCGACCGTTCTCCGCCGATTGATGCGGGAATGCGACCTGCCGCTGGCGATGAGCGTCTCGGCGACCACCCGACCGCCGCGGCCGGGCGAAGTGGACGGGGTCGACTATCACTTCTTGGATCGCGACGAATTTCGACGTCGAATTGACGCCGGCGATTTCCTGGAATGGAAGGAAGTCTTCGGCCTGGGACACTACTATGGGACGCTTCGGTCGGAAGTAACGACTGGCCTAAAACACGGTCGCTGGGTAATTTTAGAAATCGACGTCCAGGGCGCTTTGGCCGTTTTCCAGGATTCCCGGTGGGACCCGGTCAGCTTTTTCATTCATCCCGGCGACATGAATGAGCTGGAACGACGGCTCCGGTCGCGCGGAACCGAAGACGAAACAAAGGTCGTCGCTCGGCTGAAGACGGCCGCCCGCGAAATGAAATTTAGCGACCACTATCGGCATGAAATCATCAACGAGTCGGTCGATCACTCGGTCCAAGAAATCTGTGAGATCCTAAAGGAATACTGTAGCTAAACGATGCTTGAAGAACTGAAAGAAGAAGAGATCGTCAACAAGGTCGGTGGCCGATTCAAACTCAGCACCCTGATCCAAAAACGCCTGGTCCAACTGAACCAGGGAAGCCGCGCTCTGGTCAGCGTGGACACTCACGACAAAATGTCGATCGTCTTGCAGGAAATCATGCAAGACAAGATCGTTCTGAACACGGAAAACGAAGTTCAGGCTGTCGACGATTTGAACGCGGCGATCGCAGCGGCCGAAGGCCCGGATCTGGAAGCGTCTGACCTATGACCCCTGCGTCGTCACGGACGGTACTGTTGGCCGTCGGTGGCGGTATCGCCGCATACAAGGTCGCGACCGTCTGCAGCCGTCTGTCCCAGGCCGGCCATCAGGTTCGGGTCGCCATGACCGAATCGGCCACCCGGTTCGTGGGTCCGGCAACCTTCGCCGCCCTATCGGGATCCGCCGTCGCCGGCGATACGATCGATCCGCACTCCCGACCGCTGGGTCCCCACATCGAATTGGCCGATGGGATCGACTTGATGTTGGTCGCACCGGCCACTGCTAATTTGATGGCCAAGTTTGCCGTCGGGGTCGCCGACGATTTGATTTCCACGACCTATCTGCAAGTCACCGCACCGGTACTGCTGGCGCCGGCGATGAGCGACATCATGTGGGAAAAACCCGCTGTCCAACGTAACGTTCAGCGTTTGCGGGACGACGGCTGTCATTTCGTAGGCCCCGAAACCGGATGGCTCAGTTGCCGTGCGTCGGGCACCGGACGAATGTCCGAACCAGAAACCATCGTCCAAGCCGCCCAAGACCTGTTGGCACAAACGAACACAAACTGACATGACACTGCACGTCTTTGGGCACCGCAACCCGGACACCGATGCGATCTGCAGCGCGATCGCTTATGCCGATTTTCTTCAACGGACGACGCGTCCCGACGCGGTCGCCGGCAGCTGCGGCCCGCCAAATGAACGGACCGAATTTGCACTTCGCAAAGCCGGACTTCAGCCTCCTCGCATCACGATGGACGTTCGTCCGGAACTGCGCGACATCTGTAAACGCGATGTCATCTGCGCCCGTTCCGACGAGGTGTTCTACGAAGTCTATCAGCGGATGAACCATCACGGCATCCGTTCGATACCGGTGCTGGACGATTCGAAACACCTGATCGGCTTGGTCACGTTGTTGGACCTTTTGGAGCTGGTGTTCCAAGGCGGTGTCGACCCGATCCAATCGCGACAGGTCCGAACCAACTTGGATAAGGTCGTCAGCGTTCTTGGCGGCAGTTTCCAGCACTCGATTGATACCGGTCGAAACGACGAATTGATCGTCACCGTCGGTGCGATGAGCGCCGAAGGTTTTACCCATCGGATGAAACAGTTCCCCGCCGAGCGTTTGCTGGTCGTCAGCGGCGACCGTCCGACCATTCAATTGCCCGCTCTGGAAATGGGCGTCCGTGGCTTGGTGGTCACCGGCGGCTATGAATTGTCCAGCGGCTTGCTGCACTTGGCCCAGGCACGTGGCGTGACGGTGATTTGCAGCCCGTTCGATACCGCCACCACCACCATGCGGATCAAAGCGGCGCGTCTGATTGATGAAGTGGTCGATCGTGATTTCATGTCGCTGCCGGGCAAATTGCCCGTGACGACGGCGCGTAACCAGATCTATCGGTCACCCCAAAGCGTGTTCCCGGTCTTGGAAGGCCCCGAACTGATCGGTGTGCTTAGTAAAAGCGACCTGGTGAACCCGCCCCAGCCGGAATTGGTCTTGGTGGACCATAACGAACTTTCTCAAGCGGTCGCCGGCGCGGAAGAGGCGGATATCGTCGAAGTCTTGGACCACCACCGCCTGGGCGGATCTCTTAAATCCAGTGGCCCGATGCGTTTCTTTATGGAACCGGTCGGATCGACTTGCACCTTGGTTGCCCAGAAGTTTCGCACCGCCCAAATCGATCCAACCCCCGGTGTCGCGCTTTGCATGGCGTCGGGCATCATCAGCGACACGCTGTTCCTCAGGTCTCCGACCGCGACCGAAGCCGATCGCGAAATCTTGGATTGGCTGCAATCCTTGTGTGATGTGGACTTGAAAGAATTCGCCGATGAATTCTTTCAAGTCGGTTCCGCACTGCGCACATGCACGCCGGAGAAAGTCGTCCGCGAAGACTGCAAGGAATTCGAAGAAGCCGGGCGTCAGTTTTCGATTTCCCAAATCGAAGAAATCGGCTTCGACCTGTTCTGGCAACGACAAGATGAATTGGCGGACGCGTTGGAAGCCATGGCGGCGGAAAATGGCTACGAATTTTCGGCTCTGTTGGTCACGGACATCGCCAGCAACGGTTCGCTCCTGTTGCTAAGCAATGAACCGGAGGGATGGGACGAAATCAATTATCCGCAACTGGAAGACAACTTGTACGAACTGAAGAACGTCGTCAGCCGAAAGAAACAGTTACTACCGTTGATCATCAGCTTGCTGGAAACGGCTCCCGCCACCCCGAACTGACCCATGGGCCGCGATGTGGGTCAGTTCGCGGCGATCATTACATGGGTATCCTGCAGCAACGTGCCTGATTCGAATTGCACGTTCTTTGCCGCGATCGTGTACTCAGCCATGGACTGATAGTAACGCGTTTGCGATTCGCTTAACCGCCGCTGCGCATCCAACAGTTGCTCCAGACTGATCGGCAACCCTGCTTCGCGATTGGCTTCCAGTGCGTCCAATGCATCTTTGGCAGCCAAGTAACGGTTCAGGTTCGTTTCCGTTTGCACAAACGCGCGATCAGCCTCGGCGACACAAGCCACCAGATCGTGCAGCACCTGACGTTCTTGTTCCTTCAACAACGCTCGTTCGCGTGCGATGTTCAGCTTCGCATTGCGGACCGCGGCGTGGGCTTGGCGGAATCCCACCGGCATGCGGAATTCCACGCCGGCTTCATATTCCTGATAGTCCATCGATCCAAATTCTTCGAACGCGGAATTGTCGCCAGCAAGTTGCTGTCCAAGACCTCGCAAACGGTAGATGGTCACCAGATCCAATTCGGGCAACAAGAAATTCTTCGCCGCCAACAACTCCATTTGTCGACGGGCGACCAACAGACGCTGCTGCTGCAGTTCGGATCGCAACCGAATCGCTTCCGCCGTCAAGGATTCGACGTCGAAGACGATCGGTGCCGTTAAAGGGTCATCCACGCAGCGCAACAACTCTTCGTCGCCGATGGAAAGTCCGATCAGCAACCGAAGTCGTCGTTCGGCGGCCAACACACCGCCAATCCCGGCAAATGTCCCACCGCTGGTGGAATTGTTGACTTGGGTCCGTTGAATCAGCTTCCCTGCAATCGCATCCTGATATTCGCTCAGGAATCGATAGTACTGTTCTCGGGCAAGTGCTTCGGCAGACCCACCGCGTCGGTTGGATGCCTTTTGCGCTTCATAGCTTCGCCACGTTTGCCGACTGCGTTCCAGTGCCGCCCGTTTGGCATCCACGTCGCGATAAGCAAACGCCAAATCCCAATAGGCGTTGATCACGTTGCTGACGTAATCGCGTGCGTCTTGGCGAAACTTTGCGGTGCTGATGTCGTTGTCCGCCTTGGCGATCAGGACACCGTTGTAAACGCCGGGAAGAGCCGCCGGTCCGGCAATCCGGTTGAACGCCATGCCGCCACCCTGCAACAACGGTTGCCGCAGTTCTGCATGCCACTGCGTCTGCCAGGCGCTGGGCGTCAGGTTACCCGTCGCGTTGTTCGCGTCGTAGTCGGTGACGCTTCGCAAAGCGACTTCGGCGCCGGTTGCCCCGCGTTTGGAAAGCTGAAAGACATAGTCGTGGGTGTCTTGCTTGAACGCATTGGCTCCCCCGCCGAAAAAACGGTTATTGAACCGTCGATCATTGTTTTGCCATTTCCCAAACGCATACAACTGAGCATCAAATGCGCTAAGTGCGGCTTCGATACTTTGCTGCGGATCGGTTTGCACCAACTGAAGCGTCTGATCCGACGCCAACTGCTCAGGCGCTCGTAGCACCGTGGCGTTCAGGTCACGCAGCACCTGCGTGTTGGTCATCGCGATTTGGATCACTTCCAACAGAGTCACATCGCGATAGGACGCCGATTCGAAAGCCTCCGGGTCCCGCAGCGTCATCGGCATTGGCGGCGGTTCCGGGTAGACCTCCGGCGGCGCACCGGCGTCGACGTCGCACATGATCGCATCGGCACAGCGGGTATCGTTGCCGATCGTTTCCGGAACACTGCGACAGGCGCGACAGCCGACGCCCGCGGTGATGCCAGCGGCAACCACCAGCCACGCAATCCCCGGCCAGCCGGTGACGACGGATCGGCGCTGTTGAGAACCCGCGGAATAGCCCCGGGATCGACGGTCGGATCGGACGATGAATCGCGTCATGGTCTTTTGAATTGGACGCCGGCCAGGCCGGCTGATACGCATCATCGTTATAGTTCGTCCCACCGGTACGACCGTATCCAATCATTCCGTCACGAAACGCGCACGTGAAACGGATGTCGGCTGTTTCACGACTCACTGCGACTGGATTTCGAAGGCTGTTGGTTAGACTGGATGCCGACCATGGCTCCGCAAAACGTCTCTCATACCGCTGGTCGCGACGCCACCCATACTCGCGACACTGCTACCTGGACCGATGTCGCCGCCAACGCGATCGACCAGCTGGACCTTGCTGCGCAGACCGCCAACGGGCTCCAGCCCTTCATGGACAACGCGCTCGATGTTGTCGCCCAGACCGTCGGCGCGACCCGCTGCACCTTGTCGCTTTTGGAACAAGGTGCCCCCCGCGTACTGGCCAGCCGTCTCGCGTCCGATCCATCACCGTCGGAATCGCCAGCGACGAGCACCACCACGGCCCGAATCCGGCGGGTGGACATTTCCCCAGAAACCGCCTTGGAACTGATGACCCAATGGCCACAGGGGCACCGCTTTGCCGCAGCGTCGCAATCGACCATGACGGACGTCGATCAGCAGCAACCGGTCGACGAGTTTCTCACGTCGGTACTGCAACTGTGTCAAACGGTGTTTCTTAAAGACCAGTACACGCGATACCGGACCTTCACGCCCGCCGCATTTCCGGACGAATCATCGACATCATCTGGCCGAAAACAGAAAATCCGGCTTGCCACCGTTTTGATCATCGCCTTGGGATTGATCAGCTTCGTTCCGATACCGTTCCACTTGCCCGTCGTCGGCGTGATCCGGTCCAAAGATCAGTTCGGCATCTATGCCCCCGTTTCTGGCAGGGTCGCCAAGGTTGCGGTGACTGACGGCCAGAACGTCGACGAAGGCCAAGTCTTGCTGGTTCTGGAAAATGCGGAACTGCAACTGCGCCGCAGCAGCGTGATCGGTGAATTGGCAACCGCGGAGGCCGAGCTGACCAGTTTGCGCGCGGGATCTTCAAAGGCCTCCGACGAATCCGATCCCAACCAAAGCCTACGGCAATCGGTGCTGCGCACCAGAATCGACGCATTGCGAAAACAAGTCGAATTGGCCAATCGAATTCACGAGACATTAACGCTGCGTGCCCCCATCGCAGGACGCGTGAACACCGATTCGACATGGGACCATCGCACCGGCCAAAACATCGCAGCGGGCCAGTGGTTCATGGACATCGTTTCTGATGACGAAGGTTTTGTCGCGGTCATGTCGTTGCCCGAACGTCAGTTTGGATACCTTGGCGATGAAAGGATCCCCTGCGATTTTCGATTGCGGTCCGCCCCCGAATCCAGCCTATCGGGAACCGTGCAAACGGTCGCCGAAACGGTGTCGGTTCGTCCTGATGGAACGTCAGTCGTTGAGATGACGATACCGGTGGATTCGAACATCGGCCTGCGACACGGCGCCGAAGTCGTTGGTCACATCACCCCGGGGCGGCGTCCGCTTGGATTTGTCCTTTTCCGGCCCATCATCGAAGCTTTCAGGAACCAACGATGGTGAAGCAACTTTCGATCCTTGCGTTGGGTATGTTCACAGCCTGTGTGCTGCTGTCCCGTCCCTGTCCTGCCGAAGATGCACACCGCCGTATCGGCGGCTTGGTCGTCGTCGCGGTGGATTCGGCAACGGTGTCGTCATCAATCGAAGGACGCGTGGAATCCGTTCAAGCCGTCGAAGGCGATGACGTTTCGCGGGATCAATGCGTCATTTCGCTGAATGACTCCGAAGCGGATCTGCGTCATCGATTAGCAAAAAGCAACGTTCAAATCGCTGTTGAACGGTCGGGCGAGAATCGCCAAACCGTGGCCGCCGAAATCGCATTGCGCGAAGCCAAGCAGTTATTGGATGAATTCCTTTCGACCCAAGAAATCAATCAACGCAAAGCCGAAAACGATCTGTCGATCCGAGCCGCCGAAAAGGCAGAGTCGGTCGCACAAAACGAACTCGAACGCGCCCAGAAGGCTCGCGCAAACTTTTCAGATTCGATATCTGAATCCGAGATTGATGCGTTGGAATTGGCCTACCAAAACCGCCAATTGGAAACTCGACAAGCCCGATTCGAGCACAGTCTGGCACAACTGGACGTCGCCGCCGGAAAACGTCGAATCGACACCCTGCGAACCCGCATCGATGCGGCAGAACAGGCACGCATCGAATCCGCATCGCTGGATCGAATCCTGCGCTGGCAGGCCGAAATCGAACAACATCAGGAACGCTTGGCGTCGCTGCATCTGAAGCAACACCGGCTGACATCCCCCATCACCGGTACCCTGGTATCGGTCTCGGTCCAAGCCGGTGATTGGATCGACCAGGGGCAAACCGTAGCACGTGTCGTGAATCTGCAGCGTTTGCGGGCCGAAGGATTTATCCCTTTTGCAGATGTCGAATCACTTCGCCGAACTTCCAATCTGAACATCAAGATTCAAGTGGCAGGCGGCGAAACCGTCACCGTAAAACCAACACGCCAGTTCATTAGTCCGGAAATCGATCCGATCACCCAGGAAACACGTGTCTGGTTTGAATTTCCGAATCCGGAACGCAGGATCAAACCAGGGCTTTCGGCGATGCTGATGATGGGTGCGCCGTGAAAGTCCAACCAATCTCTGCTGGGGCAACGCAATTCTCCGGTGCATCCTATTGTCTGAACCGACAATTGATCCATCGAAAGATTCGGTTTGGTCGCCGATCGACTTGGGTGGTCAAACGAATCGCCGACGAGGCTTTCTTTTACTTTGATGAAGCGGAACACTGGATCCTTCAACAACTGACAAGTCCAATGACCCTCGGTCAATTGATGGACCGCTGTCGCAACAACATGCGGGATCACGCTCCCTCACCAGGCGCACTTTCCGAGTTCGTCCAGATGTTGACCAGCAACAATCTATTGCTGGTCGGAAATGAAAGACGAACAACAGACGCTGGCCGATCGCCGGGGCGCCGTCATGACTACTCACTTCATCCATTGGCATTGCGTTTGCCTGGAATTGATGCCAGCCGCTTTTTCGACTGGGCCGCCACATGCTTGCGATCCATCCCACGTTCGTTGGCCGTCGGCGTCTATCTGACACTTTTGGCCGTCGCAGGCGGTCTGGCATGGACCGATTTCCCCGCCCTGGTCACCGACATCCGAGACGCAGCACAGCGTATGCCCACGCAATGGGTTTGGTTCATCTTGGCCCTCGCGTTGGCAAAAGTGTGTCATGAAATTGCACACGCCTTGGCTTGTCATTTGGCCGGCGGTCGATGTCGAAACGTCGGCGTCATGTTTCTGTTTGGTGTCCCCTGTTTGTACTGCGATGTCAGCGATGCTTGGCTAATGCCACAGCGTTGGCATCGTGTTCTGGTGTCTGCCGCGGGCATGATGGCCGAATGGTTCATCGCCGCCATCGGTGTCTTGATATGGTGGACCAGCCAACCAGGAATTCTTCACGACACCGCGTCACTGTTGATCATGGTTTGCACGGTCAGCACGTTGATTTTCAATGGCAATCCGCTGATGCGTTACGACGGGTACTTCATCTTGTCAGACCTTTGGGGAAAGCCAAACCTGGCCCAGCGATCAGCGACCGCATTGCGAAAATTCGCATATCGGATCGTTTACGGCAGTCGCGATGAATCGCTTGCTTGTGATCATCACGGCGACGAAGACACCAGCACTGCCCTAGTGGCCTATGGACTTGCCAGCGTTTTGTACCGTGCATTGGTCTTATCATTCATCGGCTTCATTGCGATGCGCTGGGTCACCGGCACGCCATGGTTTTGGCCTGCGACACTGCTGATCATCGCGACCTTCGTACGCGTGCTTTTCGCAAGCATCGGCAAACCGCACGATGCCGAAACCGCGCGAGACCGGTCATCGGACGGGAAACGAGTACGACGCCCGGCAATGGTCGCCGCCGCAATCGTGATCCTGGCACTCGCTGTTCTGATTGTCCCACTGCCACGCACGCTAACGGTCGATGGTGTGGTGCTTCCGGACAAGCACCAGGAGATCCGGCTATCCGGATCGGGCCGGGTCATCGACGCAGTCCGTCCCGGCGTTGTGCTGGAACAAGATCAAACCATCCTGCAAGCCGACGATTGGGTCAATCGCTGGGAACTGCTACGCTGCGAAGCTGCCACGGATTCGATTCGAAACCGTATCGACGCGATCCGGTTGATGCGAACTCAGAATCCGGTTCTTTCACAACAGCTTCCGGCGTTGACCGAACAACTGCAGGCATCCATCGCCCAATCACAGACCCTGCGATCGCAACTGAAACTGATGCACCTTCGCGCCGAAGCCGGCCAGATGGTTTTTGAAACTCAGAAAGTCACGCCTTCGCGGGATCAAAAACAACGACTTTGGGTCGGGTCGCCGTTTGCATCGGAAAACCGTGGATGCGTTGTTCCCGCCGGGCAGCGACTTGGCTTGGTGGGTGATGCAAACGAACGCATCATCCGATTGGCACTTCCGCAGGAACAGTTGGACCTGGTCCGAATCGGCCAAACCGTCAGAATTCCACTATCGGGGCGAAGCAAGCCTGCTGCGGGAACGATTCGCTCGATTGCACAATTACCAAGCACCGGTTCCGGAGGTTTGCCACGATCGGCGATCGATTCATTCGATGTCAATTTGCCGGCGGCTCAAGCACAGGCCTCAAACACTTACGACGTCACCGTAGACTTGAATGCATCGACCTTTCATCGGCCGTTGCCGGTTCACCTGTCCGTGGTTGGCCGAATCGAATTACCCGATGCGGCAATCTATCAACGTGTGTGGCGATTCTTAATCGAGAACTTTTCGCATTGATCGCGGGATCGCCTGGCGTGATGGCGACACCTTAAGCGATCAAGGATTCATCGACCAAACCGAAATCCGTCCTTCGCGATCCGTGGTCAAAACGTGCTTCTGATCTGGCGAAATGTCGATGTCGGTCAACGGTTGGTTATGCCGGCGAATCTCGATCAACTCACGCCCCTCGGTGGACGTCGGGTCCTTGGCGACTGCATCCAACATCGGGTCCCAAATCCGCAATGATTCATCGTCACTGACCGACAACAGACGTAGATTGGCGTCTTCATTGCCATGAAAAACGACGCCTTCGACAGATTCGGCGTGCCCACGAAACACAATGGGCGCACGCCACTGGACGTCATTGATGCCGGGGACCGGCCACATTCGCACCAACCGGTCGGCTCCGCCACAGGCGACCCAACGCCCGTCCGCCGAGAAACGACCACACAAAACGGCGCCCGCTTGTGGTGTGTCCATCAACACGTCCGTCTTCTTCGAAACAATGTCGCGGACCACCACTTTGCCGCGATCCGTTGTGACCAACAGACGGCGACCATCGGCCGAGAAGGTTAGTGCCAGGGGGCGGCCCAACGATATCGACCATTGCCCCGCATCAGTCAATTCCAAAGTTTCGTCGCTTTCACGATACTTCCACCGGCGCACCCGACCGTCATCACCACCGGTAACCAGCACGTCTGGCGACGATGCCGGTCCGAACTGTAGGCAGCGAACGGCACCCTCGTGCGGCGATTCCAACTTTGCCACCGCGCGGCCCGTTTCCACATCCCAGATCTTCACGCTGCGACTTGCAGTCGCCACACGAGTGGAATCGGCGGAAAAAGCGACGTCAGTGATGGCACCGTGCGAACGGTAACTGCGCACATGCTGATACGTGGTGCAGTCCCACAAAAACGCCGCGCTTCCATGCAGCGTCAGAAGCTGATTTGGCGATATCGGCAAGACAGCCCCCGGATCGGGCAATCGCATGGGCAACTCGAATCGTTCACGACGCTGGGCGAACGTCGCGTTGTCCACCAACGACTTGGCGTCATCGATGCGTTCTGCCTGCACATGCCACAGGTCAACTTGCGAAGGTTCATCGCCGCGGGGCGTCACCAATACCGCCAACCGACCATCCGAATCGTCAAAGCGGGCATCGACAATTCCAGGGCGTCCATCGTTGACCGATTTTGCATCTCGCGGCGTTTCCAATCGCGTCAGCACCTGTGACGCTCCGGTTACCGAATCCACGAGCACTACTTGATGCACCACGGAATCGACTTTGGCCAACTCCGTCACGACCGCCAAGAATCGTTTGTCCGGTGATAACGATAATCCAACGGCGGCACCGTCTCGGGCGTAGGTCTGCACCACTTGCCGGCTTGCTAAATCCCAGCGACTGATAGCGCCGTCATCGGTCGCGATCCAAGCCGATGTTCCGTTGGTAGCAAACGCGATGGCGTGAATCCGAAGCCCCAAACGATCGTCCCAGGGTTCACCGACTGGTTTTCCGGAGTCGCAATCCCACTGAATTAACCGACCCGCGCGATCGCCGGTCAATAAGGTTTTGCCATCGTCCGATATCGCCACCGCTGAAACGGATTCTTGGTGCCCGCCCAACCGGTGTATCACCCGAGGATAACTGCCCTGCCCCGGCGGTATTTCCCAGATCAGTGCACGATCATTCTTGGAACTGGACGCAGTCACCATTCGACGTCCGTCACGGGATACAGCGACCACGTTTCCAATGCCCGTTCCCGACGCCGTGGTCAGTTCTGTTCCCTTCTTCAAGTCCCACAACCGAACCATCGCATCGGCGGCCCCCACAATCAACCGACCATACCGACGATCAAACGCCATAGCCATCGCACGAAAATCCGTACCTTCGTCAAGCCGAAGGGTCGTGACCAACGCGGCGTCATCCGATCCGGAAGCGATTCCCATCCTACGATCGTCGGTGACCCAAAGGTCACTTTGCTGATCGTAAGAAAGCAACCTTGCGGTACGATCACGTCCCGCTGTCACAATCCGATCCGAAGTCGGTGAAAACCGTGCCGCCCAGATCGCATCGTCCTGGACCTGAATCAAACCGGATGATCCGGTGTGATGATTCGAATCACCATCGGAATTGCTTGGCTTCTTTGACACTTGACTGACCAAGGTCCGAAACGTGCGATTTGACCGCGCGGATGCCTGATCGTCATCCGAATCCCGCATGGGTTGCACGCTAGGCTTTCGCAGATCCCAAAGCCGAACCGTCATGTCCTGGGACGCGGATATCACCATTCCCTGCCCCTCGTCCCAGTATTCCGCCGCGACCACTGCACCGCCATGACCACGGAACGACCGCTGAAACTGTCCGACAGGAGGTTGATCAACGTCGGATGCCTGGACCCGCCAAAGCTTGACCAAATAGTCGTCACCGCTGGTCACCAATTGCTGGCCGTCGTCGGAAAAAGAAACCGACAAAACCTTGGAGTCATGCGCGGCGTCTTGCACACGGTCTTCCCGACCGGAACCTACGTCGGGATCGACCAAACGGGCGGACGGCACCACTGCCTTGGACTTTGACAGCTTGGGAACGGATGCTATGTCCCCGGCGTTGCCTGCAATCTCCGGTGCAAGCCCCTGCACAGCCTGTTTGATTTCGGAAGCAAGGTCCGATTCCGCAACAGCTTTCGGGTCCCAAATGAGCACGACACCTGACTGGTCGCCAGACGCCACCAAAGATCCGTCACGCGTCAGACAAACGTCGGTCACGGGTGATTCATGTTGATCAAATACCCCCACACGCTCGAACGATGTCCCATCATTGTCAATTGACCACAATACGATTCGTCCCATCGTCTGATCGGCGATGGCGGCGGCAACCAACACATCGGATTCCCGTACCACGGCATCAAACGCCACAACCGGCGCCAGGTGCCATAGGACGGACGTTTGATCTTGGGACGGACCGGATAGCACACGAATGGTTCGGTCAGTCCCCGCTGACAAGATCCATTCGTCACGACGATCGGGAAACGACAACAACATGGATTCCGTCACCGGTCCGTTGTGCCTGAGTATTGATCCAGTCGATTTCGGCCGCCCCTGCGATCGATCCATCAGATCGACAGTTCCCAGTTCGGTTCCCACCAACAGACGTTTTCCGTCCTCCGCGATCGCCACGTCGCTCGCGACATCTCCCTGGGACGTTGCAAAAGCAGGCTGCATACGCAGTTGTTGTCCCTGGCGATCCAAGGTCAAGACGCGACCGTCGGCCAGCGCCACGGCAAAATGACTTGCGTTCTTGGACATCGATAGGTCTTCAGCCGGCGAATCCAGTTGCACAGTTTCGGCCGCCTGCTGAGTCACATCGGACAACCACTGCAGTTCGATCGGCAACTCGCCCGTCTTCCCTTCCCGCCGCCGCTTTTCGATCAATTCGTCAACGATGCGACGAGCCTCATCAAATTCATTCTGGTCCACACGAGCTTTGGCAAGCCCGATCTGGGAACGATAATACTCTTGTTCGACCAAACGCCGGGCCTGCTCAGTTTCCCTTCGAGCCTTGACTGCTTCGTTCTTGAGAATAACTGCTTTGTTCTTTTCCTTGACGGCGATCCTTTTCTGTTCTTCTTCGTTCTGCTTTGCCGTCAAGGCTTCGTCACGAGCCCTTTCCGCGTCACCACGCGCAATCGCCTCCTTGTCTTTTGCCTTTTCGGCTTGTTCGCGCGCTTCAATGGCCTCTTGTCGTGCTGCTTCTGCCTCCAGTCTTTTCGTTTCGGCGACTTGAGCATTGGACCGAGCCTCTTCCGCGTTGGCTCGAGCCAACTCTTCGTTTTCTCTGGCCAAGTTCGCGTTGTGTTCGGCGACGCCGCGTTGTTGATCAATCAAGTAGATCGCCACCGCCCCACCGACCAGGATGAAAGCCAGCATTGCCGCGGCAGCTTTTTTCAACACCGCCAACCGAGACGCATTCAGCTCTCGTTCACGAATGCCATCCTTCAGCCGCTTGATCAAGTCGACGTGATCGGGATCGTTCTCACTCAGTAGCGATAACCCCAAATCGAAATCGCGGTTGCGATAGGCTGCTTCGGCATGTTCGACGCGTGCCTGAGACAATCCCTCCTTGGCCTGCCGGTTGCCTTCCCACAAAACCAGTGCTTCTTCGAAACCGAATTCAGCTCTTGCGAACGACGAATAGTCCTCGGTCTGCCCTGCGCGCTGCAAATCATCTTTGGCACGTTTGGCCAAGATGATGCTTTCGGCGTGATCGCGATACTGTCGAATCGCGTCCTGAAAACTGGGCACATCGGGATATCGGTCAGCCGGATTGGTGGCCATCGCCTTGAGCGCGATGTCCATCAATTCGCCACGAAAACGATCATCGAAAGGCCGAATTTCATTCGACGCGACCGCTCGTAAACAAAGGCTGACGTTCGCAGCATTGTGCGGCGGATTGCCGGTGATGATCATGAACAGCGTCGCACCAAGCAGATAGATATCTGCTGCCGGCCCAATTCGGTCCACCGGCCCGACGGCCAATTCAGGCGCCATGAACGACGGTGTCCCGCCCAGGCCATGCGATGGCGTGATCGAATCCAATTTTTCAAACTCGGGCTTCGCCAACGCCAAGCCCCAGTCCATCACCAACACGACACCAAAGTCGCCCAACATGATGTTTTCGGGCTTGATGTCACGGTGCACGACGCCCCGCGTGTGAGCGAAACCGATTGCGTCGGATGCACGCAACAAGATCTCCAGATTCTCATCCAAAGTCTTTTCGCCAATCACGTCGGACCAGGGCGTCCCGACGACCCGCTTCATCGCGTAAAAGACCGTGTTGTCACCGGTAACGGCGACATCATGAATGGGAACGATGTTCGGGTGATCTAAATCACCGGTCACAACGGCTTCGGACAAGAACTGCTGCCGGCGTGCTTCTTCGACCTGCTTTAGTTTGCCCTGCTTGCGAAGCTTGGATCGCTTGGCCTTGTCCAACGGACGGATGACTTTTACGGCGAGCAAACGGTCCAACGATCCTTGTCGAGCAACAAAGACATTCCCCATGCCGCCCTTACCCAGCAAGCGAATCAGACGATAGTCCGATAGCTGGTCGTCATCTTGCATGGGCGTCACCATGTGACGCTTGTTTAAAGCTAGTTTCTGTTCGCTGATGGACCGGTCGATCGCCGGTTTCATCTTGGTGGGCGCGTCGTCGGCGACGAACTCGGCGGAAATTTGTCCCCAAAAATCCTGTTCTTCTTCACTCAACTGACGTGGGCTGATCGTCTGCCCAAGATTATCGTCCTCCAAGACGCTCGGTTGCCCATCCGCATCGTCCGCCGGATCCACAACCAACGAATCCAGCGTCACATCCATCGTGTGAACATCGTCGGGATCCTGGTACTCCATCGTGGACTGGTCGGAACGCGAATCGTCCACGCCCAGTTCGAAGTCCACGGTTCCCGAATGCGGATCACCCTTTGAATCCGGTGCGTCCAATTCCGCGGTCACGTCGCTGGACAAATCCACCGTTCGATTTTCGTCACTTGGATCGACGAGGCCCGAAGCCATGACGGTCTCCGAACCAGCAGTTTCATCCAAGCGTTTGGTCGCATCCAAATCGACCGTTTCATCAATGCGTTTGGTGGCATCCAGATCGACGGTTTCGTCCAACCGCTTGGTGGTATTTGGATCCGATTCATCTGTCGAATCCGTAGCCGCGGAAGCGACATCGACAGTTTCATCAATCCGCCGCGTCGCGTTCAAATCGGTGGTTTCATCCAACGCTTCCATCGGAACCGACAACTTTGCTGGGCTGAAATCGACGGTTTCATCAATCGATTTGGTGGCGTCTAGATCGTCCTCTTCGCTAGAGGATTCGGTACCCGCATCGGGATCAATCCCCACCGTTTCATCCAGACGTGTGGTCGCATCCAAATCAACGGTTTCATCCAGCTTCGCGGTGCGATCCAGATCGCTTGCCGGCGAATCGACGGTCGTGCGGTCGCCGGGCTTCGCACCGCTAGAGCCCTTCGCCGAAGCATCCGGCGTGGAAACGTCTTGGCCATCAGGACCGGGATGCCCATCGCCATCCGATTGTGTCAGATCAACGGTTTCATCCAATGACTCTGGACGTCGACTGGGATCATCATCTTGTCGACCCGGTTCTTTATTCGGATCGTTCGGTGATCGTTGACCGTCACGAGACATTGGAAACTAACCTAAACAAACAAATGTTCGATGAATTGGGCACGGGTTCATGTGATCGCATCATGAACTGCCGGCGTTTTGATCCCCAATCCCTGCGGCGATACGACGCAAAAAGCGGGACGATCGGGAAAACGGTTGAACCGGGGCTTCATCCGGCGGCAAAGATTCAGCATCCCCGTCTTCAGCCGGCCAAAATGAATCGACCGGTGGCTGATCCGCTGCGGCATCACCCGATTCCCGGTCTTCGCTTGGGTCAGCCGATGCCTCCTGGGAATTCGATATTTCGTCGCCGTTTCCATCCGAACCGTCGGTGGCGTCCAGCGGCGTCAGCTTCAAGGTACCGCCATCGAGATCGTCGTTCAAAATCACCGGACGACCGCCACGCAAATCAACGCGCAAAATGGAACGTTCGTCGTCGTCGCCGGCGACGTATTCAATCTCATACGCCCCATCGGGAAGCTGCTGGAACAACCGCTGCAGCTTCTGGAAATCCAAGATGTCGTCGGGCAAGCGAATCGGTTCGATCAAATCCGGTGACGCGGGATCTGGCGAAAGCGTTCGCAACTGAAAGTATTCATCACTGATCGAAACATTCAACGATGTACTTTCGGACGTTTGAAAGCTGGCATCTGTGACAAAAGTAGTTTCGGTCTGTCGCACAATGGTGGGCAATTCCACCGGTTCGGGAATCACATCACGAACAGGAAAAAATGCGACGGGGACGTCGACCTGTGGGATCACGAAAAACGCTCTTCCGTTTTCCAGAATCGGACCCGCCGGGTCCAGCGTCAACGGATTGTCGGTCGATGTGACCAGTCGACCATCGACTTGCAGCGGCAGGTCGCTGCCCTGAAACACGCGATCCGCCTGGATCTGAATCGACTCGTGGTGTGACACCGAAAAACGTACCGCCAAAGGGTCGGTTGCACTTTGCCGACCATTCAATGTCGAACTCAAAATGTCGGATTCAAGATAAACATGACTTACCTGTGCCGTTGCACCGTCACCGGGAAGATTATCGACGCGCTGAAAACGATCCACCGGAGCCCCCCAGTCGATCGTTAACGTGAAGCCGGTTTCGCCTTCGGTTCCAATGTCAACGCTTAGCGTTCCCTCCGCATCATTCAAGTTCGCTTGAGACAGAATATTGGTGCTGACGGAATCAAAATCATAAAACGCATCCGCTACGACTCCCTCACCCGGATAGGGCGTGAACTGGCGCGCGATCCCCACGCCCTGCCCCGTCATGATTTCAAAATCATCGCCCAGCGAAACGGTGTCCGCTTCGACATCGACCGCTCCGCCGGTGGTTGCATCGGCATGAAGTTGGACCGAATCACCGACAATCCAGCTGTCCCCCATCCGCAACTGAATCGTCCCCGACGTTCCGCCCGCAACAATCTCTGGATCCGCTTTTCGATCGTTGCCGTCATTCGTCGGGTCAAAGTCATCGATCACGATGTCTTCGGCGGCCTGGATGTCGATGCCTCCGTTGCCGGTTCGGATGACGCCCGAATCGTCACGAGAATCACCAGACGCCAAGCGAAGGGAATCGGTTTCGGCGATCAGCAAATCGCCAGGATTGGTTCCATCAACCGATGCAACCAAATCGCCGATAGCCGTGGTTAGCGAGATCGATTCGGCCTGATCCGCGACATCGTTGGCCGCAATCACCACCAAATCATCGGCGACAACCGAAGCCGTTTGTGAATCGACAACACCCACGACAGCATCGATCGACATCACATCATCCGCAGACACCAGCCGAACGTCGGCGTTCAAGTCGGCTTGAACCCGACCGACCAATAAATCACTGCCTGCACCGGTGGTTTCCAAGCGGATGTCACGACTGTCGGCCGAACCATCGGCACCGTCTGAACCGAATTGGTTTTCTGAATGAACCAGCGTGGCTTCCATTGTGCCCGCCGAACGCACGTCAATCCCGCCATCGACGGTCTGCAATCGTTGGATACGAATGGAATCTTGTTCGTCGATCGCAACTGCGCCGGAGGAGGACACAAAGCCATCAAGCGTTTGCACCTGAGTCTCAATTGCGTCGCCATCGCCAATCCCTGAATGTGACCGAATGACAACGCCGCCCGATTCGGCCACAAGGTCAATGTCGCTGTCGCCTGCATCGCGCACAGCACCAGTCACGCTTGTCACTCGTATCGCGTCATCATCGGTTGAACCGCTGACCACGGTGCCCAGCGTCATGTCCGAACTGGCCGACAACCGGACGACGTTCTCGGTGGAGATGACTGCCGCGCCATCTTCCATGCGAATTTCGCCCAAACTTCCCTGAGCGTCGCCCGCGGTCAGCCGCACTTGCCCCGGCGATTCCACGTTTGCACCGGCAGGCAAAACAAGGCCCGCTTGGTGATTCACCACATCGATCCCACCGGATGCGTTGACGTCCACCAATCGAAGATCACCCGCACCGTCGCGATCTACCATGATCGAACCGCCGTCGGCCCGCAATTGCGAAACTTCCGCATCGGTCGATCCCAACCAATCCAAAGCGATGTCACCATCGGTTGTGACCGCATCCAACGTTCGCAAATCGGCCAGACGCATCGGCGTAACACCACCGATGCCCTCGTCGGCACGTAAAATCAATCCGTTGGCGTCGATTCGGGCGTCGGTACCGTCAATCGCATCGATACGTTGGGCCGAAAGGTCGACGTTCTCGCCGGCGTCCACCGCCCCCACCCGCAGCGCGACATCGCTGTGCAATTGAATCGAGCGACCGGCAACAAGTTGGTCCACAATGTCGATTTGGTTGCCGGGCTGCGAAAGATCAATCGCCCCGTCGGCATACACGGATAAGTGATCGATGTCGATCGCCTGACCGCTCGCCTGCTGAACATCACCCACAATGGGTTGCGCTGGTGCGCCAATGGTCAGTGCTTCGGCCTGCATCGTCCCCAGACGGACGACGGTCGCGTTTCCCAACACAATTCCAGCGGACTTCAAATGCAACCCCGTCAGGTCCAACGGATCTGACGATGCGTCGACCCAGATTTGGTCCACGGCGTCAATGGTTCCATCGGTCCCCGATATCGGCCCCGTCACGGTCACGTCCCTTGCCGTTAAAGATGAATCCAACAGGGTTTCGGTGGCCTGTAGTTGGACATCGTCCGCGACGCTGACATCACCTGTCAGTATGATTTGATTCTCCGCCCCGACATCCAAATCACCCTGCACCAACAACGCCTGTTCGATGCGAACGGAATCGCCCGAGCGAATCAGCAAGGAATCATTGCCGCCGGTGGATGCCATCTCCGATTCAATGATTAGATCCTGTTCGGTCACCAAATCGACATCCCCTTCGAACGTCGTCGGCACCGACAGCACAAGATCTTCTGACGTCTTCAACTGCAGGTCGACCAATTCCATCTGACGCGCGTTGACGGTGAACTGATTCGCGGTGATGTCGGAACGGATCGAGACATTGGAATCAGGCGAGTCAATCGCCAGGCTTCCACTGACATCGATGGTATCGCCCGACAGTTGAATTTGATCGCCGCCTCGGATGGTCACATCGTGCAACGGTTCCCCGACGGATCGGTCCACATCCCCAAGGTTCAGATCGACGGTGCTTCCCAGTTGAAACGTCAATGAACTTTCGACATTCGTCGCAGCGGTCGATACACCGGTCAGTTCCACCGGTCCTTGGGTCGCTTGAACAGTCACGTCTCCCGAGACGACCAACATGCCATCGATTCGAATCGATCCGTCGCCCAAATCCACCAACGTCGACTGATCGGGCTGGCCAACGTCCGTTCGCCCCGTGATCGTCAGACGATCGCCTTGGGCGTCAAAGGCCCCCGAGCGTGGTGCCAAAACGACTTGCTCCGAATCGATGGTCACTTCGTCGGCGGAACTGCCGTTGATGACGGGCGATTCCAAGACCACACGATCCCGGCCGTCGCCGCCCGTCACGTCGATGTCCAAACCGTCGATCAAAGGTGTCACCGCGACATCATCACCGGCCCCCAGGTCGATCCGCAACGACCCAGCAGTGATCTCAGACCGCTGGATCGAATCAGCGTAGACCGGGTTGCCCACGCCATCGGTCCCGACTTGGATCGGAATCAACGACGCGTCGGCATCGAACAGACGCACATCATCAGTCGCGGCATGCTGGACTTGAACAAAGTCGTTACCGACGTCTCCCTGGATCACCAATTCACCCAAGGCGGTCAATTCCGCAGTCGCGTTGAGAACCAAACGACGTTCCAGCACTCGGACCCGTGGCTTCCACCCCGTCATCGCTGCGGCCGGATGCTTCGCGGCATCGGCCACCACCCGCCGGCGTCGCCACCATTTCGCCAAGCGTCCCGGATTCCGTCGGCTTGGTTGCATCGGATGGCCTGTGAATGAAACGGGTATTCGGAAATGAGCGGCTGTGGGCGGACGAAAATCACGTCGTTGAAAGCCCAGTCATCATAATTGGCGGGGCCGAAAAATACGAAAACCGTCTGGCCGGTTCATGCCAGAAAGGCCCATGAAACGGCTCGCAACAGCCCGTTCCAATCCCCTCAAGCCTGTCTGTGAAACCGAATTCGCAACCCGGACACGTCGGCGGGCCACTTTCGCAACCGAGAAGGTTCCCCGGCATGCCGCTGCTCGTCGTGAACGCTGCTGCCACCCCCCGCCAGCGAATCACCCGCTGAGGCCGGCCGAAACCGTCGCAGTGGTAAACCTTGCCGGCTGAATCGAATGTTCTGGATTCAACGACGTCCTCACACCGATGGTTCGGGGTGAAGGTCCCGCCATGTTTGCCGGTGGGACGAAAACACCCAGGCTAGCGTCGTGTGCACCATTCGTATGACGGCAATCAATCCAACGTCCGATCGCTGGCGGTTCGCAACGGTCATCTTTTTGATGGTGACGATCGTGTCAGGGGCCAGCGGCGACCCGCCCAGCAGCGGTTTCGCACCGGTCAACGTTTCCAGCAATTGGACGACGATGACTGACGACAAAGAATTTGTGGCCACTGAAGCCGCACCCGAAACCAAAGAATCGTTGGCGGATTCCGACCGACTGCAACAACGATTGGCCGAGCTTCGCAAACCGGCCCAAGACATACGCTTGGACAGTCGGCCGATCCTGGAAGATGTGCCGACCAACGTTGCCGCCCTTCAGCAAGATCAAGAACCGGAACGATATTGGGCCAGTCCGCACTATCCCACGCCGATTGCTTCCCGGGTCCACGAACCGTTCTGCCATCAACCGCTGTACTTCCAAGAAGTCGCTTTGGAACGTTGCGGCGACCACTGCGGATACTTCCAAAACGCCGTCAGCACGTGGCGATTCGTCTTCAACACGACCGTCCTGCCCTACCGCCTGGCCACGCAACCCCATTGTCGATGTGTCACATCCTGGGGCGACTGTCGTTGCTGCCAACAGGAACGCTTTCCGGCGGTCGAACCATTGCAGCGTCGCGACGATGGCCATCTTCAATGCCGGGGCGTAGCAGCGGAAGCCGCGGTGGCCGGCTTTACGTTTCTGTTGTTGATGTAAACGACAGGTCAAACACCTAGCCTCGACGGCGTTCCAACAACACGACCATCATCAGCGCCAACAGCGAACGCAGTTCATCGTCTTCGGGCATCTCCGACAGCTTTTCCAAGGTAAATCGGCCTTCGAAAATTGCCGGATGCTTGATCAGACGCAGCAATGGTGTGCCATCGGGGCGACGCACGATGTAGCTGGGGTTCAACAAATAGATGAAGATCATCCCGACGATCGGAATTTCACCCAGCAGGCTTTCGACGAATTTTTTGATCGCACTTTCCTCTTCGACTTCCATGTCGACCTGGCCGTCCTGAATGATCTGATAGTGCGCCGACCAAAGTGATCGCATGCCGCGACGCCGCACCGATCCCCAATCATTTCCCTGTGGATCGGTAAAGTGGTAATTTGCTGAAAAGTCGATCATGCGATCCGCGTCGATGCGAAACAATAAGTGTGTCTGCTGTTGATCGGAAAAGATCTCCACTTGTTCCTTGAAGCGAAACATCTTCTGCTTGACGAACATCAACAACTTGCCGCTGGCATCGGTCGCGCTGATACGCTGTCCAAACGTCAACAGCTTGAACGACAATTCGATCGGATATTGCATCTCGCACCGTTTGTGAATTTTCTGTTTCGTTCTCGCGGCCACCGCCGAATGCCCGACGCCCTGCAAATCGCAGTGCCCGCCAATATCGCAGTGCCCGCCAACATCGCAACGCTCATCAAGTCGCGGCGAATCGGTCGGTGAATCCTATCCAAAGCGTTACAGCGGCGTGGGTCAACGTATCGAAATCTCTTTCCTGCTGCCAAGATGTCCGATCGCCGGACGAATGCCTCGGCACCGTTATCCTCCTCCGCCCCTTTCCCATCACAGCGACGTACCGTCATGCCAGATGATTTACAAACTTCGGCGGTGCCCGCCGATGTGCCATCGCAACCGACCGTCCACCCTTTGCGTTGGTGGCCGGCTGCGGCACTACTATTATTGATGGCGGCCCTGCGATATGGCCTTGGTTCGGCTGAATCGCCCAGCTTGTCGATGATGATGCTGGCTTTCATGGGGCCGGCGGCGGCCTGTCTGTTGATCCTGATTTGGTGGTGTTTTGGAAGTGCCGCCGCCGTACGTGAAAAAGCCATCGGACTGATCGGGCTTGTCTTGATCGCTGTCCTTTCGATCGCGTTCATGCACCCATCTTTGCAAGGAATGGCGACCGTCATCATGGTCGTTCCCACGGGCATCGCCCTATTCACGGCTGCACTGATCCTGTTTTCACGGCAACCGAAATGGCGTCTACCGGTCGCGCTGGTTGCCGCCGCGATCGGTTTCGGGTTTTGGAACCTGAAGCAAAGCGAAGGCGTCACCGGACAGTTCGAATCTCAACTGCTGTGGCGTTGGCAGCCCACCGCTGAACAATCCTATCTGAAGGAACTTGCGTCTCGCGAAACGACAAAACCTGTCGATGGCGGCGACGTCATCACGCTGGCCGATGCACAGTGGCCGGCATTCCGCGGCGCCGATCGCAACGGCGTGGTTCGCGGCGTGGCACTGATGGAAGACTGGGACACGACGCCGCCGGCGCTGGTTTGGAAACACCGAATCGGTCCGGCGTGGTCGTCGTTCGCTGTTGCCGGTAATCGCATCTACACCCAAGAGCAACGTGGCGACGAAGAAGCCGTGCTGTGCTTGGACGCCGACACGGGCCGGTCGATTTGGACCCACGCGTATCCCAGCCGATTCTGGGAAGCCATCGGCGGTGCGGGCCCACGCGCCACCCCAACGTACGCCGACGAAGGACTGTTCGCGCTGGGTGCCGATGGGATCTTGATGGCACTGGATCCCACCGACGGTACCCTGCGTTGGGAAAGAGACCTGAAGGACGATGCCAGACGCGATCCGCCACAATGGGGATTTTCGTCTTCACCTTTGGTCGTCGACGGAAAAGTCATTGTGCATGCCGGCGGTGAAGATGACTTGGGTTTGCTGGCCTATGAAGCCATCGATGGAAGCATCGCTTGGTCCGTCCCTTCGGGTGACCACAGCTACAGTTCGGCACAACTGGCCGAGTTCTTTGGGACCGCGGGCATCTTGATGATGACCAACCAAGCCCTGCAGTTCGTTAGCATTGCCGACGGTTCGACCATCTGGCAGCACGATTGGCCCGTGGAAAACTATCGCGCCATCCAGCCGTTGGTTGTTTCCGATATGGTGCTGATCGGGACCAGCCTGGGCGAAGGCACGCGTAAGATCCAAGTCATCTGGAACGAACCTGACACGACATGGTCCACCATTGAACGTTGGACATCATTGGATTTGAAACCTGATTACAACGATTACGTGGTGGCCGATGGATTCCTGTATGGTTTCGACCGAAACATCTTTGCCTGCATCGATCTGAAATCGGGCCAACGTCAATGGAAACGCGGACGATACGGTAACGGCCAAGTTCTCCTGCTGGCCGACGCCGACCAACTATTGGTTTCATCCGAAAAAGGCGAAGTCGTCCTGCTGCGGGCCAATCCCGAGCAGCTACAGGAAACCACACGCTTTCAAGCCCTGGATGGCAAAACGTGGAATCATCCGGTACTGGTGGGCGACCGGCTTTACATCCGTAACGCTCAAGAGGCCGCCTGTTATCAAATGCCGCTGAAGAAAAACGAAACGCCGGAACAAGACTTGGCGGCAAAGTAGACGCCACAACTAAGCGTGGAGCCTAAAAAAAAAACGCACCACCGGAAAACCGATGGTGCGTTTTGATTGGATTCAATCGAATTTTGCTGGACCTCAGTCCTTCTTGGCCTGAGCAGCCTGTTGTTGCAGGCCCGGACGAACACGCTTGTTGATGTCCGTCTCCAGAACGCCGAAAACCGACTCGTGGCGGGCGACCGACATTTGCAAGGCGGCCAGAAGACGCTTCGCGGTGAAGAAGTTCAAAATGATTCGTTGCTTGACTTGAATCGGGTCCTTCGGGACACCGATCGGTTGCGGGTTCAAACCAAAGTCGACGATCAGTTCCTCGGGCGAACCGGTCACGCGGCAAAAGTTCGCGTAGGTGGCGACCGCGTGATCATCTTCGACTTGGACTTGAACGGGCTGTTGGGTTTGTGCCTTTTCAGCGGCCGGTGCGGGAGCGGGAGCAGCGGTCTGAGTGTCTTCGGCGGTCTTGGCGGCTTCGTCGGCCATTGGGAAAATCTCCAAACATGGGTCTTGGGACAAACATCACATTGGTGAGGCCGCCCATCCTAACTTGCGGGGGGTATGACGCAACGCACGTCATACCTTTTTCCCCCGTGGAAAACAAAAAGTGATCGTCATAAGTGTCAAAAGACAAAAACTACGCAAAATGGATCAAACCAACGTTCGGCAAACATTCTAAAATTCAAAGTTGAACGTCTTGGCAATGATCCGCCACAAGCGTTGCCCCAGGGACATTGGATCCACATGAATCTTGGCCGATCCGCGATAGCCCGCTCTCAACACGGTCTCATCAAAATCAATCGGGACACGCCCTTGGAAAGAAACACTGCGTGGTTTGATCTGACCTGTCCGCGGATCGATTTCGGTTTGCAAATCGCCCCCGGTTTGGCTGGACATATTGGTCGATGCTGCTTGCATCGGATTGATTGACATCTCGGTCAATTCGCCATGAAAGGTTTCCAATCGTTTGGAATCCAGTTTCAAATCAACCTCTTGGCCGACACGAACAAGCTGAATATCGCCCTGGTCGATGATCAGCACTGCCTCATAATCCTTGGGGGTGCCGATCTCACAAATCTTATCATCCGGCGTCATCAATGCACCGACGTTGTGGGGTTGCAGCGGCGTTCCCGTCCAACCGGGCAAACGACCATCGCCAGCATCTTGTGATGGTTTGTCGGCTGGCGGCAAAACTTGGCCGTCACGAACCGCGCGAACGGTCAATCGCTTGACTTCCTCTTCGGTTTTTTCACGCAGCGCGACGATCGATGCCAGGACCTCATCTTGATAATCCTGCTGCACTTTGACCGATTCATCGGTTCGAGCACGACGCGTTAGGTTCGCACGCTGGACTCGTGCAAGTTCTTCTTGTCCCTGAAGATCCGCCAAACGAATGATCAGGTCAGGATTCTCCAGCTCGGCAACCGGATCGCCTTTGGAAACGATGTCGCCCGGCTGTGCAGTCCAGCGGACACGTCCCGTTGTGGCGGCATAGACCGACCCAGCTTCGCTGGGACGAATTTCAAACGCACAATCGATATGGTGCGGAAGCGGAATGTACGCCACCGCTGCTAGGATCGCTCCCACGATGCCCAGCGTTGCAAACAGTCGGCCCTTTTTCACTTTTGCCAACCTCCCAGGCGTACGAACAAATTTCCAAGTTTGAATAATGGGCTGCATCACAAGGCCGGCGAATCCGGCCACAGCCAACAACCGGCCGACCGCCTGAAGTCCATAAGGTTCCAACACCTTCATGACGAACCAGACGATCGAAAACACAACCACCCATCGATAAATCACACTGGCGATGGTGAACATCGCAAAGGCAAGTCGATTTCGCTGGGGCAAGAATGGATCTTCTTGCAATTCCAATCCCAAGCAGGTTTCTTGAAACCATCGCTTGAGAACTTCCGTGGCCTTCTGACGAAGGTTGGGAATTTCCAGCAAGTCCATCAAAATGTAATAGCCGTCGAACCGCAGCAACGGGTTCCCGTTGACCAGAATCGTGCTGACGGCATTTAGGAACATGATATTCAGCGACAAGTCATTGACGGTCGTTCCAGGTTCGCTGAAGAACCAGACGAAGGCCGCAATCGATGCCAGGATCATCTCCACATAAATCCCAGCCGCGCCGATCCAAACACGCTGCCATTTATTGGGCAACATCCATGAATCGGAAACATTGCAATACAGACACGGCGTGAACACCAACAGCATGAAACCGATTTCGTGGCATTCACCACCAAATTTCTTACAACTTAGCCCGTGACCGAATTCATGAATGACTTTCACGACTCCCATCGTCGCCGCAAGAATCAGCCACCGGTCGGCTGCAAAAAATTGCTGGAACGTGGGCAGCTTTGCATAAACCGTTTCATACTGGGTCGCCAACAACAACGACGCAGTAAGAAACAAACCCACAAAGAACAACAACGCCGGGACCGTGAACATCCACCCGAACCACGGCAACAGCCGGTTCAAGATTTTTTCAGGGTCGATACCACGGGTACGGATAGCAAAAATGTTGGAAAATTTGCCCAACAGTTCTTTGTTGCGTTTTTTCCGACCGCGTTCGCGAAGCTGTTTTCCCTGACCTGGCGAATTACTGATCACCAGCCCACTGCGGTGCAGCATTCCGATGAACTGTTGCAGATCCCCGAAGGTGATTTTTTGCGGTGCGAATCGCGCCTCGAATCCGTCTTTGATCTGTTGCAGGCTGACGTGACCGTCCAGCATGTTCAGGATGAAATATTCTTCATCATGAAAGCGGAAGTATTGCAGCCCGATCGGTTCTTTGACCACCCAATAGGCCGCACCCTGATAATGGTGCCGACTGCCCGTCAGGTCCGGCCGTTTGCGCACCGTCAGCGGCCGCGACGAGCTGCTTACCAGGGATTCGGCCAAAGTGGTCATGACAAACTACGACAAAGAAAAGGATGCAAGGGAGGCGAACTAGAAGACGAACGGAGCAGTGACGGTGCTTGGACCGCCGATCATTTGATGACGATGTCGGCCGACATGCCGGGCCGGATGATCCAGCGTCCATCGACCTGTTGGTTTTTGATCACGGCCCAAGCGCGATAGCTTTCCAGGCTATTGATCCCAGGGCTGACAAAGCCCAACTGGGTGTTGATGCGGATCGGTTCGCCGTCTTTGCCATCGGCGTAAACCCAAACTTCGCACGGGGCACCGGCGTAAACGCGGTCGCCGGTTCCGATGGCGGGCAAATCGGCTTCGACCTTCAATTCATCCATCTGCAACAGGCTGGCGATCGGGCTGCCCGGTTGGACCCATTCGCCCTGCTGTGCATCGCGTTCTTCGATTTCGATCACGCCGTCAAACGGCGCCTTGATTTGCCGACGATCCAATTCGTGTTCGGCCATCGCCAATTCCACACTGCGGGCGATGAATTTGATTTGGTTGCCCTTGGTTTCGATGTCCGCAAGTTCGATCTGTAGACCGGCCTTTTCGACTTCGAGTTCCTTCTTTTCTTTTTCAAAACGGCTGGCAGCGTTTTTTCGGAACAGTTCACGAAGGGCCTCGGCTTCCTTTTCGGCAAGCTCACGACTGCTGACGGCGAAACGTCGGTTGATGTCGTTTTCGGCGTTCAGCTTGGCTTCCAGCTTTTCAGCTTTCTTTAGCTCCACGGCCAAGCGTGCGGAACGGTCATCGATCACACCGATGACCTCGCCGGCTTTGACAATGCTGCCTTCTTCGATGTTCAGTTTGGTCAGCTTGCCTTCCACTTCGGCCGGAATCTTGATGTTTCGACGAAACTTGACAAAGCCGTTTTCCGAACGCAGTTGACCGTCGGCCATGGACCGCTGGCCGCCAAGCCCGGTATAGGGAGTGGCCAGGCTGCCACGTTCCTGGCCGCTGGCATCGCCGTTGACGACCAACAGGCACGCCATCATGGCCGGCAACAAGAACAGCAACGATGTTTTGGGTTGGATGGTCATATCGCTGGGAAAGATTAGGGCGGCGCGGATGAAGGTAGGGGGTGCAGGCGTGTCCGGTGATCGGCAGCGTTGGCTAGAAGAAGAACTTGCAAGCCCACTCGTAGACTTCGTGAAGCAAGACGAACCCGGAGGCGCGTCGGCCGCATTTCACGTCGGCGGTGAAGCGTGTGCCGGGACTGGGATCAAGCTTTTTCAGATCGTCCTGGTCGGGCGTTGCTTTCATCTTGATGATCGCGCCGTGTTCTTCATCGGCTTCGGCACGCAACGCGATCTGGCGGGTCGGCAAGACCGCGTGAAGTGTTTCGTCGGGATCGGACGCCAGGATGTATTCAACGTCCAATTGATTCAGACCATTTTCGCGAATGAAATTGTCCAAATGCCCCTCACGTTTCTCGGGCATCTTCAATTCCAAATACAGCGGCTCGGTCAAGTCGGCGACCTCCATCAAGACTTGCCCGGTGGTCACGGGCCGAGCCCGCAACATTTTTTCGACTTCCCATGAAACCACGGTACCGTCGATCGGCGATTTGACGTCCAAGTCGGCTTCGCGTTCTTGCTTCAGCTCCAGTTTCTTTTTCAAGATCTCCAGCTTCGTTCCCAGCTCATACGTCTGGGCTTCCAAAGCGACCGCTTCGCTGCGTTCCATGTTGCGGCGATCCTTCAACTGCATCCGCAGACGATCGAATTCCGCATAGGTCGTTTGAATCTGTCCCTGAAGATCGGCGATTTCGATGTCCAGATCAGGATTGCGCAAACGTAGCAGCACTTGGCCGGCTTTGACCTCGTCGTTCTCCTTGACCAAAACATCGATGACTTCACCGTCGATGTTGGCAAAGACTTCGCGCCGGACTTCCGGCAACAGCGTGCCTTCGGCTTCCAAGTCAAAGTCCAGCGGTACAAAAATGCCTGCCAGAATCAAGCCGATCACGCCGGCCACCACGGCCAAGGTCTTGGGCAGCGTCCGAGCCTTTAAAACCCAAGTCGCACGCCCCAGAGCCCGCCAAACCGGCATCAGGAAAAGGTTGCTGTGTGATAGCGAGTTGGCGATCGCTCGAGTGCCGTGTTCGTAGACCAAGTCACAGCGGGCACGGAACACTTCCGGCGGAAGTTCGCTTTCGATTTGTTCGACGATTAGCGCGCCGATGACTTCGCCACGGTGCGCGTTGTCGCGATCCAAGGCACCAGTGGCCGCGTTTTCTTCACTGCTGATGTCGCGTTGCGGTTCACGCAGTGGCAGTACGGCGATGTTTCGGCCGTAGGACTGATCGACGTATTCTTCCAACGCGTCTTCGATCTGTGGCGGCAAGTCTTCGGTCTTGCCGTCGTGCCACAACGGTTCGCCGGCGGCGACAACGCGGGTGGCCAAATTGTTCAGGGCGGCAACGATGTTGGATCGGTTTTCGAACGTGTCTTGACCGCTGATCGCTTCGACCTTGCACTTGCGCCCCGACTTGATCGCCACACTGACGCGGTCACAACCGATCAACCGCCGTCCTTCGTTGGCAACGATGTTCGCGGTTTCTTTAAGGTCCAATGACTCGTGGGCCGCGCGGGCGAACGAATCCGATTGCTGCCACAGTGTTTGGCGGTCGCCCAACGTTCGCAGTTTTTGGCTTCGCAACCATTCGGCGGCCAACTGACACATCTGCTGCATGAACCGCAGATAGCCGCGTTGGGTGTCCGGAGCGGTGTCGGGCCGCTGAAAGACTTCGATCACGCCGTCCTTGTGGCCGTCATGCTCGAGGGCCCCGAGGACCAACAGATATCGCGTCGGGTTGCCTTCACTTTCGCCGTCGGTGGTTCCAGAGTACGGGGGCACCAGCAACGACTGGCCCGCATTGGCCACACGGGTGATCAAACGATTGTGCCGGGCGGCGTCTTCGCTGTCGTTGGACAGCACCGATGGTTCGGCGTTGATCTGGTACTGCAGTTTCAATTGGCGGTCTTCGTCCAGCAGCCAAATCGCGCCGCCGGCGGCCGCCAGGGCCGTGATGATCCGGGTCAAAAGCTCCGGATAGAACTCTTCTGCCGTTGCCCCACTTTTGGACAACGTCGCAATTTCGTTCACCAAAGCGCGGATCTGTGCCTTGGTTTCTTCGACCGATTGCTGATTGACCGCCATGGCTGTGCGAACCCGAAAACAGGGAGTGGTGGGAAGCTGGTTGGGGGACCGATGTCGTCGATTTTGTGACGGTACTGAAACGCGGGCGAAATTGCCACGTTGACAATTTATACAACTTGTATAACTATGTAAAGAGTTGGCTTTTTGGAATTTTTCAGCCCCGCCCGGCTGACCGCCTGAATCTTTGGCAGCGTCCCGATGCAGACCCCCGACCCTCGCCAGATGACGGCCGCCGCGCAAAGTCGCGGCTTGACCGGCGGCCAGGAGCAAACGGGGCTGGCCGAGGCGAACGGAAAGGCGGTCTCGTTAGATGTCATCCAGGCCCAGGGGACGATCACCGAGCTGCGGAT